>DAHWOV010000041.1:0-92918 GCA_027339205.1 Acidimicrobiaceae bacterium | reverse complement strand
CCACTCACTCACACTCGGAATTCTCGTTCCAGTTCGGCTGGTCATGCCGTCGTGGACCGTTGACAGCTGATCGGAGTCGAACCAGCTGACTCCGCAGCGCTCGACGACCGCCGCGTCCGCAGCGGTGCCCCTGTTGTCCGGTGGCAACGACCATCGGCTCCAGATCGCCCGGATCCGACGTCACAAGCTCGACCCCGTCGTTCGCACGAAGGACGACTGCCGCTGCGATTCCGATCATCCCGTCTCGTGGGGTGAAGCGTCGTCCCGTCGCACACGGCGCGGACGGCGGCTCGCGAGGTACTCGGCGGGCATCCCCGGCCCGGGCCGGACGGCAACCTCCGAGGCGTCGACCGTTCCGCAGGTTGCGCACACGATCTCCTGATGCACCGCGCCCCCACATCCTGAGTGCTCGTACAGGATCGGTGGACCTTGGGGGCTCGCCCAGCGATCGCCCCACGCAGTCAGCGCGATCAAGGCCGGTCCGAGATCACGGCCCTGCTCGGTGAGCACGTACTCGTACTGCACGGGGCGGGCGGAGTACCGACGGCGCTCCATGATCCCAGCCGCCACGAAGGCATCGAGGCGCGCGGCGAGGACGTTGGTGGCCACGCCGAGGTTGTGCTGAAAGTCGCCGAAGCGGGTGACCCCCGCGAAGAGCGCGTCTCGGACGATGAGCAGGCTCCAGCGCTCCCCGACCACGTCGAGGGCACGAGCGATCGAGCACACCTGTTCGTCGTAGGTCTTCCCGAGCACCGACGGCCACTCTACCACCCAACTTGCATCACACAAGCGGCCCGGAGTACAATGACTCCGCCGGCGAGTTCGATGATGAAAGGTGCTGGGGCAGAAAGGGGCGGACCGGTGGCGTCGTCGACTGAAGTGCGCGAATCCATGGTGCCTTGCCGGGACCCGCTCGGGGGATCGACAGGCGTCGCGAGCTTCTTCGTGCGGCTCGCTCCGGTGCTCAACGTTCGAGATCTGAAGGCAGAGCGCGCCTTCTACGAGCGACTCGGGTTGCCGGTCACGTATGAGGGAGACGAGTACCCCGACTTCATCGCGTTTGGCACCGGGGACATGGAGTTCGGAATCCAGCAATCACCGGATGCAAACGACCCTCCGAGCGTGCTGACCTGGCAGATCATGGTCTCAGACGTCGACGCAGCATTGGAGCGGTGTCACAATGCGGGCCTGCGTTGTGAGCTGGAGCAGAACAACCCGGCACCGGGGTGGACCTATCGGCGCATCATCCTCGAAACTCCAAGCGGCTACCGACTGGCCCTCGAAGGTCCGAACGAGACCTGAAGGAGCCGAGAAGGTTCCGAACCCTCCGAGCGGCCCCGCTCCGGACCGGCCTCGGCGGCCGACATCGCATCAGTCGCCCGTCGGGCCAGAAGCCATGCCCGCAACCCCCGGCAAGGGGGCGACGGACTCCCACACGGCGAGCTCGTCGTTTCGCGGTGCCCGCTCCACTCCGACGGAGCGACCGAAGACCATCGTGGCACGCTCGTCACCGTCCCACGCCGGCCATCGGCCCACCGCCGAATTGGAGGGGTCGAGCGACCGCGCGAAGGAGACCCAGGAGTCCCGCATGGCGGCGGACAAGGTATCCGCCCGGATGCGGGAGCCCGGTCCGGCGCTGGCGTTCCCCTCGCCGCCCCCGCCGCGGGTCTCGGCTCCGTCGCCTCCCCCGACGACGAACGGGGAGATGCCGGGATCGGCGTAGGTGCCGAAGACGAAAGGGATCTCGAGCGCGTGCGTCGCGCCGAGGGTCCCGCCGAACGCGGGCGATTCCCAGGTGAACAGGTAGACGTAGGTGCGGGGGCTGTGCGCACGCAGCGCTGCCGCGAGCCGAAGGGACGGCCAGCGGAAGACGATGTCGCTCCCAGCCGCGACCCACAGCCCACGCGGTGTCGCCGGCTCGCCGCGCTTGGAGAGCACTCCGCGGTAGTGGTCGACGACCCGGTCCGAGGGGACGTATGGCGCGGACCGCTCGAGGCGCTCATGCAGCGACGCGCGGTCCATCGCGTGCGTCGAAGGGTCGCTCAGCGCGAAGAACGTCATCTCGTCGCGGTTCGTTCCCACGATCGTGGCCACGCTTGCGGCCGCACCGCCGCTGACCGCCCGGATCGGTGTCACGGGCAGCGTCGCACCGTCGACGACCGGGAGGAGCGGTTGGGGAAGTTCGCCGGCCCGCGGCGGGCGGCGGGACAGGGCGCCGAGCGCGGCGACGAGCTCTTGTGGAGGCACCGCCTCGAGCGCGTCGCGGGACACCTCTGGCATGCCGAGCTCTCGGACGAAGGACGCCGCGACCTCCGCCGCGCGCGGCGCGCTGAGCGTGTACGGCGGCCCGCTCTGGACGATCGCGCCGCCGAAGAGGCCGCGCGCATCGGGCGCGGCGAGGAGCGCCGAGATGCACATGGCGCCCGCCGATTCGCCGAACACGGTCACCTTGGACGGGTCGCCGCCGAACGACGCGATGTGGTCGCGCACCCAGCGGAGGGCGGCGATCTGGTCGAGCAGCGCCCAGTTGGCCGATACGCCCGTCCCCGACCCAAGCGCTGGGTGCGCGAGGAACCCCAGCGCGCCGAGCCGGTAGTTGACGTTCACGACCACGACGTCGCCCTCGGCTGACAGGCGGCGAGGGCGGTAGATGACGCTGCCGGCGGTCCCCGACGTGAAGCCGCCGCCGTGCACCCACACGAGCACGGGCCGGCGCGACGCGTCGAGGCCTGGCGTCCAGACGCTCAGGTGGAGGCAGTCCTCGCTCTGCTCCACGGGGTCACCCGGCAAGGAGGCAGCAGGCAGGGGCTGGGGGGCGAGCGGGCCGGGTTCGCGGGCGTCACGCACGCCCGACCACGGCTCGGGCCGCTGAGGCGGTCGCCAGCGAAGCCGCCCGCGCGGGGCGCGCGCGTAGGGCACCCCGAGGAACGCCCAGAGCCCGCCGTCCTCGTGGCCGCGCACCCATCCCCCGTCGACAGCGACCGTGCCGTCCACGGTCGCGAACCCTACCGGCGCGAGGTCGTCAGAGCGGCGGGCTTGAAGGTGCGCTCGACTCGCCGGCGTGCGCGTCCGGCCAGGAAAGGAAGGAGGTGGCGGACCGCCGCTTGGGGGACCGCGTCGGCGAGACCCGCCTCGCCGAGCTCGGCGAGGCAGGCGCGCGCGGCTCGACGGTCATGGGCGAGGAGGTAGGCGAGGGCGAAGCGCAGGTGGTGCCAGGCCATCACCGCCCTCCCGTCGCCAACGGGCGGATCGCCCAGCTCTCGCCGGAGCATCGCCAGCCCCGTTCGGTACACCCGCTCGAGCGCCTTGCTGTAGCCGGTCGCGACGTCGGTGTACCGCACGAACGGCCAGTCGAGCTTCACGACCCGGCCCTGGCGGGACACGCGGAGCCACAGGTCCCAGTCCTCGACCCCGTCCAGGGAAGGGTCGAAGCCCCCTGCCCCGAAGAACGCGTCGCGACACAGCAGCACCGTCGACGTCTGGAAGCGGTTGAGCACCAGGATCTCCGAGGTGGTGAGCACGGAGGTCGGGAGCGGCCGGGGCACCGGCGAGGTCACCAGCTCGCGCGCCCAGTCGGTGGCGACCAGCACCACGTCGTCGTCCGCCGCGCCGAGCTGGTGCTCGAGCTTCTCGGGATGCCACTCGTCGTCCGCGTCGAGGAAGGCGACCCAGTTGCCCGACGAGGCGGCGACGCCCGCGTTCCTCGCCGCAGACGGGCCGCCCTGGGGCTGCGAGACCAAGCGAACGGGACCGCCCAGGCTCGCGACGACTGTGGGCGTCGCGTCGGTCGAGCCGTCATCGACGACCACCACCTCGTCGGGCGGGCACGTCTGGCGCAGCGCGGAGCGCACCGCTGCGGCGACCGTCGGCGCGGCGTCGTGCGCGGGGACGACGACGCTCAGAGGCACGCGGGGCCCTCCACGCCAGCGCGCGCGAGCACCGCCTCCCTCGCCGCCACCCGGTCGTCGAGCTGGACGGTCTCACTTCCGATGTGCTGGAACTGCTCATGCCCGCGGCCGACGACGAGCACGACGTCGCCCGGCTCGGACTCCTCGACCGCACGCTCGATCGCCGCCCGTCGGTCAGGCTCGACGACCACGTCGGCGCGATGCTCGGCCTGGAGCGTGCCGCCGTAGAGGGCGCGGATGATCTCGGCGATCGGCTCCTCTCCCGGGCTGTCGGTGGTGAGGAACACGCGATCGGCTGCGGCGGCGACCCTCCCCGTCTCTGGGCGCTTCCCTTTGTCGCGTCCGCCGCGCGCGCCGAGCACGACCGAGACGCGCCCCGTCGAGATGCGTCGAGCGGTGTCGATGAGCGCAGCGAGCGCGTCGGGAGTGTGCGCGTAGTCGACCACCACCAAGAAGGGTTGACCGGCGTCGACCAGCTCGAAGCGTCCGGGGGGCGGAGGCGCCGCCGCGATCGCGGCCACCGCCAGCTCGGGAGCCACCCCGAGGGCGCGCGCCGCCAGGTACGCGGCCGCCACGTTGGCGCCGTTGACCCTCCCGACGAGGGGGCTCGAGAGCCGGACCGTGCCGTCAGGAGAGGCGAGCTCGACCGCGATGCCCGCAAGGCCCCGCTCCTCCACCGAGAAGCGCGCGTCGGCACCAGGGTCCCGGCCGAACGTCGTGACGGGGACCGCGAGCCCTCGAGCCAGCTCCCGACCCCACCGGTCGTCGACGCACACGATCGCGGCGCGGCAACGCGACGGTTCGAACAGGCGCGCCTTTGCCTCAAGGTACGCCTCCATGGAGCCGTGGTAGTCCAGGTGCTCGCGGGTCAGGTTCGTGAAGACGCCCACGTCGACCTCGACGCCGTCCATCCGCCGCTGGTCGAGGCCGTGGGAGGACGCCTCCATCGTGACCGCGCGTACGCCCGCTCGCACCATCTGGTGCAGGATCCATTGGAGGTCCGGCGCCTGCGGCGTGGTGAGGCTGGTGCCAAGCGTGCGGCCGAGAAAGTGGCTGCCGACGGTCCCGACCTGCCCTGCGGGGATGCCCGACGCGCTCAGGCAGTGGCGCAGGATGCTGCAGGTGGTGGTCTTCCCGTTGGTGCCGGTGACCGCGACGACCGCGAGCTGCGACGAAGGTCGGCCGTAGAACGCCGCCGACATCGGACCGATCGCCGCGCGGACCGAGGGGACGACGAGCTGCGCGACGTCCAGCGCGAACGGTTGCTCGACGACCAGCGCGATCGCGCCCGCCGCCACCGCGTCTCGAGCATGATCGTGCCCGTCGGTCCGCGTGCCCCTCAGGGCGAAGAAGAGCGAGCCGTCGACGACCTTGCGGCTGTCGTAGGAGATCCCCCTCACCAGCGCGTCCCCCTCGAGCGTCCCGCCGGGGACCACGCGTGCAAGCTCGCTCAGCGCCACTGCGGGGGGCGGCCCCGCGACGAGGGCTCTCGTCGACGCGGGGGCACCCGGCACGCGCACGGCGGACATTCTTCCCTCTTTCGCCTTACAAGCAAATGACGGCCCCGCCGCTCGCGACGCGTCCGTGCCCGCGGCACGCGGCGGGCACGCTGCAGAACTGCAACGCGATCGTCCCTTGGCGCCTGTGGGCGCTGAGGCTAGAGTTGCCCGTGTGGCTGGTGTGAAATGTCGGACCCCTCGCCGCACGCTCGCACGGAGCCTTGCAGCGGGTGCCCTCGCATGCCTGCTCGCCGGCACCTTCGCCGCCGCGACCGCCGGCGCCACACAGTTCACAACAGGCGCGGCCCAGGCGAAGGTCCACCAGACCCAGACCCAGATCACACAGATCCAGCAGAAGATAGCCCAAGAGCAGGAGCAGTCCGCGGTCCTCGGCCAGGAGTACGACGCGGAGATGACACACCTGCAAGCCATCCGTACGGCGATCGCTGCGACCGACAGCCGGCTGTCCCAGGTCCGCAGGACGATCGTCACCGACAAGCGCGTGCTTGCGAAGGCGGCGGTCGAGGACTACGTCCTCGGTGCACAGGGGACGCAGATCACCTCGCTCTTCTCCACCTCCGCGAACACAGTCGTCATCTCCGAGCAGTACTCGGACACCGCCGTCGGCAACCTGGACGCCGCCAAGCACGCGCTCGAGGCGGCACAGGTGACGCTCGACGCCACGAAGGCCCAGCAGCAGGCGCAGGAGGCGCAGGCGCAGGCCGCGGCGGCGCACCTGGCGACCCTCCACCAGGAGAACGAGCAGGCGGCCCAGCAGGCCCAGTCGACGCTCCAGTCCCTGAAGGGCACGCTCGGCCAGGAGGTGGCAGCCGCCGCAGAGGCCAAGGCGAAGAAGGAGGCTGCGGCGGCTGCGGCGGCTGCGGCGGCACGACGTGCGGCGGCTGCGCAAGCGGCGGCCGCCGCGGCGGCGCGGGCTGCGCAGCTCGTCAACGAGCTCGGGGGCACAACCCAGGTCGCTGCGCAGGCCGCCAACGACGCGGCCGCCGCCGCGGGCGGTCCGTCGGTCGGGTTCAGCGGGACATCGACTGCCGCCGGCCGGGCGGCGGTGCAGGCCGCCGAGTCTCAGCTCGGGGTGCCCTACGTCTGGGGAGGAGAGTCCCCCGGTGTCGGCTTCGACTGCTCGGGGCTGACCCAGTGGTCGTGGGCGCAGGCCGGCGTCGCGATCCCGCGCACCTCCCAGACCCAGTACGCAACCGTCCCACGCGTCTCGCTCACAGACCTCCAGCCCGGCGACCTTCTCTTCTACTTCAACCTCGACGGCACAGGCACCGTCGACCACGTCGTGATGTACGTGGGGTCGGGGCCCTACGGGAGCCAGACGGTGATCCAGGCTCCCTACACGGGATCGACCGTGTCCTACGACGCCCTCTACACCAACGGACTGGTGGGCGCGGGCCAGCCCTGAGCGCCCTTGGCGCCGCGGGCTCGCCCCGCGCCCCCCGCGCGTCGGTACGCTTGCGTTGTGAGCTCTCGCCGGGACGCCGCCACCCGGCCCCGCGCGGCCCCTGAGGTCGTCCCCCTCAGGGCCCCCGAGCCTGCAGGCCCACGTTCGAGTGCTCCGGCGCCCCGTGCTCCGGCGCCCCGCGCTCCGGGCCCCCGCGCTCTCCCCGAGGACCCGAGGCGATCGGACGTCGACGAGTGGGGCCGGTCCGAACGGGTGCGCGCGGTCGCGCGGCGCCTCTTCCAGCCGGTCTATTCGAGCTGGTTCCGCTGCGAGTGGGAGAGCCTCGAGAAGGTGCCCGCGTCGGGCGGCGCGCTGCTCGTCGGTAACCACGCGGGCGCGATCCCCACCGACGCCCCAGTGGTCATGCACGGCATCGAGGCCGAGCTCGGCCGGCCCGTCTACGGGCTCGCCGACTACTTCTTCCGCACGGTACCGGTCGTCGGGACGCTGTGGAGCCGGGCGGGAGGCGTCCCGGCTCGCCCCGACAACGCGTACCGGCTGCTCCACGACCAAGACCAGCTCGCCCTCGTCTTCCCCGAAGGCGTGAAGGGCCCGTCGAAGCCCTACTCGGACCGCTACCAGCTCCGGCGCTTCGGCCGGGGCGGCTTCGTCGAGATCGCGATGCGTGCGGGGGTGCCTGTCGTCCCGATCGCCATCGTGGGCTCGGAAGAGACGATGCCCGTCCTCTGGCAGCTCCCCCACGTCGCGCGCGCGCTGGGGCTCCCCTACGTGCCGGTGACGGCCAACATGCTCGTCATGGGCCCCCTCGGGCTGCTCGTGCCCTTCCCGGCGAAGTACCGGCTACGGGTGCTCGACCCGGTGACCTTCGACGACACGCCGCCCGACCAGGAGCGTTACCCCAAAGGCCGGGTCATCGAGGAGGCAGAGCGGATCCGCCAGACGATGCAGGCCGCGCTCTACGACATGCTGAGCCGGCGCCGCAGCGTCTGGCTCGGCTGACGGACTCCGGAGGCGGATGGACGATGGGACGCCGCGTGCTCGTCACGGGAGCCGACACGTTCTGGGGTGGACGGGTGATCCAGGCGCTCGAGAACGACGCCGACGTCGACGTCGTCCTCGGGCTCGGGACCCGCACGCCGGCCGTGACCTTCGAGCGCGCGGAGTTCGTCCGAACCGATCAGGCGTACTCGATCCTGAGCCGGATCGTCCGTGCCACCCAGGTCGACACGGTGGTGCACACCTATCTGGTCGTCGACTCGACGCAGGCATCCTCCCGGACCATCCACGAGGTGAACGTCATCGGGACGATGAACCTCCTCGCCGCGGTCGGCGCGCCCGACTCCTCGGTGCGCCAGCTCGTGGTGAAATCGTCGGGCCTCGTCTACGGCTCGACGGAGCGAGATCCCGCGAGCTTCACCGAGGAGACCCCTCGCGTCCGCACGCCCCGGACGGACGTCGAGCGCTCCCTCGTCGAGGCGGAGGGGCTCGTGCGCGACTTCGCCGAGGACGACCCGTCGGCGATCGTGACGATCCTGCGGTTCGCCAACGTGCTGGGCTCCGACATCGTCACCGCGATCTCGAAGAACCTCTCGCGACCGCTGTGCCCCTCCATCTTCGGGTTCGACCCCCTCGTCCAGTTCGTCGAAGAGGACGACGTCGTGCGTGCGCTCAAGCTCGTCACCCAGCGCCGCCTCGCCGGCATCTACAACGTGGCGGGACCCGGGCGGCTGCCCTGGAGCGAGGTCGCGGCGATCTGCGGCACCAGGCTTCTCCCGCTCCCGCCGGTGCACCCCTCACGGGCAATCGCTCCGCTCGTTGCCTTGGGCGTCTTCGGCTTCCCGCCCGAGCTCGAGTCGCTCCTGCGCTATGGGCGGGGGATGGACATCGGGCGGCTCGTCGCGGCCGGCTTCGAGTACCGCTACTCGAGCGCGGGCGCCGTCGAGTCGTTTGCACGCCACCAGCGCCTGCGCAGATCCGCCGGACGGCGACCTGCCGCGTACGTGTACGAGCACGACGTGGAGCAGTTCTTCCGCCACTCCCCCTCGGTCGTGCGGACCACCCGGGCCTGAGTCTGACCACCCGGGCCTGAGTCACCGACGGGCACGCGCCGCCGCGGCGGCGGCGATCCGGCGGTAGGCGGGCGCGAGGACATCGGCAAGGTCTCCCCCCCCGACGCGGATGGTGCCGCGGACCGTGAGCCGCAGCGCGGCCGCCGGCGCTGGCGCTACCTCGGGCAGGACGCGGACGTGGTCGAAGGACGGCCCCGCGGTCCAAAAGCGCGCGAGCAACTCGCGCCCGTCGAGAGCCCGAGCGCCCTCGTCCGGATCGCTCCGCGCGCTCTCGTCCGGATCGCTCCGCGCGCCGGCGGCCTCGTGCCGGAGCCCCCGCAACTCGGCGAGCACCTCCTCGCGTCCCCTTCCGCGCCACTCGAGGAGCGAGAACGGCTCGCGGTCGAGCTCCTCGGCGAGGAGGTAGCACACCGCGGCAGCGTGCGCGCACGGGTTCTCCCAGTCCGGGCAGGTGCACTCGGCGACGAGCCGCGCATGGGGCGCGGGCAAGAGCGACGCACCCTCGGACTCGAAGACCTGCTCCACCTCGTCGGGCAGCTCGCCGGCGAGCATCCGCGCGGCATACCCGGCGCGGGTAGACAACGCTGCGAGGATCCGGGCCCAGTCCTCGTCGGGGACGACCGGCAACCGCAGCCGCACGGCGTAGGGCTCCTCGCGGCTGCCCTGCACAGTGGCCTCGACGCGGCCGGGGGCGACGCGGAGGTCGACGACCTGCCCCCGCCGCGCGTAGGCGCGCCCACGCGCCATCCGGTCCCGGGCCATCGCGGACTCGAGCGAGCCGAGGAACCTTCGGGACCACCAGGTCGCGCCGATCGGACCCTTCCGCGTCCTTGCCGGCAGGCCCCCGACCACCGGGCGCGGCGCATGCACGGCTTCTCGCTCTTCCCGCCGCAGCGGCGCGGTGCCCTCCTCGGGATCGCCCTCCTCCAGACCGCGCTTCTCGGGATCGCGCTCGCCGTTCCTCGTCTTCCGCCGCTCCTTGCGCCCTCTCGCCGCGCGCTCAGCGGCGACGAGCTGTGCCCGCAGCGCGTCGAGGTCGCCACGGTCTCGCGCGCCGTCCGAAGAGCGCGGGGGGTGCGGGGCCTGCGCCTTGCGGCTCATGGCACGTCTCGCGCGGACAGTGCCAGCACGCCTACGAGCTCGTCGGTCGCAAGCTCGGTGAGCCACCCTTCGCCGGTGCCGACCACCTGCTCGCCAAGAGCACGTTTGGACTCCACCACCTCATCGATCCGGTCCTCGACAGTCCCCGCGCAGACGAGCTTTCGGACCCGGACGTCGCGGCGCTGGCCGATCCGATAGGCACGGTCGGTCGCCTGGTCTTCCACCGCAGGGTTCCACCAGCGGTCGTAGTGGAGGACGTGGCTCGCCGCGGTGAGGTTCAGCCCGGTCCCCCCCGCCTTGAGCGAGAGGACGAGCACCGGCATCGCGCGGTCGGGAGACTGGAACGCCGCGACCAGCTCGTCGCGGCGCTCGCGCGGCACCCCGCCGTGGAGGAAGCCCACCCGGCGGCCGAGCCGCTGGATCAGGTGGCGCTGGAGCAGCGCCCCCATCTGCGCGAACTGCGTGAAGACGAGCGCTCGCTCCTCCGCCTCGAGCACCTGCTCGAGCACCTCCACGGTCCGCTCCAACTTGCCGGAACGCCCGGCGAGCGGGGAGTCGTCGGCCGCGTACTGCGCCGGGTGGTTGCACACCTGCTTCAAGCGGAGCAGGGTGGCCAGGACGACGCCCTTGCGCTCGATGCCTTGCGAGCCGGCGATCTTCTCGAGCATCTCGTCCACGACCGCCTGGTAGAGCGTCGCCTGCTCGCGGGTGAGGGGGCAGCGCTCCTTCGTCTCGATCTTGCCGGGAAGGTCTCCGACGATCGAGCGGTCGGACTTGAGGCGCCGCAGCACCACTGGGCGGGTGATCGTGCGGAGGCGCTCGAGCGCCTCCTTCTCGCCGTAGCGCTCGATCGGGACGGCGAATTGCTCCCTGAAGGAGCGCTCCGAACCGAGAAGACCGGGGTTGAGCACCTCCATGATCGACCAGAGCTCCCCGAGATGGTTCTCGACGGGAGTGCCCGTGAGCGCGAGGCGCCTCGGCGCCGAGATCGCACGCACCGCCCGGGTTTGCTTGGCGGCAGGGTTCTTCACCTGCTGAGCCTCGTCGAGCACGATGCGCCCCCAGGCGACCGACGCGAGCGCGGCGTGGTCGCGCTCTAAGAGCGGATAGCTGGTCACGACCACGTCCGCGTCCACTGCCGCTCGCCGCACTTCCTCCCCCCTAAAGCGACGTGCGCCATGGTGGACGACGACGCGCAGGTCGGGCGTGAACCGCTCGACCTCTCGGCACCAGTTGCCGACCACCGACGTCGGACAGACCACGAGCGTCGGGCCGCGAGCGACACCGTCCGCCCGCTCCGACTGCAGCACGCCGAGCACCGTCGCGGTCTTGCCGAGACCCATGTCGTCCGCGAGGCACGCCCCGAGCCCCGAGCGTTCGAGCAGGCGGATCCACGCGATGGCGCGCCGCTGGTACGGGCGAAGCTCGCCGCAGAACCCCTCCGGCGTCGACATGATCTCGAGGCTCTCGGCGAGCTCGCCTCGCAGCAGGGCCCCGACCGGACCCTCAGCGTCGACGGCGACGACGGGCACTCCTGCGCCGGGCAGGGGTGCTCCGGCCGCGGCCCGGAGGACGGCTGCGAGGCCGACGGACCTGTGGCCACCTCCTGTCGAGAGGAACTCTGCGAGCTGACGTGCCTCGCCGGGGTGGAACTCGGTCCACTGCCCGCGCACGCGCACGAGCGGCGTCTTCAGCTCGGCGAGGCTGCGCAGCTCCGCGAGCTCCAGCGGCGTGTCGCCGAGCGCGGCCTCCCAGTCGAAGTCGGCGAGCCCCTGCGCGCTCAGGCCGGCGGCCCCCGCGCGCGCCGGCGCGGCGGCGCGGGCCCGAAGGCCGAGGCGCTGGGTGCGCTGGCGCCACCAGGAGGGAAGGAGCACACCGAAGCCGGCGAGCTCGAGCGACGGCGCCACCTCGACGAGGAACCGGTAGGCCGTGACGAGGTCGAGCCCGAGATGCGTCGGTGCCGGCTCGGCGAGCGCCGCGCGGAGCTCCCCAAAGGCGTGCACCGCACGTCCTAGCTCGGCCAGGAGCACGTCCTGGGGCCGTTCCACGGTCCGTGCCGCTCGCGCCAGCGAGTCCCCGGCACGCCAGACGTCGGCCGCCTCGACAAGGAGCGTCGGCTCGTCCACGGCTTGGAGGAGGAGCTCCACCTGCCAGGGAGCCGCCGGGTCCTCGAGAGCCGCCGGGGTCCCGGGGGCCGCCGGGTCCTCGGGGGCCGCCGGGTCCTCGGGGGCGTGGCCGTCGCGAACTGCGCCATCGCCGTCGCGACCTGCGCCGTCGCCGTCGCGAACTGCGCCACCGCTACCGGACCACGAGCCGTTCGTCCTCCCGGTCCTCTCGCCCCCCTGTGCAGGCTCGTGGAGTCGGAAGCACAAGCGCCAGGAGGCTGCGGGCGCGAGCAGCGGCGCACGCCACTGCTCGACCATGCGCTCGAGGGCCCCGAGCATCGCCGGATCCGCGTCGATACGGCCGTCGGGGCTCCTCAGGCCGGAGAGCCACGCCTCGGCCGCAGCGATCAGGGTGCTCGGAGCGGAGGTGGTGACCCTCGCCTTACCCCGTCGTCCGGCGACCGGCTGCACACCCCCCGTTCCATCCCGACAGAGCGCGTCGACCAGCGCGTCGAACGCGTGTCCCACCACCACCTGGGCGTCGCCGACGCCTTCGAGGGCGCGTGCCGCCTCGGGCAGCGCGGCCGCCAGGAGCGCGAGTCGCTCGATGTCCCTTCCGGTCCGCAGCGGAGCCCAGCGCGCGACCAAATGGCCCCTCGAGCGCTCGAGAGTTGGCGCGAAACGCCCGCCGGCGACAACCTCGAGCGCAAGCTCGGCGACTCTTGCCAGCACCTTCGCGGACACGCCCACGCGGCCGGTTGCGTCGTCGCCCAGCGCCACCAGGGTGTCCACCGCATCGGTCCCCGACAGCCGGAGGACCGGCACCACGAAGGGCCGGAGCACGACACGGCTCCACCCTGACCGTGTCCCCTCCTCGCCGCCGAGGCCAACGAGCTCGGGGGAAGGAACCGGGACGCCGCGCCACGCGGGGAGCCGGAGCGTCGCCGAGCCCACCACGGCGCTCTGCGCAGCCATCCCGGCGGTCCCGTCGACAAGGGACGCGAGCGCCCCGGCGACGGCATCGGCGGAGGCCGGCAGCGGCTCCCCCCACAGCACGAGCGCACCGGCTCCCCTGTCGTCCCAGGCTGCGTGGAGGACGAGCACAGACCGAGGTTACCGAGGGGCTGTGCCTGCAGGGTGCCCTCGGGCGGCGCGGTGCACTGACCTGAAGATTGCGACACACGAGCGAGCGGGGGCACGAGCGAGCGGGGGTACGGGCGAGCGGGAGTACGGGCGAGCGGCGAGGTCCCGCACACGCACGTCAGCGCGAGCCCTGTGCGGTCAGTCGATCCACCTCTCGAGCAGCTCGTCTCGGCGTTGGCTCCACTCCTCCGAGGTCATCGCGAATTTCGCGTGGTCCTCCCAGTTCCCGTCGATCTCCAGGTACTTCTGCGCGATGCCCTCGGACCGCAGCCCGAGCTTCTCCACCACGCGCAGGCTCGCGTAGTTCCGCGGGATGATGGAGATCTCGACACGGTGCAGCGCGATCGCGTCGAACGCGAAGGATAGGACGACCACGACCGCCTCGGGCACGTAGCCTCGTCCGGCGAGGTCGCGATCGATCCAGTACCCGACGTGGCCGGTCTGGAACGGGCCGCGCTGGATCGACGACAAGGTGATCTCCCCCGCAAAACGTCGACCGACGAAGATGCCGAAGCCGTAACCGGTCCCGAGCTGGCGCTCACGCTCGCGCAGCGCGCATCGCGCCGCGAAGCTTTGGCGGTCCTCTGCTGGAGGGGGGGCACCCTTGGGGCGCGGCTCCCAGGGCAGGAGCCAGTCGCGGCATCGGCTCCGCACCTCCCGCCACGCCTCGTAGTCCGCTTCGGTGAGCGTGCGCAGCAGGACACGGCGTCCGGCGAGCTCGAGCGGAGCGGCTGCGGGGCGCGCCGTCATGACCGGACGGGCGTCTTTCGATCGTGCGCCGTGCCGTCCGGGACCGATCGCAAGGCGCACGATGGGAAGCTGGTGGGGCCCGCATGCCTGGCCATGGGCATCGATGCATCGTGGCAGGTCCGCACGCACGGGCGCCAGCGCAAGGGACGTGCAATTGTTGGCGCGTGCGAGCCGAGGAGGCGAGGGTCCTGTTCGTCCCGCAGGCGCCCCGACCGCTTCGGCCCGACGCGTCCGGCGATCTCGCGCGATACCGCCGGTGGGCGGCGGCGCGAGAGGCGTGGCGGCTGACGGCGGAAGCACCCCAAAGGCCAGGCCCGGAGATGGCGCTGCTCGTCGTGGTCGACGGCGCTGACGACGCCCGCCGAGCGGTCGGCGCCCAGCCCGCGGACCTTCAGCGGACGCTCAGCTCCGTGTGCTCGCAGACGGAGGCGGCCTGGTCGCTCTCGGTCACCCTCGTCGGTGCCTCCGACGCCGTCACCGAACAGGCCGTCACCGCCGCGCTCAGGGCTGCACCTCCTGGGCGGGTGAGCGTGCACACCCAACCGGAGGGCACGGACCGCTCCAGCGCCTACGCGGCGGCGCTCGAGGAGAGCGGCTCCCCCACCGTCTGCTTCCTCGAGCCCGGCGACGTGCTCGCGCCGGATGCCGTCGCGCAACTCAGCGCCGCGCTCATCGACGCCGACGTCGCGTACGCCGACGAGGACCGGATCTCGCCGCACGGCCTCTTGTCCTCGCCGATCCTCAAGCCGGACTGGTCGCCAGAGCTCCTGATCTCCTGGTGCTACCTCGGACGGCCGACGGCGCTGCGCGTGGCGCCGGTGATCGCCGCAGGAGGGATCCGCCCGCTGCCCCAGGGTGATTGGGAGCACGACCTGCTCCTCCGGGTGACCGAGCGGACCCAGCGCGTCGCGCACGTCGCGGAGGTGCTCTGTCACCGGGCCGCAGCGGCGCGATCAGCCGGACCGGCCGCGGTCGTCGACGCACTGGCCCGGCGCGGCGAGCCTGCATCGGTCGCCCCCGGCCCGCTCCGTTGCACCTGGAGCGTGCGGCGCCGCCCCCCGGAGACACCGCCCGTGACCGTGAGCGCCATCGTTCCGTTCAAGGACAGCACGACGCTGCTACGCGCCTGCGCGACATCGCTGCGCACGGCCGCAGCGAAGCCCTCGACGACGCAGAGAGCACCGCAGCGACCGCGGCTCCGTCTCGAGATGGTGCTCGTCGACAACGGCTCGACCGAGCCGGAGACCGCCACGCTTCTCGACTTGCTCGCCTGCAGGCTCGACCGGGATGTGAGTGTCGTCGTCCGGCGCGACGACCGTCCCTTCAACTGGGCCGCGCTCAACAACGCGGCTGCCGCCGAGTCGCACGGCGAGGTGCTCCTCTTCGTGAACGACGACGTCGAAGGGGGCACCCCCGGGTGGATGGAGCTCCTCGTCGCTCAGGCCGTGCGGCACGAGGTCGGCGCGGTCGGGCCGCGCCTCGTGTACCCCAACGGGCAGCTCCAGCATGCAGGCGTCGTGCTCGGTCTCGCCGGGGCGACCGGGCACGTGCTCTCAGGGCTCGAGCCTGGACGTCCGGGCTACTTGGGCATGGCGGTGCTGACCCGCGACGTCTCGGCGGTCACCGGGGCGTGCATGGCGACGCGCCGGGACGTCTTCGAGCAGCTCGGCGGGTTCGACGAAGCGCTCGGGCTCGACTTCAACGACGTCGACTACTGCCTGCGCGCCCGGCGACGCGGACTGCGCGTGGTCTTCGAAGCGGGCGCGCAGCTCGTCCACCACGAGTCGCCGAGCCGCGGCACGTCGGGCAGCGACGAGACCGCGGCAGCGTTCATGGCGCGCTGGGGCGCAGAGGTCGCACAGGGCGACCCCTTCTACAACCCGAAGCTCTCGCACCTAGACTTCTCAGCCGCGCTCGACGAGCCGGGACCCGTGCTCGCAAGCGCCCTGGAGCAGCCGGACGTGATGGCGAGGAGCGTGAGCGGATGGCCGGAGGGCTGAGCGGGGCCGGGCAGGAGGGTCACGGCCGGGAGGGCGCCCGGTCCCCGTTCCCCGCAACTCCCCGGATGCTCTCGAGCGCGGCCGAACCTGCGCCCTTGCCCCCACCGGTCGGGGACTCCGAAGAGATCTCCTCCCTGCACGTGAAGTTCGCCCGGCTCGTGCAGAGCGCGCAAGCCGAGTCGTCGCGCACCGAGCGGGGAGCCGCTGGGTCAGAGCGCGCCGGCGGGGGGGCCGGAGGCGTGCGGGCGAAGGTCAGGGCCCGCGTCGCGGCGGTCGCGAGAGCGGACGCGGGGGCAGATCGCGAGTTTATGGGTGACCTCGTGCGCGCGATCGCTGCGCTCGCCGAACGGCTCGACGACGTCACGACTCGGATGGGGCACCTCGAGCGGCTCGTGCAGGACGTGGTCGATCGGCTGAGCGAGGACCTCGTCCGCGTGCAGGCTGCGCTCGGCGCGCTCGACCTGCCCGTGCCCCAAGAGCCGTCGCGCCGCGACACGGAGCCGGGTCGACCCCGCGACGCCGACGGATGAGCGACCTGGCAATCGCCGTCTTCTCGGCATCGTGGACCCGCGCGCCAAGGACAGAGGCCGCCGCGGCGACGAGGAGCATCGCCGGCGCGCTCTCGCGCCTCTCGGCGGTCGACGTCTTCGTCCCCGGAGACGGGCCTGTGGTCGCAGACGGCGCGTTCGACCTCACTCCCGTCGGCGTCCCCGTCGGGGGGACCGGCACCGCCGTCGGGTCCGGCGCCGCAGACGGGTGGCTCGTCGAAGCGGCCGTGCCCGCCGGGCGCGACCGGGCCGTGCTGGCCGGGCGCTACCGGGCGGTGCTCGTCGAAGCCGGAGATTACGCCGCAGCGGCCCTCGCTGCCTCGGTGGCCCCGGACGCACCGGTGCTGCACGTCGGCCGGGCGGCGCGGATCGACGAGACGGACAGGGCGGAGGGGCCGCGTGCCGCAGCGATCCTCGCGGTCGATCTGCCCCAGAGTGGAGGAGAGGGGAGGGCCGGCGGCGGGGCCGGGGGCGTAACGCGGAGCCCGGCGGTGCACCGTACCGGGCTCTACGCGCGGGTCCATCCCGGGGCGAGCGCCCGGCGGCACTACGGCCTGCGGACGATCTCGGACTACCTGCTGGTCCTGGGAGATCGACCGGGTGCACCCGTCGACACCTGCCCGTCGCCAAGCGCAAGCTGGCTGCTCGCGCGGTTCCCCCGCCGGCACGTCGTCGTCGTCGAAGGAGGGGTCGCCCGGGTCTGGCGGTCGCGCTCTTGCATCGCGGCGTTCGGCGTCCACAGCCGCATGGACCTGTGGATCCTCATGGCGCAGGCGACCGGTCTCGTCGACCTGCTTCCTGGCGGCGTCTTCGCGCGCGAGTGCATCGAGTCGCTCCGCTACGGCGTGCCCGTCGCCGTGCCCGCGGGCTCGGCGGCCGACGGCATCGCAGAACGTGGCGGGCTGCGGTTCTCGTCGACGGCCGAGCTTCTCTCCTGCGCTGACGCGCTCTTCGATCCGGCGGTCCGCGAAGCGCTCGGCTCCGCTGGGCGGGCAGCTGCGGACCACTGGTACGGCGATCCCGAGGGCCTCGTGAGGAGGCTCGAGGTGGCGTTGGGCCAGATCGGGGCGCCTCTGAGCGACCCCACCTGACGCCGCAAGCCACGCCCCTGGGGCCGCGAGCGATCAGCGCCGCAGCACCCGCCGGGCCGTCGCAGGTACCCGATGCTCGGCCGATCGTCGGGTACCGTCGCGCCGTGGACGAGCTGTCGCGCGAAGCACGCCGCCGGGCAGGCGGCCGCCGGGGACGCTGATGCGAGCACGCGAGCTTGGGGAAATGGAGTACCGGACGATGACGGTGATCGTGCCGGTGTACAACGAGCGGAGCACCGTCGCGGAGATCATCCGGCGGGTGAGGACGGCCGAGGTGCCCGTGCTCGTAGACGTCGTCGTCGTCGACGACGGGTCGACCGACGGCACCGACCAGGTCCTGAACGCGATCAGCGACTCGACGGTGAGGGTGGTCCGTCACGAGCGCAACCTGGGAAAGGGCGCGGCGATCCGCACGGGCTTGGGCCAGGCGAGGGGAGACCTGGTGATCATCCAAGACGCCGATCTCGAGTACGACCCCGACGACTGGCCTGCGCTCCTCGAGCCGATCCTCAAGCGAAAGGCCCACGTCGTCTACGGCAGCAGGTTCACCGGGGCGAGGAAGAACATGCTGTTGCTCCACTGGATCGGGAACCGGTTCCTCTCGCTCGTCACCAACGTCCTGTACGCGTCGACGCTCTCGGACATGGAGACCTGCTACAAGGTCTTCGACCGCCGGGTCCTCGAGGGGATCACGATCACCTCGGACCGGTTCGACTTCGAGCCCGAGATCACCGCGAAGGTCCTCCGCAGGGGTTACCGGATCTACGAGGTGCCGATCAGCTACGCAGGGCGCGAGCCCGACGAGGGTAAGAAGATCACCTGGCGCGACGGGTTCAAGGCGCTGTGGGCGCTCGTGAAGTTCCGCTTCACCCGCCAGTGAGCGGCTCGCGCACGGCCTCGGCCGCCGCCGCCGTCGACTGCGGGACGAATTCGACGCGGCTCCTGATCGTCGGCGACGACGGGAGCGAGCTCGCCCGAGAGCTCCGGGTCACGCGGCTCGGCGAGGGCGTCGACGCGACGCACACCCTGTCCCCCGCCGCGATCGCGCGCACGGTCGACGTGCTGCGCGACTACCGCGCGCGGATGGACCAGCTCGGCGTCGCGGACGCGCGGGTCGTCGCGACGTCCGCGGTGCGAGACGCCTCGAACGGGCGGGACTTCCTCGGCGCCGCCGCCGAGGCTGCCGGGAGGACCATCGAGGTGCTCTCGGGAGACGAGGAGGGGCGGCTTGCGTACGCCGGTGCCGTCTCGGACCTCGACGCGCACGCAGGACCCTATGTGGTCCTGGACATCGGAGGCGGCTCCACGGAGCTGACCGCGCGCGCCGAAGGACGCGACGACCCGCGCGTGGTCTCCTTGGACCTCGGGTGCGTCCGGCTGACCGAGCGGTACCTGCACCATGACCCCCCGCTCCCTGCGGAGCTCGAGCGGGCGACTGCCGTCATCGGGGCGGCCCTCGAGGGTGCGGCGGCGGCCTTGTCCGTGCTTCGCTCGGCCCACCGGCGGGCGACGCTGGTCGGGCTGGCAGGGACCGTCACGACGCTGTCGATGCTCGCGCACCGATGGCCCGCGCAGGAGTGGCGGCGGGTGCACCACTCGGAGCTATCGGTCGAGACGGTCGAGGAGTGGACGGCGAGGCTCGCTGCCGAGCCCGTCGCAGCACGCAAAGCACGCCCCGGGATGGCCCCGGGCCGCGAGGACGTCATCGTCGGCGGCGCGTTGGTCCTGCGAGAGGTCATGCGCCGGTTCGGGTTCACCCGCTGCGTGGTCTCGGAGTCCGACATTCTCGACGGCCTCGTCGCGAGCATCGCGAGCACCAAGGTCGCAGGCGACGCTGCCGGGCCAGAGTAGGTCCCCTGCGCTCCGGAGCGTCAAGGCCGCTGGTCGGTCGCCCTCGCGCGGCGCAGCCGCTGGCCGACGGCCCCCCGCACTGCCTGGCCGCCGCCTTGTGCGTAGAGCGCGGCCGCGGTCCGCGTCCGCCGCATGAGGCGGGCAAGTGCTCCGTCCGAACCTTCGCGCAGCGGCGCTGTGAGCCTGTCCGCGGCGCGCGAGGGCTCCCGGCAGAAGCGGAGGAGCGGCTGCAACGTCGTCGGCCACTCGAAGGACTGGCGCACCCGCGCGATGTTGTCCCGGCACTCCTCAAACGCCTGCGGGTCGCTCAGCAGCTCGTGGAGGGCGTGCTCGAGCCCCTCGACGTCCCCGGGGGCGACGACGCGCCCCAGCCCCTCTTCGACGATCAGGTCAGCGAACGCGTCACCCGCCGTCGCGACGACCGGAAGTCCCGCCCACAGGTAGTCGAGCAGACGGGTCCGGAAGGCGAAGGCCGTCTCTGCGTGCTCGAGGTGCGTGCTGACGCCGATGTCCGCGTCGAGCAGCCAGTTCTGGCGGCTGTCGTAGGGGACCCAGCCGTCGTTGAAGAAGACGTGGATGCCCTCGATCCCGAGCGCACGGGCGACCTGGCGCGCCTCGAGCGCCGCCGACATGACGGGGACCTCGGGATTCGGGTGTCGCATCCCCATGAAGACGAGCCGCACCCTGGGACGCCGGCTGCGCAACCGGTCCACCGCCCGTACGAGGATCACCGGGTCGAGCCAGTCGTAGATGCCACCCGCCCACAGCAGCACGTCATCGTCCGGACCGATCCCCGCGACGGTCGTCCGCGGCCCGGGCCCGGTCCGCGTCGGCGCACCCGTGGGCAGCCCGAAGGGCACGACGTCGACGAGCGCGCGCAGGGTGGGGTCGCGACCGTAGGTGGAGACGTTGACGCGCCCCAGCGCGGAGAGGTGGCCGATCCAGTAGTCTCGCTGCTTCTCGCTCGCGCAGATGAAGAAGTCCCCGTGAGCCGCCTGGTCGTTGAGCGCGTGCAGAGAGGCACTGACGTGCTCCTCCCTCGAGCCCAGCGCGCGCTTGGAGAGCTCCAGCGCCTCGAGGTGCAAGATGTCGTAGCCGTCGACCACCATGATCCTGTCTGGGCGCCGTAGCGCTGGGACATGGAGCAGGACGTACCCCTGCACCACGACGACCTCGCACCATGCGACGAGCTGCTCGAACCGCGCGGCGTCTGGCGCCTCGAGGCGGAAGCCCGCGCTGTCGCCCGACACGCGCCCCGTCGTCGTGGCCAGGACCACGTCGTGCTCGTCGGCCAAGCACTCGGCCATGTGCCATGCCCGGATCGCCGGGCCGGCCATGCCGGCCCCGACGACGTCTCCGGTGACGACGAGCACCCGTCGTCGCCGGCCGAAGAGCTCGTCCAGTGACAGCTCGTCCACGAGCTGCGCCGCGATCGCAGGCTCGAGCCACGGCAGCTCGAGCGGGCGGCCCAGCAGGTGGAGGAGCTCAGCATCCGCTCGCTTGCGAGTGCGCTGCACAGCGGTCCTGACGTCGAGGGACGCTGCGATGGACTCGCTCAGCACCCCGAGCACGGACGCGGCGCCACCCGCGCCCACGAGGCGCGGCGCGAGGATCATCCCTCCCGCGATCGCCGCGGCAGCCCGCGCATCGTCGAAACAGCGCCAGGCGACCTTGAGCGCGTCCACGAGATCGCCCGGGTCGACCAAGTCGCCACGTCGCGGGCCGATCGGAGCCGTCGCCTGCGCAGCGTCCGCCGTCTCTCCCGGCTGCCTCCGGCGCCCGACGGGCGCCCGGAGGTCCTCCACGCTCCCGCCCGCCAGCCACAGCCGCCAGCCGACGTCGAGCTCTGCCGCGGCGTCACCCAGATCACCGGCATACCCGCCGATCGCCTCCAACGCCGCGTGCCTGAACACCATCACCGCGCCACGGACGGCGAGCACCTCTCGGCTCGCCCGGCCGCGCTCGGCCCGCCACGGCAAGCCGAAGAAGGTCACCTGGTCGCAGCCCGGCTCGCTCCTGCCCACGGCGACGGCGGACAGCTGGGGGTCGGCGCAAAGGCGGCGCGCTCCGCCGGTGACGTCGGCGGGCGTCACCTCGGAGCCCGGAGGGACGAAGCAGACAAACGTCTCCTGCGTCCCTTCCATCGCACGGTTGCGGCGCGTCGCGAGCCGATCTCCGCTCGCCCGTGCGAGGACGAGCCCGATGGCAAGGTCCGCGCTCGCGTCCGCGCTCCCGCCCCCGGGGCGGGGCGGCCAGGAGGGCCCGGGATCCTCAGGCCCTTCCCACACGACGAGGCAACCGCTCGACGTCTCGCTCAGTGCCGGTGATGGTGTCAGGGTCGTGGGTACCGGGGGTCGTGGGTACCTGGGGTCGTGGGTACCGGGGGTCGTGGGTGCCTGGGGTCGTTGGTGCCTGGGTGGTGCTGGTGCTAAGGACTACCCATGATCGTAGCCCTGCCCACCAGGGTTCGACCCCGCCCGCGATGACCCGCCAACGACTGCTGTTCATCACCACCGACCCTCTCACCGACACGATGCCGGGCCCGGCGATCCGGGCGTGGAACCTCGCCGAGTCCCTCTCGAGCGAGCACGACGTGACGCTCGCGAGCTCGGTGGCGTGCAGCCGGCGTCACCCTCGCATGGACGTGAGGTTCGCAGACGAGCGCACTATCGCCGAGCTGTGCGACTGGATGACGGTGCTCGTGGGGCCCGGGAGCGTCGTCACGCGATACCCGTGCGCCCGCACCACCGACAAGCCCGTCGTCATCGACATCTACGACCCCTACCACCTGGAGAACCTCGCCATGCGCGCATCCTCGGCCGAGCACGTCGACGAGGTCGTCGGCCAGCTCGTCCAGGTCGTCAACCGGGATCTCGCGCGCGGCGACTTCTTTCTGTGTGCGAGCGAGCGGCAGCGGGACTTCTGGCTCGGATCGTTGACCGCAATGGGCCGAGTCAACGCCCGGACCCACCAAGGCGACGAGGGCCTCGAGCGGCTGCTCGCCGTCGTCCCCTTCGGCGTGCCCGCCACCCCTCCCACGCGTGAAGGCCCAGGGCTCGGCGCCGTCTTGCCGCCGGGGAAGAACCCCTGGCCGGTCGTGCTGTGGGGGGGCGGCGTCTACGACTGGCTGGACCCCGTCACCGTGCTGAGAGCGGTCCACCGGCTGCGCGCAGAGCTTCCGGACATCTTCCTCGTCTTCATGGGCATGGGCCATCCGAATCCCGAGATCCCCGAGATGCCCGTCGCGCGCGAGCTGCGCAGCGTGGCCCAGGAGCTCGGGATGACCCCCTCAAGCGTCGCGTTCAACTCGTCGTGGGTTCCCTACGAGCAGCGCGGGGCGGCGCTCCTCGAGGCGACCGTGGGGGTGAGCACCAACCTCGAGCACCTCGAGGCCAGGTTCTCCTTCCGCACGCGGGTGCTCGACTACCTCTGGGCAGGCTTGCCCACGGTGATGACGAGGGGCGACGTCCTCAGCCAGCTCGTCGAGGACGAAGGCATCGGCGTCGCGGTGCCGCCGGGCGACGTCGACGCGGTCGCGCAAGCCATACGCACGATGGCCACCTCGCCGCCGGCGCGCGAGGCGGTCCGAGCGGTCGCCCAGCGGTTCCGCTGGGACCGGGTCGCCGTGCCCCTTCTCGAGTACTGCGCAGACCCGTGGCGCGCAGCCGACCGTCCGCGACTCGCGCCGGCCCCGTCGTACTGCGCGAGCAGCGCCGCGGGGGCTGGCGACGTCCACAGCTCCCCACCCGACCTCCGGTCCTCGGTGCACGCCCTCGTACAGGCGGCACGCCGCGCCGCCCGGGGGTGGGCGAAGTGAGGATCCTCGTCGTCTCGGCCCACTTCCCTCCCAATTTCGTGAGCGGTGGCACGCTCGTCCCCTTCCGAAGCGCTCTCGAGCTCGCACGCCGCGGCCACGACGTGAAGGTCTTCGCGGGGTGGCTCGGCTCCACACGCGCAGCGGGTGAGGCGTTCGGCCATGGAGAAGAGGGTCCGGTCCCCGTTCGGTGGTTCCCGGTCGACGACGCCATCGACTGGACCAGCCGGCGCAACTTCGACAACCCCGGTGCAGCCGCGGAGTTCGCCGCCGTGCTGCGCGAGTTCGAGCCGGAGGTCGTGCACTTCCACTCCATGCAGGGCTTGGGTGCCGGTCTGCTGCTCGAGGCGGCGCGCCGAGGAACGCCCTTCGTCGTCACCGCGCACGACTTCTGGTGGTGGTGCGCCAGGCAGTTCCTCTGCGACCGCGACTACCACCCCTGCTGCCCCGTTGTCGTCGCAGGTGTGTGCCCGTGCTCGGTCGACCGGCCGTGGCTCGACGAGCGCACGACGTTCACGACGCGTGCCCTGCGGCGCGCGGCCCGGGTGATCGCCGTCTCGCCGATCGCAGCGAGGGTCTTCTTGGCGAACGGGCTCCCGCCCGAGCAGCTGGTCGTCCTCGACAACCCCGTCGACATTGTGGAGGGACCTCGGCCGCCCCAGGCTCCTCCCTCACCCTCGGAGACCGGTGGGGAGGGCGCCTCGCCAGCCCGCGCCGACGCCTTCGAGACGCTCTCGGCACGCCGGACGGCCGCCGCGCGCGACGTCAGGTTCGTCTTCGCGGGAGGACAAGATCCCATGAAGGGGCTGCCGGTGCTCCGAAAGGCACTCGGTTTGCTCGCCGGGGTGCCAGGGTGGTCGGCGGACCTCTACGGCGTCGACGACGTGTCGCTCTCGAGTGCCGGCGACGAGCTCGGCGATGCGGCGCGCAACGTCCGCGCCCACCCGGCGTTCGCTCCCGGCGCGCTGGGCGACGTGCTCTCGGACGCCGACGCCCTGGTCGTGGCCTCGGTCATGCAGGAGACGTACTCGATCCTCACCAGGGAGGCCCTCGCGAGGGGCGTGCCGGTGGTGACCACTGCCTGCCTCGGGCCCGAGGAGGTCGTGACCGACCGGGTGAACGGCCTCGTCGTCCCCCAGGACGACCCCGAAGCGCTCGCCTCGGCGATGGCGGAGCTGGCCGGGGACCGCACCGTGCTCCACAAGCTCGCACGCGCGGCACGCGGCGTCGAGCTCACGCCGGTCACGGCGCACTGCGACCGCCTCGAGCAGCTGTACGCGGAGAGCCTTGCGCACCCCGTTGCCCACCAGCGGGAAGACAGTGGACGAGTCCGGCGCGTGCTCTTCGCAGTCGGCATCGACGGGGCGCCCCTCAGGTACCGGGCCCACCTTCCTGCCGAGGCGCTCGGTCTCCTCGGCGTCCATGCGGACGTCCGTCACTACCGCCATCCCGACGTCGTCGAGCTCGCCGCACGCGCGGACGTGGTCGTCCTCTATCGCGTGCCTGCAACGCACCAGGTCCGCGAGCTCGTCGACGATCTCCACCGCCGGAGGACCCCGGTCGTCTTCGACGTCGACGACCTCATCTTCGATCCTGCCCTCGAGCCCGAGATCCCCGCGCTCGAGATCCTCACCGGAGACGAGCGTTCGCTGTGGTTGCAGGGGGTGCACCGGTACCGCACGACCATGGAGATGTGCGATGCGTTCGTGGGAAGCACCCAGCGCCTGTGCGACCACGCTTTCGAGGTCACCGGCCTCCCGTCCTTCCGGTTCCCCAACGGCGCGGGTGTCGTGATGAGCAGGCTCGCCGACCGAGCGCTCCGCAAGGGAGCAGCCCCTGGCGCCCTGCGGGTGGGGTACCTGAGCGGCACCGACACCCACGACCACGACTGGGCGATGATCGAGCAAGCCGTCGTGAGCGCAGTCGCCAAGGTCCCCGACGCCGAGCTGTGGCTCGTCGGGAAGCTGACGCCGGGCGACCCAGCCCGCAGTCTCGGGGAGCGTCTTCGGATCGTCCCGTTCCAGCCGTGGACGTCGCTGCCCGCCCTGCTGGCTGCGCTCGACGTGAACTTGGCCCCGCTCGCGCCGAACAGCCGGTTCAACGACGCGAAGAGCGCGATCAAGTGGCTCGAAGCCGCGCTCAGCGCCACGCCCACCATCGCGTCGCCGACGCAGGCGTTCGAAGAGGTCGTCGAGCACGGGGTGAACGGGATGCTCGCCGCCTGCGCCGAGGAGTGGGCGGACGCGGTCGCGACGCTTCTCGGCGACGACGCCCTCCGTCACCGTCTCGGCGCGCGCGCTCGGCGCGACGCACTGCTCAGGTTCGGCCCGTGGACCCAGGCAAGGCGCTACCTCGAGATCCTCGGTTCGGTCGAGCGACGCACCTCGTACGAGTCCACCTGGCGACCGGTGCTGCTCGACGAGCCGTACGAGCCGGTCGCGCTCGAGCCCTACGGCGGTTGCGAGCCGGACGACTCGTCGCCGCCCGCGCCCGCGCCCGCGTCCGCGTCCGCGTCCGCGGCCGAGCCGCTGGCCGCGAAGCTCGGCGCGCTCGCGCGCCGGGGAGCAGCTTCGGTGCGACGGCGAGGGCTGCTCCAGAGCGCGCTCGTCGCCCTCGGCCGGCTCGGGGGTCGGATCCGCAGACCATGAGCGTGCAGCGGGGGCGCTCCCCTACGATGGCTCCCGTGGCCGCCCGAGCGTGCTTGCCCGCGGCCAGCGGCCGGTGACCTCTCCGGCGCCAGCGGCCTTTGGGACCGACAGAGTCCTCTCCGCTCTCGCGAGGCTCTTCACGCGTGCACCGGCCGCCGATGGGGTCCTCGTGGATCTCGCGCTCGACGGCGGCAGCTCCGCCGGCGTCGCCGCGCGGCTCGGGCTCGCACACCTCGCCGTGCGCGAAGACCTCGAGCTGAGCACATCCTTGCGGGGGGGCACCGAAGTGCTCGGGGGCGACCCGTCCGATCCGCGCGCGATCGGCGGCCGCCTCGCGGACGCACTCGGCGGGAGGCTGGTTGCCGCCGTGTGCATCGGCGACGCGCTCAACCGCGTCGAGCGCCTCGACGACTACCTCGCAGGGCTGCAGACGCTGTGCGCCCGGCTCGGGAACGTGCCGCTGCTCCTTGCATCCCCCAACGTGACGCACCTCGACGTCGCTGCGAAGCTCCTCATCGGGCGCTGGGACGTCACCCCGACGGGCACGCTCGCCTCCGACTACGTCCGCCACTTCTCGGACCGCTCGCTGAGGGTGACGATGGCGGCGCACGGGTGGCAGGAGTCCGGCGCCGAGGACCTCACGAGCGACGAGTCCGACCAGCACTTCCCCGAGGATGCCGCACCGCTCGAGCGGACGACTCCGCTCGGCGCGCTGCTTCGCGGGCTCCGCGAGTCGGCAGCGCCCGGAGCCCACGTCGATCGGCTCGTGCGCGCCTACGTCGCCTCGGGCTGGACCGACCGCCGCGCCGGGGAAACGAGCCCGCCTGACCCCGCGGAGCCCACGGCGCGCGCCAGGCGTCTGCAAGACGCCGGCCCAGCGGCACCCGAGCCGTTCCTCTCGGTGCTCGTGCGCACGCAGGGGCGGCGGGAGGCAACGCTGCAAGAGGCGCTGCTCTGCCTCGCCGCGCAGACCTGCGACGATTTCGAGGTGCTCGTCCTGCTCCACGACGCGGACGCCGCCGCCGCGGCCTCGGTGCAACGCCTCGTCTCGTCGTACCACGACTCGTTCTCGCGCCGTGTGCGCATCGTCGAGGTCGCCGGCGGCGGCCGGTGCCGGCCGCTCAACGAAGGGGCGGCCTGCGCCCTCGGCCGGTACGTCGCGATGCTCGACGACGACGACCTCGTGCTCGCCCATTGGGTGGAGACCTTCCGCGCCGCAGCCACGCCATTCTCGGGCCATGTCGTGCGGACCGCCGTCGCCACGCAGCGAGTCGAAGCCCGGCACGGGGCGTGGGAGGGCCGTGAGGGCTACGAGGTCGTGGACCGCCCGCGCCTCGTCTTCTCCTTGGACTTCGATCACATCGACCACATCCTCGACAACCGGACTCCCAACAACGGCTACGCCTTTCCCCGGTCGCTGGTCGTCGACCTCGGCCTGCGCTGGGACGAGTCGCTCCCAGTCCTCGAGGACTGGGACCATCTCCTTTCGGCCGCGTCGGCGTGCGGCGTGGCGAGCGTCGGGACGATCACGGCTCTCTTGCGCTGGTGGGACCAGGGCGAGGATTCAAAGAGCCAGCACGCGCCTGCGCTCTGGGAGGCCACGCGCAGACGGGTCATCGACAAGCACGACTCGACGCCGCTGCTGCTCGACCGCGGGGCGTTCTCGCGGCTGCGGGCCCGCCTCATCGACGGCGACGTCGCAGCGGAGCACGCGGCACGGCTCGACCACGATGTCCGCCGCCTCTCGACCGAGCTGGAGGCGGCACAGGCGCAGGTCGCCTCGACCGCCCAGCAGCTCCAGGCGATGTCCGCCTCCCTCCAGGAGATCTACGAGTCGAGGAGCTGGCGGCTCACGGCCGGCCTCCGTCTGGCGACGACCGCTGCCCGTCGCGTCGCTCGGCGCGCGCGGCGGCTCTCTCGCTGAGGTTCGAGCCTTTTTCCCGGCTGCATCCCCAGACGCGCCGCCACCCAGGCGCCCACCGGGTCGTCACCGCCGACCAGCCACCATGCGAGATGGGCGTGCAAGCATTTCACGCCGCTGCGGGTTCCTCCGACTCCTCCCGAGGGGCGGGGACCCTCATGGCCCGCAGGGATGCTGGCGTCACGCGCCGCGCCATACCGCGCGTGCGCCCGCGCGAGCGCCCCGGCGTCGACGGCCGCCTCGGCTTCCCGCACGCCCCCGGCCGACTCGAGGGCTGACACCGAGGCGCGCAGCTCGGGATCGACGAGCCAGAACCGGGTGGGCATCGGCGTCCCGTCACGCAGGAACGGCGCGTTCTCGATCACCGCGGGCGCTCCGTCAGAGCTGCGGAGGACCACGGTCAGATCGCCCGCAGGAGCCCTGCCGAGCAGGGCTGCGACCTGCTCGAGGTCTGCGCGCTCACAGCGGGCCCCGACCCCGGCGGCACCCGGTGTCATCGCCAGAACTCAAGGGTCTTGACGATCCGCCCGAAGAAGCTCTCCGATGTGACGCCCGCAGCGCCCGAGCCGGCGGCTGTGCTGGCGTGATTTGGCTCGGCGTGGCTCGAGCCGAGGCCTTCTGGCGCTGTCATCGCGAGCGTCCCGGCGGGACCGCCCGCGCGTGCCGAGCCGCTCGGCGGAAGCACTTGGTAGGCCTCCTCACCGGGCGCCACCAGGTCGTACTGCTGCTGGGCGATCCGCCCGATCGTCCCCGGTGTGCGTAGCTGCGCCTCTTTTTGTCGTAGCGCCGCGTTCGCGCGGTTCAGCTGCTCGAGCTGCACGGCTGCGCCGGCGAGCTGTGAACGCTGGTGGAGGAGGCTCGAAGTCGGGAACCACGCCAAGAGGATCGCGACCGAGCAGACCGCCGCGAGCGCGAGCACGAGGCGGTTCCGTCTGATCCGCGCCGCGCGGCGCCGCTCGACACGCGAGACCTGCTGGAGCGCCCATGGGGCGTGTGCGGCGCCGGCAGCTGCGCGCGCAGAGGGAGGCGAGCCGCGCGGCACCGTGCGGGCGCCCCGGCGCGCAGCGCCGGGCCCTCCCCTCTTCCTGCCTGCGTCAGCTCTGGGCATGCCGCGGCCCGCGCAACGCGCCCAGCCCGAGGAACGACGCCGACGATCCGAGGTCTTCTTCGATCCGAAGCAGCTGGTTGTACTTCGCCACCCGGTCGGTCCGGCACGGCGCGCCCGTCTTGATCTGTCCCGTGTTCAGCGCAACCGCGAGGTCGGCGATGGTGGTGTCCTCCGTCTCACCCGACCGGTGGGAGATCACCGTACGGTACGACGCGCGCGTGGCGAGGTCGACTGCGTCGAGGGTCTCGGTGAGCGTGCCGATCTGGTTGAGCTTGATCAAGACCGCGTTCGCCACGCCCGATTCGATCCCTCGCTCGATGAGGCTCGTGTTGGTCACGAACACGTCGTCACCGACGAGCTGGACGCGTTCGCCGAGCGCTTGGGTCAGCGCGGCCCATCCGTCCCAGTCGTCTTCCGCCATGCCGTCCTCGAGGGAGAGGATCGGGTGGCGGTCCACGAGGTCCACCCAGTACTCGACGAGCTCGCTCGACGAGAGCCGCCGTCCTTCGCCTGCGAACACATAGGCGCCGTCCTTCCACAGCTCGCTCACCGCGGGATCGAGCGCGAGCGCGATCTCGTCGCCCGGCGCGCGACCAGCAGCTTCGATCGCTTCGGTGAGCAGCCTGAGCGGCTCCTCGTTTGTGGGGAGGTTGGGCCCGAACCCTCCTTCGTCTCCGACCAGCGTCGACAGCCCGCGCTCTGCGAGCAGCCGGCGGAGCGCCTGGTAGGTCTCGACGCTCCAGCGCAGCGCCTCGTCGAACGACGCCGCGCCGACCGGCAGGAGCATGTACTCCTGAAAGTCGATCGAGTTGCGCGCATGCACGCCGCCGTTGACAACGTTGAGCATCGGCAACGGCAGGACGTGGGCACCTGCGCCCCCGATCGCCCGGTAGAGCGGGACCTCGAGCTCGGAGGCCGTCGCCTTGGCGACCGCGATCGACGTCGCGACCAGCGCGTTCGCCCCGAGCCTGCTCTTGTCTGGCGTGGCGTCGAGGTCGACCATCGCCATGTCCACACCGCGCTGGTCCAACGCATCCATGCCGACGAGCGCGTCCGCGATCTCCCCCCGGACGTTCGCCACGGCACGGCGGACGCCCTTGCCGCCGAAGGGGTCTCCCCCGTCTCGCAGCTCGACCGCCTCGTGTGCGCCCGTCGACGCCCCTGACGGCGCGATCGCGCGCCCGTGCGCCCCGCTGTCCAAGACGACTTCGACCTCGATCGTCGGGTTCCCGCGAGAGTCGAGCACCTGGCGGCCCGTGACGTACTCGATCGTGCCCATCGCTCAGCTCCCTGGTCTGCACTCAGCATCGGACCCGACGCGCTGCCCATTCGAGGCGCGCTCGGAAATCAGGCTATCTGGTCGCGGGGCTGAGATCGGTGAGGGCAGTCGCACCACGCCCCATGAGACGATCAACGCCAGCGTGGCCACCGACGCGAGAGCGGCCGTGAGGGCGGCCGCGCTGCCGAGCGGAGGGTGCCATGCGCCCGCGAGGAAGTCGAGAGGGCCGTCGACCCCGACGGCGTAACGGCGCAGAGCCTCGAAGAAGGCCGCGAGGTCGGCGATGCCGAGCAGCGCGCACGCCGCCACGCAGCTGGTGACCACCCGGCGGCTTGCCCGCTTGCGCAGCCCGTGCGCGCCGATCACTCCAGCTGCGACGACCGGGACGCCCACGGCGACGGGAAGGATGTCGCGCCCCTGCCAGACGATGCCGAGCCGGTGAACCTCGCGGTAGACGATCGCCGTCGGCACCACGACGACCGCGAGGGCCGCGAGGGCCACCGCCAGCGCCTCTCGCGCCTCTCGTACGCCATTGCGTGCGCGGACCCACGCGAAGACCACGAGCAGGCCGACGACCACTCCCCAGGCGACGTAGGTCACGAGCGGCGAGGGCGTGTCGAGCCATCCGAACACGCCGATCATCTCTTGCGTCCACGACCCGACGTGGCTCAGGATCGCCGGGACGACGTGCGCGAAGTCCTCGGGATGCGGGACGGGTGCGGTGGACGGCTCCAGATCCAGGGAGTGGACATCGAGGATCCACCAGACTGCGAAGGCGCTGCACGCGGCGAGCGCGGCGATCGCCCACTGCACGCTGCGGTCTGCCACGAGAGCGCGCACTCGGCGCGTTCCCCCTGCCAACGCGAGCACGCCGACGGCGATCGCGCACCAAAGGGGCGACAAGGGACGCGTCAGCACCAGTGCCGCGAACGCCACCGCGACCAGCGCCACCAGCCCGCGAGGGGGCGCGTCCGCGTGCTCGAAGAGCAGCACCGCCCCTGACGTCCACAGGCAGATGGCGGCGGAGATCTCCAGGCCGCTCGGGTTCACGACGCCACCGAGGAACCAGGCCGTCGGCGTAGCCGCGGCCATCAGTGCGAGGAAGAGCAACTTGTTGCGCGACCACCGCGCGACGGAAAGGAGCGCCAAGGAGATGAGCACTGCGTTCAGCAGCGCGCTCGCGAGGCGCATGAAGTAGACGCCCCGCGCCGACACCGCGACCCGGGAGGGGAGGCCGACGATCAGGTAGTAGAGCGGAGGGTAGCGGCCCACGTAAGTGGGGATGGAGATCAGCTTCGTCGAAGTCGGCATCGGGGGTTGGCACGAGGCGGGAACCCTCGCGCGGAATTGGAAGCACTCGGCCATCGGCTCGCCGGCCGCGAGCACATAGGGGATCCTCACGGTGGTCATCGCGTTGCGGTCAGTGCCGACGGTGGCACCCACGAACTGCCCGCGGACCACCGCAGCCGCCCGTGCGACCTGGGTGGGCTCGTCGGGCGACGCGAAGAGCGGGGTCGCCCACGACCAGACGGCGAAGTTGGCGAAGGTCGCCGCCACACAGACGAGGAAGAGGAGCGCCCAGTAGCGGACGGGCCGTTCCGCCGGCGGTTCCCCCGGCGGTTCCGCCGGCGGCCGCGTGGTGGCTTCTCCTGGCTGGACGCTCGTCGAGCGCGAGCCGCGGTGCAACCCCGCGAGCCGCCCCATCAACGCCCTCGTCGCCCTCACCGCGCCCGGTCTGGCTCGGCTCGCCGCTCCGCCTCGCGAATCTCGTCACGGTGCCGTCGAGCGACCGCGCGCAGGGCATCCTCGGGCTCCACGCCCAGCCGGCGAACCACGTCCGCCACGGCCCAGAGGAGCTCGCCGGCCTCCTCGTGCACTCCCTGCCCGGCTGACCCCGCGGCGTCCTCGCCCGCGCCCGGCGTGAGCGCGATAACCGAGTCCACCAGTGCTCGCACCCTCGCGTGGAGGGGACCCGCCGCCGGCTGCACGACGCCTGCGACCGCGCTGGCCTTCCGCTGGAGCTTGGCAGCCAGTGAGAGCGCAGGCAGGGCGGCCGGGATGCCGTCGGTCACGCTGGCGCGGCCCTTCTCCTCCTTCTTGATGATCTCCCAATTGGACACGACGGTGGCGGCGTCGTGCGCCACGACGTCTCCGAAGACGTGGGGATGCCGGGAGACCAGCTTGTCGTGGAGACTTCGGGCGACGTCGGCGATCGTGAACCTCCCCTCTTCGGCGGCGAGGCGCGAGTGCAAGAACACCTGGAAGAGCAGGTCTCCGAGCTCCTCTTCGAGGTGGAGGCTCGCTCGGCGCTCGGCCTCGGCGTCCGGCTCCTCCCCCTGGGCGTCCGTCGCGTCCGTCGCGTCCGTCGCGTCGATCGCGTCGATCTGCTCGATCTCCTCGATCGCGTCGAGGACTTCGTACGCCTCCTCGAGGAGGTGACGCTCGAGCGAGCCGTGCGTCTGGCGCCGGTCCCAGGGACAGTCCCGCCGCAGGCGGCGGACCAGCTCGTCGAGTGCGGCGAGCTCCCCTGCAACCGGCGCTTCGAGCCGCGGCACCCACAACGTCGTGAGGTGATCGGGCACCACGGCGCGGTCGAGCTCGTGCCAGGGGACCACCTCGACCACCTCGTCGCGGAGCCCGAGGTGGTGGAGGACGGTCACAGTGAGGTCGACGGGCTCTCCCGTGTCGCTCAGGACCAGCTTCACGTCGGAGAGCACCCCGGTCGACCAGCACTGGGCGACGAGCAGCGGGCCGCGCTCGCCAGCCGCCTCCACGGCGAAGCGGGTGCCGTCGACGAGTCGCACCCCAGCGACGAGCGGGTCCACGCCCAGACGTGCCCATGCCAGGTCGAGGAAGGACATGGCCGGGACAACCGTGACCTCGACGCTCGGGTCACCGCGCAGCAGCTCGACCGTGCGCTCGGCGACGAGGGGCGACCCAGGGACGGCGTAGAGGACCTCGCCGCCGCCGGTCGCCACGACCTTGGCCGCCGCCACGAGGTCCGCGACGATCCGGTCGTAGACCTCCTCGAACGTCGCGGCCGTCTCGTAGTGACGGTCGAAGCTGGCGACCGTCGCCGCGCCCGGCACGGGCGCGGCCCCGTCCCGGCCCGCCGCCTGCCCACTGAGCCATGCGGCAGCAGGATGCCGCGCCGTGCGCAGGAAGATCGTGGTCGCTGACCGCAGCAGCTCACGGGTGGACTGCGGGATCATCTCGGCGCCTGCAGGCCCGAGACCGACGACGGTGATGCGCGGCCGGGACACCTGGAACCTCGACGCCGAACGGATCAGGCGCTCGCCGGTGTGGGCACCGGGAGGTCCGCAGAGGTCGAGATCCCGGCACCTGGCCGGGGCGCCGGGGCCACCAGTGTCTGGGGATGTCTGGGGACCGCGCCGTACCCCAGGTCCGTGCCGTACCGGCTCACCAAGGCCGTCCCGGTCGTCGCGTCGGAGGGAAGGTCAAACCCTCGACCTCGACCTCGACCGCGACCGCGGCCGCGGCCGCCGCCGCCGGCGCCGCCGCCACCGCCAGGAGGACGAGCCGCTTCATGCGCCGCGCATGCTACCGGTCCCTGCTGCGTCATCGGGAGCCGGAAGCAGTGTGGCCAGGAGCGCGCCGAGCTGGTCCGCAGGGAGCGCGTCACCGGTGAGGGGCACCACGAGCCGGCGCAGCTGCTCCCGGTAGGTTGCAGCGGGGGCGACGCGACGGAGGCGGACCTGAGCGCTTGCCGGCAACGTGACCGGCGACAGCTTCGCGACAGCATGGCGAGCCCCGCCGGCACGGGCGGACGAGACCGCGATCTCCTCGATCCCGGTCCGAAGGCACTCGGCTCGGAGGCGAGCGAGCGAGAGCAGCCCGGCCGCCGCCGGCGGCAGCGGCCCGTAGCGGTCGACCCACTCCTCGGCGATGTCGTCGACGTCGGCGATCGTGGTCGCCGACGCGAGCCGCCGGTAGGCCTCGAGGCGGGCGTCCTCGAGCGGGACGTACTCGGGCGGGAGGTTGGCGTCGCCGGGGACGTCGAGCGAGACGGCCGGAGGTTGCGGACGCGGATCGCCACGCGCCTCCGCCACGGCCTCGGCCACCATCTGGACGTAGAGGTCGTAGCCGACCGCCGCGATGTGACCCGACTGTGTGGACCCGAGCAAGTTGCCCGCGCCCCGGATCTCGAGGTCGCGCATCGCGATCTTGAACCCCGCGCCGAGCTCGGTGTGCTCGCCGACGGTCCGCAGCCGCTCGTAGGCCTGTTCGGTGAGCACACGGTCGGCGGGGTGGAACAGGTACGCGTACGCGCGCTGGTTGCTCCGGCCGACGCGCCCGCGGATCTGGTGGAGCTGGCCGAGGCCGAGCATCTCCGCGCGATCCACCACGAGCGTGTTCACCGTCGGCATGTCGATGCCCGACTCGATGATCGTCGTGCACACGAGCACGTCGAACTTGCGCTCCCAGAAGTCGAGGACCACCTGCTCGAGGCTGCCTTCGTCCATCTGGCCGTGCGCGACCGCGATCCGTGCTTCGGGGACGAGCGTACGAAGCCGGGCCGCGACCGTCTCGATGTCCGACACGCGATTGTGCACGAAGAAGACCTGCCCCTCGCGGAGGAGCTCGCGGCGGATGGCCTCGGACACCGCGGCGTCGTCGTACTCCCCGACGTAGGTGAGGATCGGCCGGCGGTCTGCCGGTGGCGTGTTCACGAGAGACAAGTCCCGGATCCCGGTGAGCGCCATCTCCAGCGTCCTCGGGATGGGGCTCGCCGTCAGGGTGAGCACGTCGACACCTTCGGAGATGCGCTTCACCGCCTCTTTGTGCGTCACGCCGAAGCGTTGCTCCTCGTCGACGACGAGAAGGCCGAGGTCCTTGAAGCGGACGTCGTGCGCGAGCAGCCGGTGGGTTCCCACGACGACGTCGACCGACCCGTCCGCGACGCCGTCGACGACCTTCTTGGCCTGCGCGGGCGAAAGGAAGCGGCTCAGCAGCTCCACCCTCACCGGGAAGCCCGAGTAGCGGTCGGCGAACGTCTGATGGTGCTGGCTCGCGAGCAAGGTGGTCGGCACCAGGATCGCTGCCTGTTTGCCGTCCTGGACCGCCTTGAAGACGGCTCGCACGGCGACCTCGGTCTTGCCGAAGCCGACGTCGCCGCAGACGAGACGGTCCATCGGCCTCGGCAGCTCCATGTCGGCCTTGACCTCTGCGATCGCGCGAAGCTGGTCGGCGGTCTCCGTATAGGGGAACGACGACTCGAGCTCGTGCTGCCACGGCGAGTCGGGTGCGAACGCATGCCCCTGCACCTCGAGCCGCCTGCGGTAGAGGGCGACGAGCTCCTGGGCCACTTCGCCCGCGGCCGCCCGCGCCCGCGCGCGGGTGCGCTGCCAGTCCGCCCCGCCCATCTTCGAGAGAGTGGGGGACTCCCCTCCGCTGTAGGGGGTGACGGCCTCGATCTGGTCGACGGGAAGGTAGAGCCGGTCGCTGCCGCGGAACTCGAGGACGAGGTAGTCGCGCGCGGTCCCCGCGACCGTGCGGGTCGTCATACCGGCGTAGCGCGCCACGCCGTGCTGACGATGGACGACGTAGCCCCCTGGACCGAGATCGTCGAAGAACCCGTCGGTGGGCCGGGCGCGTGGCCGGGCGCGCCGATGCGCGGCGCGCCGTCCGGTGACGTCGGTCTCGGAGAGCACGGCCACGCGCGCGCCGGGCAGCGCGAACCCCGAGGAGATCGCCGCGGTCACCACCTGGACGCCCGCGGCGACCTCCGCACGCTCCGCTGCTCGAGCAGCCACACCCTCCTCCGCCAGCACTTCAGAGAGCCTCGAGGTCCCGAGGCGGCTGGTCGCGCACAGAGTGACCGAGTACCCATCCTCTGCGAGGGTGCGCACCTGGCGCGCGAGGCGGGCGGCGTCACCGGCGACGTGCTCGAAGCCCCGGACGACGATAGAGGGCGTGCCCGGCGTGTCGGCGACGGGGACGATCGCCAGTGACGCCGCCTTCGTGCGCACGAGCAGCCTGGAGAAGGGGAGGTGCAGCCGCGGGAAGCGCGAGCCCGGGCCCGAGTCGTCGTCGGGCGGCGCGCCCCAGGTCGTCGCCAGCGTGTCGGCGAGCGCGGCCTCCTCGGAGACGACTTCGAGCGCGCGGTCCCGGACGCGGCGATGCTCGATGACGACGACCTGCGCGTTGGCGTCGAGAAGATCGGGGAGCAGCTCCTCTGCGGGGTGGAGCCAGGGCAGCCACGACTCCATCCCGTCGAATGCCTCGCCCGCAGCGATGCGCTCCCAGTTGCGGCGACCCCACGGCTCCTCGTCGACGAGCGCAGCTGCCCTGGCGCGCACCGGCTCGGTGAGCACCAGCTCTCGGCACCCGTACACGACCGCGGCATCGAGCGGACCCGTCGACCGCTGGTCGGCGACGTCGAACGCCGTCAACCGGTCCACCTCGTCGCCGAACAGGTCGATCCGGACCGGCACATCGGACGTGGAGGGGAACACGTCGACGATCCCGCCGCGCACCGCGAACTCGCCGCGGTGCTCCACTTGCGGTTCCCGCCGGTAGCCGGCGGCCGAGAGCCACGACGTGGCCCCACCCACGTCGAGCCGCTCCCCGCGACGCACCACGAGCGGAGCGGCGATCTCCCGCCAGGGAGCCAGGCGCTGCAGGAGCGAGCGCACCGACGCGACCACGATCGCGGGGTAGCCGGCCCCACCGGCGTCAGCGGCACCGGCGGCACCGCCAGACCCGCCGCCGCTCGTCGCGCGGGCCAGCCGCCAGATCAGCGCGAGCCGTTGGCCCATCGTGGCAACGTCCGGGCTCACCCGTTCGAACGGCAACGTCTCCCAGGCCGGCAGCCTGACGACCGGCTGCGACACCTCGCCGGCGACCTGCAGATCCGGCGTCCCGGCCGGGTCCACGAAGCACGCCAGGTCCGCAGTCAACCGCTCCGCGTCGGCCTCGGTCGCGGTGACGACCAGCATCGGACGCCGATCGGAGAGCCGCGCGAGTCCCGCGACCGTGAACGCCTGCGCCGCGCCGGCGACGGCGAGGGTCCCCCCCGCGACCCCGACGACGCGCGCGAGGGACGGCTCGTTGCGCAACGCGCCGGTGAGCGGCGCGAGTGGCGCGAGCGGGGCTGCGACCGGGTCAGCCGTCACCGTTGCACCTGTTCATCGCAGCACCCACTCCCTCATTCACGATGATCTCGACCGCGTCGGCCGCCGTTTCGATTGCGCCGTCGAGCAGCGCACGCTCCGCCTTGCCCGGACGCCGCAACACGTAGTCCGCCCCCTGCTGCCTTCCCGGCGGCTTCCCGATCCCGATCCTGACCCTCACGAACTCGGCGGTGTGCAGATGGTCGCGCACCGATTGCAGGCCCTTGTGCCCGGCGAGGCCGCCACCGAGCTTGACCCGAACCCGGCCCGGCGGGAGGTCGAGCTCGTCGTGGAGGACCACGAGGCGGGAGGGGTCCTCGATGCCGAAGCGCCGCATGAGCGGCCGCACTGTCGCGCCCGACTCGTTCATGTACGTGTTGGGGATGGCCAGCGCGACCCTCACGGCGCCGATCCGGACCTCCTCGACGACCGCTCGCTGACCCTTCTCCGGTCGCAGGCGGCCCGTGCCGCAGCGCCTGGAGACGGCTCGCACGGCCTCAGCACCGACATTGTGCCGCGTGCCCTCGTAGTCGGGACCGGGGTTGGAGAGCCCGACCACGAGGACGTCGGCGGGGGTGCCCCAGTGAGAGCCCGCGTCGCGGTCGCGGCCCCGTCCGCGCCCGCCGAAGAGCGGCGCCAGGGCTTAGCCCTCGTGCAGCTCAGGCGCGGCAGGCTCCCCGCCTCCCGCTTCGCCAGCCGAGGCAGGGGCGCCCTCCCCCTCCTCTGCGCCGGCCTGCACCCTGGGCGGCACACCCGTCACGACCGGCACCTCGTCGTCGAGATCCACTGACACCCCGCTCGGAAGACCGAGATCACCCACCCGGATCACGCCGCCGATCGTGAGCGCCGAGATGTCCACCTCGAAGTGCGTCGGGATGTCCGCCGGCTTCGCGCGTACCGGGAGGGTGAACAGCTGCTGGTCGACGAGCCCGTCGCCGTGATGGACCTCGATCGCCTCCCCCTCGAGGAAGATGGGCACGTCCGCCGCGATGACCTCGTCGTGGCGGACGATCTGGAAGTCGACATGGGTGACCGTGCCGCGCACCGGGTGGTGCTGGAGCTCACGAGCCACCGTGAGGTACGTCTTGCCGCCGGCACGCAGCGAGAGGAGCGTGTTCGTCCCCGCCTGCCCGGACAGCGCGACTCGGAGGTCCCGGGCCGCGATCGCCACCGGCACCGGCTCGGTGCCGTGGCCGTAGACGATCCCAGGGATCTTCCCTTCGGCACGCAGTCGCCGGGACGCGGCAGAGCCGAGGGGCCTTCCGGCCTCCGCTTCCAGGACGATCTCGGCCATGGAGGGTCTCCTTCGAAAAACCTAGGGCATCACCGGCATGACCGGCGTCGCTGCCGGTGGTGCAGGGACGACCTCCCTCTCGCGCGACGAGGAGGTCGGGCATCGCGGCAGCGGGCTTCAAGCCTAGCGTGCGGGTGGAGCGCCGCTCCAGGGGCGTCAGGACTTCGCCGTCGCCTCGAGCGCCGCCTGGACCAGCCCCGCCCCCCTCGCGTCGCCGACCAGGCCCGACGCCATCTTGTTCATGACGTAGGCCACGCACAGCCGCCTGTCGAAGTCCACCACCACGACGGACCCGCCCCACCCTCCCCAGGCGCAGATCCTCGGTCCTTCGGGCACCGGGCCGCCGGAGAGCGCGAAGCCCAAGCCGAACCGCAGCGGCACGCCGAGCACCAGGTCCTTGCCGTCCGACTGCTGCTCGAAGACGCGCTCGCAGCCGGCCTCCGAGAGGAGCCGCACCCCTCGTGCTTCGCCTCCGCACGCGAGGACCGAGTGGACGGCCGCCACCGAGCGCGCGTTGCCGTGGCCGTTGGCGGCCGGGATCTCGGCCCGGCGCCATTGCGCGCTGGACGACGCCTCGGCGGGCACCAGCGGATTGAGGAACGTGCGCAGGGCGAGTGGCGCATCCTCCTGGTTGATGCGCGCGAGATGGTCCGGCGGCACCACCGGCGCGACCCGCTCGTCAGCCTGCTCGGGGGTGCCGATGAGGAAGTCCGCACGGAGTGGGCCGGCCACCTGCTCGGCGAAGAACCGGCCGACGCTCTGGCCGGTGATCCGACGGACCACCTCGCCGACCAGGTATCCTTGAGTGAGCGCATGGTACCCGGACGCCGAACCGGGCGTCCACCACGGCTCCTCGGCGGCGAGGAGCGCCGTCGCCTTCTCCCAGTCGTAGAGGTCTTCCAACGTCATGGGCGCCGCCCAGCCCGAAAGCCCCGACGTGTGGCCCAGCAAGTGGCGGACCTCCACGTCGCGCTTGCCTCCCGCTGCGAACTCCGGCCAGTAGCGCTCGACAGGCGCGGCGACGTCGAGCTCGCCCGCGTCGGCCAGCATGAGCGCGACCAGTGCGGTCATCGTCTTGGTGGTCGACCAGACGTTGACGATGGTGTCGGCGGACCAGGGCGTCGTCCGGTCGGGGTCCACGTAGCCCCCCCAGAGGTCGACCACGGGCTCACCGTCGAGGTGGACGGCGCAGGACGCCCCGAGGTCCGATCCGTCCGAGAGGTTCCTCTCGAACGCGGACCGGACGCTTGCGAACCGCTCGTCGCAGTGCCCGGACGCCTCTGGCATCGGATTCGCGTCGTGCCCGCGTCAGGCGAGGTTCTCGCCGCCGAAGATCTCCGACACGGAGGTGTCCTCGAAGACCGCGTCGATCGCGTCGGCGATGACCTTGGCGACCGACAGGACTTCGAGCTTCTCGAACAGCCGGTCCTCGGAAACCGGCAGCGTGTCGGTCACCACCACCCTCGAGATCGGCGACGCCTTGAGCCTGTCTGCGGCCGGGTCCGAGAGGACGGGGTGGGTTGCCATGGCCCAGACGTCGGACGCGCCCGCGTCAGCGAGGAGCTCTGCGGCAGCGCACACGGTCCCCGCGGTGTCGATCATGTCGTCGATGATCACGCACCGACGTCCGGCGACGTCACCGACGACATGGCGCGCCTCGACCTGGTTGGCGGTGCCCCGCGGGCGCGTCTTGTGGACGAGCGCGAGGTCGGAGCCGAGGTGCTGGCTGAAGCGCTCGGCGACCTTCACGCGGCCAGCGTCGGGCGCGACGACGACCATGTCCGAGGAGCAGTCGTCGAAGTGCTCGCGCAGGTAAGACTCGAGCACCGGGGTCGCGGTGAGATGGTCGAACGGCACGTCGAAGAACCCCTGGATCTGCCCTGAGTGCAGGTCGACGCTCACCACCCGATCAGCGCCTGCCGCGGACAAGACATCCGCCACGAGCTTGGCGGTGATCGGCTCCCTTCCCGTCGCCTTGCGATCCTGGCGCGAGTAGCCGTAGTAGGGACAGACCGCGGTGATCCTCTTCGCCGACGCTCGCTTGGCGGCGTCGATCATGATGAGCTGCTCCATGAGCGCGTCGTTCACCGGACCGCAGTGCGTCTGCACGATGAAGACGTCGCAGCCCCGGACCGACATGTCGTAACGGCAGTGGATCTCGCCGTTGGCGAACTCCCGGAGGTTCGCCTCGCTCAGCTCCACGCCGAGGTGCGCCGCAATCTGCTCGGCGAGCACGGGGTGAGAGCGGCCCGAGACGAGGACGAGGCGCCGACGCGGGATGAACTCCACGTCGACGACGCTATCTCCTGGTGTCGGGCTCCGCGTCGGGCTCCGCGTCGGGCACAGGACCGGCGCCCAGGCCGCCGAGGGCCGCGCCGAGGACCGTGAACGGCGGGACGATCGCTCCCGGCCCGACCTCCGCGCCCGGCCCGAGCGTCGCGAAGGGCCCGACCCGCGCCCCCGCGCCCACGACGGCACCGACGCACACGCTGTGGCGCACCTCGGCGCGCTCGCCGACCCTGGTGTCGACCAGGGTCGACTGGGGGCCGATCTCGGCGGCCTCACCGATCGTCGACTCGCCGCGAAGGATGACCCCAGGGAGCAGCGACACGTCGGTGGAGAGCTGCACCTCGGCGTCCACGTAGGTCCGCTCGGGGTCCCACATCGTCACGCCCCGCCTCATCCACCGCTCGTTGATGCGATCGCGGAGCTCGGCCTCTGCGATCGCGAGCTGGGCACGATCGTTGACGCCCGCCGCCTCCATCGGATCGGCGACCATGAGCGCCTCGACCCGGTAACCGGCCGCCGACAGGACGCCCACGACGTCGGTCAAGTAGTACTCGCCCTGCTCGTTGGCGGGCCGGAGCCGCCGGAGCGACGGGGCGAGCACGCTGCGCCTGAAGCAGTAGATCGAGGTGTTGATCTCGGTGATCTGCCTCTCCTCTACCGTCGCGTCGCGGTCCTCTACGACCCGCAGGACGCTCCCGTCCTTGCCGCGGACGACGCGGCCATAGCCGGCGGCGTCGCTGACATCGGCCGCGAGCAGCGTGGCGCCGGCCTGACGCTCTCGATGGTGGCGAACGAGGGCGGCGAGCGTCGGTGGCCGCACGAGCGGGGTGTCGCCCGGGAGGACCACCACGTCGCCCTCCTGGTCGTCCCCGGACTCTGTGTCCGCGAGCAGGCCGGTGAGCCCCACGGCTGCCGCGTCGCCGGTCCCCCGCTGCTCGTGCTGGGTGACGATCTCGATGGAGAGGCTCTTGGGCGCGTGGTCGACCAGCGTCCGGCTCACCCACTCCCCGTGATGGCCGACCACGACGACCACACGCTCGACGTCGAGCTCTGCGAGCGCGTCGAGGACGTGGAGCACCATGGGCCGGCCACAGAGCCGGTGCAGCGGCTTGGGCCGCTGCGATCGCATGCGGGTGCCCTCCCCCGCGGCGAGGACGACGGCGGAGAGCGGGCCGGTGCTCATGGCGTTCATCTTGCCCCTGTCGGGTGGGCAGGGCGCGCATCGCGCGGGCCGATCGGAGATCAATCCCGGCGCTGGGTAGTCTCGCGGCCGGTGCCGACCCCCGACGCCGCCCCGGAGCCTCCGGGCGTCAAGGCCGCCCCGGACGCCTCTCGGCCGAGCTCCTCCAGCATCTGGTGGACCGCGCGTGCGATCGGCCTCCACACCACGCTGGCCGTCGTCGTCCCCGCATTCCTCGCGCTGTTCTGGTGGCAGGTCCAGCGCGTGCGGCAGGGGAACACGTTGAGCTGGGCCTACGTGTTCGAGTGGCCGTTCTTCACCGGCTACGCGGTCTACCTGTGGTGGAAGCTGGTCCACGACCAGCCCGACCCCGTGGCGGATCCTCGCAGCGTCTCGGGCCGCTCCACCGGCCCGGAGCAGCACGGCCGAGACGATCACCGCCTGGACGAGGGGGCCCTCGACGAGCACGGCCTCGACGGGGAAGCCCTCGACGAGGAGCTCGCGGCGTACAACCGCTACCTCGCCGAACTGCACTCCTCGGGCCGACGCAAGCGGTGGTGAGCGGAGCGGCGGCCGCCCGGTGCCGAAGCCGCCGACCGTTGCCGACGGGGCGAGCGCGCGGCCGATAGGGTCTCGGCCCATGGCCCAGGGGATCCCACCGGTCTCCACTCGCGCGGCCACCACCGATGCGAGGGCCGGCATCGACGCCGGAGCGTCGTGGGCTCGAGGAGCGCGGTCCGCCCGCCGCGTCGCGCAAGACCCCGAGGCAAGCCCATGGCGCCGCACACGACGAGGCACCGCGGTGCCGGCCGCCGTCCCGGCGGCCGGCACCGCGGTGCTGTATGCCGCCGCCGCGATCTTCGCCTACCACCGCATCCTGTTCGCGCAGACGAGCAGCATGCCCGGGTGCAACTGCGGCGACCAGGCGCAGGAGGTGTGGTTCCTCCGCTGGCCGCTGTACGCGATCAGTCACGGACTGAACCCGTTCTTCTCGACGTGGATGAACTACCCCAAGGGGATCAACCTCGCCATCAACACGTCATCCCCCTTGCTCGGGCTCGCGTCCGCGCCGCTCCAGCTCACGATCGGCACGGTCGCCACCTACGACATCCTGCTCGTCGTCGCGCTCGCCACCTCGGCGCTGGCCATGTGCCTTGCGCTTCGCCGCTGGGTGCGGTCATGGGCTGCAGCCTTCGTCGGCGGACTGCTGTACGGCTTCTCCCCCTACATGATCGGGCAAGGCGGGAGCCACGTTTTCCTCGTGACGCTGTTCATCCCGCCGATCATCCTCGTGCTCCTCGACGAGATCGTCGTCCGCCAGCGTCACGGCGCATTGCGAGACGGCCTCTTCCTCGGCGTGCTGCTCGCGCTGCAGTACTACATCTCGCCCGAAGTCCTGGCGATGACGATCGTCGTGGCGCTCGTCGGCGTCGCCGCGCTCGCCGCGCTCGCCGTGGCACGACGGCGCACGCTGAGGGACCGTCTTCCGCACGTCGCGATCGCGGCGATCTCGTGCGCGGCGGTGTGTGCGGCTGCGCTCGCGTACCCCGTCTGGATGTCGATCAGCGGACCGCAACACGTCGTCGGGCCACCGCATCGGCTCTCAGGGCTCTCGGGGTTCCGCGGGGACTTGCTGGGGCCGGTCCTGCCCACCTCCGACCAGCTCCTCGCGCCGGCCGCGCTGAAGGCGCACGGCGACGCCCTCGTCGGCGGCAACTACAGCGAGAACGGCCTGTACCTCGGCGTCCCCCTGGTCGTCGTGCTCGCCACTTTCGCGTGGGTCTACCGCCGGCGGGGCGAGCTCGTCTTCTTCGTGTCGATGCTCGTTGCCTCGGCGATCCTCGCGCTCGGGCCCCAGCTCGTCGTCGACACCCACTCCACCGGTGTCCCGCTCCCCGCCTGGGTGCTCGCGCGCGTGCCGTTCCTCCAGGACATCCTCGACGTGCGGTTCGACCTCTTCGTGCAGCTGTTCGCCGCGGCGGCGCTCGGCGTCGGGATCGACGAGATGGTCAGGAGCCGGAACGGCGCCCACCGCCGGCGAAGAGGGCTCGAGAGGCTCGCCGCGCCCGGCGTCGTCGCGATCGTCGCGCTTGCTCCGCTGATCCCTGGCTCGCCGTACCCCGCCGCTCCCACGCTGTCGCCCGCCTTCTTCACCTCGCGCGCGCTCGACCGGATCCCCGCCGGGTCACCGGTGCTCACCTACCCCTACCCGTTGCGCAACGACGCGGAGTGGAACCTCACGTTCCAAGCGATCGCCGGCATGCGCTTCAAGGTGTTCGGCGCCGACGCCTTCGTCCCCGACGGGCCGGGCGGGACGAGCGTCTCCACCCCGACCCTGCTCGAGCCGCGTGTCGTGGAGCGGCTCCTGTCGGACGCCTACACACCCGCCTTTGCCCAGTCGCAGCTCGCGACAGCGCCCGCGGCGCTTCCGGCGGTCGATCAGCGCTCGGTCCGGGCACTCAGGGAGTTCCTGGTGCGCTACCGCGTCTCGACGGTCCTGGTCGAGCACTTCGGGCTGGCACCCAAGACCGTGGCCGGCTACGTGACCGACGCCCTCGGCCGCCCGGACGAGACCGGCGGCGTGTGGGCATGGTTCGACGTGCAGCGCCTGTTGACGCGACACTCCATCTCGACGGCTCCGGCGCGGCGCTGACGATTGGTGGTCCTCGCAGGAGGGGTCGCCCGCGCGGGGCTCCCTTGCCCGACGACGTGCTCTATGTCGTAGAGCCCGTCGTGCCCGACACGACCGGGTGGACCTGGAGGGGCGAGCAGCCGGGGAGGGGCGCTGTGAGCCGCTTCGAGGTCGTCGATGTCGGCGGCGTCACGAGCAGCGCGGGGAAGGTCGGGCACGAGGACACGGTGCCCTCCGGGACGTCGGTCCCCTCGACCATCGCTGAGGCCGTCGCCCGCGGCTGCAGCACCACCAGCGGCGGCGTGGTCGACCCTGTCCGCATGCCGCCGAGGTAGCCCGACAAGGTGCGCTGCGCCTGCTGGACCTGGCGGCCTGTCGCGCTCAAGGCGGCGATCCCGGGATAGCCGGACAATGCACAGGGCGTGGCGGCGACGTTCTCGAAAAGGATGGTGGCTCCCTCGTGGCCGAGCCCGGCGGCGGTCGGCCCGGCCGAGATCACCAGGTCCGCGAACGTGCAGCGCGCCGGCGCGGGGGGCGCGCTGGTGGTCGACGTCGCCGTCGAGGTCGTCGTCGAAGAGCGCGGCGCGCTCGTGGAGCCGTGCGACGTGTGCGTCCCGTGCGAGCCATGGGTCGCCTGCGGCGCGGCCCGGTTCCCGGCTCCGCACGCGCTGCACACGACCGCGAGGCTTCCTGCGAGCGCGAGCGCTCCTGCCGTTCTCTTGCGCACTGCACGAAGGTACCAGCCCGGCAGGCGACCGACCGTCGAGCGGGGGCTGCCCGCGTGCGTTCCGGGGGGAGGGCTCGAACCTCCAACATCCGGCTCCAAAGGCCGACGTTCTGCCGATTGAACTACCCCGGAGACAGCGCCCATTCAACCAGGTGCAGGCAGCTCGCACCGGCTCGCACCGGCTCGCACCGGCACGCGCCCGGCACGCCCCCGGCACGCACCCGGCACGCGACGTCCCAGTCCACGACGTCGCGCGGGCGCTAAGAAGTTCGGAAGAACCCCCCTTGTGGGACTTCGCCGGATTCCAGCACCCCGGTATTGTCGTCGCGGCCGATGAGGCGTGGGAGGCGGAGCCGCCATTGCGTGCCGCCCGAGCGAAAGGAGCCGGCGCAGGTGCGGATCCTCGTCGTCGACGACGACCCCGGGGTGCGGACCGCCCTCGACAGAGCGCTCCGGCTCGACGGCTACGAGGTCAGCACGGTCGGTGACGGCGGGGCAGCCCTCGAGGCGCTCGCGCGCGCGGCCCCCGACGCCGTGATCCTCGACCTGGCGCTCCCGGGAATGGACGGGCTGGAAGTCTGCAGGCGCATGCGCAGCGCAGGCGACGACACCCCGGTGCTCATGCTCACCGCACGGGACGCGGTCCACGACCGTGTGCTCGGCTTGGACGCCGGCGCCGACGACTACGTCGTGAAGCCGTTCGCGCTCGCCGAGCTCGAGGCGCGGCTGCGCGCGCTCCTCCGGCGACGGCCGGCGGATGGCGGCGAGTCGCTGCGCTTCGCCGACCTGGTCCTCGATCTCGGCACGCGCGAGGCGCGGCGGGGCGAGCGCGTCTTCACCCTGACGAGGATCGAGTTCGACCTGCTCGAGCTCTTCATGCGCCATCCTCGCCAGGTGCTCACCCGCGAGGTCATCTTGGACCGGGTGTGGGGCTACACGTTCGACTCGGGGACCAACTCGCTCGCGGTCTACGTCGGCTACCTCAGGCGAAAGACCGAGGCGGGCGACGAACCTCGGCTGCTGCACACCGTTCGCGGGGTGGGGTACGTGTTGCGCGAGCCGTGACCTTCCGCAGCAGGCTCGTCGTCGTCGCGGCGATCGCCGTGGTCGTCGCAGTGCTCGCCGCGGCCGCTGCCAGCTACTTCGCCGCTCGCGACTCGCTGCTCGGCTCGATCGACGGGATCTTGCGGTCCGAAGCGCGCGCGACGGTGCACGCCCTGCGGTCGAGCACAGGGAGGCTCCAGCGGCGGCTCGGCGGGCTCGGCTACCAGGGCTACCAGATCGTCACGCCTTCGGGCGCCGTGATCACCGGGAAGGGGATCCCGCTCTCGGCGGCCGTGAAGGCGGTCGCGGAGGGGACCGCGCCGTCGTACTTCGCCGTCATCACCATCACAGGTGCCCAGTACCGCGAGCTCGTGGTCGGGCTGGGGACGGTGAGCGTGCTGACAGGACCCTTCTACGCCGGCTCGACGCCTGCCGCACTGCAGGTGGTGCTCCCGCTGGCGAGCGTCGACAGCGAGCTCGAGCGGCTCAGCCTCATCCTCGCCGGCGTCGCGGTGCTCGGCGTCGGGCTGGCGCTGCTGCTTGCCTGGCTCGTGGGGCGCACCGCGCTCGTCCCGTTGGACGAGCTGACCGCGGCAGTCGAGCGCGTGGCCGCCACCACCGACGTGAGCCAACGCCTCGACCCCGAAGGCGCTGACGAGCTGGGCAGGTTGCGGCGCGCCTTCAACCACCTGCTGAGCGCGCTCCAGCGATCCCAGGACGCGCAGCGTCAGCTGGTGCTTGACGCAGGCCATGAGCTTCGCACGCCGCTCACCAGCCTGCGCACCAACCTGGAGGTCGTCCGACGGCTCGACCAGCTCTCTCCTGAAGAACGCCATGTGCTGGTGGACGACATCTTGACGCAGATGAACGAGCTCACGACGCTCGTCGGCGACCTCTCCGAGCTCGCCCGAGGCGAGCAGCGCCCCACCCCGCCCCGGGTCTTTCGCCTCGATCGCGTCGTCGAGGACGCGGCCGCCGTGGCGACGACCCATGGCCGCCCGCGAGAGGTGACGTTCAGCCTCTCGTCCTCGCCTTCGTGGGTCTGCGGCCAACGTGACCGGATCGACCGAGCGATCGGCAATCTCTTGGACAATGCGCTCAAGTGGAGCCCTGACGGCAGCGTCGTCGAGGTCTCGTGCCGCGACGGGGTCGTCGCGGTGCGCGACCACGGTCCGGGCATCGCCGAAGAAGACCTCCCCCACGTCTTCGACCGCTTCTATCGAGCGCCCAGCGCGCGTGCGCTCCCAGGCTCGGGGCTCGGCTTGGCGATCGTGGCCCAGGTCGCGCACGCGGAAGGGGGCTCGGTGTGGGCGGGCAACGCACCCGAAGGGGGCGCGATCTTCCGCTTCGAGCTCCCGACGGTGACCCCGCCGCCCACCGAGGGGCGCGAAAGTTCGGACGACGACGAATGACCTCCTTTCGCGGTCGCGGACGAAGCCGACGTGGCGGGCCGCACCTCGGCCCTGTAACCTCCCCCGAGCCATGGGATCGCTGATCAAGAAGCGCCGGAAGCGCATGCGCAAGAAGAAGCACAAGAAGATGCTGAAGGCCACGCGCTGGCAGCGACGCGCGGGCAAGTAGCCGTCCTACGTGCAAGGACCGGCCCATCCTGCCGGCACCGTGCGGACGGGGATGAGGCGCCCCTGCTCGCCCCCGAGCGCGAGGATCTCGCCTCGCCCGGCCTCGAGGCCCTCGAGCGAACCCTCGACGAACCAGGTGGAGCCGCTCCCCGCGAGCACCGGCGTCCGCCCGGTCGCCTCGCCGAGGAGATCGCGCCACGCCGCGAGGCGCGGCTCGACGTCGAGGGCAGCCCGGGTGAGCTGGTTTTGCCCCTCGGTCCTCGGACCCGGCTCTTCTTGGGCAGCCAGCGCGTCCCAGCGCCTGTAGACAGCTGCCGTGTCCACTCCGAAGGGCGGGACGAGGAGCACGTAGGAGCGCCGTACGTAGGCAAGCGGCGTCACGCGTGCGCCGATCCCCTCGACCCGAGCGCGACCGCCGACAGTGCAGAACGGCACGTCTCCACCGAGCGAAGCGGCGAGCGAGAGGTCCTCCACGCCCGCCCATCGGAGGATCGCCCCCGCGTCGGCGGAGCCGCCGCCCAGCCCGCCGCCGACCGGGATCCGCTTCTCCACGCGTACCGCGGCCCGTCGGCCGACGGCCGCGAGCGCGCGGGCGACGAGGTTGTCCGGTCCGCTGGAGAGCTCCTCGGCCCGGGCGCCGGGCAAGGGGACGACCTCCAGGCCATCAGCTCCGGGGCGGACGACGAGCGTATCGAAGAGGTCGAGCGCGACCATCTCGGCGTCGAGGTCGTGGTAGCCGTCGAGGCGGCGTCCCAGCACTTCGAGCCTCACCGTCAGCTTGGCCGGCGCGACGAGCACGGTCCCGGTGGTGAGATCGCGTCCCTCGCTCACCCGGGGCCCGCCCCCGACTGCCCGTGCGCCGCGAGCGCCCCCCACTGCACGACGTCCAGCTCCTCTGCCCGCGCCGTCGGTTCGACGCCTGCGGCGGCGAACGCGTCGGGAGCCACCAAGCCGGCGAGCGATCGCCGCAGCATCTTGCGTCTTTGCGCGAAGCCCGCATGCACCACCGAGCACAATCGCTCGTAGGAGACGAGCTCGGGCGACACCGCGGGGACGGTGCGGCGGTCGATGCGGAGGAGCGCAGACTCGACGGAGGGCCGCGGGAAGAACACGGTCGGCGGCACCGTGCCGAGCACTGACGCGCGGGCCCAATAGCTCACCTTCACCGAGACACCGCCGTAGGTCCGTCCCCCCGGCGCCGCCGCGAGCCGCTCACCGACCTCGCGCTGCACCATGACGAGCATCGAGCGAACCTGCGGCGCCTCCTCGAGCGCGCGCACCACGATCGGCGTCGCGACGTTGTAGGGGAGGTTGGCCACCAGCGCCCACGGGCCGGACCTGCCCAGGAGCCGCTCCCAGTCGAGGCGCAGCCCGTCGTCTCGGACCACGCGCACGTTGGGGAACAGTCCGACGACCGATCGAAGCATGGGGACCAGGCGACGGTCGAGCTCCACGGCCACCACCTCGCCGCCTGCCTCTGCGAGCGCGACCGTGAGCGAGCCGAGGCCCGCACCGATCTCGACGACGCGCGACGCGGAGCCCACCTCGGCGAGGCGGGCGATCCTCCTGACCGTGTTGGGGTCGGCGACGAAGTGCTGCCCCAGAGCCCTGCTCGGCCTGAGCCCGTGCTGTTCGAGCAACCGGCGGACGTCCGCCGCGCCCAGTTCGGCGGGTCCGCTGCTCAAAGGCCGAAGACCCGGCTCGCGTTGGCGCTCGTCGCGATCGCGACGTCCGCAAGGTCCCAGCCCTTCACCTCGGCGACCGCCGCGCCGACGAGGGGTACGTAGGAAGGTTCGTTGGGCTTCCCACGGTGCGGCACCGGCGCGAGGAACGGGCTATCCGTCTCGACGAGCAGCCTGTCGATCGGGCACAGCGACAGCCCCTCTCGAACCGAGGCAGCGTTCTTGAAGGTCACGATCCCACTGAACGAGAGCATCATGCCGGCGTCGAGGCATCGCCTGGCCTCCGCCGGGCCGCCGGTGAAGCAGTGCAGCACGGCGCGCTCGGGCACCCCCTCGCCGGCCAGCACGTCGAAGAGGTCGTCCCAGGCGGCTCGGACGTGCACGACGAGCGCGAGACCGAGCCGGTGGGCAGCCGCGATCTGCTCTGCGAAGGCACGTCGCTGCACATCGCGGGGCGAATGGTCGTAGTGGTAGTCGAGCCCGCACTCCCCGACGGCGACGAGCCGGCCGCCCTGCGCCGCGGCCTCCCCTCTCATGACCGCGGCCTCGAGCAGCGCGAGCGTCTCCTCGGTGCCCTCCGACGCGTCGTGCGGATGCAGCCCGGCAGTCGCCCACAGCGCCGGCGCAGAGGCGCCGAACTCGCCCGCGGCGCTCCGAGAGGCGAGCGCGAGCGCGTCCTTCGACGTGGCTGCGCCGGTGCCGACGCACACGATCCGTCGAACCCCTGCGTCGGCCGCCCGTTGCAAGGCGCCGGACAGGAGCGCCACCGTTCCGAGGGCGCGAGGACCCTCCGGGCCGGGCTCCCCACCGCCCGACCCGACCGCACTCGCGCCGTGGCGCTCCCGCACCGCCTCGGGACCGCGCTCGCCGAGGAGGTAGGCGTCTTGGAGGTGCGAGTGGGAATCCACCCACTCGAGCCCACTGGACGCCGCGGCACTGGACATGCCTAGCTCTTTCGCCGCGGGAAGAGCGGCTCGCCCTTCACCACCGGCAGACCGCCCGGGTACCCCCCCCATGCCGCGTCCGCGGGAACCCGCCGGTCTTGGGGCACGCCGTCGAGGCCGATCCTCCTCCAGATCTCCGCGGCGGTGGCGGGCATCGCGGGGGATGCCAGCAGGCTGACGAGACGGAGTGCCTCGAGCGCGTCGCCGAGCACCGCGTCGACCCCAGGACCGGGCTCCGCCTTCCACGGCTCGGCCGCCTCCAGGGACGCGTTCGCCGCGCCGATCAGCCGCCAGGTGACCTCGAGGGCCTCATGTGGGGCGAGGCGCCGCCATGCGTCGGCAGCACTCGCCACCACCTCGCGCGCGACCTCCGCCAGGGCGCTGGCGGGGTCGGGTGCCGGGCCGATCCCGCCGCACTTGGTCCCCACCACGGCCGCAACCCGTGCCACCAGATTGCCGAGGTTGTTGGCGAGATCCGCGTTGTACCTGGTCACCATGCCTTCGTAGGAGAAGTCGCCGTCCGTGCCGAACGGCACGTCGCGGAGCAGGTGGTACCGGGTCGCGTCGACTCCGAAGTCCGCGGTCAAGGACTGCGGGGCGATGTCGGTCAACCGCACAGGTCTCGCCGCATCGCCCTCGTCACCGCCGTCCCCCGCGCCGTCACCGCCGGCGCCGATGGTCTCCTGCTGCTTCACCAGCGTCTTCGAGAGCTTCTTCCCCCCGACGAGGAGCCATCCGTGCACGAAGAGGTGGGACGGGGGGTCGATCCCCGCCGCCATGCACATCGCGGGCCACCACACGCAGTGGAAACGGATGATCTCCTTGCCCATCAGGTGGTGAACGGCCGGCCACCAATAACGCCACCGCCCCTCGTCGACGCCGTAGCCGATGGCGGTGAGGTAGTTGACGAGGGCGTCGTACCAGACGTAGAAGACGTGGTCCTCGTCCCATGGAACCGGCACGCCCCATCTGAGCGACGTCCGGGTGATGGAGATGTCCTTCAGGCCGCTCCTCACGAAGCTCACCGCCTCGTTGCGCTTGGTCGCCGGGCGGATCGCCTCCGGGTTGTCGTGGTACCACGCGAGGAGGCGCTCCTCGAACTTGGAGAGCGCAAAGAAGTAGTTGTCCTCCTCCATCTCGACGACCGGCCGCCCATGGACCGGGCAGTTCCCGTCCACGAGCTGCTCACTCGTGTAGTAGTCCTCGCACGACACGCAGTACAGGCCGCGGTAGGTGCCGAGCCGGATGAAGCCGTTGTCATAGATGCGCTGCAAGAAGGCCTGCACGGCGTGACGGTGGCGGGGCTCGGTCGTGCGGATGAAGTCGTCGTTGGCGATGTCGAGGTCGCGCCATGCGCCGATGAAGCGCTGCACCACCGTGTCCGCCCACGCCTGGGGTGACATGCCGTGCTCCGCCGCCGCCTCCTCGACCTTCGCTCCGTGCTCGTCGGTGCCGGTGAGGAAGAGCACATCGTCGCCGCAGAGGCGGTGCCAGCGCGCGAGGGCGTCGGCGTTCACCGTCGTGTAGGCGTGACCGACGTGCGGTACGTCGTTGACGTAGTAGATCGGCGTCGTGACGTAGAAGGGGGGCACCGCCCGTAGAGTACCGGCGTCAGCCTGGGTGACCGTTGCCGGGCGTCCGGTCGGCGCCTCGCGCCTCCGCGGCACGCGGCGCCCGAGCCGGCGCCGGTCGACCGCCGCTGCGGATCGCCAACGCCGCGCGGTACGCACGCCTCCGGCTCACCCCCAGCGCCCTCGCAGCGGTGTCGGCGGCGTCACGGACCGAGAGGCCCGCGGCGAGCGCCCCGGCGACCGCCCCGCTCAGCGTCGCGTCCGTTGGCTCGCGCTCGGCGGGCCGGCGCGTCGCCGAGCTCCTGGGCCCGGATCCGTCGTACTCCTGCTCGCCGGCACCCGCTCGCTCGTCCTCGGCTCCGGCGACCACGACGACCACCTCGCCGCGCACCTGGCGCTGCGCGAAGCGCTCGGCCGCGGCCGACGCAGTCCCGCGCCAGACCTCCTCGTGCAGCTTCGTCAGCTCCCTGCACACCGCCAGCTGCCGACCCGGCGCGCGGGCCGCGAGATCGCCGAGCGTGGCCCCCAGCCGCTGCGGGGACTCGAGGATGACGGACGTGCGGGGCTCGCTCATGAGCGCATCGAGCCTTCGGCGCCGCGCCGCGCCCGCGCGCGGGAGGAAACCCTCGACGCAGAAGCGGTCGGTTGCCAGCCCGCTCACGACCAGCGCGGCGAGCACCGCGGAGGGGCCGGGAACGACCCTCACCTGCACGCCCGCGCGGGCCGCGGCTGCGACGAGCCGGGCGCCGGGGTCCGAGATCGCCGGCATGCCCGCATCGGTCACCACCGCCACCGTCTTGCCCCCGGCCAGGGCGGAGAGCAGCTCGGGGATCCGCGCTGGCTCGTTGTGGGCGTGGAGGGAGCGGAGCCTGCCCGCCGCCGGGATGCCCGCGGCACTGAGCAGCACTCGGGTCCGGCGGGTGTCCTCGCAGCACACGAGGTCTGCGGCGCGCAGGGTCTCGACGGCCCGTGGAGACAGGTCGCCAAGGTTGCCGATCGGCGAGGCGACGAGGACGAGGCCTCCCACCGGAGTGCTCACCGGCGGCTCACGAGGTCTCGCGGACCTCGATCTGGTCCCCTGGTCGCAGCCGCCACCGCTCGAACGCGCCTGCCTGCGCGGCGAGCATGTGGGTGGCGCCGCGCCTGGGGAGCGCGACGCTCCACGTGCGCACCTTGGTGGTCGACACCACCCGGAGCTCTCTGTCCAAGAAGGCGACGTCGAGGGCGAACCGCATCCCCGCGGTGTGCACCGCCCGCGTGCGCATGAGCAGGAGCGCGCCGTCGTAGCGAGGCCGGCCCAACAACCCTCGTGCACGGTCGACGAGGGTCTCGGCCACCTCGCCTGAGGCCAGGACGTCGCCGCCGCGCAGGAGCCAGACGGTCCGCATGCGTGGCAGAAACTACTCCGAGCTGCGCTAGGGTCCTCTGCCGTGTCGAAGCGGACGGTGAAGCGCAAGCTGCGTCGGAAGAAGAAGGCGAACCACGGGAAGAAGCCCAACTGCGGTCGCGGCTGACCGCGCACTGCCGTCACGGCTGACCGCGGCCGCCCCCATCGCAAGGTCCTGCTCCCGCTCCCCCGCCCGGCCTCCTCAGCTCCCCGAGTCCCGTTCCTCGGCTCTCCGGCTCGCGCCCTTGGGCGCGCCCGTTTCGCCGAGCCCCGGCCATGCGACGCCGAGCTCGCCGAGGACGCGGGTGAGCATGGTCGGCAGGTCGGTGATGATCCCGTCGACCCCCAGCTCGACGAGCCGCCGCATCCTCGCCTCGTCGTTGACCGTCCACACGTGGAGCGCCAGACCCGCCGCGTGCGCGGCATCCACGAACCGCTCGTCCACCACCGTCCACTCCCCGTACGTCTCCGGCACCTGGAACGCCACCGGGCGGGAGACGGGGGGAGCCGCGACGGGCGGCGGCGGCTCGCCCGCCTGCACGGCCCGCCAGAATTCGACCGTCGCGGGCGTCCCTGCCGACCTCGGCACCTCGGGCGCCGCGGCGGCGAAGCGCGCGAGAGCCCGGTCGAGGAACGACGCCACGATGACGTCGTCACGCCGGCCGTACTCTGCGAGCAGGCACGCCAGCGTCTCCTCGTAGGGATGGACCTCGGGTGCGGTCTGCTTCACGTCGAGGTTGAGGACGACACCGGGGAACTGCTCGAGCACCTCGCGCAGCGTCGCGATCCGGAAGTCGGCGTCCTCGGGCGCGCGCCCCCTGAAGGCGTACTCGGCGGGGTCGCGGCCTCGGGTGGCGTCGGCGCCGGGGACGAACCAGTACGCATTGTCGAGCGTCCGGAGCTCGGCGAGGGTCATTGAAGCGATCGCCCCGGTGCCGTCGGTGGTGCGGTCGACGGTCTCGTCGTGGCAGACCACGAGCTCACCGTCGGCGGTCGCGTGCACGTCGAGCTCGATGCCGGTCGCGCCGGCCCGCAGCGCCGAGCGGATCGCGTACAGCGTGGACGAGGGTGCTTCCCACGCTCCTCCCTGGTGCGCGTAGCCCAGGACGCGGCGCGCCAGCCAGGGGTTGGTCACAGCCGCAGCGGCTTGACCGCGCTCATCACGAGGCCGGGGTCCGCGCGCCAGTCCGCCTTCGGAACGTCGACGTAGAGCTCGAGCTCGTTGCCGTCGGGGTCGAGGATGTAGAGGCTGTGGCTCACGGTGTGGTCGCTGGCCCCGGTCACCGTGACCCCCGCCTCTTGGAGCCGCTCGAGCGCGTCGCGCAGCTCGTCGTCGGTGTCCCCCACCTTGAGTCCGATGTGGTAGAGGCCGACGCGGTGGCCCCGGGGCTGGGGCTGCGCGTCCTCCCCCACCTCGATGAGGAGGAGCTCGTGATGGGTCCTCTTCGACGCCGAGGAGAATGCCGCGGCCGGGAACCGGAGGCCCGCCTCGCCTGCAGGTGCGTTCGGAATCTGACGAAACCCCAGCACATCGCGGTAGAAGGCCGCCGACCGCTCGAGGTTGCGCACGTAGAGAACGACGTGGCCGAGGTCCTTGATCTCCATGTGCTCCGAGGATACGCACGCCGAAAGGTCCACGGAACCGTCGGCGCAACGCCAGCTGCGCCGACGCCGGGCCCCGTCTCCGGCTCGCTGCGCCGCCGGTAGCCTCGAGCGCGCCGTGCTCGACCACCTCCTCGTCGACTTCATCGCCGCCGTGCAGGACTCCTTCGACCGGGCCCTCCTCGAGCGCCAGGCGGTCGAGGAGCGCTTCCAGGTCGACGTCTTCCTCGGGGACGTGTCCTTCGAGACCAGCTACAGCCTGCCCGGCGAGGGCCAGCCCCCGCGCGTACTCGTCGACCTCTCGATCGACTGGCCGACCTGGAGCCAGACCGCGTACCGGAGCTGGTCGCTCGGCGAGCCGGCCGAGATGCCCGAGGCCGTCCTCGAGGTGTCCATGCGCGTCCAGCGCCTGGCCGAGGCGCCGTCCGCCGAGCGCGTGCTCGCCGTGCTGCCCGTGACGAGCCCGGTGATCGGACAGGATCCGCTGGTGCGGACGGGGACCACCCTCGAGGAGGTGCACGCAGACCCCGACGGCGATGAGCCTGACGACGGCGAGCCTGCGATCCGCTGGGCGATCGAGGGGAGCTACGAGGGCTCGATCCGCTTCGAAGAGGCCCAGCTCGAGGACCCCGAGCTGCTCGTGCCGATCGCCGATGCCCTCACCGGTTGGGTCTCCTCGACGCTCGTCCGCCTGGCCGACCTCCCGCTCACCTACCATCCGCCGGACCCTGCCGACGCGACGTGACCCGCGTCCGTCGCCATCTCGTCGGCGCGGCGGCGCTCGCTCTGTGCGGTCTCCTCCTCGGCGCGTGCGCCGACGCGATCACAGCCAGCTCGTTCACCGTGACTCCGACCACGGTGAGGGGCGTGACACTCTCGACCGAGCGCTCGCCCGCCGGGCGGATCCTGGCGACGCCGTCGGGCCGTACCCTTTACGACTTCACGCCCGACACTCCGACACAGAGCCGGTGCACGAAGGGGCTCTGCGTCCGGCTGTGGCCGCCGCTCCTCACGACGACCACCTCACCAGCGCTCGGGAGAGGGCTCCAACGCTCCCTCGTCGGGACCGTCCGGCGCCCCGACGGCCGGCTCCAGGTCACCTACGGCGGCCATCCCCTCTACACCTGGATCGGTGACACCACGCCGGGGATGATCACCGGTCAAGCCCTGCTCAACGTCGGGGGCTACTGGTACGTGGTCAAGCCCACAGGGCGCCAGGTCACGACGCCGTTCAGGGTCACACGGACAGCGATCCACCGCCCGTGAGCGCCGGCGGCAGGTGCTCGTGGCACCGGACCGTCCGCGTGCCGGGCTCAGCATGCGTGGTCGTTGTCGACCGTGCCCGTCCACTGGGTGAGGACGACCGTGCCGGCGGTGAAGGACGCCAGCGAGCAGTTCGCCTTCGCAGCTGTGAGGCTCGAGGCGCCGGGGATCCAGTCGGGCAGGCCGTCGAGGGAGCCCGATGCGCTGGTCGTCGAGCCGGCGATCTGCGACCATTGGCTCGCCGTCGAGTAGACGCCCACCGACCCGATCGAGGCGCCCTTCAGCGCCGCCACCATTCCCTGGAGGTCGGCCACGTTCATCGCGATCCCGGCCGTCCCGCTCTGCCAGGAGTTCGACGTCTCGACGTCGAACCACCACGGGTAGCTCGAGGGCTCCCTTGTCACGGAGACCGGAGGCGACTGTGCGTCGATCGCCGACGCCGCGGCGGACAGCCACTGCAGGTCCTGGGCGGCCCGCTCGTCGCCGTACTCCCACGCGCACGCATCCGAGTCCGCGCCGACCGTGTACGTCCGGCCGCGAGAGGTGACCATCGTCGTCGTGCACGGCCCATAGGGGGTTGTCCCCGACGTCGGCCAGTCGGCGACCGGGGTCCGGCCCGAGAAGTTCCCCGGGTCGCCCGTGTTGACGTACACCGAGGCCTTGGGCTGGCCTGTCGTGCTCGCGCTCCCCGTCGACTTCGCGACCGCCCAGTAGAGCTCGCTCTGAGCGTAGTTGGGGTAGGTGGACGAGGGCCCGAAGCACGGGTTGAGGTCGTTCGCCAAGCCGTCGTTGAGGCCGACGATGCCGAACGCCGGGGCGCTCGGGAGCGTCTTGGCGCACTGCGGGTACGACACGTCGTTGCCCGCTTTCGCTGTCACAGCTGTCCCTCCGCCTCCGCCTCCACGACCGTGCGGACCGGGTACGCGAGGCGCCGCCGAGGCCGGGCCGCCGGCGCCGGCCAGGACGAGGCCGAGCGCGCCGAGGACCGCGCAGAGACCGCGCCCGAGCCGACGAGCCAACGCCGCGTCCACCATGACCCCTCCTCGGTCCCTGACCGTGCCGGCACGGAGCGCGCGGCTATCGATCGCCGGGGGCGAAGCGTAGCTCGCGCAGAAGAGCCGCCGGGTGGACGCGCGCGCCGCAGGCGTGCCGTGCTCCTCGACCGCGCTCCTCAACTGCAGAGCAGCAGCTCCAACGCGGCGTCGATGGCGACGAGCTCCCTCGAGGCCGACGCTTGGGCCGCCGAGAGGCCGTCGTCCTTTGCGGCGACGCCGCCGCCCTCCACGGCACGGACGACCTCGACGTAGACCTTCAGCTTCGGCTCGGTCCCGCTCGGCCTGACCACGACGCGCGCGCCGGTCTCGAGCCAGTAGGCAAGCACATCGGCCGGCGGAAGGGCGGGCAGACCCTCCTGCCAGACGGCGCCCCGAGCCAGATCGAGCACCCGGGCGACCGCGACGCCTGCGATCTCTCGGGGGGGCCGGGCGCGAAGGCGCGCCATCTGCCCTGCGAGGTCGCCGGCCGCGATCGCGCGCTGCGACGTGCGATGCACGCCGTAGCGTCGCATCAGCGTCGCGAGATGCTCGTCGAGCGTCGTCCCACGTGCCCGCAGGTCGCCGGCCAGCGCGAGGACGGCCAGCCCGGCGACGATGCCGTCCTTGTCGCGCACCGCGTCACCGACGACGTAGCCGAGCGCTTCTTCGTATCCGAACGCAAGCCGGCTCCCCGGGAAGGCGTCGGGCGCCCGCACGATCCACTTGAAGCCGGTGAGCGTGGCGACGAACGGCACCCCGAAGGCGGCCGCGACCTCTCCGAGCATGCTCGACGACACGATCGACGCCGCGACCAAAGGGCGCGCATCCTCCTCCCCCGGCGGACGCCACCCGGCGCGGAGGTGCTCGAGGACGAACGCGCCGAGCGCCACGCCGACCTCGTCACCGCTGAGCCTGCGCCATCCCGCAGCCGCCGCGCCGTCCGGCACCGCCACTGCGAGCCGGTCGCCGTCGGGGTCGTTGGCGAGGACGAGGTCCGCTCCGACCCGGCGCGCTTTCGAGAAGGCGAGGTCGAGTGCTCCCGGCTCCTCGGGGTTGGGGAAGGCGACGGTGGGGAAGTCGGGGTCCGGCGCCGCTTGCCTGGCCACCACGGAGGGCGGCGGGTAGCCCGCGAGGCGGAGCGCGTCGAGGAACAGACCGCCCGCGACCCCGTGCATCGCGCTGTAGACCACCGAGAGCGGCTCCGGCGGCCGGGTCCCTCGGGGGACGGAGCCGACGACGGCACGAAGGTATGCCTGGGACACCTCGTCACCGAGCCGGACGACGAGCGGGCTGGACAGGTCGGCGACCTGCACTTGGGAGAGCGGACCGACGTGTGCGGCGAGCGCCTCGATCTCCGCGTCGACCGGCGGCACGATCTGGGCACCATCTCCGAGATAGAGCTTGTAGCCGTTGTCCTGGGGAGGATTGTGGCTCGCCGTGATCATCACCCCCGCGACAGCCCCGACATGTCGGACCGCGAAGGCGAGCAGCGGCGTCGGCCTGTGGTCGGGGAGCCGGTGCACACGGATGCCGTGACCGGCGAGGACGGCAGTCGCCTCGTCGGCGAGCTCTCGCGACCGGTGGCGCGCGTCGCACCCCACGACCACGCCCGCATGGCGAGCCTCCGACCGGTGCTCGTCGAGCCAGCCGGCCAGGGCGGCGGTCGTCTGGCGGACGACCGCCCGGTTCATCCGGTTGGGCCCCGCGCCGATCGGGCCGCGCAGCCCCGCGGTCCCGAAGTGGAGGCGATCCGCGAAACGATCCTCCAGCTCGGCGCGTGCCGCCGCGGAGGGGTCGGCGAGCAGGCGCTCGACCTCGTCGCGGTCGGCGTCGTCCGGGTCCTGCGCGGCCCAGGCACGGGCGGCGTCGAGCAACCGGGTCACAGGCCCGAGACCAGCGCAGCGAGCAGGCGTCCGACGCCCGCCGCCGCGTCCCTCCCCGCGGCGAGCACCTCTGCGTGGTCGAGCGGGGCCGCCGCTCGCCCCGCGGCCGCGTTGGTGACGAGGGAGACCCCGAGCACCTCCAGCCCGAGATGCCGCGCGGCGATCGCCTCGAGCACCGTCGACATGCCGACGAGGTCCGCCCCGCCGGACGCGAGCATCGCGATCTCCGCGGGGGTCTCGAAATGCGGGCCGCGCACGCCTGCGTAGACGCCTTCTTCGAGCGTCGGGTCGAATGCCCGGGCGGCCGATCGCAGCCGCGCGCTGTAGAGGTCGGTGAGATCGACGAACGCCAGCGCGTACCCTGGCGGAGGCGGCGGCCCCTCCAAGGGTGAGCACGCGGTCAGGTTGAGGTGGTCGCGGATCAGCACCGGCTGGCCGACGTCGTAGGACGGGTTGATCGCGCCCGCCGCGTTGGTGAGCAAGATGGCCCGGCACCCTGCCGCGGCTGCGGTCCGCACGCCGTGCACCACGGCGGCGGGTGCATGGCCTTCGTAGAGATGGACGCGCCCGGCGAGCACGAGGATGCGACGTTCTCCCGCTCTCACCGAGCGGACGGTGCCGGGGTGGCCCGCGACGCCCGGAGACGGGAAGCCGCCCAGCTCGCTCATGGGGACCTCGGCGTCGGCGGGGCCGATCCCGTCCGCGGCCGACGACCAGCCCGACCCCAAGACGACCGCCGCGTCGAAGCGCTCGACGCCGGCCGCAGCCCTGAGCGCGGCCGCCGACTCGCGCGCGGCGAGATACGGGTTCTTCGCATCCTCCACGTGAGCGATCGTAGAGCGGACCATGCGGCGACCGGGGCGGCCCGGTCGACGCCGGAGAGGTCGTGGAGGGACCTGCACGGCGCCGCGTCCGAGGCGGCGGCGTCGCACGCCCCTCTCAGACGATCACCGCGCGCCCGACGCCGCGCGCGCTCGGGCGAACCCCGGCTTGATCACTTCGTTGATGAGCCGGAGGCGCTCGTCGAAGTGCGCGAAGGCGCTCTTCATGGCGTTGAGCGTCAGCCACTCGAGGTCGTGCCAGTCGTAGCCGAAGGTCTCGGCCACGTCGTGGAGCTCGGAGGACGCGCTCACCCCGCTCATCAGCCGGTTGTCGGTGTTGACGGTCACCCGGAAGAACAAGGAGCGCAGCAGGCCGATCGGGTGCTCGGCGAGGGTGGCGGCGGCTCCGGTCTGGACGTTGGAGGTCGGGCACATCTCGAGCGGCACACGCCGGTCCCGGACGTAGCTCGCGAGGCGCCCGAGGGAGACCGACCCGTCGGGGTGCCGCTCGATGTCGTCGAGGATGCGGACCCCGTGGCCCAACCGGTCCGCGCCGCAGATCTGCAGCGCCTCCCAGATCGACGGCAGCCCGAAACCTTCACCTGCGTGGATCGTGATGTGGAAGTTCTCGCGCTGGACGTACTGGAACGCGGCGAGGTGCTCGGTCGGCGGGCTCCCCTTCTCCGCGCCCGCGATGTCGAAACCCACGACGCCCGCGTCCCGGTAGCGGACCGCGAGCTCCGAGATCTCGAGTGACCGTGCAGCGGTTCGCATCGCGGTCAAGAGCGCGTAGACCCGGATGCCCCGCCCCGTACTGCCTTGCCGGAACCCCTCCAGCACGGCATCGACGACCTCGCTCGCAGAGAGGCCCTGCGCGGTGTGGAGCTCTGGGGCGAACCGGACCTCGGCGTAGACGACGCCGTCGTCGGCAAGGTCCTGCGCGCACTCGGCGGCCACTCTCACGAGCGCATCGCGCGTCTGCATCACTGCGACGGTGTGGGCGAATCCTTCGAGATATAGACCGAGGTCCCCGCGGGCCGCCCCAGCACGGAACCACTTCGACAGCGCGTCGACGTCGGTGGTCGGGAGGCCGCCGTAGCCGGTCTCGCGGGCGAGATCGATGACGGTCTGGGGGCGCAGCCCCCCGTCGAGGTGGTCGTGGAGGAGGACCTTGGGGACGCGCCTGATCTCCTCGAGCGCCGGAGGAAAGGCTGCCGGCGCCGCCCCTGCGCGCGTGCCCGTGCTCATGGCCCGATGACCTCGAGCACGAGCAGCTGCGCGAGCAGCTGCACGGGCTGCACCCCGGGCAGCCCGATCGCGAACATGGTCCCTGCGAGCTCCTTCGCCCGGCGAGGTGCCCGCAATGCCGGCCGATCGACCGAGGACGCGTGCGCCAAGTCGTTCCCTCCGCTTCTTCCCGGACCTCGAAAGCCGGGCTGCGGGCACAGGGTACCGGCGACGCGCGAACCGGCGCGCCACAAAAGAGGCGTCCGCCGCCGCAGGCTGGCGATGGGGCCGAGCGGCCGTCGATCGCAAGATCTCACGACGCGGCCTTACACGTTGAAGCGGAACTCCACGACGTCGCCGTCGGCCATCACGTAGTCCTTCCCCTCGATCCGCGCCTTGCCGGCGGCGCGTGCGGCGGGAACCGATCCCGAGGCGATCAGGTCGCCGTAGCTCACCACCTCGGCCTTCACGAACCCTCGCTGGAAGTCGGAGTGGATCACCCCTGCGGCCTCCGGCGCGGTCGCGCCGATGGGGATCGTCCATGCGCGGGCCTCCTTCGGGCCGGCCGTGAGGAACGTGTGGAGCCCGAGAGCGCGGAAGGCGACGTGCACCAACGCCTCGAGCCCCGACTCTTCCTGCCCGTAGCCTGCCAGGAGCTCTCGCGCGTCGGCGGGGTCCATCCCCGCGACCTCGGCCTCGATCTGCGCGCAGAGCACCACGGACTCTGCGGGCGCAACGATCGCCGTGAGCCGCTCCCGCAGCGCCGCGTCGGTGAGCTCGTCCTCGGCGACGTTGAAGACGTAGATGAAGGGCTTGGCGGTGAGGAGATGCAGGTCGCGCAGCGGGGGAAGATCCAGCTCGCCGAGCGCGGAGGCAGCCGAGACGGGCCTGCCCGAGTCGAGCACGTCACGCGCCCGCTCGGTCGCGGCGAGCTGCGCTGCGAGCTCAGGGCGCATCCTGGCCTCCCGGCGGAGCTTGGCGAGGCGGTTGTCCACGGTCTGGAGGTCTGCGAGCACGAGCTCGGTGTTGACCGTCTCGATGTCGGCCGCAGGGTCCACCCTTCCTTCGACGTGGACGACGTCGCCGTCCTCGAAGGCCCGCACAACCTGGCAGACGGCATCGGTCTCGCGGATGGCGGCGAGGAAGCGGTTGCCGAGCCCCTCCCCCTCGGACGCTCCCCTCACCAGTCCGGCGATGTCGACGAAGGTGACCGTGGCGGGCACGACACGCTCGCTGTCGTAGAGCGCGGCGAGACGCTCGAGCCGCGGGTCGGGCACCGCGACGACGCCGACGTTGGCCTCGATGGTCGCAAAGGGATAGTTCGCCGCGAGGGCCTCGTTGTCGGTGAGCGCGTTGAAGAGCGTCGACTTGCCCACGTTGGGAAGACCGACGATCCCCACCGAGAGCGCCACTACACGAACCCCCCCGCGCGGGCGATCTGCGCGAGGTCGTGCTGCGGGCGCGCACCGAGATGCCCGATCACCGCTGCCGCGCACACGGACCCGAGCCGCGCGCACTCGACGGGATCGAGGCCGTGCGTGAGGCCGTAGAGGAAGCCCGACGCGTACATGTCCCCGGCCCCGGTCTTGTCGACGATCACCGGCGCGTGCGCAGCCGGCACCTCGACCGGGCCACGGCCGGCGACGACGAAGGAGCCCCGCGCCCCGCAGGTCGCCGCGACGAGGACACCGGTGTCCTCGGCTGCAGAGAGCGCCTCGTCGAGCGTCGCCGCGCCGAAGAGCCGACGCAGCTCCTCCTCGTTGGCGAAGAGCACGTCGACGTCGTTCACCACCAGCCCGAGCAGGTCGCGCCGGTGACGTTCCACGCAGAAGGAGTCCGACAACGACAAGGCGACCGAGCGATCGTTGTCGTGCGCCACTTCCACGGCCCGCCGCATCGCCTCCTTCGCGCTCGGGCGGTCCCAGAGATAGCCTTCGAGGTAGAGGATGGCGCCGCGGGCGACGAGCTCCTCGGGCACGTCGCGCGGGCCGAGCGTCGCCGAGACCCCGAGGTGGGTGGCCATGGTGCGCTCTGCGTCCCCGGTCACCAGCACGAGCGAGCGTCCGGTGCCCCGGAGCTCCTCGTCGGCCTCGCCGGCGCCGGCCAAAGCGGCGTGGAGCTCCACGCCCGACGCGCGCATGTCGTGGAGGAAGACCTCTCCCATGTCGTCGTCGGCGATCTTGCCGATGAACCCCGAGGTCCCGCCCAGGGCCGCGACGCCGGCAACGGTGTTGGCCGCGGAGCCGCCGGAGACCTCGACGGCGGGGCCGATGGCCGCGTAGATGCGCTCCGCGCGGCGCAGGTCCACGAGCTCCATCGACCCCCTCACGAGGGTGAGATCCGTGAGGACGCGATCCGGCACCTCGGCGAGGACGTCGACGAGGGCGTTGCCGATCCCGACGACGTCGAGCCCACGCGCCTCGCCGGACGGCGCTTCGCCGGACGGGGCCTCGGTGGCGACCCGGTCACCGGAAGGGTCCGGGATGGTCGGGGTGGGCTCTGGCACGGCGGCCACGGTAGCGTCGATCCCCATGCGACCCGCTCCGAAGTCCCATGCCGGCGCGCCCGCGCGCGCCGACGCGCACCGGCTCCCCCGCAACGTCGAGCCGACGGCCTATCGGCTCGAGCTCACTCCGGACCTGAACGCGGCGCGCTTCTCGGGGTCCGTGGAGATCGACGTGCGAGTCCACGAGGAGACCGATCGCCTCGTGCTCAACGCCGCAGAGCTCGAGGTCACCGCAGCGTCGGTGCTGGCGCCGGCAGGCGGGGCGATCGAGGCGGAGGCATCGCTGGACGAAGCTGCCGAGAGGCTCGTGCTCGGCCTCCCGCTCCCGCTGGCCAAGGGGGACGCCACGGTCCGGCTCTCCTTCGAGGGGACCCTCAATGACAAGCTGCGAGGCTTCTACCGGTCGGTCTTCACGGATGCAGACGGGCAGACCCGCACCATCGCCACCACCCAGATGGAGTCGACCGACGCGCGGCGCGCCTTCCCGTGCTGGGACGAACCAGACCGGAAAGCCACCTTCGAGGTGACCCTCGTCGTCGAGGAGGGGCTCGCCGCATTCTCCAACTCGCCGGTCGCAGAGGAACGAGCTGTGCAGGTCGGGGGCGTGCGCAAGCGATCGATCCGCTTCGCGCCGACGATGAAGATGTCCTCCTACCTGGTGGCGTTCGTGGTCGGACCGCTCGTCGCCACCGAGCCCATGGAGGTCGGCGGGGTTCCGGTGCGCGTCGTGCACGTCCCGGGCAAGGAGCACCTCGCCTCCTTCGCCCTCGACGTCGCCAGGCACTCGCTGGAGTTCTTCCCCGAGTACTTCGGGATCCCCTACCCCGGCCAGAAGCTCGACCTGGTCGCCATCCCAGACTTCGCCCACGGCGCGATGGAGAACCTGGGCTGCGTCACGTTCCGGGAGACCGCACTGCTCGTCGACCCCGCGCACGCGTCGCGAGCCGAGCTCGAGCGAATCGCGGATGTGATCCACCACGAGATCGCACACATGTGGTTTGGCGACCTGGTCACCATGAGCTGGTGGGAGGGGATCTGGCTCAACGAGGCGTTCGCCACGTTCATGGAGGTGCTCGCGACGGACCACTACCGGCCTGAGTGGAGGCGTTGGACGGCGTTCGGCCTGGAACGCGAGCAGGCCATGTCCGTCGACGGGCTCCACGCGACCCGCCCCATCGAGTACCCCGTGGGCTCGCCAGACGAGGCGGACGGGATGTTCGACACGCTGACCTACGAGAAGGGTGGGAGCGTCCTGCGCATGCTCGAGCAGTACCTCTCCCCAGAGGTGTTCCGCGACGGGGTGCGCCGCTACATCGAGGCCCACGCCTACGGCAACACGGTGACCCGCGACCTGTGGGCGGCCCTCGAGCAGGTGAGCGGCGAGCCCATCGGAGAAGTGGCGGACAGCTGGATCCTCCAGGGCGGGCACCCGGTCGTCGAGGTGGGCGAGCAGACGATCTCCCAAGCGCCCTTCGCCTACCTTGCAGAGCCGCCGGCGGGTGAATCGTCCATCGGCGATCGCTGGATGGTCCCTGTCCTCGCCCGGTGGCTCGGCGACGCCGAAGAACGCGACTCCCGGCTGCTCTTGGCCGAGGTCAGCGCCGCGCTCCCGTCGGCGGCGGGTGCCGGCGTCCCGATCGTCAACGCCGGCGGCTGGGGCGTCTACCGCGTCGACTACCGCGCCGAGCACCGGGCTCGGCTCGGCAGCGCCCTTCCGTCGCTCAGCACCCTCGAGCGGTTCAACCTCCTCGCGGACACGTGGGCGCTCGTGCTCGCGCAACGTGCCGAGCTTCGCGAGCTCCTCCTCCTCGCCGGACAGCTCGGCGAGGAGGAGGAGCCGGAGCCCTATCGCGTCGTGGTCTCGGCGCTGCGCCTGTGCGAACGGACGGGCGCCGATGGGGGCCGACCGCTCGTGGGAGCCGCCGCGCGGGCACTGCTGGGGCCGCGCGCGGCGTCCGTCGGCTGGGACCCCCGAGCCGAGGACACCGAGCGCACGCCGAAGCTCCGGGCGCTCCTCCTCGAGACGCTGGGCACGACCGGCACCACAGAAGGGGTCCGCGCGGAGGCGCTGCGGCGGTTCGACGCGTGGCGCAGCGGGCTCGGAACCATCGATGCGGACATCGAGTCCGCCGTGCTCGCTGTCGTCGCCGACCAGAGCCGCGAGGGCGACTTCGACGCGATGCTCGAGCGCTACCGCCACCCGGCGGACCCTCAGGACGAGCGCCGGCATCTCATGGCGCTCGGCTCCTTTGCAGACGTCGGCCTCTGCTTGCGGGCCTTCGACCTCGCGCTGGGCGAGGTGCGCCGTCAGGACGGGCCGTTCCTCGTCCGCGCGCTGCTCGCGAACCGCGTCGGCGGCCCCGCGGTCTGGGAGCGGGTGAAGGCGGAGTGGGCCCGCCTCCTCGACCTGTTCCCCGACGTGGTCCACCACGCGATGATCTCCAGCGTGCAGACGATGTGCCAGGACCCCGAGCTCGCACAAGACGTCTCGAGCTTCCTCACCGCGCACCCGCTCGTCGTCGGGCAGCGCAGCGTGCTGCAGACCCTCGAGCAGCTCGCGGTGAACGTCCGGTTCGCAGCGCGCATGCGCGAAGTCGGGCTCGCCGCCGAGCTCAGCAGCGTGATGCCGAGCTGAGCGGAGCGCAGCCGCAGTGAGCGCGGCGGTCGTCGCCACCGTCTTCGTCCTCGTGGCGGCTGCCGAGCTGCCCGACAAGACCATGATCGCCACCCTCGTGCTGGGAAGCCGCAGTCGCCCGCTCTTCGTCTGGCTCGGCGCCGCCGCGGCGTTCCTCGTCCACGTGGCCATCGCTGTCGGCGCTGGGCGCGCCATCGAGCTCCTCCCTCACGAGGCTCTCGACATCGTGGTCACCGCGCTGTTCTTCCTGGGCGCGCTGCTCCTCCTCGTGGTGCCCGAGCGCCGCGAGAAGGCGCGCGGCGAGAAGGAGGCCGAGGACGTGCGTCCCGTGCCCACCCGTCCCTGGAAGGTGGCGGGCTCGGCGTTCGCGGTGATCCTCGTGGGCGAGTTCGGCGACCTCACGCAGCTCCTGACGATCAATCTGGTCGGGAGGTACCACCAGCCGCTCGCGGTCTTCGTCGGGGCCTACGCCGGCCTGCTCGCAGCCTCGGCACTCGGCGCGTTCGGCGGCCGCGCGCTGTTGCGCGTGCTGCCCTTGGATTGGATCCGGCGCGGGGGCGGCCTCGCGCTGCTCGGTTTCGCCGCGTACGGGATCTACGCTCTCGCCACGTGACCGCCACCGCGACGACGGGACCCGGGCAGGCCAGGGGCCGCGCAGAGGAGCTCCTCGCCTTGGCGCGCAGAGTCCGCGGCTTCATGCCCGACGACGAAGGGGAAGCGCTGTACGCCGCCGCGATGCGCGCCGGCGCCGGGAGCTCGGCCCTGGGGAAGGGGGCGGCTCTGGGAACGGTCGAGGCGGGGGCGGCCGCCCGCCCCGCGCGAAGACGCCCCGTCTTCTGCGAGATCGGTGCCTGGTGCGGCAAGTCGACGATCTATCTCGGCGCGGCAGCGGAGGTGAGCGGTGCCGTCCTCTTCAGCGTCGATCATCACCACGGCTCGGAGGAGAACCAGCCCGGATGGGAGCACCACGAGCCCGACCTCGTCGACCCCGACGACGGACGGATCGACACGCTTCCCCACTGGCGGCGTGCCGTCGCCGCGGCGGGGCTCGAGAGCGTCGTCGTCGGTGTCGTCGGCGACTCCGCCACCGTGGCCTCCTGCTGGACCACCCCGCTCGACTTCTGCTTCATCGACGGTGGCCACGGCGAGGTGCCCGCGTGGTCCGACTATCGAGGGTGGGCGCCGTTGGTCGCGCCCGGCGGCCTGCTCGCGATCCACGACGTCTTCCCCGACCCTGCGGACGGGGGACGCCCCCCCTACGAGCTGTGGTGCGACGCGATGAGCTCCGGCGAATGGGCGGAGGACGCGGTCTGCGGGAGCCTGCGGGTCGCGCGTCGCGTCTGGCCCGCCCCGACCTGAGGCTGCTCAGGGCTGGCCTTGCACGTCGGCTCCGTGGTGCGCCCTGCCCACCTGCCTCGCGGGCCCGAGGGTCGTCGCGTCTCCGCCGCCGCGGGCTCCGACGCAGCCGGCGTCCCCCGCGCACGACGGCGGCGAAAGGTCGATCGCGCCGGGGAGCGACCCGCCTCCGAACAAGCCCGACGCCCCCGACGACGAGGACAGCGCGTCCGCGGCGAGCACCATCGCCGCGGCGGTGTAGGTCGTGCGCTCGCCACCGGGGAACGTGAGCCGCTCGGGATGGACCATGCCGGTCCAGTAGGCGCCGTCAGGGAGACGGAGCCCCTGGCCGCTTCCCAGCAGTTCGAGCGCGTGGGCGTCCATCCCCACAGCGCTCAGCGCGATCGCGCACTCCGCGGTCTCTGCGGCGGTGACCCAGTCGTTGCCCGAGACGCAACGGACGCCGAGACCGTCCATGACGAAGGTCGACCATGTCGCCTCGATCCGCCGGCGCGCCGTCTCGCCGGTCAGCACGCCGGCGAGCACGGGGTAGTACCAGTCCATCGCGAACTCCTCCTTGGGCGTGAAGGCGCGAGGGTGCCGCGCGAGCGCGTGGCCCAGTCGTCCAGCTGCGAGCTCCCAGTCCGGCCGCGGGCGATCGAGCGCCTCGGCCGCGGCGACTGCGCAACGGACGCTGTGGAAGATGGAGGAGGAGCCGGTGAGAAGGGCCGACGGCTCCCGGCGCCCGGCGGGGTCGAGCGACCAATGGATCGAACCGTCCGGGCGCTGCCAACGCAGCACGAAATCGATCGCGCGCTCGGCCATCGGCCAATGGCGGGCGAGCAGATCGACGGTCCCGGTGACGAGCGCGTGATGCCACAGCCCGGTGGCGACGTAGGCGCACACGTTGGTGTCGATCCTCGGGTCCAGCACGACGTCGCCCAGGTAGTAGTTGAACCAGCTCCCGTCGGGGAGCTGGTTGGCCGAGAGCCACCCGAAGGCCGCCTCCGCCTCTTCGAGAAGGCCGCACAACGTGAGCGCCATCGTCGCCTCGACGTGGTTCCACGGGTCGCAGTGGCCGCCGGGGAACCACGGGATCATGCCGTCAGCGCGCTGGACCTCCGCGATCGCGCGCCCGCTTCGGTACACGTCCTCTGCGCGCAGCACACCGGGCACCTCTGGGACGAGCGCGATCGCTTCGCGAGGGGCGTCGAAGGTCATGCGACCACCACCCGCGGCTGCGCCACGCGGACCGTCCGACGTGGGACGGGCTCGGAACCGCTCCGGGCCACGGGCTTCGTGAGGTAGAGAACCAGGCTCTTTCCGACCAGGGGGTCGAGCACCTTGGCGGCGACGCGCAGCCACGCCGGCCGCTCCACGATCTCCCGCACGAGCAGACGGTGGTACGCAGCGACCGCAGCATGCGCATCGTTGTCGGGCCCGACCAGGCATCGCAGCCACCAGTACGGCGAGTGGAGGCCGTGGGCATGGTGGTGGCCGACGGGGACGAGCCCGCAGGCAGCGAGCCTCGCGACGAGCGAGGATCTGCGGTAGATGCGCACGTGCCCTCCCCGCACGTCGTGGTAGGCGTCGGAGAGCAGCCAGTTGACGACCTCGGGCCCGCACCTCGGCACCGTGACCGCCATGGTCCCCCCCGCACGGAGCACCCGTGCGAGCTCGGCCATAGCGAGGGTGTCCTCGTGGACGTGCTCGAGGATCTCCGCGGCGACGACCCGATCGAACGCCCCGTCCTCGAAGGGGAGCCAGCGGGCGTCGGCTCGCACCGCACCGGCACGTGAACGCCGCTCGTCGAGCTCCTCCGCGCGCAGCATCGCGAGGAACATCGCGCGCACCTCGCGCAGCTCGTCTGCACCGGCGTCGAGCGCCACGACCTCTGCCCCGCGGCGCGCGGCCTCGAAGGCGTGGCGGCCCAACCCGCACCCGAGATCGAGCAGGCGGTCCCCGGGCACCAGACCGAGGCGGTCGTAATCCACGGTCAGCACTCGGCCGCCCCGGTGAGCGGCGCGTCGGCGCGCTGGTCTGCGAGGAGCGCGGGCTCGCCGGTCGGTGCCGGGCCCAAGGTCTGCGAAGCGGGCGCCGCCGGGGAGGCTGCTCTGGGGGCGGGCGCCGCCGGGGAGGCCGCAGCGGCGGGGCCGTCGAGCAGCGCGCGATAGCACGCTGCAGTGCCCTCCGCCGTGACGCGCCAGGTGAAGCGTCGCAGCACGCGCGCTCTCCCCGCCTCGCCGAGGCGCCGGCGGGCGCCGGGGTCGTCCAGCAGCCGTCCGATCGCTTCGGCGAGCGCGAGCGGGTCGTCGGGTGGGACGAGAGCGGCGGTCTCGCCGTCGGCACCGACGACCTCCGGCAACGCGCCGCCCGTGGTCGTCACCACCGGCACGCCGCATGCCATCGCCTCGATGGCAGGGAGCGAGAACCCTTCATAGAGCGAAGGCACGACGGCGATCTCCGCCTCCGCGTAGCGGCGGGCGAGCTCGTCGTCGGAGATGCCGCTCACGAAGTGCACGACGGGCCTGAGCCCCAACCGGTCGAGCGCCCGGTCGACGCGCCCGCCCTCGCGCGGCCTCCCCACGACGACGAGCTCCACGTCGCGCGACGCACGCAGGAGCGAGACCGCCTCGAGGAGCGGCACGAGCCCCTTCATCGGCACGTCGCTCGAGGAGGTGACCATCAATCGACCTGGATGCGGCTGCAGAGCGGGCTGCGGGCGGAATACCGTGTGGTCCACACCGACCGGCACGACCACCATGCGCCCGGGATCGACCCCCATCTGGGCGGCGATGTCCGCGCGCGACGAATTGGAGACCGTGATGACGGCAGGCAATCGTCGTGCCACCCGAGCCTGCATGCCTAAGAACCCGAACCAGCGACGCGTCGTGTAGCGCTGCCAGACGCCGGAAGCATGGCGGAGCGCGAGCTTCCGGTCCACCGTGATGGGGTGGTGCAGGGTGGTGAGCAGGGGCCAACCGTCGTCGAGGATGCCGAGCATCCCAGTTCCCAGGCATTGGTTGTCGTGGACCACGTCGAATTGGCCGCGCCTGGCGCCCAGGGCACGCCTCGCCCGAAGAGAGAAGGCAAGGGGTTCGCCGAAGCCCCCCGTCAGCATCACGGCGAGCTCGGCCGCTGCGGGGAGGTCGCGCACCTCGCGTGGATGCGGCAGCCGGAAAGGGTCGGGGTCGCGGTACAGGTCTAGACCGGGCAGCGGGACGAAGCCGACACCGTCGTCGAGCTGCGGCCAGGGCTGCCCCGCGAACACCGTCACCGAGTGGCCGAGCGCGACGAGCTCACGGGTCAGGTGGCGCGTGTAGACGCCCTGGCCGCCGCACTGCGGGTTCCCCCGGTAGACGAGGAAGGCGATCCGCAGCCCGCCCGGGGCCGCCCCTGCGGCGGGGACGGGGTCCGGGACAACGAGCGCGCGTGAGCGCTCCCAGGACTCGCGGACCTCCCGCCACGACCGCCGCAGGCTGTCAGCCAACGATGGAGCCGCCAAGGCGCCCTGGTGGGGTCATGGGGCGACAGCCTCCCCCGAGGCGCGCTCTTGGTGCAAGCCGTCCGGGACGACGGGGGCGCCGTGCGGGCGTCACCTGTGAACGCCCAGCTCGAACGCTTTGACGGCGAGGAGCGCGACGGCGAGCACCAGATAGCCCCGTAGCGCGTACATCGCCAGCAGCCGGCTCCTCGACCAGACGGGGCGCTCGAGGCGGGCCAACGGGGGCATCCGCCAGTGGTCTCGCCTGCTGCGAGGCAACGGCGGCTCGGGAGGCCGCCGGCGGAGCACCCGCCAGTAACCGAGACCACCCACGACGTAGACGAGCGCGAGCGCGGACCCCATCCCGAGCGCCAGCAGCCGGACGTCGAGATGGGGGAAGACCGTGGTTGCCATGAGGACGAGGGAGAGCACCAGGAGCACCGAGACGATGCCGAAGGCGAGCACGTTCAGCCACGGCAGGTTCACCCAGGGGCCGAGCACCTCCTTGTCGTTGCAGAGCAGGAGAAGGAAGACGGTCGCACTGGGTAGGAGCACTCCGGCAAGCGCCTGAACTCCCGTCGTGATCAGCCCGAGCAGGTTGCTTGTCGCCACGAGGACGATCGCGGCAGCGAGCACCACCATGGCGGTGAACATCGCGTAGAAGAACTTCGCCTCCCGCCAGCTGCGGTGGAGCGAGTGGCGCGTGCCGAAGACGTCTCCGAAGGCGTACGAGGTCGCGAGCGTGACCGACGCAGCACCGATGAGAGACGCGTTGAGAAGGACGATCGAGAACAGCGCGCCCGACGCGTGCCCCACGTAGTGGGACAGGCCGTTCGCGACCGCCTCGGCGTTCTTGTAGTGGCCGAAGAGCGGGTGCCCTGCGAACGCGGCGGCGACCACCGCCATGATCAGCGAGGCGGCGAGGACCGTGACGAGCGAGCCGATGACGGTGTCGGCGCGTTCGTAGGAGATCCAGCGCGGGGTGATCCGCTTGTCGACGATGTTCGACTGCTGGAAGAAGAGCTGCCATGGCGCCACCGTGGTCCCGACGATGGCGATGATGAGGAGCACGGAGGTCGACGTGAACCCTCCATGCACCCCGGGCACGACGAAATCATGGAAGAACGACGACGCACGAGGATGGCTGAAGACCGCCAGCGGGATCACCAGAAAGTTGGCGAAGATGAAGACGAACATGAACCGTTCCCATCGGCGGAAGCTCCCCGAAGCCGTCATCGTGACGAGCGCCGCGGCGGCGATCGGCACCGAGATGTCGCGGCTCACGCCGAAGTAGGCCAGCGCGAGGTTCACCCCGATGAACTCGGTCGTGATCGTGAGGAAGTTCAAGATGAAGAGGTCGCCAACCGAGAAAGCCCCCCAGAACCTGCCGAACCGCTCGTTGATGAGCCGAGCATGGCCGACTCCGGTCACCGCACCCAGACGGACGACCATCTCCTGGTTGACGACGAGGACCGGGACGAGGAGCGGGAGCGTCCAAAGGAGGGTCAAGCCGTAGTTTTGCGCGGCCTGCGCGTACGTCGCGACGCCCCCGGCGTCGTTGTCGCCCACCATGACGATGATCCCAGGGCCGACGATCGCGAGGAACGTCAGCAGGCGGCGCTTCCACGAGCGTCGCGCCTCGGCGTCGGTCTGCCGGATCGTCCCGAAGGCTCCCTGGATGTCCCCGAGGTGGGCTTCGTCGAGCACCGCCGACTCGGCGCCGGTCCGCGCGTCGACCAGCGGCGGCGCCACGCCGGGCACGCCGGTCCGGCGCCGGTGGGCCCCGGTTCCGGGCCTTGCCATTGCTCACCTCCTTTCGCTGATGCCGGTGGCGTGCGCGCACGCCACCGGCATCAGCGCAGAGGATGAGCCCGCACTGCGCCCGGAGGCGTGCGCACAGCCCGCCGGCGAGGCGGTCTGTGCGTCTTGTGGTGGATGACGCGGGACGTGGAGCGCCCCGGCCATCTGGTATGTGGAGGTTCCATCGATCTGTGCACGTTCGTCACTGCGTCCGATCAGTCCTCGGGCGACATCGTCCCGAAATCACGACGCCACCCGGTGGGCAGCATCAGCTCGAGCACGTCGTCCACCGTCACGATACCCAGGATGTGCTGGTGATCGGAGTCGAGGACCGGAGCGACCATGAGGTTGAAGTCCGACATCTTGCGCACGGTGGCCCCGAGGTCCCAGTCAGGGTGGAGGTGGGCGGCGACGGGGCGAACCACAGACGACAGCGCGGCGTCAGGCGGGGCGCGCAGCAGCGACACGACCGATGCCGAGCCGGCGACCGACCCGTCGGCGTGCAGCGCGAACACGACCTGCAGCGACTCGGGAGGTGCGGTGCTGTGGCGCACCGCGGACAGCGCGTCCTCTACGGTCGCAGACTCCGGCAAGGCGACGAAGTCCGGGCTCATGAGGCCGCCGGCAGTCTCGGGGTTGTAGTTGAGCAGCAGGCGCACCTTGCGACGTTGCGGCTGCGGCAGCGCTTCGAGCAGGCGCAGCCGGCGATCCTGGTCGGCCTCCATGATGAGGTCCGCTGCGTCGTCCGGCGCCATCGAGGCGAGGAGCCGTGCAGCCTCCTGGTCGGACCGTGACTCGAGGAACTCGACCTGGTGCTCCGCGTCGAGCTCCTCGAACACGTCGGCCTCGAGCTCCCGGTCCGCGCCGACCGCCTCGATGATCTCCTCCCCCTCCTCGTGCGAGGCCGCTTCGACGAGGTCGGCGATCTGCGCAGGGTGGAGGCGGGCAAGCTTGCGGTACGGGATGCGCAGACGCGCCGTGGGGACGTGCGCGACGAACGGCTCGATGCTCGCCCAGTCGACGATCCCTGAGGGCGGCCCGCCGGAGCCGAGGTGGCCGTGAAGGAGGCGTCGAAGGACACTTCTTCGCGACGGGTCCACCCCGATGACCTCCCAGGTGTCGTTCACATCGGCGATCTCGATCTCGTTGGCCCTGATGAGGCGGCCGCCGGCAACGTTGATCAGGTGCCTCGCCAGAAGATCACGCCCGAGGAGCATCTCGCCGGGCCGGCGCTCGAAGCGGCGGAGGTCGACCCGGTTGCCCGTGAAGCGCAGCTCGCGCTGGCCGATCCCCCCGATCTTGCGGATACCGACGAACAGGTCACGCCCGCCGATGCGCACGACCGCGCCGACGACCGGGGGGTGCGGTGCGCCGAGGTGGACGACCAGGTCCTCGACCCGTCCGACGCGATCACCTCCCGAGTCGACGAGAGGGCGCCGCACGACGCTCGAGAAGTGGACGATCTGCACGGCTGGCGCGGTCACGGTCACCGACCCGAACGGTAGCGCAGCGGCCGCGGCACCGAGCCTGCGTCCGGCCAGCTCGTGTCCCCGTCCTGCGCCGGGCTACGAGGGACTACGACGCGGCCGCGTCCGTGGTGTCCCCGGAATCGAACGGGTCGTCGGTCGCAGCGGGCACCTCGGGCACGTGCGCAGCATCGGACGCGCCGACGTCGATAGAAGCCGGATCGGCGGCGAAAGGTGGCCCGGAGGGTGCGGTGCCGGCGCGGTCCCGGCGATCGAGCATGCCCGGACGCGGCCATCGACGGACGAGCGGTACCGACGCTGCGAGCGCGGCGACGGCGCCGATGACGAGCGCCACCCGAGGCGAGCTGGCGTCGCTCAGCCAGCCCATGATCGGTGCCCCGATCGGGGTGGTGCCGAGGAAGGCGATGGCGTAGAGGGACATCACGCGCCCGCGCATCGTTGGCTCCGCGGCGAGCTGGAGCGTCGCGTTCGCCGTCGCGATGAAGGCGATGCTGGCGACGCCCATCGCCACCAGCGCGACCACCGTGAGGAGCTCGGTCGGCAGGAGGCCGACAAGTGCGATCGTCGCGCCGAACCCGAGCCCGATCAGTCCGAGGAGCCCGGCAGAAGGCCGGCTCCGGTGGGCGACGAGCAGTCCCCCCATCACCGCTCCGGAGCCCATGGCGGCGGTGAAGGCGCTGTAGGTCCCGGCACCCCCATGGAAGGTGTACTCCGCGAGGAGGGGCAGCGTCGTCGTGAAATTGAAGGCGAGCGTGCCGACCACCGCCATGGCGAGCAGCGGGTCGCGGAGCCCGGGAGTGCGCCATACGTACCCGAGCGCCTCCCTCACCTGGCCCTTGGCACGGGCCACCCGCTCGGTGCGGTACAGCTCCGAGGTCCGCATCAAGAGGAGCGCGACGATGACCGCCGCGTACGAGCCGGCGTTGACGAAGAAGCACGATGCGAAGCCCGTGGCGTAGATCAGCGCGCCGCCGATCGCCGGACCGATGACACGGGCCGAGTTCATGAGCACGCTGTTGAGGCTCACCGCGTTGGGCAGGAGCTCGCGCCCCACCATCTCGGAGACGAACGCCTGCCGGGCCGGATTTGTGAACAGGTTGACCACGCCAAGGAGCGCGGCGAGGAAGAACACCTCCCACATCCGCACCACGTGCATCCCGGTCAGCAGCGCCAACGCGAGCGCGAGCGCCCCGGCCGCTGCCTGGGTGACGACGAGCAGGCGGCGCTTGTCGAGCCGGTCGGCAGCGACACCGCCCAGCGTGCCGAACAGCAGCATCGGCACGTACTGGACGGCGGTCGCCGCCCCCACGTCGACACCGTTGCCCCTCAGCTGGTGCGAAAGGATCAGGAGCGCGAGCGCGACGGTCTGCATCCACGTGCCCGAGACCGACACCACCTGCCCGTAGAAGTAGAGCCGGAAGTTGCGAACCTGCAGCGCCCGGAAGGTCTTCGCGCCCACCTCGCGCAGGCGATGCCTCATCGCTCTTCGACCAGCCTCTCGAGCAGCACTGCGAGCTCGGCCACCCGCGCACGCTCGAGCGCAGGGAGGACCGCGATCTGCCGGGCGAGATAGGCGTTCTCCAAGCTCTTGATCCGCTCGAGCGTGGCGCGCCCCAAGGCCGTCAGCTCGACCCTGCTCACCCTCTTGTCGCCTTCGTCGCCGAGCCGCACGACGAGCCCTGCAGCCTCCATCGCCCCGATGATGCGCGTCATGGTGGGCGGCTGCACCTGCTCTGCCTGAGCGAGCTCGCCGAGCGTCGGGCTCCGAAGGCGCCTGATCGTCGAGAGGGCGGACTCTTGAGGAGGTGAGAGGCCGGTCACCGACTCCTGGCGCAACCGACGGTTGAGCCGGGTGATCGCGATCCGCACCCTCGCAGGCAGCTCCTCGTCGGCGATCTCCTCCCGGGGGGGTGCCGGCGCGTCCCGGGGGTGTGCCGGCGCGTCCCGGGGGTGTGCCGGCGCGTCCGAGGGCTCGCCCTCTCCCGAGCCCGGCTCCGTCTCCGTCTCCGTCTCCCGCGGTCCACCGGCCCTCCGGCTGGTCACGCGGTGGATCTTACTTAGTGTTTCTCACTAATGTTTCTCATCTCGGCGGACTTGCCCAGGATTGGGCCCCAGGGAGTGGGGGTGGAGCGGAGAGGGACTAGAGCCGGGGGACGTAGGCGCCACGACCGAGAGCAGCGCTCTCGAACGGGTCCACTGTCTCTGTCAGCCCGCCGACGACCTCGGCGACCCAGGGAAGGCGATCCTTCAAGATTCGCTCGACGCCGCCTTGCAACGTCGCAGAGCTGATGGCGCAGGAGCTACAGGCGCCCTGGAGCTGGACCTCCACGACCCCCGATTCGACGTCTGCGGAGACCAGCACGAGGTCGCCGCCATCCGCTTGCACCGCGGGACGAATGAGCTCCATGAGGGATCGCAGCTCGGCGAGCCGCTGCCCGCGCTCTGCGTCGCCCAGTGGACCGTGCGCGTCGCCCGCCGTCTCCCCCGCGTCGTCAGGATGGTCCCGGTCGTTCTCCACGGCTCCCATTGTGCCGCGCGCGACGCCGCCACCGAGCGCCCGGGGCGCCGTCCGAGCTCAGGCGACGACGGGATCCGGCGGCGGGGCAGCCGGCGGCTCTTCGACCACGCGATTCTCGAGGACCCCGATCCGGTCGATCTCGATGCGCACCAGGTCCCCAGGTTCCAGCCACCGTGGAGGGGCGAAGCTTGCGCCTACCCCCGAGGGCGTGCCCGTCGAGAGCACGTCTCCGGGCTCGAGCGGGAAGACCGTCGTCAGGTACTCGATCATCTCGTCGGGCCCGAAGACCATGTCCCCGGTCGAGGTGTGCTGGCGGAGCTCGCCGTTCACCCACGTCCGCAGGGAAAGCCCCCGGACGTCGCCCACCTCGTCCGGGGTCACGATCCAAGGCCCCAGGGGACAGTGCGTGTCGAACGACTTGCCCATCGTGAACGTCGGCGAATGGGCTTGCCAGTCCCGCACGCTGACGTCGTTCACCACGGTGAAGCCAGCGACCACGCCGAGCCACCTTGTTGCGGGGACGGACTTCGCACGTCTGCGGATCACCACGCCGAGCTCGCCCTCGTAGTCGACCTGTCGGGAGACCGCCGGGATGACGATTGTGCTGGACGGCCCGGTCACCGCAGTTCGCTGCTTGTTGAACCAGTACTGGCGCGTTGGCAGCTCGCGTCCCATCTCTTGGACGTGCGCCTTGTAGTTCATCCCGATCGCCAGCACCTTGGGCGGCGAGGTCACCGGCGCGAGCAGCTCGACCTGCTCGAGGCCCCAGCGCCGCGCAGAGGTGGCCGGAGCCGACATCGCCCGCTCCCACGCCTCGTCGCCCAGCCCGAGAAGCAGGGCCATGTCCCCGGGCAGACCGATTGCAGCGTCAGTCAGGTCGATGAGCTCGTCGCCGTCCACGACCCCGGTGCGCTGGCGTGTCGCGGGGCCGGATGGCGTCCCGTCGGGTACGAGGAAGGTCGCGAGCCGCACACTCGGAGGCTAGCGGCCGCCACGCCGCACAGCGGCGTTGCGCGCTCGGTTCACGCCGGCGCGTCCTTGGGTGCGGGCGCGCCCTTGGGCGCCTGCGCGCCCGCGAACTCCTCGTAGGCGGCGAGAGCCCGGGGACCGAAGACCGTGCCTGGGCCCCCATTCATCAGGATGCAGACTCCGACGGTCTCAGCCACCTCCTGAAACGTCGCGCCCCGCCGCGCCGCGCCGCGGGCGTGAGAGGCGATGCACCCGTCGCATTCGCGGGTGACCGCGATGGCGAGCGCGACGAGCTCCTTGGTCTTCGCTGACAGCGCGCCCTCCGCCATCGCGCCACGGTGGAGGGCGGCGTAGCCGGACACCACGTCGGGCACCGCCTCGCGCACCCTTGCGTACTGGTCGCGAAGCTCGGATTGGATGTCGTGGTAGTGGGACATGCGTGCTCCCTTCAAGGATGCCGGCTCGTCCGCTCGAGCGCGGTGCCCGATGCAGAGGGGTGCCTCGTCAGGCCGGGCGCCGCTCACCGTCGCGGACGGCCGGCACCATTCGGCGGCACCGAAGGCACCAGGCCGCCGGCGCTTCCTCGTCCGCCGGGTGGACGAGAGCCCCACATGCACCGCAACGCCAGATGGCGGGTGACTCCGACCCCAGCTGGAAGGTCAATTTCGCTCCTTGCCGTCCTGTCGCGTCGTCCAGTCCTGGTGGCGCCCCGAGGGGACCGGATCCGGCCCGACCGATCTTGCAGGTCGCCACTCTATGTGCACTGCGCAACGGTCACACGTCCCGGCCGTGGCGCGCGCCGCGGACCCGATCGCGGAGGTGGACGGGAATCGAACCCGCCGGGCGGGGTTCACCCGCCCCACCCGCTTTGAAGGCGGGGAGGCCCACCAGGTGCCTGGACACCTCCGTGCCGGAGCGTAGAGGCGCCGCGCCGCCGTCCGCACCAGGGCCACGGCGGCGCCCCAACGTCGCCCTCCCGCCGGACGAGGCTCTCGGATGCTCGCGTGCTCGGTGCTCGAACCGACGGCGTGAGCAGCCAGCTTGCGCGCGGTGCAGTGGGATTGCAATGGTTCGTGTCCGCATCGCCTCACCGGATGCACAGCACGCGGCGGTTCCGTCCCACAACCGTCGGGGTACGACGAACGCCGATCATAGAGGAGCACTGGATGACCGCCCTTCGGGAGGGACCGCTGGAAGACGGGCTCTCAGCTGCGCTCGATGACCTCGACGCGCGCTCCGAGACCGCAACGAGCGGCGAGCCCGCCGTCATCGAGAGCGGCCCGAGTTGCCGCGTGGACGGGGCGGGCGAAGGGCGGGGATACCGGATCCTCGGAGAGGTGGAGGTCGGGCTCGACCCCGAGGGCGTCGTCGTCCACGGCGCGACCGGACGGATCTACGTCGCGTGCTCGAGGTCGAACTCTGTGGCCGTGGTCGACCCCGACCGGCTGCGCGTGATCGAGACCATCCCGGTGGGCGGCGAACCCATCGACATCGTCGTGGACGAGCGAACCGGACGCGTGTTCACCGCCGACGCCAGGTCCGATCAGTTGTCGGTGATCGACGCGGCCGCAGCCAAGGTGGTGGCCACGATCGGCGTTGGCAGCTACCCAGCCGGCCTCTGCGTCGACGAGGAGGGACGCCGCCTCTACGCGGGCGACGCGGCAGGCTCCACGATGAGCGTCGTCGACCTCGACCGACTCGAACGGATCGGCGTGGTCGACGCAGAGCTCGGCGCAGGAGCCGTCGCCGTCGACCCGCGAGCGCGGCGTGTCTACTGCGTGAACTTCATCGCCTCCTCCGTGAGCATCGTCGATGCCGGGTCGCTCGAGGTCACTGCGCGTCTGCCGCTCCTTGCAGGACCGTGCGCGATCGCCGTCCACCAGGAGAGCGGCGACGTGTTCATCGCCGACTCGCTGGCGAGCACCATCACCCGGATCGACGGCCGCACGATCGAGAAGGCGGCGGAGATGGCGGTCCCCAACGCCCCGGTCGGCCTCTCGATGGGATCTCGCGGCGACCGCCTCTACGTCGGCAACCGGGGGGACGGCACCGTGAGCGTGATGGGGCTCGACGGCACCGAATGGTCCCGCATCCCGGTGGGCGCCGCCCCCGGCGGCGTGTGCGAAGACCCGCTGCATCCCGGGAGGCTCCTTGTCGCCAACGCCGGTTCCGGCACGATCACCGTCGCCGAGGACCTGCTGGACGGGCCTCCGACGACCCCGGTCGCGGCCGAGCGCCATCCGATGGTGGGCAAGAAGATGCCCTCTGTGTCCCTCCCGGACCTGTGGACCGAGCAGCTGCGCGACCTGGGCGAATGGGCGGGCCGCAAGTACGTCGTCAACGTCTTCGCCAGCTGGTGAGGCCCTTGCAACGCGGAGGCGCCGGTCATCGAGGACCTGCGTCGCCGTGCAGGCCGGTCTGGTCTGGAGATCATCTTGGTCGACGTCTGGGAGGGGACGGGCGCGTTCGCCGAAGCGCGGACATTCTGCAAGCTCTGGGGCGTCGAAGGAACCGTCCTCGTGGACGAGGCCGGAGAGCTGGTGGAGCGGCTCGGCATCCGAGGGGTGCCGACGAACATCTTCGTGGACGCCGACGGGACCGTGACGGCGATCGGCGCGTCGACCCCACGCGAGCTGGAGGCGGCCGTGCGCGAGCTGCTCGGTCCCGACGCCCCGCTCGAGGAGGCCACGCCGACGGGCGACTGGCACTGGCAGACCGATCCGGACCGGATCGGCGAGCAGCTCAGCGTCCGGGGAAACCGCCCGACAGGAAGCTGAGCCCCGCCCCGGCGAGAGGCTGAGACCCGCCCAGGCGATGGGGTTCAACTGTGGCGCGGGGCGCGAGGAACCCGTAGGCGACGTCGGTGCCCACGCGACCGACCCAGCGGACCAGCTCGGGCACGAAGCGCGCGACGTCGACGGTCCCCAGCCCTGACGCGAGGTTGTAGCCCGCCGACGCGCTGTAGCCAGTGACGGTGTGCTGGGTGCCATTCACCTCGAACGACACGGTCGTGTTGCCCTTGGTCACCGGCACGATCCCTGGCTCGTGAGCCCGCTGCATCGCGTAGAGAGCCGGATTGATCGCTCCGAGGCCGCGACCCGCCTCTTGGTCCGCGAGAGCGACCACGCCGGCAAAGAGGGGCGCAGCCTCGCTGGTGCCGCACACGTAGTACCAGCCAGGCGGTGTGGGCCCCCCGAAGCTCTGGTAGGTGTCGACCAGGCCCGAGCACGCGGCGCTCATCGAGATGTCCGGGATGCCCCGGTGATCGCCGACGACCGATGCCACGTCGCTCTGGTAGGAGGGTCTCGAGAAGATCGACGAGAGCCCCCCGCCGCTCGCGTCGGGATGGGGCCTCGATGTCCCGAAGACGAAGTCGTTGGCCGCCGGGTTGTACGAGTCGTTCCACACCTGGTCAGACGTCGTCCTGCGACCAGAGGCATCGAGGCTGAGCCGCGTCCCGCCGACCGCGGTGACGAGCGGGTCGCTCGCCGGCCATGTGACCGTCGGCGTCGTCGAGTAGTGGTGGCCTGTCGCTGTGGTGTAGTCGCTGACCCCTGTGTCACCCGTCGATGCGACGACCGTGATGCCCGCCGCCGCCGCAGCGACGAACGCACTCCGGAACGACTCCAGGTCGGCTGCCGAAGAGAACGTATTCTCGTTCGCGCCGAAGCTCTGGCTGATCACGTCTCCGAGATGGTGGTCGACCACGAAGTTCTCCGCCTCGACGATCTGCGCGAACCCGACCGGCCCCTCGGTCTCCGAGACCGGCGTCTCGACCACGAGGAGGCTCGCGCCGGGTGCGGCCGCATGCGCCCACTCCACGTCGAGGGTGGTCTCGCCCGCCCACCCGACCATTGTTGTTGTCCCCGGGTCGTAGGGCGGAACGGGACCCGCTGGTCGGATGATCCGGAGGCTCGGGGGGGCCGGGAGGTGGAACTGCGCGTCGAACCTGGCGAGGTCTCTTCGGATCGTCGGCGACCCGAACGAGTCCACGATGGCGATGGTCACGCCGCGCCCGTCGACACCCTCTTCGAAGAGTGTCCCCTCGTCGTACGCAGCCTGGATCTGCGCAGGGTCATAACAGGAGAGTCGGATCGACGGTGTGGCACGGCACTGCGACTCCGTGAGCAGGCGGCTTGCCGGCGAACGGCGAGACTCCAGCTGCTGGGACTCCATCTGCTGGGAGCGGACGCCCTCGGCCCGACCCTCGGGCCCCTTCGTCACCGCGACCGCCAGACTCGCCCCCAACGCGACGACGGAGACCAGGCTCACCAAGACGGCACTGCGCAACGCTTGGACCTCCCCTCCTGGCGGCACGTGCAGTTCCGCGCGCAGCTCCACGCGCAGCTCCACGCGCTCGGCTGCAAACGGTAGCCCAGTCCTAGACGACAGGGTCCGGTTCGTCAGCTGGTGCGCCGACGGTGCGACCCCGGTGCGCTTTGCCAGCTCTCTGATCGACAAGAGCGGCTCGCTCATGCACGGAGATCCCACGGAGCGCCAGCACGACCGTCAGCTGAGGTGAGCTCGAGCATGGAGGCGGTCCTCAGTTCGGGAGGCGAACGTCACGCCCGATGCGTTCGGACGCGAGCGCTTCGGCAGCCTCGAGCGGGGTTCTCCCCTCGGAGCGTGCACGCTGCAGCAGCTCGAGGACGCGCTCGCCGATGCGCAGTACCTCACGCTCCGTGGTCGGCTCGTCCCACCCCGAGCGAATTGCGTGGATCTGGACCACGCCACCGGCGTTCGCTACGAAGTCGGGCACGTAGACGACGCCGCGAGCGGCGAGGAGGCGATCCAGCTCTCGGTGCGCGAGAACGTCGTTGGCCGCGCCCACGATCGCGCGACACGGGAGGGTCTGGACGTTGTCTTGATCGACAACGCGTGCCGTCGCGCACGGTGCCAAGACGTCGCACGGGGTCGCAGTGACGGCTCCGACGGGCACCACGGATCCTCCGACCTCCTTGGCGATCGCCGCGGCACGTGCGGCGTCCACATCGGCGATCATCACCCGGACGGACCGCTCCGCGAGCTGACGGGCGAGAGAGCTCCCGACATGTCCAGCGCCTTGGACCAGCACCTGCAAACCCGCAAGGTCTCCCATGTCGGAGGCGGCAACGGCAGCCTCGAAAGCCGCCATGACGCCGAGCGCGGTGTAGGGGGAGGGGTCGACGTGGTCGCAGCTCACATCGGGCGCCACCTCTCCGATGGCGGCGAGGTCCTCGATCGTGGTGCCCATGTCCACGCCGGGGACGTACGCCCCCCCCAACCGCGCGACGAACCGACCGAAGCCGCGCATCACCTCTCAGCGAGAGCCGCGATGACCGTCCAACAGAACGACGGACTTCCCGCCTCCGTAGGGGATGGCGGCACAGGCGTTCTTGAGGGTCATCCCTCTCGCCAGCCGCCGCACCTCCCCGATCGCAGCGACCTCGCTCGGATAGGCGACCCAGCGCACCCCGCCGAGCGCGGGCCCGAGGGTGGTGTCGTCGAGGGCGATCACTGCCCGGGTGCCCGTCGCTCGGTCCAAGCAAACGACGATCTGCTCCGTCCCCCCGGGTACCGACTGGGTGTCGTTGACTTCCCCTTCGACCGCATTGCCCATGGTCACAGTGAACACCTGCCTGACCGGGTACGGTCAAGCAGGGTCGGCGCACCGGCTGAGTCGAACCAGGCTGCCGTCCAGCGCGGGTCCGGGCAGCTCAGCGCGGGAAGCGGGTCCGGGCAGCTCAGCGCGGGAAGGCTGCCGGCACCCCGCCGTCGACCGGCAGCACTGCCCCGGTCGTGCGGCAGCTCTGCTCCGACAGGAGGAAGGCGACAGCCTGCGCGACGTCCTCTGCGGACACCTGCGCCCGCAGCAGGTTGCGCTGCGCGTAGAAGGCTTCGAGGTCTTCCGCAGCGATCCCGTGGACTGCCGCCCGGTCACGACGGACTTCCTGGGTCCAGAGCTTCGAGCCGTCGAACACGGCATCGGGGTTGACCGCGTTGGCCCGGATCCCCTCCGGCCCACCTTCGATCGCCGCGACCCGCATCAACTGGACCATCCCGGCCTTCGACACGCTGTACGCGCCGAACCCTGCGCCTGGCCCGAACGCGTTCTTCGATGCGACGTAGACGATGCTGCCTCCGAGACCTTGACGCCGAAGCACTCGGAACGCCGCCCGGGTGAGCAGCATCGCCGAGGTCAAATTGGTGTCGAGCACCCGACGCCAATCAGCGATCTCGAGGTCGGCGATGGCCGCTACCGACGCGGCTCCCGCGTTCACGACGAAGCCGTCCACGCCTCCGAAGCTCCGAACCCCCGCCGAGACGAGCCGACCGACGATCGACTCGTCGGACAGGTCCCCGACCGTGTACACCGGGGAGTGCAGGCCCGACGCATGGAGCTCGCCCGCGAGCTGGTCGAGGCCGTCGCCGTCCCGATCCCCGAGCACCAGGTGTGCTCCCAGTCCACCAAGGTGCGACGCGATCGCACGCCCGATCCCAGAGGCGGCGCCGGTCACACAGACGACGTGCCCCGCGAGCGGCGGATCCGGTGGCGAAAGCGTGAGCTTGTACAGCTCGAGCGGCCAGTAGTCGACCTCGAACACAGCATCCTCGTCCATCGTGCTGACGGAGCCAAACGCGTCCAACGCTCGAGCTGCGACCGCGGTCGTGTGCTCGAGTATGTCGGCGGCGACGTGCGCGGACCGCGCGTCGACACCAGAGGTCACCGCCCCCAGACCGGGCACCAGGACGGCCACCGGAGCCGGGTCGTGCATCGAGAACCCCGAAGCGAGCGCGGCGCTGTGGCGGAGGAAGTAGGCGCGGTAGGCATCCTCGTAGGCGTCGATCGCGCGCTGTGCTCCCTCGGTCCGGCGGACGACGACCGCCCAGGGCCGAATGCGGAGCATGTGATCCGCCGTAGCCACGCCGGCTGCGACGATCGAGGAGAGGTCCTCCCGGTCGGCGACCCCGCGCATGCGGACGTCGACGTGCAGCACGCGGCGCGAGCGCCTCGACAGCGCGCCGCGGAGGGCCAGGAGGAGGTTCCCGACCTCTCCTGCTGCCAACGATGCCGGCGCCACTCGGAGCAGTGGCGCATGCTCCGATGCGTCGGCGAGCTCGCGAAGGCAATTGTCCGCCAGCGCGACGAAGTGCTGCGTCCGCGCCCAGCACTCTTCGCTCTCGTCGGCCCAAGTGACCAGACCGTGGTGCGCGAGAACGACGCCGTCCAATCCCTGGCCCGCCATGTCGGCGACCAGCTTGGCGAGGCGGAACCCGGGCCGCACCCATCGCACGAACCCCACACGCTCGCCGAGCGCGCGGCGCACCGCCATCTCCGGCTCGGGAGCCTTCGTGAGTGCGACCACTGAGTCGGCGTGGACGTGGTCGACGTGACGGAAAGGGACGAAGGCGTGGAGCAGGGTCTCGATCGAGGGCCGCCTCGATGAAGGGTCGACCAACGCGCCCTGCAGAAGATCGCTCATGCGCGCGTCGGAGATCGTGTCCATGTCGCGCAGGTCGAGCAGGCGTCCGAGCCACAGTCCCGGAAAATCTGCCAGGACAGCCGACTCGAGGTCCGCTCCGCTCCCCTTCACCCACATCACATCCCTGAGGCGGCCAAGATGGTCGTAGAGCGCTCCCTTCGCAGACGTGTTGCCCCCGCCATGGACGACGAGCGCATGATCGGCGCCTATTCGCCGTGAGCGGTCCACCAGCTCGAGAAGCTCCTTCACCGCGCCCTCGCCGCCCCCATCAATTGCCGAGTCGGCCATCACGATCCGAGCGACGCCGCCCGAGACGCCAGCCGACCTGCCGGGCGGATGACCCGTTGCTCAGTCACGATCGCCGTCACCAGGTCGGCGGGGGTGACGTCGAAGGCGGGATTGCGCACGGCGGCACCGGCAGGGGCGATGCGCACGCCCTGAACGCTGACCACCTCTCGGGGGGAGCGTTCCTCGATCGGGATGGATGCACCGTCGCCGACCGACTCGTCGATCGTGGACTCGGGTGCGGCGACGACGAATGGGACGTGATGGCGCGCCGCTGCAAGTGCCAACGCGTACGTCCCGACCTTGTTCGCGACGTCCCCGTTCGAGGCAATGCGATCCGCGCCCACCACGACCGCGTCCACCGCACCGGCGGCAAGCAGGCCGGGCGCGGCGGCATCCACGACGATCTCGTAGGGGATGCCCGCCTCGGCGAGCTCCCAAGCCGTGAGGCGTGCACCCTGCAGAAGTGGACGCGTCTCGTCCACCCTCACGAGACGAACCAAGCCGCGCTGGTGGAGCGAGCGGACGACGCCGAGCGCGGTCCCCCACTCGACGCATGCGAGAGCTCCCGCGTTGCAGTGCGTCTGGAGCGTGAGCGGTCCGGAGCGCAACGACGAAATGAGCCGCGCGCCTCGATCACCGATCGCGTGACACGCCGAGATCTCGTGCTGGAGCACGCGCAGCGCCGCCTGCTCGACCTCCTCGGGAGCGCCCGAGAGGTGGCCGATCACCTGTTCCATCCCCCAGCGCAGATTGACGGCGGTCGGCCGGGCGCGTCGGAGCTGGGCGAGCTCGGCATCCAGTCGCGCGCGCTCCCACCCCTCACGTCTCGCCTGCGCGCTCGCAAGGACGACCCCCAGGGCCCCGGCGACCCCCAGCGCAGGGGCGCCTCGGACCCGTAGGTTCTGCACTGCCTCGACGAGCTCCCCCACCGTCCGCAGCTCGCGGGCCACCAGGGAGCCTGGAAGTCGCGTCTGGTCGACGATCACGATCGTCTCCGGCGGCTTCCAGTCGATCGTCCGCACTGCTGCTCCTCGTCGCTGCGGCGCCCTCAGAGCCGGAGCTTGCTGATGCCGACGACCGCTGTCAAGGCGGTGCGACCGCCACTGGCGCCCCTTGGCCGGATCCCTCGGGCCGAAAGTTCCCTCCGGCAGGCCACTGAGCGACAAGCGAGTAGCGGTCTCCTCGGATCAGGCTGCGCCGCCACTCGATAGGGGTCTCTCCGAGGACCGCCAGCCGTTCGATCGAGAATGCCGCCACCTTCCACGGCAAGCGCAAGAGCTTGCGTTCGGCTGGCTCGGGCACGACGGGCCGTATTCGTTCCCAGGCGCCCGTGATGCGTACCGCGCAGTACGTTGCGAGGAGCTCGTAGAGACCGCCGGAGGAGAGCTCGGCACCGAGCAACGCCGCCGCGTGCTCGTTGCGCAGCCAGGACCGGTCCCAAGCGATCGGCTCGGTGCCTGCGAAGCGAAGTCGTTCGATGAAGACAACGTCCGTCGAACTCTCCACCTCCAGCTTCGCCGCAATTTCTGGGCCTGCCATGCGGGTGTCGGCAGAGAGAACCTCGCTCCTCTCTTCGATGCCTCTGGCGCGCACCGTCGAAGCCAGGCTGTAGAGGGAGTGAAGTGGCTGTTCGAGGAGCGGCTGGGCGACCGAGCTCCCCCGGCCACGCTGACGCACGACGAGCCCCTCTTGAGAAAGACGGCGAACTGCCTCTCGCACCGTCTGGCGGCTGACCTCGTACTCCCGCGTCAGCTCCTCGTCCGTCGGGAAGCGGCTCTCGAACTGCCCCTCTATGAGCCGTCGACGGAGATCGTCGACGATCTGTGCCCATAGGGGCAAGGGGCTCGACCGATCGAGCGTGGCCGCCATCGCCTCAGACGCCTGCCAGGAAGAAGGAGCTGATGAGCACGGCTAAGACGAAGAGCGTGACGATCGCCATCGGAGCGTCCTCCTCGTAGACGAAAGACAGCACGCCGACCGCGACCCGAAGCACGGGGGTGAGGATCAAGATCAACACACCGAGCACGACGATCCCGCGGCCTTCCCCAAGGGCGATCGAGTGACCCAGCGCGGAGAACGAGTGCGGGAACGCGGTCGACCTCGACGTGAGCTCCCTGTAAGAGAAATGCCCGCGGATCGGCAGGTACGCAGCGTGGTGGGCGAACATGAGGCCAAGCCCGGCGGCAATGACCGACACGCTCAGGACAACGCCGATACGCAGCACGAGGCTGATCGCCAGCTCGACCTTGCGGACCTTCTCCTCCATCGCGGCCGCTTCCTGCGCGCTGAGCTGCCGGCGACGTCCCGAGATGCCGAGATTCTCGGTCGTCGGGTCGGGGTGCTCGCCGGATCGCCCCGGGTTCCGAGTCGATCTGCGCATACGGGTCACGGGAAGATCCCCTTCTGGAGCATCTCCAACGAGATGACTACAAGGACGATGACAAAGACGAGGCGGACGGTCTTGCTCGTCACGCGGCCGAGGACCCGCGCGCCGAACGTGGCCCCCAGGAGCACTCCGGCGGCTACCGGAGCAGCGATGATCGGATCGATCTGCCCCCGGATGAAGTAGACGCCCGCGCTTGCAGCAGCGGTGACACCGATCATGAAGTTGCTCGTGGCAGAAGAGACCTTCATGGGCAGGTGCATCGCACTGTCCATGGCCGGAACCTTCAGTGCGCCAGATCCGATGCCGAGCAGCGCACTGACCAAGCCCGCGACGTACATGAGCGCCAACCCAAGCTTGGTGCCGACCACCTTGTAGGAGATCTCGCGTCCTTCTGCAGCGTCGTAGTAGGAGCCGTGCAGGTTGAAGTAGTTGGCGATCCGGTCGTTCGAGACGGTGAGCGGTGCGGCCGCGTGCCGGCGACGGTAGGTGGCGAAGGAGGAGTACGCGAGCACCAGGCCGAAGAACACGAACAGAAACCGGGTGGGCAGAACGGTCGTGAGGTAGGCTCCGCTCACTGCTCCGGTCGTCGTCGCGATCTCGAGGAACATCCCCGCCCGCAAATTGGTCATCCGCTCGCGGACGTATGCGGCGGCGGCGCCGCTCGACGTCGCGATGACCGAGACGATGCTCGCCCCGATGGCCAGTCGGATGTCCACGTGGTAGAGGAGCGTGAGCACTGGCACGATGACCACCCCGCCGCCCAGACCGATCAGCGACCCGAGAACGCCGGCGGCGACCGAGATCAGGGCAAGAGAGACCACGAAGTCGAGCGGCGTCACCACCACGATTATACGGACAATCGTATATGCTGTTCAAGGTGCGCCAGGTGCGCGCTGCGAGCGGGGCGAACTTCCTCGACACCGCAGCGGGCGGCACCTTGACTGCGAGACAGGCACTTTGCGCCAAAGCGCGCCCGAGTGTCGGCCTTCCCGTCCGTTCGGGCTGTTCGCGCGCGTCGCTCGCCCCGACTGAGACCCCGTGGAGCGCGCAGTCCTCCTGCGCGCGAGCTCATACCCCCGGACGCGCTCTCACAAAGTGGCAGATCAGGGGTGTGACCGTCGGTGCAGCAGCGAGACAGGCGTCAGATTCTGTGTCACGCACGAGCCCTCGTAGTGGCTCCACAGCGAGCTGTCGGCAAGACTGGCCGGTCTCGAGTCGCTCCGGGAACGATCGGGCTCCGCCACTCGGGCTACCGCGGTGATGGCCGCCGGTAGGCTCTTGGCGCCGGGCGCCATCACCAAAAGCCAATCGACGTCCAAGTTGCCATCCGCCGCCCCCGTGGCGGATGGCAACTTGCCGATTGACCAGGACCGATCCAGAGGTCGCCGGCACACCGATCGGCCCATCTTGGAACAGATGGCGCGGGTCGTGCCATCCAAAGCAACACCGCGCCGTTCGCTAAACCGAACTTACGTTCCTGACGCCGGGCTAGGTCACTGAGCTGGTGGTTTGTCCGGCGGTGGCCGAAGTTCTGGCTACACGAGGGTCCTCGGCACGCTCGCAGCGAGAAGTTCGAACACCCGGCGCTGGGTCGGCGTCGGCGTGGCGACGAGATCGAAGGTGACCCCGCCGACGCCCACCACCCGAAGCGTGTCGCGAGTGAGGGTGCCGAGGTGCTCGAGGAGTTCCCTGAAGGCGCGCACCGGCTCGCCGGCGGCGTTCTTCTTCTTGGTGTCCTTCTTCTTGGCCGAGGAGGAGCGCGCGGCGGGCACGACCGGGTCGGTGGGGGTGGGCGGGGCGGTGTCGGTGAAGGTGAGCGGGGCGAGCGTTCGCCGGAGATGGAAGGTGACGTAGGTCGCCAGGAAGCACACGAGGGCGTGGGCCTTGACCCGGTCCTCGAGCCGGTGGTGGACCGGGCGCAGGTCGACGTCGATCGCCTTCATGGAGCGGAAGTCCCACTCCACCCCTTTGAGCTCCTTGTAGGCCGAGATCACCCCAGCCGGGTCGAGCTCGTCTTGGGTGATCGTGGTGCGCAGCACGTAGATGCCGTCGAGGGCGGCCTCGGCTTGGATCGAGGCTTCGTTGGGCGAGAAGCGGAACGAGTCGTCGGTGACCTCGATCACGAAGTGCTTCTGCATCTTGAACTTGTTCAGGACCTTGCCCACCCGCAGGGCGATCTGCTCGGTGCCCCGCAGCGGACGGCGTTCTCTGCGGCATGCCTCGACGATGGCGCCGAGGGCGGCCTCGGTCGCAGCGAGGAGGTCTTGGCGCTTGCGGGCCCGTTCGGCAGCCAAAAGGGGATTGCGGGCGGCGACCAGGCGCTCACCGGGGTAGTCAGGGTGGGAGAGCTCGCAGAAGTTCACCTCGTCGAAGAGCGAGAGCTGCAAGGGGCCGTCATCCTGGGCGAGCGCCTTGATCTGGGGCGCCCGCAGCGCCGTCAGCCAGCCGAGGCCCCCCACCTCCTTCAGGGCCTCGATGCGCGCCGAGGTGATCATCCCCCGGTCGCCGACCATCACGAGATGGGTGAGCCCGAACCGGTCGCGCACCACCTCGACGATGTCTTTGAACGCGGCCGGATCGGCGGTGTTGCCGGGGAAGACCCGGATGGCGACGGGCGTGCCGTCTCGAGCGGTCAGAAGCCCGTACTCGATCTGGGCCTTGTTGCGCTTGCCGTCGCGCGAGTACCCGAAGGCGGCCAATGGGCACGTCCGCCCCTCGAGCCACGAAGAGGACAGATCGAAGTAGGCGCGCCCCGTCGGGTTCACCTCGGGTGCAAGATGACGTCGGGCCAAGGTTGCCTCGATGGCGTCTTGACGGCTCACCAGCCAGTCCATCGCCGCGTACACCTCGTCGGTACCCACGTCCTCGAGCCCCAGGTCCTCGACGAGGGTCGTGTCGTGCCACCAGGTGACCGTCGCCAGTTTCGGCTTCGGGTGCACCACCCGAGCGAGCACCAGCGCGTAGGCGATGTCGCGTTCCCTGCAGGGCGGGCCGAGAAGGTCTTTCAATCCCAGGACCTTGGCCTGGCAGGCCACGGCGGCGAGGTGGCCGTGGGGGCGCGAGCGCACGAGCTCGAGGTCCTCACCGGCGACGAGCAGCGTCTTGCCCGCCAACCCGGCCCGCAGCGCCTCGATGAGCTCGGCCGGCAGGTGCGACAGGTTGGCGAGCGTCTCGTTGCGCACCGTCTTTCCGACCCGGACCGAACGGCGCAAGAGGTGGGTCTCGTAGTGGCGCTCGACCCCATCGGCCCCGGTGTAGTGGCGACGCGTGGTCGAGATGTGCATCGCACCGCCGTGCCGCCTGGGCATAGCGAAAGCTTACACGGCTGTCGTTCCACGGTCAATACTTTAGTGGCTACATTGCCCGGCGGCGAGCTGGCCGTCCCTCCTGGCTGGAGCACGTTTCAGGGGGCCGCCAAGCCGTAAGTTCGGGCTAAACCTAAACCGTCGAGTAGCCGGGGGGATTTGCACCCCCCGGCCCTCACAGATCCGGACGTAACAGTCTCCCGTTATCCGGCTCCTGTCATCCAGCCCTCAGGCCAGCGCGCCGAACGACCAATGAGCAAAGAGCGCTGGTGCACGACGTTGCACGTCCCGCAACCACCGCCATGCTCGCCGGGCGCTGGTTCTCAGCCGTTTGAACTTCCTCCGGGCCCAACGAACGATGTATTCGTTGATGCACCTGAGGGACCGGTACAGCCAGGACTTGTAGAAACGCCCATAATAGTTGCACCAACCTCGCACCTTCGGATTGACGAACGATGCGATGTCCCCGAGGGACTTGTCACTGTGCACGTTGATACGCCAGTGTCGGATTTCCTGGCGGATCGCCTTGGCGGCGTCGTTGCTCATCGCCGGGAGGAACCCGACGAAGAACTGTCCCCGCCGGTTCTTGGCCAGCCGAGGACGAAACGTGTAGCCGAGGAACGTGAACTGCTCGTGCTTTGCTGAGCCGGTGCGATTCACATCCTTGCAGTACACGATACGCGTCTTGTCTGGATGAAGCTCCAGACCGACCTGCGTCATCCGCTCAGCGAGCGCCTCCAGCACCACCCTCGCTTGCGCTTCACTCGCACAGTGGACCACTCCGTCGTCCGCATAGCGTTCGAAATGACAATCCGGGAAGTTCCGGGCCATCCAGATATCGAACGCATAGTGGAGGAAGAGATTCGCCAATTTCGGTGAGATCGCCGAACCCTGGGGGGTTCCTCGATCTCGTGCGATCAGCGTCCCGTCTTCTCGTTCGAGCGGGGCGGTGAGCCACCGTTCGACGTAGAGGAGAATGAACCGCTCATCGGTGTGTTTCGACACCGCCTTCATCAAGAGGTCGTGCGGAATCGTGTCGAAGAACGCCTTCAGGTCAAGGTCAATGACCCAGTCGTACTTCCAACACCGCTCTCGGCATCGTGCGACCGCATCCAGCGCCGATCGCCCAGGCCGGTAGCCGTAGGAGTCATCATGGAACAGTGGCTCCACCTTCGGCTCCAGGTACAT
>DAHWOV010000079.1:0-1937 GCA_027339205.1 Acidimicrobiaceae bacterium | reverse complement strand
GCAGCTCGGGCGACGGCGGCCTGGACCAGCGCGCTCTTGCCCACGCCGCTCTCGCCGTGGAGCCCGAGGGCCCCGGCCCTGCCGCGCCGGGCGTCGCCGAGCAGCTGGTCGATCCCGACGAGCTCCCGGCTGCGTGCCACGAGCCCGTCACCGGCGGTGGGCGCGTGCGCCGACGGGCCGGGCGGCGGCACAGGGACCCAACGGCTCGCCGACGTCATCGAAGCCTCATCGCAGCCTCACCGCAGCCTCACCGCATCCAGGACCGACCGGTCTACAGGACGCTCCGGCGAACCGCAAGGGCTCCGGTTCTTCGGAGCGCGGCTCAGGAGATCAGGAGAGCAGGCCCATGGCCTCGGCAGCCCGCGCGTAGGTCGCCGAGGCGATGGCGCGGGCGCGCTCGGCACCCGCCCGCAAGACGTCGTGCACCGTGTCGGGCTCGTCCACGAGCACCGCCGCGCGCGCTCGCACGGGCCGGAGCAGCTCGGCGAGTGCTTCGGCCAGGTCGCGCTTCAAGTCCCCGTAGCGCGTGTAACGGGCGGCCACCTCCTCAGGCGTGCTCTGGGTCGCCACCGCCATCAACGCCAGCAGGTTCGAGAGCCCGGGCTTCTTCTCGGGGTCGTAGCGCATCTCCCCGTCGGTGTCGGTGACGGCCTTCTTCACCTTGCGGTCGATCTGGGCAGGCTCGTCGAGCACGCCGATCGTCCCGAGGGGCGAGTCGACGCTCTTGGACATCTTGCGGTCGGGATGCTGGAGGTCCATGACGCGCGCCCCGATCGCGGGGACGGCGGCCTCGGGCACGACGAACAGCTCGCCGTAGCGGGCGTTGAAGCGCTGGGCGATCTCGCGGGTGAGCTCGAGGTGCTGGCGCTGGTCGTCGCCCACGGGCACCCGGTCCGCCTGGTAGAGGAGGATGTCGGCGGCCATGAGCGCCGGGTAGGTGAACAGGCCCACCCGCACCGTCTCCTGTCCGTGCGCCTTGGCCTTGAACTGGGTCATGCGGCGCAGCTCGCCCATCGTCGCCGTGCACTCGAGGAGCCAGGCGAGGCGCGCGTGCTCGGCGACGTGGCTCTGGACGAAGATCGTGGCGACCCCGGGGTCCAGGCCCACCGCGAGGAGGTTGACCGCCGCTCGGAAGCTCTTCTCGCGCAGGTATGCCGGGTCGATCTCCTCGGTGAGGGCGTGGAGGTCGACCACGCAGTAGAGCGCGTCGTTGCGCTGCTGCTCGGCGACCCACTGGCGGAGCGCTCCGACGTAGGTGCCGAGGTGGAAGTCGCCGGAGGGCTTGACGCCCGAGAAGACACGAGGCATGGCGCGCGATCGTACGCGGGACGCGACGGCACGCCGCGCCCCATGCGCCGATCCGCGTGTCCATGCGCCGATCCGCGTGCCCATGCGCCGATCCGGCAGGGGCGGTTGGTATCGTCGGGCGCGTGACCGCGACCCTCGACTCCTCTGCGCACGCACCGTCGGGGCCCGCGCCCCACGTCGTGACCCCGGTGTTCGAAGGGCCGATCGACCTGCTGGTCCACCTCGTCAACAGCCACGAGGTGGACATCATGGACGTCCCGCTCCTGCCGGTCGTCGACGGGTTCGTGGAGGTCCTGCGGGAGCGCCCCGAGACGGTGACCCTCGAGGCGCGCTCCCAGTTCCTCCTCATGGCGGCGATCCTCGTCGAGATCAAGTCGCAGCGGCTCCTGCCGGGACCCGACACCGTCGAGGACGAGGAGGAGCTCGGCGGCTGGGAGGAGCGCGACCTGCTCATCTCGAGGCTCCTCGAGTGCCGCGCGTACTCCGCCGCGGCCGATGCGTTCGTGGCCCTCTCCGAGCGCGCCGCCCGCTCCGTCGCCCGGGAGGCGGGGCTCGACGACGGCTTCGTCGTCCACGCCCCGGACCTGCTCGAGGGCGTCACGCCCCACCGCCTCGCCCAGGCCTACCTC
>DAHWOV010000019.1:0-4446 GCA_027339205.1 Acidimicrobiaceae bacterium | reverse complement strand
GTACGTGGCGACCGCGGAGCCGTCGGGCCCGACGAGCACTGCGCTGTTGTAGCGGTGGCCGCCGGGGGTGAGCTCTGCGTAGCCGAGGAAGAACCCCACGCCAAGCGACGCGGCCTCCTCGAAGAGTGGCTTGGTGGCGGGTCCCGGCATCTCCGTCTCGAACCAGTGGTCGGCGTCGGAGAGCGGTTCCGTCCACCAGCGCGGGAAGAAGGTCGTGAGCGCGAGCTCGGGGTACACCACGAGCTCGGCACCCTTGCGCTTGGCGTCGTGGAGCAGAGCCAGCAGGCGCTCGACGACGGCCTCCCGCGGCTCCGTACGGCCGATGGGACCGAGCTGCGCGGCGGCGACCGTGACGCGGCGGCTCATGTCAGGGTGTCCTCCTCGGCGAGCGTCAGGAGCACGTCGAGGAGCACGTTGGCGCCGGCTTCGATGTGCTCGGGCGACGTGTGCTCCGCCGGGTTGTGACTGATGCCTCCAGCGCTCGGCACGAAGATCATCCCCGACGGGCACAGGCGCGCCAGCATCTGCGCGTCGTGCCCGGCGCCCGACGGGAGCCGCCGCACCGGATGGCCGTGCACGCGCGCGGTCTCCTCCACCAGGCCGACGATCCGGTCATCGAAGCGGACGGGGTCGAATCGCGCGAGCTGGCGGCGCTCGACGGTCACCTGCTCTTCGGACGCGATCCGGTCGATCTCTTCGGACATGCGGCGCTCGGCCTCAGCCAGCACGTCGCCGTCGGTGTTGCGCAGGTCGACGGTGAGGCTCGCCTGGCCTGCGACGACGTTGACGAGATCCGGGTGCAGGTCGAGCTTGCCGACGGTGGCCACCTGGTGGCCACCGAGCTCTCGCGCGATCGAGCGGGCGGCCACCGCGACCGAGGCCGCAGCGAGCCCGGCGTCGCGGCGGTAGGCCATCGGGGTCGTGCCGGCGTGGTTGAACTGCCCGCCGAAGCGCACCTCCTGCCAGGAGATTCCCTGCACGCCAGTGACGGCGCCGATCACCTCGTCGTGACGTTCGAGCACCGGACCTTGCTCGATGTGGAGCTCGACGTACGCGTGCGGGACCAGGCCCGGGCACGGGAGGCTGCCCAGGTAGCCGATGCGGGCGAGCTCGTCGCCGAGCCTCGCGCCGTCGATGCTCACGAGGTCGTACGCCTCCTCGACGGTCATGCCGCCGGCGTAGACCAGGCTGCCGAGCATGTCGGGCGCGAAGCGCGCCCCTTCCTCGTCGGTGAAGAACGCGACCGCCATGGCGCGCCGCGGCACGACGTCGTGGGTGGCGAGCGTCTCGAGCACCTCGAGGCCGGCCAGCACGCCGAGGTTGCCGTCGTAGCGGCCACCGGTTGCCACGGTGTCGATGTGGGACCCGCACATGACCGGCGGTCCGGGCTCCCTGCCCTCGCGGCGAGCGACCACGTTGCCGATCGCGTCCACCTGCACGTCGAGCCCGAGGTCGCGCATCCAGGTGACCACGAGGTCCCTGCCTTCACGGTCCTCGTCGCTCAGTGCGAGACGCGCGCACCCCCCATCCCCGGTCGAGCCGATACGGCCGAGCTCCTCGAGCCGGGAGAGGAGCCTCGCGGCGTCGATCCGGAGGTTCACGGCACCAACTTGCCCCTACTTTGACGATCTGTCAAGCTCGGCTTGGATGAGTTGTCAAGCTCCGGCCGGCGGCCCCGAAGCGACTGCACAGGACTGGGTGATCGAAGGCGCGGCCGTCGCAGCGGTCGACGCTGCCGGCACCGAGCTCCTGCATGGTCACCTCGTGATCTCCGGCGGCCGGATCGCGGCGGTCGGGGGAGGTCCTACGCCACGGGGGGCCGTCCCGCCCGGGGCGCGTCGGGTCGACGGCAGCGGGTGCCTGCTCACGCCCGGATTCGTGAACACCCATCACCACTTGTCCCAGTGGCTCACGAGGGGCATGGCGGCGGACTCGGAGCTCTTCGGCTGGCTCACCGAGCTGTATCCGTGGTGGGCGGCGATCACAGCTGAGCTCGAGCATGCAGCGGCGCTCGGCGCGCTGAGCGCCCTTGCGGCCAGCGGGTGCACGACCACCATGGACCACCAGTACGTGTTCCCCGCGGGGACCGGTGACCTGCTCGCTGCGGAGGTCGAGGCGGCAGCCCGCGTAGGGGTGCGGTTCCATCCCTCACGCGGCTCGATGGACCTCGGCAGGTCGGCCGGGGGACTGCCACCCGACGAGGTGGTCGAGGACACCGACGCGGCGCTCGCGGCGACCGAGGACGCGATCTCGCGTTTCCACGACGGATCGCCGGGCGCGATGGTGCGCGTGGCGGTGGCGCCGTGCTCGCCGTTCTCGGTCACCCGCGAGCTGATGGTCGGCGCTGCGGAGCTCGCGCGCCGCCGGGGGGTGCGCCTGCACACCCACCTCGCAGAGACGGCCGACGAGGACGCCTACTGCAAGGAGCGCTACGGCTGCACGCCGGCCGAGTATGCGGAGTCGCTCGGCTGGCTCGGCGACGACGTCTGGGTGGCGCACGGCGTGCACCTCACACCCGCCGCGCAGGTGAAGCTGGGCGCGACGCGCACGGGGGTCGCGCACTGCCCGAGCTCCAACGGTCGTCTCGGGTCCGGGATCGCGCCGGTGCCCGAGCTCCTCGCCTCGGGTGCCCCGGTGGGCCTCGGTGTGGACGGATCGGCGTCCAACGAGTCGGGGGAGCTGTGGCCGGAGGTGCGCGGGGCGCTCCTGGCGGCAAGGGCGCGCGCGGGCGCTGCGGCGCTCGGAACCCGCGACGTGCTCAGGATGGCGACCATGACAGGCGCGCGCTGTCTCGGACGCGAGGACGAGATCGGCTCGCTCGAACCCGGGAAGCTCGCCGACGTCGCCCTCTGGCGCCTCGACACCGTCGCCCATGCGGGCATCGCCGACCCGGTGGCCGCGCTCACGCTCGGCGCGCGCCCGCCGCTCGCGCTCCTCCTCGTGGGAGGCCGTGCCGTGGTGGAGGACGACCAGCTCGTGCGCGTGGGCTCGGACGTGGTCGCCCGGGAGGTCGTCGCGGCGGTGCACCGGCTCGCAGAGCACAGGGCTGTCGCCGCACACTGATCTTTCGGGGTGGCGCAGGCGCGGCGCGGAGGCGAAGGCGGAGCTGCGGGGTGGCGCAGGCGCCTAGGTGCACGCCACTCAGCGAAGTCCGCCCGCCTCGAAGGGTGCCCGAGCGCCCAACCGCCGCTCCCAGAGCGCCCAGTACGTGAGGCCTCCGACGAGGATGCCGAAGACCCAGCTCATGTCGCTCCCGCCGGTCACTGAGGACAGCGGGCTCATGTACGAAGGGACGAACGACTGGGCGTTGATCCACAAGCTCGTGGCAGTCATGCCGAGGACGAGCGCAACGAGCGCCCGCCAGTTCACCCCTCTATCGCGCCAGTAGATCCCACCGCGCCGTGTGGCGAGCGCCTCGGGGTCGTAGCGACCGCGGCGCAGGAGCCAGTCGGTCATCACGATCGCGAACCACGGTGCAAGCCAGACCACGATGTAGCTGAGGAAGCCCGAGAGGTCGCTGTAGAAGGCTCCCTTGAAGATGACCGCCGCCGTCACGGCGCTCGAGACGATCGTGTCGATGACCACGGCGCCCCATCGCTTTACCGGTAGGCCGAGCGCTTGCAGCGTCACGCCCGAGGAGTAGAGGTCGAGGGTGTTGATCGCGAAGAGCTGGAGCAACGCGAGTGCGAGGAAGGGCCAGAAGAACCAACTGGAGAAGCTCGACGGCACCCCGGTGACCGCGGTGACCTTCGGGCTCACCACGTAGGCGGCGGCGCCGAGGAGCTCGACGAGCACGGAGGGGATCGCGGTGCCCAAGGTCACCGCCCAGAAGGTCTTGGCCTTGGGAGTGGAGCGAGGGAGGTAGCGCGAGTAGTCGTTGCCGTTCTCGGTCCAGCCCAGCCCTCCTGCAGAGACGAGGAGGAGGATCGCCGTGGTCCACACGGGCCATGAGGCGTGCGTGCGGAGTGCCGCGAGATCGACGTGAGGCGCGACCAGGGCGGCCATCACGCAGAAGACCGCGATGAACAGGAAAGAGAGGTAGCGCAAGACCTTGGTGATGGTGGGGTGCCCGAGGAATGGCATCACGAACTGGACCAGCGCCGCACCGGCGATGAACACCGCCTTGACCGCGGTGCCGGGCACGATCCCGCCGCGTGACGCCATCGCCTCGAGCACGAGGACGACGAGCACGAGGCCCTCGACTTCGAACCCGACCTGGGTGACCCAGTTGAACAACGCCACCAGCCGGTTCCCGTTCTGGCCGAAGGGCGCTCGGCTGACCATGAACGCGGTCGTGCCGGTCTCGGGCCCCTGGAGGCTCGCCAGCCCCAGCAGCGCGCAGAAGACGTTGGCTGCGAGGATTGCCGCCACGGCTTGGAGGAAGGAGAGGCCGAAGGAGACGATGAGCGCGCCGTAGACGAGGTACTCGACGTTCCAGATCGCCCC
>DAHWOV010000010.1:0-2476 GCA_027339205.1 Acidimicrobiaceae bacterium | reverse complement strand
CGGGGCTCGGCCCCGTGCTCCTGAGTCATGCCGGGCGGGTCACGCCACCCCCTCGCCCGAACAGTTGGAGCGCCTCGCACAGGGGCGAGGGCGCCCGCCCGCTCCGCCGCGTCGATCGCCTGCCTGGCCAGGGGACCTCCGGTCCCGTTCGACGGCATGGCGAGGAGGCTCGGATCGGGGTGGGATGTCAGGACCGTGCCTCGCGGCCCGAGGGCGCAGGCAGGCAACCGGGGACGTCCGCGCCGTGCTCCTGCTCGGTGGGGACACGACGCAGCTCGGAAGTCGTTGGTATCCGGCCAACCTGGCGGAGCCCGAGTGACGGCTGAGCGTTCTCGCCGCACAGAGGAACTGGAGCGTCGTGCGGTGGCCAACGGAGATCGCCCTCCCCGCGAGGGACGAGACATGAGCGATGGCGAGATACGAGAGAGCAATTCTTGGCCTGTGCCTGAAGGTGGACTTTCGCACTTCTCCTCGGACACCGGGAGGTCAGCGGGAGTCCTGGCGGTGGGTCCGTCGGGACGCTGACGTCGCGGCCGCGGCGCGTTTGCGGTCTGCTCGTAGCCCCCGCGGATCCTCGTCGACGACGCTGACGCTGAGCGCGTAGAGCTCTGCGACGAGCTCCTTGAGCCGGCGGGCGTTGTCGAGCCACTGGCGGTAGTCCTCGACCTGTTCATCGGTGAGCACGCGGGTCTTGGTGGTCGATCCGACCTTGCGGGTCCAATAGGCATAGGGGCCGTGGCGCGCCGCGGGGTCGCTCTTGCACCTGCAGTTCGGCTTGCCGCAGGTGTAGGCCCGCACCGTGAGCGTCCCGGGGAGCGCGTAGCCGAGCGCTGAGAGCTCCTTGGCGATCCGGCGCCGATCGGCGTCTCGCTCAGCGTTCTTCTTCGCCGTGGCCATCGACCATCCACTGTAGGGCGTGGAGTCCTAAGTAGAAAGGACTAGGACATGTCGGACGTGCCGGAGGGGGTGGCCCGTGGACCTCGCAGCAGGCAAGGGCGCATGGAAGCGACTGGTCTCCTCGGCGAGAGGCGTGTTCAGCGTCCCGAGCTTCGAGGTGTTCACGACGCTCGTCTGCGGGTGGGTGCTCGCCCCCGGACGCCGCACGGTCACGGCCATGATCGCGGCGGGCGACCCCGTTGGTCGCCGGGCCCACGACGCCTATCACCGGTTCTTCCGCTCGGCCCGGTGGTCGACCCACGAACTGTGGCGGGTGCTCGTCATCGAGGCGGTGAAGGTCTGTTGCCCGGACGGCCCGCTCGCCCTCGACTGCGACGACACGCTCTACAAGAAGTCGGGCCGCCACATCGATGGGGCGGGGACCTTCCGAGATGCCGTGCGTTCGACGAGGAGCAAGGTCGTCTACGCGACCGGCCTCAACCTGGTGGTGGTGACGCTGCGAGTGTCGGCGCCGTGGGGCGGCATGCCGATCGGGGTGCCTGTCGGCGTCCGCCTGCACCGAAAGGGTGGTCCCACCACGACCGAGCTGGCCGAGGAGATCATGGCCGAGCTGGCGAGCTGGCTGCCGGAACGGTCCTTCTCCCTGTGCGCTGATGGGGCGTACGCGACGCTCGCGGGCAGGGAGCTTGGCCGGACGACCGTCACCTCCCGGATGCGCCGGGACGCCGCCATCTACGAGCAGGCACCACCGCGGACCGGGAGACGAGGACGGCCGCGGACCAAAGGGGCTCGACTTGCGACCCCGGCCCAGCTGGCGGCGGGGATGAAGAGCGACGCCTTTGAGCAGGTGAGCGTGTCGTGGCGAGGACGCACCAAGGAGCTGTTGGTGTGGAGCCGCCCCGTCTTGTGGTACTCGGTCGACAAGAAGAGCCTCGTGCTGCTCGTCGTCGTACGCGACCCTGCCGGCGTCATGCACGACGACTTCTTCTTCACCACCGACCTCGAGGCCGCCCCGGGCACCGTCGCCTCCAACTACGCCGGTCGCTGGTCGATCGAGTGCGTCAACCGGGAGGTCAAGCAGTGCCTCGGTGCCGAAGATCCCCAGTGCTGGAAGGACGAGGGGCCCGAGCGCGCCGCCTCGGTGTCGTTGTGGCTGTACGCGGCCATCTGGACCTGGTACATCCCGACCGTCGGGACCGCGACGAGCTGGATCCCCCGGCCGTGGTATCCGAAGAAGCAGACTCCGAGCTTCCTCGACGCACTCGCCTCGTTGCGCCGCGTGTTGTGGGCCGAGCGAATTACGCCGATGTCATCCTCGCAGCCGCTCCCGCCGAAAATCCTCGACGGTCTGCTCGACCTGCTCGCCACCGCGGCGTAGGCCAGGGGGACGGCCGCGAGAAGATGACCGCCCGTGCCGGACAGAACAGCGAAACTCCACTTAGCCCCAACTGTTCATAAGAATGCCGGCGATGCGGCGGTCGGCGCCGAGCACGGTGTCGGTGCCGGGCCGGCCGTCGATGACGCCGACGACGCGCTGCCGGCCGGTGGTCACGAGCCGGCCGGGGACGTGCAGGATCTT
>DAHWOV010000126.1:0-7112 GCA_027339205.1 Acidimicrobiaceae bacterium | reverse complement strand
CGCGAGCCGCTCGTCGGCGCGGCGAGAGAGCACGTCGCGTACTTCGAGTCGCTCCCCGCCCCCGAGCGCCCGCGGGTGGACTTCGGCACCGTGCGGGGCACCCAGTTCCTCACCCCGCTGTTCGAGTTCTCGGGCGCGTGCGCGGGCTGCGGCGAGACCCCCTACCTGAAGCTCCTGTCCCAGCTCTTCGGTGACCGGGCGATCATCGCCAACGCGACGGGCTGCTCGTCGATCTACGGCGGCAACCTTCCCACCACGCCGTGGGCGGCGACCCCCGAAGGGCGCGGCCCCGCGTGGTCCAACTCGCTGTTCGAGGACAACGCCGAGTTCGGCCTGGGGTTCCGCCTGGCCGCCGACCAGCACCTCGCCCTCGCACGCGAGCGGCTCGGCGAGCTCGCCGACGTCGTCGGCACCGACCTCGTCGTCGAGATCCTGGCGTCGCCCCAGCGCACGGAGTCCGAGCTCGAGGACCAGCGGCGGCGCCTCGCCGTGCTGCGGCAACGCCTCGAGGGTGCCGAGCGGCCCGAAGCCGCCGACCTCGCGAGCGTCGTCGACCACCTGCTGCGCCGCAGCGTCTGGATCGTGGGGGGCGACGGGTGGGCCTACGACATCGGTGCCGGCGGCCTCGACCACGTGCTCGCGAGCGGGCGTGACGTGAACGTGCTCGTGCTCGACACCGAGGTGTACTCCAACACCGGCGGCCAGGCGTCGAAGGCGACCCCGCTCGGCGCGGTCGCCAAGTTCGCCGCGGCGGGCAAGCGCACCGAGAAGAAGGACCTCGCCCTCCAGGCCATCGCCTATGGCAACGTCTACGTGGCCCGCGTCGCGATGGGGGCCGACCCCCAGCAGACGCTCCGGGCCTTCCGGGAGGCAGAGGCCTACGACGGCCCCTCCCTCATCATCGCCTACAGCCACTGCATCGCCCACGGCATCGAGATGCGCGACGGGCTCTCCCAGCAGTACCGGGCGGTGGCGAGCGGGTACTGGCCGCTCGTCCGCTACGACCCGGTGCTCCGGGCCGCAGGGGCCAACCCGTTCCTCCTCGACTCGCCCAGGCCTCGCATTCCCCTCGCTGAGTACACCGGACGGGAGCTGCGCTACTCGATGCTCGCCCGATCCCGTCCGGCGGACGCCGAGCGTCTCGCCGGCATGGAGCAGGCGGCGGTCGACCAGCGCTGGAGCACCTACGAAGAGATGGCGACCCGCCCGGCAGGGCGCTTCCCTGCGGACGCCCGCAGGGAGCCCTGATGGACCTGTCCACCCACTACCTCGGCCTGGCGCTCGCCAACCCGGTGGTCGCCTCCGCCTCGCCCTTGTCGCACACGGTCGAGGGGGTCCGCCGGCTCGCCCGGGGCGGGGTCGGGGCGGTGGTGCTGCACTCGCTGTTCGAAGAGGAGCTCGACGAGGAGATGGAACGCCAGGCGCGTCTCGTCGAGGCAGGGAGCGAGAGCTTCGCCGAGTCGCTCACCTACTTCCCCGACGTGCCCGGCGCCGATCGTGGCGCCGCGTACTACCTGAGCCTGCTCGAGCGTGCCGCGGCCGCCGTCGAGATCCCGGTGATCGCCTCATTGAACGGTGCGACGGCCGGGGGCTGGACGAGCTACGCGCGCCAGATGCAGGAGGCCGGCGCGGCGGCGCTCGAGCTGAACCTCTACGCCTCGCCTGCAGCCCCCGGCACCCCGGGGCGCGAGATCGAGGCGCGTCACGTCGACATCCTCGATCGGGTGAAGGCGGCGGTGTCGGTGCCGGTGGCGGTGAAGCTCTCGCCCTACTACACCTCGCTCGGGGAGATGGCGCTCGGGCTGCGGGACGCCGGTGCAGACGGCCTCGTGCTCTTCAACCGCTTCCTGCATCCCGACGTCGACCCCGGGGGTGTCGCGGCGGTCCCGTCGATCGGCCTCTCCCACCCCTTGGAGGGACGGCTCCCGCGGACGTGGATCGCCCTCCTGCGCCGGCACCTCGACGTCGACCTCGCAGGGTCGACGGGCGTCGAAGGGCCCGAGGACGTCGTGCGGTACCTGCTCGCCGGCGCGGACGTGGTCATGACCACCTCGGCGCTGCTGCGCCACGGGCCCGAGCACGCCCGCACCCTCGTCGAAGGTCTGGCGAAGTGGATGGCGGGCAGGGGCTTCGAGCGCCTCGGCGAGCTGCGCGGGCTCGCCGCGATCCCCGACGGCGACGACGCGGCGGCCCACGAGCGCGGCGCCTACGTCGCTGCGCTGCGCGAGGCCAACGTGAACCTGCAAGGACCCTGGTGAGCCGGCGGGCCGCTCAGTCCGGGCTGGCCGACGGTCGACGGGAGTTGTCGTCGCGCTCGGCGAGCGCGAGCGCGCGCAGTGCGTCGACGAGCACGCGGTAGGTGTCGTCCCCGAGCAGGACCGCGAGCTCCTCTTCGGCCTCCTTCGCCCTCTTCTCGACACGCGCTGCGAGCCGCCGGCCGTCCGCCGTCGGGTAGAGGGGGCGCCGGCGCGCATCGTCAGGGTCGTGGCCTGCTTCGCAGAGCCCGTTTGCGACCAGGGTCTCGATGATCCGCTGGGCGTTCATCGGGTCGGTGCCGAGCCGGCGCGCGAGATCGCGCACGCCGCAGCCGGGGTCGGCGGTCACGAGCCGGAGGACGGCCGCCTGAGGCGCCGTGAGGGCGAGGTCGGCGAGGCACGCCTCCCACCTCCGCCGCCCGGCTCGGTGGGCGGCGCCGAGGAGGAACCCGACGCCCTCGAGGCCGAGCCCGTTCCGATCTCGAGGGCGGCCGTCTGAGGGTCCGGGGGCGCGACGGGCCGGCCTCACCGCCTGGGCTCGTGAGGCGGGCTGGGCTTCGCGGCCCAGGCGACCACCACCTTGTCGGGCTGGAGAACGCCGCCGCTCTGGTCGTGGGCGTGGGCGCCGCCGCGGTGGTCGTGGGCGTGATGGTCGTGGTCGCCCCGCCGCTCACGAGTCTGGAGGAGCTCGACCTCGAGACCCGGGGGCAGCGCGGCGCGGAGGCGCTCGTCAGTGAGCAGGCGGTCGGGGTCGGGCGGTCCATGGCGGCCCAGGTCCGAGAGGTGATGCCCGACGACGTAGAGGTGGCCGCCGGGGCGGATCGCCCGGCCGGCATGCGAGAGGATCCTTGCGAGCGTGTCGGGTCCGGGGTGGAGGTTGGCCACGATGGCGAGATCGAACCCCTCCTCTGCCGGTTGCCAGTCGGCGAGGTCGGCCTGCACCGTGGTGATCGTGACCTTATTTGCATCCGCAGCGGCGGCTGCCTGCTCCAATCCCACCTTGGAGGCGTCGACAAGGGTCATGTCCCAGCCCCTGGCAGCCAGCCACAGGCTGTTGCGCCCTGGTCCCGATCCGAGGTCGAGACCTCGACCGGGCGGCAACGCTCCGGCAAGCTCGACGAGGAACGGGTCGGGGTCTGCCGGCCATCCCTCCTCGGCGAACCGCCGGTCCCACAGCTCACCTGCGGACGAGGGTCGGTCCCTGCCGCCGGCAGGGTCCGGCGGAGCGGTGTCGACGTCGAGCGAGGCGACGATCTCGATGGCGAGCGCGTAGGCCGGCATGCCGGCGGTGACGAGCGAGGTCTCCGCCACGCCGACCAGGTCCTCGATCGTCGCACCGGCGCGCCGCGCGCCCCTGGCGTGCAAGCGGGCCGGGTCTTCGCGGCCGAGGGCGACGAGCTGGGCGAAGTGGACCAGCTGTTGGACCCGCGGCTCGAGCGGGTTATCTGCGAGCACGGCTCGGCGCAGCGTCTCGATCGCCTCGACGGCGTCCAGCCGTCCCGTGGCCTCGGCGACCGCGAGACGGTCCTCGACCTCGGGTGGCACGGTCCCGAATACCTCGCGATAGCGGTCTCGCACGGCTTCCGCTCGCGCGGCATCCTCCGGCAGGGTCATGGCCGGACCCGTGCCATCGACTCGCGCACCTGCTGGAGGGCATCTTCGGGGAAGTCGACGGCGCCGCCGAGCGACGCTGCGCCGAGCTCCGCCTCGGCGGCTTCCTCGATCGCGACGACGAGACGCGCCGCAGCCATGGGATCGGTCCCGAAGGCGAGCAGGCCGTGGTTGGCGAGCAGGACCGCCGAGGTCGTCGGGCGCTCGCCGAGGACGGCTGCGATGCCGCGCACCGAGACGTCGGAGCCCCGGGGTCCCCATGGGACGACGGGGATCGCCTCGGCTTGGCCGAAGCGCAAGAGCGGCTCAGCCCGGCACGGCAGCTCCTTGTGCGCCAGCGCGAAGGCGGTGGCTGCGGGGGAGTGCGTGTGGATGATCCCGCCCACATCGGGCCGGGCACGGTAGACGACGGCGTGCATGGCGACGATCTCGGCGTTCTCGGGGGCGAGGTCGCCGTCGAGGACCTTGCCGTCGAGGTCGACCGTCGCCACCTGGTCAGGGCGCAGCGCGCGCACCATGCCGGTCGTGGTCAGCGCGAAGCGGTCGGCGCCTACCCGGGCGCTGAGGTTGGCATGGCCGGCGTGGGACATGACCCCCGCGCCGAACAGGTGCTGCGCGGCGGCGACCACCGCGTCGCCTGGGCTCGGGGTCTCGGATCGGGCAGTCGGGGTGGGCACGGGGCGCTCCTTCGTCGGGGGTCTGCGCATGAAGAACGTAGCGGTGTCTACAATTGTTCCCGAGGGGCCCGGCCCCGAGGACCCCCGGCCCCGAGGACCCCCGGCATTGACCGTTCGCAGACGCCCGGCCCAGACGCCCCCGGACGCCTCGCCCGGACACCTCGGCAACGCGCCCTCGAGGCGTGCCCCAGGGCGTCCCTGCCACTCAGTCCACTCCCTCGGACGAGGGAGCTGCGGGCGCCTCGGCACCTCGACCGCCGGAGGCGTCGACCGGGTCGCCAGGTCTCTTCGGATCGAGGTGGCGCCGGACTCGTTCGGCGAGCGCGGCGGGGATGACGCTGTCGGGATCGTGCAGGCTGCCGAGCGACGCGGTGGTGCCGACGAGCGCCCGATAGAGGGGTGGGCACGTGGCGCAGCCGGCGAGATGGGCCTCAAGCGCACGGCGACGCGCGGGGTCCAGCTCGCCGTCGATGTAGCTCGACACCTGCTCTCGGGCTTCCCAGCAGCCGAGCGGCACGCCGGCGTTGGCCTCCCGGCGCTCGTCGCGGTGTGACAAGGCGCTCACCAGCATCATCCTTCCTCGTCGGATCCGCTGCTTCGCTGCAGCGAGCGAGATGCCGAGGACGGCGGCGACGTCGCTCGCCGGAAAGCCTTCGGCGTCGTGGAGCACGACGGCGCTGCGGTAGTGGTAGGGCAGGTGGACGAGCGCCTCGCGGAGCTCGGCTGCGGACTCGGCGCGCTCGACCACCGCTTCGGCGTCGACACTGAAGGTCTCGTCGCGCCAGTGTGCTTCCACGTCGCTCACGCTGAGCTCGTGGGCGTGATGGCGAGCCCGGTCGATCGCCAGGTGGGAGAGGATCTGGTGGAGCCAGGTCCGAAGCGACGCCTCACCCCGGTACTGCGCCGCGCGCTCGAGCGCTCGCACCACGGTCTCGCCGACGAGGTCCTGCGCCTCTGCTTCGTCGGCCGTGATCGAGTGCGCGTACCGGTACAGACCGGGGAGCTCGGCAGCCACCTGACCGCCGATGGCACTCCGCCGTCCGTCGTCAGACGGGTGCGCGTCCACGCTCCCCAGTCTCTCCGATCAGTGCATCGCCCGCGAAGCGGATCGCCCAGCAGTCCCTACGGGCGTGCCGGACGCCGTGCCCCGCCCCGCTCCTCGCCTCACGCAGCCTTGTGCAGGTCCGACACCCGATGCCCGTCGACTTCGGCGTGGCTGGCGCCCGTCGTCTTGATGCCGAGAAGGCGGTAGATCGGGCAGTACCCGCTCGCCGCGGTCACGACCATCACGGCCGCCACGACCAGCAGCACGATGCCCCCAGCGGTCGAGAAGCCGAGCACGCCGCTCCCTGCGATCGCACCTGCTGCCACGACGACCCGAAGGCTGCGGTCAATGGTTCCCATGTTCTTCGTCATCGCCTGCTCCTTTGTTGCTCGTCCCGTCACCAACACCCCATAGACGTACGAGGCGCTCGGGGAGATACAGGCGAGCTCCACCCCACGCGCCGGGGATCGGCGCTCCAGAGGAACCACAGAGTGGACGCGGGCGTCGGCACGCGCCCGGCCAGCGGCGCGTGGGAAGGGACGAAGGGACGCGAGGTCAGGGGCCGATTGACTCGACCTTCTCCACCTGGTCGGCGGGCACGCGCTCGATGACGTCCCGGCCACGCCAGAACTCGTAGATGCCGTCTTCGAGCTGCACGTCGTCGAGCTCCATCTCGCGCACGCCGCGCTCGTCGCGAAAGGTGATCTTGTACTGGGTCATGGGTGAACCTCCTCAGTCTCGTGCGTGCGAGCCATTGTGGCCCACCGCCGCCGCCGCCGCCGGAGCCGGAGGCGGGAATAGATGAAATATCATCAATGTTGGGTTCGGATGCCGCGACCGAACGGCGTGACCCTGTGAGGCGCACAGGGCTGGCGAGCGTGCTGCGGCCACGAGGAGGTACACGATGAACGTCACGATCGTCGGAGCCCAAGACGGACTCCGAGACACGGGCCTCAGGGTCGAACGCCGCGAGGGACGCCCCGTGACGGCCTCTGTGCCGGCTCGCTTGCGAGGGGACAGCCCATGCCGGCGGTGACGGTCGACGACCTGTTGGTCCTCCCCAAGATCGACCGGCCCGCTCCGGGAGCGCTCGAGCGGCCGGTGGTGTCGGTGACCACCGCCCCTCCGGGGTTCGAAGGCGAAGGGTTCCCCGTCTACCGGGCGTTCGCCGGGGTGGCGACGTCGGCCATCGACCCCTTCGTGCACATGGACCAGATGGGGGAGGTGGACTACGCCCCCGGCGAGCCCAAGGGCACCCCCTGGCACCCCCACCGCGGGTTCGAGACCGTCACCTATCTCATCGACGGGGTGTTCGACCACCAGGACTCCAACGGCGGGGGCGGGCGGATCTCCAACGGCGACACCCAGTGGATGACCGCCGGCGCAGGGATCCTCCACATCGAGGCGCCTCCGGAGTTCCTCGTCGCCTCCGGCGGCCTCTTCCACGGGATCCAGCTGTGGGTCAACCTCCCGGCGGCAGAGAAGTGGAACCCGCCGCGCTATCAGGACCTGCGGGCCAGCGCG
>DAHWOV010000123.1:0-4017 GCA_027339205.1 Acidimicrobiaceae bacterium | reverse complement strand
GGCCCGCCGGCCGCCCCCGGCCCGTCGGCCGCACCCGACAGCGCCCGCCCGGCCGGCGGTTGCTCGATGGTGAAGCTCGAGGCGGCGGGCAACGACTTTCTCGTCATGCTCAACGTTGGCACCTTCTTCGAGCTGCTCGATGACGGCGCCGTCTCCAGTAGCTCCGGTTCGGTGTCGCTCACGGCAGATCGGGTTCGGGCGCTGTGCGACAGGCGGCGAGGCGTCGGCGCGGACGGCCTCATCGTTGGGCGCGTCGCAGGGCGCAGGAGCGGGGCGGTCGCAGAGACGTCCGGCACCCATGGGGCGGACGCTGGTGCGGTTGGCGCCGAACAGCCGGCCGCGGACCTCGAGATGTCTCTGTTCAACGCCGACGGTTCTCGGGCCGAGATGAGCGGCAACGGGATCCGCTGCCTTGTGCACGCCGCCGTCGAGGCTGGAGTTGTCGGCGGACCCGTCGTGCGCGTCATGACGGCTGCCGGGCTCCGCACCGTGTCCTATGACCCCGGCCAAGGGGGTGTCGCGTGGGCACGGGTCGAGATGGGTCCAGTGCAGCTCGGGCGTGAGCTGCCGAGCCCGCTTGCCCGGACGAGGGCACGCCTCGCCGACGTGGGCAATCCCCATCTGGTGATCGTCGGAGACGTCACACTCGACGCGCTGGACCTCGATGTGCTCGGCGTCGCCGCCGTGCGGGCGGCCGGGGGACCTGTCAACGTGGAGGTGGTACGTCCGGGACGTTCCGGCGCGGACCTCGACCTGCGCGTCCTCGAACGTGGCGTCGGCGAGACGCTTGCCTGCGGCACGGGGACGTGCGCTGCCGCAGCGGTGGCCCGCAGCTTCGGGCTGGTTGGTCATGTCGTGTCGGTGGACAATCCCGGTGGCCGACTCGAGGTCTCTCTCGGTCGGTCAACCGACGGCAGGTCAGGGGTCGCGGCCGACAGCAGCGAGGTGCAGCAGGTGGCGGTGGTCACGGAGGACTCCGCCCCTCCGGTGGTCACGGATGCCGCCGCCCCTCCGGTGGTCACGGAGGACGCCTCGGTGGTGGACGCCGTCGAGCTGGGTGGCCCGGTTCGGAAGGTAGCGGATGTGTGGATCGACCCGGCGTTCCTTCGCCGAGCTGGCGAGCGCCGATGACGACGCAGCTCCCGAGCACGCTGATCACGCGGGAGTTCCGCGAGCGCATCGTGCTCGTGGGCGTCGTCCTGCCCGGCACCGATGTCGAAGAGGTCGAGGCCAATCTCGACGAGCTCGAGCTGCTCGTGGACACCGCGGGCGCCGACGTGGTCGCGCGCACGATTCAGCGGAGGTCGCGCCCTGACCCCGCGACCTTCGTCGGCCGCGGCAAGGCGCACGAGCTCGCAGAGCTCGCCGAGCAGGTCGACGCCGACACCGTCGTCTTCGACGACGAGCTGTCACCGGCGCAGCAGCGCAACTTGGAGAAGCTGCTCGGAAGGACGGCTATCGACCGAACGGCCGTGATCCTCGACATCTTCGCCCAGAACGCGCGGAGCCCCGAGGGGAAGGCCCAGGTGGAGCTGGCGCTGCTGCGGTACCGGCTGCCGCGGCTCCGTGGCAGGGGACGGGAGCTGAGCCAGCAGGCCGGTGGCATCGGGACCCGCGGACCAGGCGAGACCCAGCTGGAGGTGGATCGTCGGAGGCTGGTGCGGCGGATGCACCGGCTCGAGGCGGACCTTCGCGAGGTGGATCGGACTCGTCAGCTCCAACGCCGCTCGAGAAGCCGCGGTCGCCTTCGGGAGGTGGCTCTCGTCGGGTACACCAACGCCGGCAAGTCCACGCTCCTCAACCGCCTGACCAGTGCGGGCGTCCCCGCAGAGAACCGGCTCTTCGTCACGTTGGACCCAAGAACGCGCCAACTCGGGTTGCCCGGCGGTGAGACCGTGCTCGTGACCGACACCGTCGGGTTCGTACGAAAGCTTCCCCATGAGCTTGTCGAGGCCTTCCGCTCGACGCTCGACTCGGTCCGGCTCGCTGATCTCCTCGTGCATGTGGTGGACGGAGCCGCGGCTGATCCGGATGGACAGATCGCGGCGGTCCGCACGGTGCTCGACGAGATCGGCGCAAGTGACGTACCCGAACTGCTCGTCGTCAACAAGATGGACGTCAGCCCAGAGGCTGCACGCCTCGCCGCGAAGATCGAGGGCGCGGTCTGCATCTCGGCTGCGACCGGAGAGGGAATGGACGTGCTCCTGCGCGCGATCAGCGATCGGCTGCGGATGGCCGACCGCATAGTGGAGCTGGCCATCCCGTGGGCCCGCGGAGACGTCCTCGCCGCGGTGCATCGAGAAGGCGAGGTGGTGGACCAGGAGGATCTTGACGAGGGAGCGCGCGTGCACGTGATGCTCGACGCAGCGGGCAGAGCCCGATTTTCGGACTTCGTCGTTCGCGGGGCATAGGGGCGCAGGGATGGCGTAGGGATATGGAGACATAGAAGGCATGGAGGCATGGAAGGCATGGTGAGGGGTCCGGTGGATCCGATGCGGAGCCAAGACGTGGAGCCGCCGCCCCCAAGGGGCTTCCGTCCTCCCCCCTACCCTTACGAACGCCTCGCGGGCCTTCGAGCCGTGGCGGATGCGTTGCCTGGCGGGCTGGTCGACTGCTCGATCGGAACTCCGTGCGATCCACCACCGGTCGCAGCACATCAGGCGCTTGCCGCGTCGGGCGTGGAGCGCGGCTATCCGCCGTCTGCGGGCAGCACGGCCTTCCGACGTGCCGCTGCTGCATACATCGGCCGCGTCTTCGCGGTGGATGTCGCTGAGTCGGAGGTCGCAGCATGCGTGGGCACGAAGGAGATGGTCGCTTCGACGCCGCACTACCTCCGGCTTCGCGATCCCTCACGCGACAGCGTTCTCTACCCGTCGGTGTCATACCCGACCTATGCAATGGGGGCGCGGCTTGCGGGCTGTCGCGCGGTACCGGTGCCTCCGGCGGACCCGAACGGCGGAGGGCTCGATCTCGACGCGCTGAACGCGTCGGACGTGCGCCGCGCACTCCTCCTCTGGGTGAACTCTCCGGCCAACCCCTCAGGAGGGCTGACCGATCTCGGCGCTGCTGCACAATGGGGCAGGCGGTACGGCGTGCCCGTCTTCTCCGACGAGTGCTACGTCGAGTACACGTGGGCCGGCGAGCGGAGCTCCATCCTCCAACACGGCACGCACGGTGTCGTGGCGCTTCATTCGGTGTCCAAGCGCTCCAATCTTGCAGGGATCCGAGCCGGCTTCTTCGCCGGCGACAAGGATCTCGTCTCCTACCTGCGAGATGTGCGCCAGCACGCGGGGCTCATGGTCCCAGGCCCGGTGCAAGCAGCCGCAGCTGCCGCGTGGTCCGATGACGAGCACGTGAGGGAGCAACGTGCGCGCTATCTCGAGCGGCTGGAGCTCCTCGCACGCGCGCTCTCGGATGCCGGCTGCCCCACCTCCTTGCCTTCGGGCAGCTTCTATCTCTGGGTACCGGTGCCGCCGAGGTGGGCCGATGGCTGGGCCATGGCGGAAGACCTCGCGAAGGTCGCGGGGTTGCTCGTGAGCCCCGGTGATCTGTACGGGCCCGACGGAAGCGGTCACGTCCGCATTGCAGTGGTGCAGCCCACTGAGCGCCTCAAGCTGGTCGCTGATCGGCTCTCGGCATCGGGTTGGCGCTGAGCGTCGCGGTCGTTCCGTCTGCGCGTGCGCTTTCCGGACTTCCGCCCCGGCACCTCATCCTTCGAAGCCTCGCTCCGCACTGCGGTGCCGGGCCCCACCTCGGCCACGACGCGCCCTCCGGCGTCTGGCGACGCAAACGGACGGCCACGCCGTGCCGCAGGCGGGGCGTCGCAGGAGCCCCGGGGGAAGCATTCCTGCGGGCGCAGGGCCGCCAGTCTTGGCGCGCGCCGGCTCAAGTGGGCTCGCCGGACCGGACGGACCAAGCGGGACCCGGCGCGGGGCGATCGGTGATTGGGCTCGGGTCGCCGGCCCAAGTGGGGGGTGCCTGTCCAAGTAGGCGCGCCGGCCCCGGGGGGTGGTGCCT
>DAHWOV010000075.1:0-1865 GCA_027339205.1 Acidimicrobiaceae bacterium | reverse complement strand
CCGGCGGCGCGCCGTGACGAGCTACACTCGTCGCTGCTCCAACGGATGACGCCGCACGAAGGAGGTGGGTGATGAGCGCAGAACCTCATAGTCCCCAGCCTCCATCGCCGTGCCCCGGCGTCTCCACGCTGCTCCTGAGCTGACCCCGTCCGCTCCGGCGCCGTGACGCCGGGGCACGGTTCCTCGATCCTCTCCCAGCTCGAGCGGCGTCGCCGCAGTCCGCGTCGCCGCAGTCGACCTCGTCGCATCCCGCGTCGCCGCAGTCGACCTCGTCGCGTCGGCGCGCGGCCGCGGCCCCCGAGCTTCTGCCCCACCGTTGCCCCCCCTTCACCCCCCAGAGGAGGTGCCCTGTGCCCACGCGTGACTCCGCTGCCGTCGTCCTCGACACCGAGGACATGGACTTCGCCCCCGCCGTGCTCGATTCCGCCCACATCGGCGACATCGAAGGCGCGCTCGGCACCGTGTCGATGCTCGACCACGCCGGTCGACGCTCCTGGAAGCGTCGCATGCTCACCTTCGCCGCGATCATGGGCCCCGGGCTCATCGTGATGGTCGGGGACAACGACGCCGGCGGCGTGCAGACCTACACGCAGGCCGGCCAGCGGTTCGGCTACAGCCTGCTCTGGGTCCTGCTGCTGCTCCTGCCGGTCCTCCTGATCGCCCAGGAGATGGTGGCGCGCCTCGGAACGGTCACCGGCGTGGGCCACGCCCGGTTGATCCGTGAGCGCTTCGGGCGGGCGTGGGCGGCGTTCGCCGTGCTCGACCTCTTCGCCCTCAACTTCCTGACGCTGCTCACCGAGTTCATCGGGATCTACTTCGGCCTCGGCTACTTCGGGGTGCCCAAGCTCCTCTCGGTGAGCGTCGCCGGGGTCATGCTCTTCGCCGTCGCCGCGACCGGGCGGTTCCGCTGGTGGGAGCGGTTCATGTTCGCCGTGATCCTGGGCAGCTTCGTCTTCGTGCCCGCAGCCCTGCTCGCCCACCCCCACTGGGGCCCGATCGGCTTCCACTTCGTGGTGCCGGGGGTCGCCGGCGGGGTCTCGGGCTCCGCGATCCTGCTGATGGTGGCGCTCATCGGCACGACCGTCGCGCCATGGCAGCTGTTCTTCCAGCAGTCCAACGTGCTCGACAAGCGCATCAGCCCCCGCTGGCTCGTCTACGAGCGGTTCGACACCTTCACCGGCGGCGTGATCACCACGGTCGCCGCAGCGGGCATGGTCGTCTTCGGTGCCGCGCTGTACCACACGAGGGCCTTCGGCCCCTCGGCCGCCTACACCGACTCGGGGTGGTTCGACCACGCCATCGCCGCGACCCTCGGACCGGTGGCGGGAGGGATCGCCGCGGTCATGCTCGTGTTCGCCAGCCTCGTCGGCGCAGGCGCGGTGTCGCTGTCCACCTCGTACGCGTTCGGGGACAGCGTCAACCGCCACCACTCGCTCCACCGCACCGTCCGTACGGCGCCGCTCTTCTACGGCGCCTACGGCGTGCAGATCCTCCTCGCCTGCCTCATCGTGGCGCTCGGGACCAACGCCTTCCTGGGCACCGCCACCCAGTACGTCCAGGTGCTGGCCGGGATCCTGCTTCCCTCGGCGGTGCTGTTCCTCGTGCTGCTCTGCAACGACACCGACGTGCTCGGGCCATGGGTCAACGGGCCGGTCGTCAACTTCTTCGCCATCACGATCGTGTCGGTCCTCGTCGTCTTGTCCTTGGACCTCACGGTCGCGACTCTGTTCCCGCAGCTGAACGGGGTGCGGCTCACCGAGCTGTGCTTCGCCGCCGCCGGGGCGGTCGCAGCGGTCCTCGCCCCGGCGGTCCTCTTGGCGAGGCGCCGCCGGATCGCTCGAGGGGAACTGGTCGACGAGCGCGCC
>DAHWOV010000108.1:0-2709 GCA_027339205.1 Acidimicrobiaceae bacterium | reverse complement strand
CCGGTGACCGACTGGGTCGACGTGGCGTCGCTCGACGACCTCCCCCCCGACGGTCGCCCCTTGCGCGCCCTGGCGAGGGGGGTCCCCGTCATGCTGGTGCGCCGTGCCGGCGAGGACGTCATCGCCCTCTCGGCCACCTGCACGCATGCTGGCGGACCGCTCGACGAAGGCAAGGTGCTCGACGGCTCGGTTCGCTGCCCGTGGCACGGAAGCGTGTTCCGGCTCGCCGACGGCAGGGTGCTGCGTGGCCCGGCGTCCACCACTCAGCCAGTCTGGGACGCGCGCATCGAGGGAGAGCGCGTCGAAGTGCGCAGCGGTCGCTGATCGTGGGGGCGGTGCGGTTCGAGATCGGGGTGCCGCCGCCCTTCCGCCTCGATCTCACCGCGTGGGCGCTGCGCCGCAGGGCACACAACGCCGTCGATGCGTGGGACGGGACTCGCTGGTCGCGTTCGGTGGGATCGGACGACGGTGCCGCGACCCTCTCCGTGGCCCAGGCCGGGACCGCTTCGGTCCCTCGGCTCGTGGTCACCGTCGATCGAGACGGGGCCGCTCCGAGCAGGGAGGCGGTCGCCGACGCTCGCCGGATGGTCACCCACGTGCTCGGGCTCGAGCTGGACCTCGGGTCCTTCTACGCCTTGGCCGACGGCGACCCCCGCCTCGCTCCGTTGGCCCGGCGGTTCTGCGGCATGCGGCCTCCGCGCTTCCCGAACGTGTTCGAGGCCTTGGTCAACGCGGTCGCCTGCCAGCAGCTCTCCCTGGACGTGGGGATCCACCTCCTCAACCGTCTGGCCCGCCGCTACGGCTCCTCGTCCACCGGCGCGGACGAACTGCCCTCCTTCCCCACCCCCGAGCGACTCGCTCGCGCCAACGTCGAGACGCTGCGGGCGATCGGGTTCAGCACCGCCAAGGCCAGGACGCTGGTGGCCCTCGGCCAACGGGTGACGACGGGAGCGATCGAACTCGAGGCGCTCGACGACGTGGACGACGGTGCCGCTCGAGCCACGCTGGTCGGCCTCCCTGGGATCGGGCGCTGGAGCGCCGAGTACGCCCTCCTTCGGGGCCTCGGGAGGCTGCAGGTGCTGCCCGGCGACGACGTCGGCGCCCAGAACAACCTCCGACGCCGCTTCGGTCTGGACGCCCTCGACTCCGACGCCGTTGCCGCCCTCTCGCGCCGCTGGTGGCCGTATGGCGGGCTCGTCTACTTCCACCTTCTCCTCGACCGCGTGGCCGAGGAGGGCCACCTCCATTGTTTTTCTAGTTATACCTAGATATACTTGAGCGAACGAGTGGCCCGGGAGGATCCGTCATGAGAACCCTCGTACGACTGGAGAACAGCAATTGCCCACGGTGCCACGCCCGGATGCTCGGCGTGCTGCGTGAGACGAAAGGCGTGGAGCACGTCGCGTCCGACTTCGCCACCGGGTGCCTCGTCGTGGACCATCAAGGCGATCCCGAGATGCTCGTCTCGCTGATCGCCACCGCTGACCGTGCCGTTGCCGTCGCGCCGAACGGCGAGAGGGTGATCGTCCCCGTCGACGGCCACGAAGCAACGGAGTGCCGAGAGCCGCCCGGCCGTGCGCCAACGGGCACGAGGGGTGCTGGCGGCCAGCGCGTTGACGGCGAGCGCGTTGACGGCGAGCGCGTTGACGGCGAGCGCGTTGACGGCGAGCGTGCCGTACCACGCCGCGACCCGTGGCCCGCGGTCCGCCTCGGGCCGCACGGCGAGCACATCCCCCCAGGAGCGGCGACCTGTCCGGTGTGCCACTCCGACCCTGGGCGCGGTCCTCGACGCAGCGGCCACGGTGCGGTACGAGTCCTCTCGCGCCAGCGGCCGGCGCCGGGCCTGGTCCTACGGATGGTGCGGCTCCTCGTCGGGGCCTTCCGGATCACCTTCTGAGCTCCCTCGCCTGGCGTCGGCGGGCGGTAGCCGGCCGCCGCATGCCCATGGCTTCGATGCCGGAGCAGCAGACTTCTCGGAACAACGAGCCCCACCAAGGAGGCAATGCATGGCACTCCAGCGCCACCAGCGACTGTCGGTCCACGACGTCGATCCTGCGGCGTACCAAGCCGTCCTCGCGTTGGAGGGCTACGTTCGCGCCAGCGACCTTCCAAAGCCGATCTACGAGCTGGTCAAGATCCGCGCGTCGCAACTCAACGGCTGCGCCTTCTGCCTCGACATGCACTGTCGCGACGCCCGAACGGGCGGCGAAGAGCAACGGCGCCTGGACGTGCTGCCGGCCTGGCGCGAAGCGGCCGAGCTCTTCAGCGAGAAGGAGCGGGCCGCGCTGGCCCTCACCGAGTCGGTGACGCTCATCGGCCAGGACGGAGTGCCCGACGGCGTGTGGGGCGACGCTGCCACGCACTTCCCCGGCCCGACGATCGTCCCCCTGCTCATGGCCATTGCCGTCATCAACGTCTGGAACCGACTGGCGGTGAGCACGCACCAGGCACTGCCGGACCTCGGATAGGGCCCTGCGGCCAGGACCGCGCCGGACGGCGAGGTCTAGGCTCCCGTGCGTGGGAGACACGTACCCGACGGTGCGGGCGGCGGCGGTGCAGGCGGCCTCGGTCTTCCTCGATCGGGAGGGATCGACCGAGAAGGCGTGCGCGTTGATCCGCGAGGCGGGTCAGCACGGCGCCCGGGTGATCGGCTTCCCGGAGGGGTTCATCCCGGCTCACCCCGTCTGGTTCCACTTTCACTCCGCGACC
>DAHWOV010000091.1:0-2055 GCA_027339205.1 Acidimicrobiaceae bacterium | reverse complement strand
GCGTTCAGCACGGCGTCGATCCGCTCGGCGCCCATGAGCTCGGTGAGCTGCTGCTCGTCGGAGGCGTCGATGCGCGCTGCCACGAACCGGTCGCCCGCACCGGCGACCGCGCGCTCGGCGCGCTCGAGCGTGGCGTCGGCCACGACCATCCGTTCGAACAAGCCCCACTTGGCCGCGGTCCGCGCGACCGCCGTTCCCACCCCACCGGCACCCACGACGAGCACGCGCATGGTGCCCCTCTTAGTGCAGCGCGCATGGGCATGTCCACCGCCGCGCCCGGCCGGCGGACCAGAAGGCCCGGAGCCGGCGGGTCGGCGGACCAGAAAACCCGGAGTCGGCGGGTCGGCGGGTCGGCGGGTCGGCGGGTCAGACGATGAGGGCAGCGGATCAGAGCCCAACTGCGGAGAGCGGCACGCTGCGTGCGCACACCACGACGGTGGCGCCGGCGAGGTGCAGGACGCGGCTCGGGACGCCGAGACGGTGGAGGTCGTCGAGGAAGGTGCGCTCGGGAAGACCCGAGGGTCCCTCGATGATCGCTGTCGGGGCGTACTCGGTCCGCGCGGCGAGCGTGGGGGGCACGAAGATCCACGCCTGGTCGTGCGGCGTGCGGCGTGCAGCGGCGCGGGCGGCCGGGAGACGGTCCGGGCTGGGCGGCGTGTCGGCGATCGAGAGCTTGCCGGCGCTCAGGAAGTCGAGCTTGTACGCCACCCAGTAGTCCGCGTAGCCGGCGGTGACGCCGTGGCGCTCGAGCGCGCTCGCGAGCTCCTGGGCCGGCGCGTCCGGCGAGCCCGCAGGGAGGTGCGCTCCGGCGGGATCGTCGAGCGAGCCCCACATCCCGAAGGCGACGACGCTCAGCGCGAGCACCGCTCCGAGCGCACCCGCAAGCCCGAACGTTGCGCCCCAGCCGAGCTGGTCCCTCCGGAGCCCACGCACGCGGCGCGAGCGGCGCGCAGGGCTGGCGAGCTCGTCCACAGGTATGGCGACGAGCAGGAGCGCGAGCGGGACGAAGAAGTTTGTGTAGCGGGCCAGCTGCCAGTTCTCCCCGGCGGGCGCGGCCGCGAGGATGAAGGGATAGAGCAGGACCGCGCACCCGAGGGCGGCGCCCTTTGTGCGGTCGAGGAAGCACCAGAGCGCCGAGCCGACGAGCGCGGCGCCGGCCAGCGCCGTGATGGCGACCGCGAGGGGGGCCGGGACGTCGAACGCGCCGGACCTCGGGATCCGAAGGTCGAGGATCATCGGGAAGGCGTCGTGCACGAACGTGCCCACGCGTGCGAGGTACGGCAGCGGATGCGCGGGTGCGTCGTAGCGTGACACCGCGAGCGAGGGGAAGCCCGTGGCGACGTTGTCCCAGAGCCACGGCAGGCAACCCACCCCCGCTGCGGCGACCACGGCTCCGACGCGCCAGTAGGTGGCCTGCGCTCTGCGAGCGCGCCATGCCCAGCCGACCAGCCACAGGAGCGTGGGCACGGCGAAGTAGACGATCTCGGGCGAGGACCACCACCCGACTCCTGCCGCCAGCCCGAGCAGCGGCGCGTCGAGGGGCGTCCCGTCGTCCTGGGTGATCCGCAAGGCGAGCAGGAGCATCGCGGCGCCGCACACAAGGGTCACCCCGCGAAAGCCGTACTCGAGGGTGGAATTCCACACCACGGACTGCGGAGCGGCCCACATCGCCGCCGCGGCGACCAGTGCGATCCCGCGCCGGCGTACGAGCCGTCTCCCCGCTCTCCACACGAGCACGCAGGCGGCGGCATCGAGCACGACGACGGGAAGCTGGAGCGTGAGCGACGACGATCCGAAGATGCCGAACGTCGCTGCCACCACGTAGGGCTCGACGCCGCCGTAGGGCTGGCCGAGGAGGAAGGCGTTGGCGTGCCCGGCGAGCAGGTGCCGGGCGAGGATGCCCACGAGGGCTTCGTCCGAGTTGATCGGGTCGTGCTGCAGGTACCACACCCGCTCGACGATGCCGATCACGAGCGCGGCCCCGACGGTCACCACCAGCGGCAGCTGGCGCACCACGTCGAGACGTGCGATGCGACGTCGATCGGCGGCGACTCC
>DAHWOV010000085.1:0-44725 GCA_027339205.1 Acidimicrobiaceae bacterium | reverse complement strand
ACGAGCGGTCCGGACGAACGACGACTTCGACGACTACTGGCGCTTCCACCTCGACCACGAACGCCGACGTGTCCACGAGCTCCGCTACAACGAGGGCGTCATCCCGCTCGCCGCGTAGTCACTCCAGGGGAGCCGCACCCGATTGAGATCGTGGGCGTAGCCGGGGAGACGCTCGACGACGAGTCGATTCTGGTGGGGGCTCCTCGGTGCGGCGTTCATCGCCTGGGCCCACCACAGCTACAGGGAGAAGCGTCCTCGACCTGAGCCTCCCCAGATCGTGCCGCCACTCCACGACGCTTCGCAGTGTCCCTACTGCCGACCACCTGAGCCTGTGCCGGTAGCCGACCTGCACCCCGACCTTCGCACCCACCAGGCCCACAGCGAGCTATAGGACCCGTCAGGCGCCACTTGAGGTTTGACGCTCACACGTCGTCTCGGAATCTCCAGTCACGCCCTCCTTGCGCCTGGAGCGCCCTGAGGCAAGCTTCAGCCTCTTGGCGGCTAGGGTGGTCGTGCTCGCAGAGCCACACGACGGGCTCTCCATCGACCATGCCGGCGTTGTTCCACCCGGAGGAAGTCACGATCGGGCCTTCCGAGGTCATCATGTAGACCTCCAAGAGCTTCTGACTGTACCGGCGCCGAACGCAGGAGACGCACCTGTCAGGCCAGCCTTGATCCTCCCCGGTAAGTGGTTGCTTGCAGTCAAAGCAAAGCATCACGGCGCAACTCCTCGTGGGCGTCGTTCATGACAGTCATCCTCAGGTGGAACTCGCCGGAGTGTCTCCCCGGATCGGCGAGCTGCGTATGTTCACGAACAGCTCGTCGAGATGCACCAGCCCGAAGACCTGACGCAGCGTCTCGGCGGTGTGTGCAGCCACCTCCGCGGCTGTTGGCGACGTCGTGCACTCGACCCGGAACCAGTTGTGGCGGGAGATCTCCCACCCAAGGGAGCGCAGCAGCCGCATCTCGGCGCGAGACCACCGGTCCTCACCCTCCAAGGACCGGTTCGACACGACCTCGGCGACAAGAGACCCGTCCTCGCACGCGTACGCCCGCCAGAAGCGCCCATGCATTGTCCCAGAGAACCGAGGAAGGGGAGAGGGACTGCTCCCTCAGCTTCCCTCAGCTCCCCCAGAAGCTCTTCGGCCTGCACCAGCCACCAAGTCGAATGACGCGATTGCCTTCGACACCATCACGGTGACCTCCTCATCGTCCCTGGCGTTGCCACCGTGCCGGACGGTCGGTTGGCGGAGCGTCACTGGGCCAGGTCCCTCGGCTCCTCTGGATGGGGTTACGACCACACTCTACCGGACCGGTGTGACGAGACGGGTTCCGTGTCAGTCCGTTGCAGATCACACTCATCGAGGCCGATGTCTGTCACACCCCCAGGTCACACTGGGAGTGACAGAAAAAGAGAGAGAGGTGCAGTGCAGTGGTGCAAGTACAGGGCATGAAGGTGGAAGTCGAGCAGCCGTGGGTGCTCGGCGGTTTGTCGGTGTTTCCCCTCGTTTCAACGGCTGTCGGCGAGCATCGCTATGTTCCCGGCCCCATCGCCTTCGAACAGGGCCTGGTAAAGGTGTCCGAGCTCGATCCGCCGCAGGTCCCGTTCCTGGCCGTTGAGAACCTCGCGCTCGTCGACGTGCTCCTCGTGGAGGGTGAAACCCTGGTCGGAGGAAACCAGAACAGGACCCTCAACGCGACGATCTTGCTCACGTCGGAAAGCAGGACGGTCGTACCGGTCTCCTGCGTCGAGGCGGGCCGATGGGGGCATCCTCGGAACGTCGCTCGTTCTCGATCTCACTTGCCAGGATCGATCCGGGCGGCAAAGATCGCCAACCTCTCCTCCGATGGCGGACCGGCCCGCTGGCGCTCGAACCAGGGGCTCGTTTGGGAGGAGGTCGACCGCCAGGCGCAGCGGCATGGTGTCCGCTCGCAGACCTCCGCGCTCGAGGACGTGCAGGCGGCCATTGAGAACGACCTCGACGCGCAGATCGCAGACCTGGTCGCTTGTGATGGGCAGGTGGGCATCGCGTGCGCGACCGGGGCCAGGGTGCTCGGCGTGGACATCTTCGACCGTCCCGATGCCCTCGGCAGCTACCTGACGGCCCTCGTTGCGGGCTACCGACTCGACGCCGACGAGGGCGCCCGCCCCGGGCTGGTCGAAGAGGTTGAGCTCTTCTTGGCACAGGTGGACCATGCGCCTTGTGCTGTCGGTCCGGCCGTCGGGCTCGGCGAGGAGCTCCGCCTCAGCGGCAGCGTCACCGGGCTGTGCCTTCGTGTCGACCGCCAGCTGGTGCACCTCGCCGCGTTCCCCCGGCCCGCCGGGTGACTCGCTGTCGATATGAGGCCGCTCGGAGGATGGCAGGTATCGCACGCTCGGGAGTGTGTCGCGGAACGCCACGGTTGCTCCCGGGCGCACCGCTGCTCCGGTCGGCTCGTTGTCTCCCCCGACGATCTGGCCCTGCGCATTCAGGTAAACGATGTAGATCGTCGCGTCCGAGGGCAGTAGTTTCGTGTAGGGATTGCGAAAACTTCCGACGATTGAGCCAATACCGAAGTACCCGGTTGTCGCGGTCACGTCCGTCACCGCCGGCAGCACCAGCCGCTGCGTCGCGCTGCCCGATGTCTGCTCCAACAGACGGGCGGTGTCGTTGATCCGCTCGCAATCTTGCCGAGGTTCGAATAGGAGTGACGACGGAGCCTGTTGCGTACGACCGGTGGCAATGACGGGACGGGGAGTCGGGGGAGCTCACTGAACGAGTGACCGGACGGCGGCGTTGCACGCCCGGGGTGAAGACGCCGGCGGTCCCTCTGCTCGTCCGATCAGCGGTACCGCGCGCCAGCGGGTCGACGGGCAGGCGGGGATGCCTGCAAAGTCCGGGTACACTGAGCTCGGAGCGCCGGGAAGCCTGGTCGGCACGACGAAATTGCTCGCGCCGGCACCGGAGGGACCCACGTGCGCTTCACCGACCAGGGGATGCCCGCCCGAGGCCGCTGTGGGGGTGCCCGTCATTCCTTGCCCGCGGCGAGCACGCCATGAGCATGCCGTTCGCGATCACGCTGTTCTTCGCCGGGGCGGCGGTGAGCCTCGGATCGAGCTGGGTCGTCGTCTCTCGCATCGAGAGGGTGGGTAGCCGTCTCGGCGCACCCGAGGCGCTTCTCGGCCTCATCTCGGCACTCGCAGCCGATGCGCCCGAGATCACCTCGGCGGTGACCGCGCTCCTGGCGCACCACCGGGAGGTCGGTGCCGGCGTGGTGATCGGCTCGAACGTGCTCAATCTTGCGGCGCTCCTCGGGCTCGGCAGCATCGTCGCCGGCGTGGTGGCCCTCCACCGAAGGGTTGTCGTGTTCCAAGGGCTGATCGCCGCGTGGGTGGCGCTCGCCTGCCTCGCGACGGTCACCGGTCTCGTCACCCCCGCGATCGGGCTCGTCGTCGCGCTCGTCGTGCTCATCCCGTACGCCCTCCTGGCCGCGCTCGACGGGTCGCGCTGGTGGCTCCGTCCGGATCCCTCCTCGCTCCGGCGGTGGCTCACTCGTGCGATCGCCGAGGAAGAGCTGGAGCTCAGCGCGATCATCCACCCGCGCCGGGGCCGCCCGCGCGACGCAGCAGTGGGTGGGGCCGCCTTGGTCGTCGTCGTCATTGCCAGCGTGGCGATGGAGCAGGCGGCGGCACGCCTGGGCGTCCGTCTCTCCGTGCCCGGGGTTCTCGTCGGAGGGACGGTCCTGGCGGCAGTGACGAGCCTCCCCAACGCGGTCGCCGCCATCTACTGGGCCAAGCGTGGCCGCGGGGTCGCGATGCTCAGCACCGCGCTGAACAGCAATGCCCTCAACGTCGTCGCAGGCTTCCTCCTGCCGTCAATGCTGATCGGCGTGGGCGGCAGGTCTGTCCAAGAGGCGTTGATGGCGTGGTGGTACGTGGGCTTGACCTCGGTGGTCCTCTCGCTCGCCTTCGTCCAGCGCGGGCTGCGGCGCCCCGCCGGATGGCTCATCGTGCTCTGTTACCTCGCCTTCGTTGCTGTCCTCACGGCAGTGTCGTGACCCCCGAAGCGACGGCTGGGGGAGCAGCGCATCGCCGCTCAGTTCGCCCAGTGGCCGCGATGGACGACCGCGCCGGCCGGCTTACGTCGAGCGTGGAGGTCGCGTGCAGGCTCGTCGGGGTACCCGACGGTGATCGCACCGATCGGGTGAAATGTCGCAGGGACGCCGAACGCGTCTCGGACAGCGTCGATCCGTGTCGTGGGGATGCCGAAGAAGCATGCGCCCAGCCCGCGGTCCACCGCGGTGAGGAGCGCCAAGAGCGCGGCGAAGCCGGTGTCGATGTCCCAGTACGGTGCTGGCCACCACGCATCGGAGCGGTCGGCGAAGCCCTTGTCGGGCTCGGCGTAGCGGTCGAGATAGGCACCCTTGTTGGAGCAGGCGACGATGACGAGGGGGGCATCGAACGTGGCGGCGTACCAGTTCTCCGGCGCCTCGTCCGGCGTTGACGCCGTCCTGAAGCGTGCGATGTGCTCTGCGCGATCGAGGACGAGGAACCCGAACCCTTGTGAGAACCCGGCGGACGGCCCACGCTGGAGGTTCGCGACGATCGCCTCCACCGCTGCGGCGGGGACCGGGTCCGTCTTGTAGCGCCGGACCATGTGCCGGCGATCGACGACCTCTTGGAATTCCATCGGGTCGCGACCCTAGACCGCGCACGGACGGACTGCCGGGCGTGCTGCAATGAGGACATGGCCCGGGACGATCTCTCCACCGAGCGGCGTGCCTCGTCGGGGTTCCGGGAAGAGCACCCCAGCGAGCGGATCTGGCGTGCAGCGCGCGTGGACCTGAGAGCAGGCACGCCTCCCTCCAGCGTGAGATTGGTGGCTGCCACCTTGGCGTCGGTGGTCGTGTCGCTCGCGCTCGACGCACTCGCCGTGCACGTCGCGACGGCGCAGTTCCCGGCCACGCGCCACTTCTCCCACTTCCGGGCGGCCGACTACGGGTCCCTGACCGTGGCAGGCGTGCTCCTCGCCGCGGGGGGATGGGCGGTGCTCGTCCGGTTGAGCTCGGCGGCACGCTGGCTGTACTTCAGGCTCGCCGTCGTCTCGATGGTGGTGCTTTGGATCCCCGATGCGGTGCTGTTCGCCCTGAAGGAGCCTCCGGCGGGCGTCGCCACCCTCATGGTGATGCACCTTTTGATCGCGCTGGTCACCTACAACTTGCTCGTCCGGATCGCACCCGCCGGCCGAATCCCCGCCGCAGTCGACGACTCCAGCGCCTCAGTCGACGACGGCAGCGGGAACCCCCCGCGGACCTCGCTCCGGCTGCCCGAACGTCTCGTCAGACGGGTGTGGGGCACGATGGCGCTGCTGGTCGCGGTGGAGCTCGTGCTCGGCGTGGCGGTGATCGTCTCGGTGCCGTTCCGGCGGCCGCCCGCGATCCTCCCCACGCGCGGCATCTGGGTCTACGCCGCGCACGGTGCGGTGGGCATCGCCCTTGGCGTAGGGGCGCTTGCAGTCCTCGTGCTCTCGACGGCGGCCGGCCGGATCGGCCGGATCGGTGCCGTGATGGGTGCCGTCGGGGTCCTGCTCGGCGTGGTCGGCGGGGTCTTCGCCACCTTCCAGCAGACGCGACTTCTGGGCATGGGCGTGATGCTTGTCGGAGTCGTCCTCGCCGCGGCCGGCTACCTCGCCCCCTCGCTCGAAGCCATGGGGAGGGCCGAAGCTGCGAAGGCCGAAGCCGCACGCGCCGCGCTCGGCAGCAGGGCCGCGGGCGACGGGGTCTCAGGCAACGGCCACGTCTCGGGCAACGGCCGCGGCCCCAACGCATCCCGATGAGCGCCACAGAGCCCAGCCCACCCCGATGAGCGCCCCAGTCCCCCAGCGTACTGATGTGCGCCGGGGGACTGGGCACGTCGGTCAGCAGAACGTCCCTGCCCTGCCTCTGGCCTCGCTCCGGCCTCGACGCCGGGCGGGAGGCCGCCGAGGCAGCGGGATGCGGTCAAGCGGTCGTCGCGCCGCCGTCTGATGGTGTCGGCGCCTGGTGCAGCGGCCTCCACGGGGCCTCCACCTCCGGGACGGGGGCGAGAGGCCGTCCCTCGCTGAGGACGATGTGCAGCTCGCGCAGCTCGTCGGTCTCGAAGCAGCTGCGCACCGACCAGACAAACGACACGAGCGCGATCCCGATCACCACCAGGTAGTCGTAGGGGAACGCCACGGTGGGTGCGTGCACGAGCCTCGGGCTCACGAAGCTGATCCCGAGGCTCCCGTAGTACGACACGAGGAGCACGGCGAGCACGTAGAAGATGAACCACCACGACGCGTTGATGTGCTTGCGCCCGGCCTCGTTCGAGATGAGCCAGGTCGCCAACGTCACCAGCACGAGCGTGACCACGATCACCGTGTAGTACGTGCCGAAGGTCCAGGCGCCGTGGATCGGGAGTGTCCCACCTGCGGGAGCGCTCCGCAGCACCCAGCCGCCCTTGGCCGCGATCCAGATCCACGCGGCGAGGAACACGATTCCGAGCGTCAGTCCCTGGTTGGTGGAGATGAAGCCCTTCGCCGGTGCGTAGTACATGAGGTAGATGGCGATCGACAGGAAGACGAACGTCACCACGTCGATGAGCGTCGAGAAGTCGCTCCAGTAGACGATGAGGCTCGCAGCCACGAAGCCGAGCGCGCTGAGCAACCACGGGTACGGGAGGCGTACCGGCCGCCGCCAGGTGGGCGCCAGGCGGCGCAGCGACATCACGCCGGTGCCGCCCATGATGTACGTGAGCACGGTCGTCGAGGTGATGAACCCGACCAGGTTGTACCAGCTCGGCTGACGCACGAAGAACAGGCCGGCGACGAACGTCGAGGCGATGAGCGAGACCCAGGGGATCCTGAACCGGTTCATGACCTGGAGTCCAGGCGGGAAGAGCTGCTGGACGGACATCCCGTAGAAGGTGCGGGTGCCGGTCCCGGTGTAGACCCACCCGGTCCCAGCCGGCGAGATCACCGCGTCCCACAGGAGCAGGGCGGCGAAGCCAGCGAGCACCCCGATGCCTGCGGCGTGCATCTCCTGGTAGAAGGGCCCGGTCGCCCACTTGCTCGTGGCCAGGGCGGACCAGTCCCCGACCTTGACCCCGAGAGGTCCCCAGCGGATGGCTCCGGTGAACGCGACCTGGAGCAGCGTGTAGATCACGATCGCGATCCCGAGGGCGAGAATCGTGGCCCGAGGCACGTCCCTTTGCGGGTTGCGTGCCTCACCGGCGTACTCGAGCGCCTGGCGGAAGCCGAGGTAGCTGAAGCCGATGCCGGCGATGGTGACCGCGGCGAAGATGGACGATCCCCCGAGCGGAGCGATCCCGCCGACCGAGGACCCGTAGTTCGAGCCGCGGAAGGCCAGGAACACGAAGATGAACGTCAGCGTGGGAATGACGAGCTTCCACAGGACCACCCACCGGTTGACCTCTGAGAGCAACCGGATGCCCAACAGGTTGAGGAAGAAGAACAGGACCATGAACCCGTATCCGAGCATGATGCCCTTCGGCCACGACAGGATCGTGCTGTGGGCGCTGATGAGTCCCATTGTCGGGAACTTCGAGGAGATGTACGTGACCGACGCTTCCGCCTCGATGGTCGGCACGATGGCGGCGGAGAGCAGGTAGGCCCAGGCGAGCAGCATCCCGGTGTAGCCGCCGTGGGTCAGCTGGGGGTACCTCGACAACGCCCCGGTGCGGGGGAGCATCGCAGAGATCTCCATGTAGGTGAAAGCGATGAACAGGGTGGCGACACCGCCGATCAACCACGAGAACAGCGACGCCGGACCTGCGACGCCGTCGGCGTCGAGCACCGCGAACAGCCACCCGGAGCCGATGATCGCCCCCAACGACAGGGCCGTCAGCTGCGTCAGGCCCATCGTCTTCCTGAGCTTGAGGTCGGTCGCCTCGTACGACGCAACCGGACCCTCCGGCGGGGTCTCAGGGCGTTCCTGTGCCGGTTCGGTCACCGCTGCCATAGCTTCCCCCTATGCGCTTGCCTCTGATGAGACCACCCGAGGTGGTTGCTGCCGGCGTCAATTTGCCAGCAAACAACTGCCGAGGCAAGCATAAGACCTGTTGCTCGCCGGTGCCGGAGAATCGATCGCTCGTTCGGTGACCTGGACCTGTGCGAGCATTGTGCGTCACGCCTCAGCCCGGTAGAAGTTCGGGAGAGGCGTCATCTTCGGCTCCGATTGCCCTGAGACCGACGGCTCTTCGGCGACGAGTGGGGATTCGCGCCTCTCGGTGGACGGGTAGTGCCCGTCGTGTCGAAGGCGAGCCGAACCCGACGACCGCGCAGAGTCCATCTACTTCTACTTCGCGATGCGCGCTGCGTCGGACGTCGCGTGCGCCTCGTCCTCCGGAATGGCCGGCGGGCAGGGGTGGCCGGCCGCAGGGGGTGGCCGGCCGGCGGGAGGTGTCTACTCCTCGTCGTCGCCGATGTCGGAGCCGTCCCCGCCGCCGGGCGCGCGTGCTTTCAGCCAGTCGCCCAGTTGCCGCCCGAGACGCTGGACGTCACCAGCCGCGCGCTCCAAGAAGTTGGTGAACTTCGCACGGTACGAGGCGACCGCGGCGTCGAACTCCTCGGAAGGCGGAGGTTCCTGGCCGCGCCGCGGGTAGGTGCCCGCCCTGATGCGGTCGTACTCGCCGGACTGCACCCACTCGACGAGCTCCTTCACGCGACGCACGGCAAAGGGGTGGTCCATGCGGAGCTCTGCCCAGAAGCGGGCGTTGCGCGAGAAGAGGTCGTCCTCCTCGTGGTACTCGGTCGCCTGCTTCAAGAAGGCTTCGAAGTTCATGCCCTTGAGCGCGCCGCCGGCGAGCCGCATCATCACCCGGCACGGGTCGAGGGGATCGCCGCGGACCAGCGCCGCCGCGCGGTCCGCGGAGAGCTCGGCTGCGCGAGCCCACTCCAAGAGCGCGTAGTAGATCGCCCGGGCCGGGAGGCCCAGAAGGAGGGACTTGGGGAGCGCGCCGTTGAGGAACTGGCCGAGGAGCACGAGGGCGGTCGTGTAGTAGTAGTGCTCGGAGAGCACGTGCCCGGCTTCGTGCGCGAGGACCGTCTGCACTTCGTCGATCGTGTAGCCCGCTGCCAGCGATGAGTTCATGATGACGATGGGTCGGTTCGCCCCGAGCGTCAGGGCGTTGACGTCGGCACGGTTGTAGACGTAGAGATCTGGCACCGACGGCAGGTCGAGGATCGTCGTCGCCTGGATGTAGCGCCGCCAGATCTCGTCGAGCTGCTCGGGTCCGACCTTCACCGCGTTGCCAAGCACGATCTGGCGGAGCCGCTTCTCGTGGCCGAGGTCGATGAGCCGCTTGATCACTCTGTCGAGCAGGGGGACCGAATGGAGCGCGGAGGTCGCCGCCCGGTCTGCAGGGTGCTCGTACGCCTTCGGGCTGATCTGCTCGTAGCGGTACGAGGTCTCGATCGTCATCGCAACCTCCTTCCGCAGGCGTCCGAGGCTGGCTGCGTGCGGCGGGTGCGAGCGTACCGCCGGCAGCCTCGTGGAGCTGGCCGCGCCGCTCGGCCGGGCGGTGCGTCGGGGACGGGCATGATGGGCACATGGACGCGAGCCCTGGGTCCGGCACCGTCGCGCCCCATCGCGCCTCGGGTGCGTTCCCCTCCGGCGTGTCCGGGCTCGTCGGCTCGCTCTCGCTCGCGGTCGTCCTGCAGTGGGCGGGTGCGGGTGCCATCCTGCCCCTCCTTCCGCTGTACGTGAAGGGGCACGGCGGCTCAGACGGGATCGTGGGCGCGGTCATGGCCGCCTACTTCGCTGCCGCGTTCGTCTTCCAGTACGGGTCGGGGCGGATCTCGGACCGTCTGGGCCGGCTTCCGGTCCTCGTCGGCGGCCTGCTCGTCTACGCGGCGGGGAGCTTCCTCTTCCTCCTCCCCACTCCCGCGGTGTACTACGTGGTTTTCCGTGCGCTCCAGGGCGCGGGCGCAGGCGCGGCGATGGTCGCAGCGCTCGCCATGCTTGCGCACGCGGTTCCGCTGTCGTACCGGGGGCGCGCGAGCGGACGGATCTACGGCGCGCAGCTCGGCGGCCTCGCCGTCGGCCCGGTCCTCGGCAGCATCGCCGGCGTAGGCGCGATGCGCTGGCTCTTCATCGCCGCGGGCATCGCCTCGGTCGTGGCTGTTGGGCCGGTGCTCACCGCAGGACGCGTCGCGCACGATCTGGGGGACCCTGAGCCCTTTGGGCCGACCCAGACCCCAGCGCCGACCCAGACCCCCGCGCCGACCCAGTCCCCCGCGCCGACCGGGGAGCACCGGCGGGGCCGGCGGCGACTCCAGCGAGCGACTGCTTCCCGTGCCGTGTGGGGCGCGCTTCTCGCGTCCGCAGCCATCGGCGTCAGCACCGGCGTCTACGAGTCCTGCTGGACGCTCCTCATGACGCACCACGGCGCGGCCCAGTGGGAGGTGGGCGTGAGCTGGACGCTGTTCGCGCTGCCGTTCGCGCTCATGTCTCGCCCGGCGGGGTGGCTCGCCGACCACCTCGACCGGCGGAAGCTCGCCATCGCCGCGCTCGTGTGGACCCTCGGCTTCCTCGCGGGCTACCCGTTCGTGCCCGGGGTGGTCCTCCTCATGGTGCTCGGGATCTGGGAATCGGCCGGGTTCGCCCTCGCGCTGCCAGCGACCCAGTCGCTCCTCGGTGAGGGCACCGCGCCGCAACGCCACGGCCACATCCAGGGGCTCTTCGCCGCGAGCCAGACGGGAACGACGGCCCTCGCCGCGGCGCCGGCCGGTGTGCTCTTCGGCATCGCCCCCTGGGTCCCCTTCGAAGCCGGCGCGGCCAGCTGCGCGCTGATCATCCTCCTCGTGGTGCTGTGCTGGCGGGGCGTGCCCGGGAGGGTGCGGAGGGAGCACGAGGTTCCGGCGATCCCCGCCGACGCCGGGAGGTGAGCGTGCGAGGAGCAGCACGCCGGTCCGCCCATCGGCTACGAAGGGGCTCATGGACGACACCCGCTGGACAGACGTAGACCGCTTCCTTGCCGACACCCTCCTTCCGAGAGACCCCGTTCTCGAGGAGGTGCTCCGGGCCGCTGAGGAGGGAGGGCTGCCGCCGATCAACGTCTCTGCGCCACAGGGCATGCTCCTGCACGTCCTCGCGCGTGCGCTGAGAGCGAAAAGGGTCCTCGAGATCGGGACCCTCGCCGGGTACAGCACCATCTGGCTCGCCCGGGCGGTGGGGGAGAGCGGCAGGGTCATCACGCTCGAGATCGACGCCCACCACGCCGAGGTTGCGCGGCGCAACTTCGCACGGGCGGGGGTCGAGGGCGTCGTCGACCTCCGGGTCGGTCCCGCCGTCGATTCGCTCGCCGCAATCGAGAAGGAAGGCGGCGCTCCTTTCGACCTCGTCTTCATCGACGCAGACAAGCCTGCCTATCCCGGCTACGTCGAATGGGCGTTGCGGCTGTCGAGGCCCGGGACGCTGATCGTCGTCGACAACGTCGTGCGTGGCGGGAGGATCCTCGAGCCCGGCGCGGACGACCCAGCCGTCGCAGGGACCCGGGAGGCGCTCGAGATGCTGGGCGACGAGCCGCGCGTGGCGGCGACCGCGTTGCAGACGGTAGGGGTCAAGGGCTACGACGGGTTCGCCGTCGCGCTCGTGACCGGCTCGCCGACCTAGCCCTCCCGGGCGCCGTGCGGGCTGGGCGGGCTGGGCGGGCTGCCGGGCGAATGTGACCGGTGGCGAGCAGTAGGGCAAGCTGTGTGCAGGCGAGGAGCGCTCGCCCGGGTCGACGGCAGGGCTCGGTGCCGGCGACGACGAGAAAGCTGAGGTGAGCACGGAGTGCGGACGCTGTACCTGACGCTGATCGGGTTGACCCTGCTGTTCGCATGCGCCATGTCCTTCGCCGTCCTCGGCGTCTACACCGACACCTGGTGGCCCGCGGTCGTCGCAGGCGGCCTCCTCGTCGTCTCCCTCGCGATCGGAGGAGCGGTCTTCCCCCGGTGCTTCCGCTCCCTCTCGGGCGGGTACCGGCGCACCGCGCGCGCCGCGGTGATCATGTCCAGCTCGTGGTGGGGACTTGCATTCTTCATGATGGCGCTCATCAACTGGATCTTGGGAAAGCGCGTCGTCGGGCCGAACAACGCCTATCTCACTCTCGGACTGCTCATCTTCCTCGGCTTCGTCGGCATGGGCATCCAGGGGGTGCTCGCCATGACCGCGTGGTTCGTGCACGTGAGGAACCAGTCCATCGTCGTGCCGGCGCGCCGTGAGCGGCTCGAGCGTGAAGCACGCGGCGCTCCCCTTGGGCCCGACGACCACGGTTCGCTCCCCGACCACTCAGTGCCGATGTCCCGAGCCTGAGCCCTGAGCCTGAGGAAGGCGGAAGAGCCGGCGGGCCTTCGCCTTACGGCCGCTGACCGAACAGGTGCCAGCCAGCCTCGGCCCACGCGGCGAGCGCGATGAACCGGCCGATCCACGACCCGAGAAACACGTGGACGACCGAGTCGACGCCCGGAAGTGACCGAACGAGCCAAGTGATCAGGAGCCAGAGCACCCACGCAGCCCCGATGACCGCCCACACGACGGCGCCGACGGTCATGATGTCGCGCCAGCTGCGCCAGTCGCGCCGGCTGCGCCAGTCGCGCCAGCTGCTCCAGTCGCGCCAGCTGCGCCAGTCGCGCCAGCTGCTCCTGTCGCGCCAGCTGCTCCTGTCGTCCTTGTCGCCCTTGTCGCGTCGACTGCGCCGGCTGCGTCTGGAGGGAGCCTGCGGTCACCACGACCGCACTGCTCGGTGCGTGTGCTGCCGAGCCGCGCACTTCCGAGGGGGAGGCGCCAGCCGATCGCGAGGTACAGGCCCAGGGCGAGCCATAGCGCGAAGACGAGCGCTCTTCCCCAGTCGTGGTCGGTCACGTCGCCGAAGAGGCGGCTCAGGGTCGGAAGGGAACGCAGCCGAGCGGTGAAGCTCGTCACGTCCCACGCGATGGTCGCCAGGATCAAGACCACCCACGCAACAGCGCCCAACATGGCGGGGGACCAGCGCCTCGCGCGCAGTAGGCGACTCGGAGCACGTGCGACGGCGCGGGCCCACTCGGGGCTGCGGGCTCTCTGCCTGTCTCGGCCTTCGACCAACGCGACCACGAGGACGGCGCCGATCACCGCCAGCACGCTTGCGTGGGACGCCACCGAGTAGCGCCCCTGCAGTCCCTCCCACCCCGCAAGCGCCGAGAGCGCAAGGAGCACCACGAGCCGGGGAAGGAGCCAGACCCGCCGGCCCAGCGGCGTGCCCCTCTGGGCGTGCATGGTCGAGAGCCTAGGGAGCCGGGCGGCTGGCCGGGATCGCGGCGTCGCAGGGAGGCGACGCGGCACGCCACGTTGACGAATTGTTGACGCGAGGCGCCCAGACGTAGACGTCGCGTTGACGGCCGCGCCGGTTCAATGGGCGAATGGGTGACTTCCTCGCGGTGCTCGGCACGGTGATCTTCTTCTCCGTCATGGTCGGTCTCGTGTGGGCACTGGACCGAGTATGAGCGTCTCCGACGGCATCCTGCTCGCGGTCTCGATCGCCGTGTTCGTGTACGTAGGGTTCGCGCTCTTCAAGCCTGAGCGGTTCTGACGACACGATGAACTTCGCCTGGACGATCATCGCCCTCCTTGCGCTCACCGCGCTCGCGTGGCGCTTCCTCGGCGGCTACATGGTGGCGGTCTACGAGACACGGGTGCGCTTCCTCGGCTTCCTCGAACGCCCGATCTATCGGCTCATCGGGACTGCGCCCGGCCGCGAGCAGACGTGGAAGCGCTACGCGACCTCGCTCCTCGTCTTCTCGGGCGTCTTCCTTCTCCTCGAGTTCCTGATCTTCCGGGTGCAAGGAACGCTCCCTCTCGATCCCCAGCACCTCGGCGCGGTCCCCCCTGCGCTGTCGTGGAACACCGCTGTCTCGTTCGTCACCAACACCAACTGGCAGAACTATGCCGGCGAGAGGACGATGTCCTACTTCTCCCAGATGGGCGCCCTCATGGTGCAGCAGTTCGTCTCCGCCGCCGTGGGGATGGCGGTGGCCGTCGCGCTCATCCGCGGGTTCGCCCGGAAGGGGTCGACCACGATAGGCAACTTCTGGGTCGATACGGTTCGCGGCTGCCTCTACGTGCTGTTCCCGATCGCCTTCATCTTCGGCATCGTGTTCGTGAGCCAAGGTGCGGTCCAGACGCTGGCAGGGCCCGCGCACGTGCACGACGTGCTGAACGGAGTGACCCAGACGATCCCGCGCGGCCCCGCCGGCTTCATGGAGACCATCAAGGAGCTGGGCACCAACGGCGGGGGCTTCTTCAATGCAAACGGCGCCGACCCGTTCGAGAACCCCACCGGCCTCACCAACCTGCTGTCGATGGCGCTCATCCTGTGCATCCCTGTCGCGCTCACCTACGTCTTCGGGAGGATGGTGGGAGCAGTTCGCCAAGGCGTCACGGTGCTGGCTGCGATGGCGCTCATCTTCGGGGCGTGGACGGCCTTCACCTCCTACGCCGAGCACCAGGCGAACCCGGCCGTTGCGGCAGCGGGGTTGACCCGTCAACCCACCGGCAACATGGAGGGCAAAGAGGTGCGCTTCGGCGACACGCAGTCCGCCCTCTACGACGTCACTTCCACCCAGACGTCCACCGGGTCGGTCGACGGGTCCAACGACTCGTACAACCCGATGGGAGGATTCGGCCTCCTCACGGGGATGATGCTCGGCGAGGTGTCTCCCGGCGGCGTCGGGAGCGGCCTCTACACGATCCTGCTGTTCGCCATCGTGGCCGTCTTCATCGGCGGGCTGATGATCGGGCGGACGCCCGAGTACCTGGGAAAGAAGATCCAGGCTCGCGAGGTGAAGCTCGCGGGCCTGGGCATCCTCGTCATGCCCGTCACCGTGCTCGTGCTGACGGGGATCGCCGTCTCGGTCCACGCGGGGCGCGCCGGGCCGCTCAACGGCGGGCCGCACGGCTTCAGCGAGATCCTCTATGCCTTCACCTCGCAGGCGAACAACAACGGCTCGGCGTTCGCCGGCCTCACAGGCAACCACGCCTTCTACAACGTCACCGGCGGGATCGCGATGCTCATGGGGCGATTTGCCGTCATCGTGCCGACCCTCGCACTGGCCGGGACGCTCGCGGCGAAGAACCTCGTGCCAAGCTCAGCGGGAACGTTCCGGACCGACAACACCATGTTTGTGGGGCTCCTCATCGGCGTGATCCTCATCGTGGGCGGTCTCACCTTCTTCCCCGCGGTCGCGCTCGGCCCGATCGTCGAGCAGCTGTCCCACAACAAATTCTTCGGAGCTTCGCTTGTCCATCTCGTCCATCTCGTGGGACCGGCCCATCTCGTCCATCTCGTGGGACCGGCCCATAGGGGCGCACGTTGGTGATCGACACCGCCACCTCCGCCCCCGTGCCGGCACCTCCCGGCGCCGGCGCGCCGCGCGCCAAGGGCGTCGCGGGGCGACGAAGCCTCTTCGACGAGGAGATCCTCCGCTACGCAGGCGGTGAGGCGTTCAAGAAGCTCGATCCGAGAGTGCAAGTGCGGAACCCGGTGATGTTCATCGTGCTCATCGGCACGGTGGTGACCCTCGCAGAATCCATCGCGCACCCGACGCTCTTCGCCTGGTCGATCACCGCGTGGCTCTTCCTCACCGTGCTGTTCGCGAATTTCGCCGAGGCGATGGCCGAGGGCCGAGGGAAGGCCCAGGCGGACACCCTCCGGCGGATGCGCTCGGAGACCGAGGCGCGGCGCCTGGATGCGAACCGCGAGGAGAGCCGCGTGCTCGCGTCCGAATTGGCAAAAGGGGACCTCGTGGTCTGCGAAGCCGGTGACATGATCCCGTCCGACGGCGAGATCGTGGAGGGCGTGGCGTCGGTCGACGAGTCCGCCATCACCGGCGAGTCCGCACCGGTCATCCGCGAGTCGGGCGGCGACCGCTCTGCGGTCACCGGCGGCACCAAGGTGCTGTCAGACCGGATCGTGGTGCGGATCACGGCCGAGCGAGGCAAGACGTTCATGGATCGGATGATTGCCCTCGTCGAAGGCGCCAACCGTCAGAAGACCCCCAACGAGATCGCGCTCACGATCCTCTTGTCGGTGCTCACCATCGTCTTCATCCCAGTCGTCGTCGTGCTGCAGCCCTTCGGTCACTACGCCGGCGCGACGGTCTCGGTGGTGGTGCTGGTCGCGCTGCTCGTCTGCCTGATCCCGACGACGATCGGCGCTCTTCTGTCGGCCATCGGGATCGCCGGGATGGACCGTCTGGTCCAGCGCAACGTGCTCGCCATGAGCGGCCGCGCGGTCGAAGCAGCCGGTGACGTCCAGACCCTGCTCTTGGACAAGACCGGGACGATCACGCTCGGCAACCGGATGGCGGACAGCTTTCACCCGGCAGGCGGCCACACCGAGGTGGAGCTCGCCGACGCGGCACAGCTCGCTTCGTTGGCCGATGAGACCCCCGAGGGTCGCTCGATCGTCGTCCTCGCCAAGGAACGCTTCGACATTCGCGAGCGCGCGCTCAGCGAAGCCCACGAGTTCGTCCCGTTCTCGGCGGCAACCCGCATGTCCGGCCTGGACCTCGGCGACCGCAAGATCCGTAAGGGCGCTGCGGAAGCTGTACGCCGCTGGGTCGTCGAGCACGGTGGCATCGTTCCCGACGGACTCGACGACGTCGTCGACTCGATCGCGCGCCGGGGGGCGACTCCGCTGGTGGTCGCCGACGGGCTCGACGTCCTCGGGGTCATCGAGCTGAAGGACGTCGTCAAGGAAGGCATCCGGGAGCGTTTCGACCAGATGCGTGCTGCAGGCATCCGCACGGTGATGATCACCGGCGACAATCCGCTGACCGCTGCGGCGATCGCCCAGGAGGCAGGGGTCGACGACTTCCTCGCAGAGGCGACGCCGGAGACGAAGCTCGAGCTCATCAGATCCGAGCAGGAGGGCGGCCGCCTGGTTGCGATGACCGGCGACGGCACCAACGACGCCCCTGCGCTCGCGCAGGCGGACGTCGGGGTCGCGATGAACACGGGCACGTCCGCGGCGAAGGAAGCCGGCAACATGGTGGATCTCGACTCCAACCCCACGAAGCTCATCACAATCGTCGAGATCGGCAAGCAGCTCCTGATCACCCGCGGCTCGCTCACCACCTTTTCGATCGCGAACGACATCGCCAAGTACTTCGCCATCATCCCCGCCCTCTTCGTCGCCACCTATCCCCAGCTCGGCGCACTCAACGTCATGAGGCTCCACAGCCCGACCTCGGCTGTGCTCTCCGCGGTCATCTTCAACGCGCTCGTCATCGTGGCGCTGATCCCGCTCGCGCTGCGAGGGGTCAGGTGGCGCCCGAGCAGCGCGCTGGCGATCCTGCGCCGCAACGTCTCGATCTACGCGGTGGGCGGAATGGTGGTTCCGTTCGTCGGCATCAAGCTGATCGACCTGTTCCTCACGGCAGTCCACTGGTACTGAGGGAGGCTCGAGTGGTCAGGTACCTGCTCCGTTCGCTTGTGCTCGCACTGGTGCTCACGGCGCTCCTCGGCTTCTGCTACGGGCTTCTCGGCACCGGCGTGGCGCAGGCGTTCTTCTCCTTCCAGGCGAACGGATCGATCACGAAGAACGGCTCGGCGATCATCGGCCAGAACTGGAACGGTTATTCGACCACCAGGATCCTCGATCCCCAGTGGTTCCACGGCCGCCCCGACGCGGACAACCCGCTCGTGGCGAACGGACGGCCCGGCGAGTCGGCCTCGGCCAACCTCGGCCCACGCTCCAAGGCGCTGCGCGCAGACGTGCACGCGCTCATCGTGGCCTGGCACAGGGTCGGGGTCGACCCCACCACCGACCTCGTGACCACGTCGGGGAGCGGCCTCGATCCGGACATCACTCCTCAGGATGCACGTGCCCAGGTGCCGATGGTGTCGAAGGCGACCGGGGTCTCGCCTGCCGAGCTGCGCAGGCTCATCGTCGAAGAGACGCGGGGCGCAGAGCTCGGCTTCCTCGGGTCGCCGGTCGTCAACGTGCTCTCGCTCAACGAGGCACTGGCAAGGCTGCGGTAAGCGCGATGCGGCTCTCCAAGAGGGTGCAGCGATGAGCGGCTGGCTGCCGGAGGACGTGACCGAGTGGAGCGGGCGACCCGTGGCCCGCCACGTGGCAAACGCAGGCCCGCGCCAGCGTGCGACGCTCGCCGGCGTCGTCCGCTCTGTGTGCGCCCGCTCCGTCCCCTGCCGCGCCTGCGACGTCGTGCTCGACGACGGGACCGGGACGATCCTTGTGCGCTGGCTGGGTCGGGAGTCGATCGCCGGCGTCGTCGTCGGTGCGACGCTCGAGGTCGAGGGCACGCTGTGCGTGCATGGCGCAGCGTTGTGCATCTTGAACCCGCTCTACCGGTTCGGCTGCCCGGGCAAGGGCTGAGCGGCCGTGGGGGGCGGCGGCGCCTGTGGCTCAGCCGGAGTCGTCCACCAGCTGGTAGCCGATCCCGGGCTGGGTACGCAGCATGTCACCAGCATCCCCGAGCTTTCGGCGGAGGCGGTGGGCGTAGACACGCAAGTAGTGGGCCTCCGCACCGTAGGCAGACCCCCAGACGTCGTGGAGGATCATCTGGTGCGTGCAGACCTTGCCCGAGTGGCGTGCGAGGTAGGCGAGAAGGTCGAACTCCCTTCGCGTGAGATCGAGGTCCTTTCCCCCAAGCCGGGCCATGTGGTGCACGAGGTCGACCTCGAGCTTGCCGACGCCGATGGATGCGGGCTCGTCGGCCGCGCCGTCGGCTCGGCGGCGGAGCGCGACCCGCAGGCGCGCCTCGAGCTCTGCCATGCCGAAGGGCTTGGTCACATAGTCGTCGGCCCCCGCGTCCAGGGCGGTCACCTTCCTCGGCTCCGAGGCTGCGGCGGACAGGACGATCACCGGCACCTGGGTCCACTGGCGGAGCCTTCTCACGACCTCGACCCCGTCGAGATCGGGCAGCCCCAGGTCGAGGACCACGACGTCAGGGCTCACGAGGGACGCCTGGGAGATCCCGCCCGCCGCCGTGCGCGCCATCGCGACCTCGTGCCCGCGGGCCGTCAACGCGATCTCGAGGGCACGGAGCAGGGCGCGGTCGTCGTCGATGACCAGGATGCGCGCCATGGCTCCTCAGATCTCCACCGGCACCTGGGAGGCGGGAAGGGTGACGACGAAGCGCGCCCCGCCGCCCGGCGAGTCCTCGACGTGGATGGTCTGGCCGTGCGCCTCGACGAACGCCTTTGCGATCGCGAGGCCGAGGCCCGCACGCCCCTGCGCGCCGAGCCTCGCAAACATGGTGAACACGCGCTCGCGCTCGGCCGGAGGAACTCCGGGTCCGCCGTCACTGACCGACAGCTCGACCACGCCTGTGTGTGTGCGCGCGCAGACGCGGATCGTTGTCCCGTCGGGCGAGTGGCGTGCCGCGTTGTCGAGGAGATTGGCGAGAACCTGCTCCATCAAGACTGCGTCGACGTCCACCGGCGGCAGATCGGCGGGGAGGTCAACGGACACGGCGCCCGGAGGCACGGCGCTCGCGCGGACGCCGCCTTCGACCACGTCTGCGACAGGAGTGATGGCACGGCGCAGCTCGAGCGCGCCGGACTGGATCCGGGTCATGTCGAGGAGATTGGCGACCAGCCGGTCCAGGGCGTCCGAGCGCTCTTCGATGAGCGCGAGCAGCTCGGTGCGGTCTTGCTCGCCCAGGTCACCCGCCTCCTCGCCGCGCCGCAGGGCGCTGACCGCGGTCTTGACCGAGGCGAGCGGGGTGCGCAGGTCGTGGGACACCGCACCCATGAGCGCACCTCGGAGCTCGTCCACCTGCTCGAGGAGCTCGGCGCGCACCGCTTGCTCGCGCAGCTGGCTCGCTTCCAGGGCCAGGGCGGCCTGGTTCGCATAGGTGCGGACGACCTCGAGCTCGTGGCTGCTCAGCGACGCGCCGGCCATCGCGACGAGCCCTACCGGACGGCTGCGCGCGACGAGCGCGATCCGGACGATGCCGTCCGCGCGCCCGTGCGTGCCCGCACCGGGCTGCATCGCCTCCGGACGCCCACCGACCGGCGCGAGCGTCGTGATGTCCGAAGCTGGGGGTGTGCCTGCGGTCGCGGCGACCGTCAGGCGCCCGTCGTCAGGGCCGGGGATGAGGACGACCACCCAGTCGGCGTCGAAGGCCTGGTGAAGCGTGCGGGCGATCACTTGGAGCACGCCGGTGACGGGCTGGTCGCCGATGAGCAGGTTGGAGAGCTCGTAGAGACGGCGGGTGGCCGTTGCGTCGTGGCGCGCCTCGAGCCGCGCGCGGCGCAAGAAGGCGAAGATCCTCGCCACGATCAGCATGACGACGGCGTAGACCGCCAGCGCCGCCCAATTCTGCGCTGCGCCGACCGAGAGGGTGCCGTAGGGAGGGATGAAGAGGGCGTCATAGGTGATGAAGCCCGCAGCCACCGCGAGCACCCCGCTCGCCAGTCCTCCCACCGCGACGCCCGCCACGACGGGGACCACGAGCACGAGTGCCGGCGTCGCCACAGAGAGGTGGGAGCGCAGCGGCACCATCGCGGCGGCGAGGACGCCGATGCCGGCAAGTGCCACGACCGTCCCGAGCATCCACCGCTTCACCGCCGCATCCGACCTCCCAGAGAAGTGTACGGTCCAATGTGCCCGATCCCCTGCGCCGTGAGGGCAGCGCGACCAGGGGGAATTGCGCGGGCAGCGGCCCGCAGGCGCCCCGCCACAATGGCGCGATGACCAGCCCTGGGCTCGACGAGGAGTCGGCGCAGGCGGTGCGTCCCGCGGGGCGCTTCCGCATCTACCTGGGGGCGGCGGCCGGGGTCGGCAAGACCGTCGCCATGCTCGACGAGGGGTGGCGCCGCCACCAACGCGGCGCCGACGTGGTGATCGGCTTCGTCGAGACGCACGGCAGGCCGAAGACCGCGGAGCAGATCCGCGACCTCGAGGTCGTCCCTCGAAAGGAGGTCCGCTACAGGGGTGCCGTGTTCGGCGAGATGGACCTCGACGCGGTGCTCCTCCGGCATCCCGAGGTGGCCCTCGTCGACGAGCTGGCGCACACCAACGTGCCGGGGTCCGGGCCTCACCAGAAGCGCTGGGAGGACGTCCTCACCCTCCTCGACGCCGGCATCGCGGTGATCACCACGGTCAACATCCAGCACCTCGAGAGCCTCGCCGACGCCGTCGAGGTCATCACCGGTGCCCGGATCAGCGAGCGGGTGCCCGACTGGGTGGTCCGGAGAGCAGACCAGCTGGAGCTGATCGACTCGTCTGCAGACCAGCTCCGCCGCCGGATGCTCCATGGCAACATCTACCCTGCGGACAAGGTGCCCGCCGCGCTCAACGGCTTCTTTCGTACCGAGAACCTCGTCGCGCTCCGAGAGCTCGCACTGCGGTTCGTCGCCGACGAGACCGAAGAGGAGCTCCTCAGGTTCCTCGAAGGCCGCCGGCCTGCGGGAGTCTGGGACACGACGGAGCGGATCCTCGTGGCCGTCACGGCCGCGCCGGGCAGCGACGCGGTGGTGCGGCGTGCCGCGCGCATGGCGCAGCGGACCAAAGGTGAGCTCCTGGTGCTGCACGTGAGGGACCCCGAAGGGGAAGGTCCAAGCACCCGGCGTGCGCTCGATGCGCTGCACGTCCTCGCCGACGACGTCGGGGGGGGATGGATCGAGGTCGACGGCGACGACCCGGCGGCGACCGTGGTCAACGTCGCCGCGCAGCACCAGGTGACCCAGATCGTCGTGGGGGCCACCCAGCGGAGCCGGTGGGACGAGCTCACGCGCGGCTCGGTCGTCCGCAAGGTGCTTCGTGAGGCCGCCGCACGCGGGATCGACGTCCATGTGATCGCCCGCCGCGAGCTGCGCGAAGCTGGGACCGACGAGGCGCGCACCGCCGGCGCCGGAGAGGGAGAGGAGCCCACCTGATGGCCACGGACACCGCAGCGGGGGTCGCCGACGCCGAGGCTGCGGTCGACGAGCTCGTCGACGGCCTGCTCTCCGATCTGCCTCCGGCGTCGACCCCCCCAGAGGAGTTCCTCGGTGCGCAGTTCGACCGGGGGCTCGCCTGGGTGCACTACCCCAAGGGGCGCGGCGGCCTCGGGCTCTCACCCACCCTGCATCAACGCGTGCTCGTCGCGCTGCGCGACGCCGGCGCGCCGCATCCGTCTCTGCGCAACGTGATCGGCTACGGCATGGTGGCGCCCACGCTCCTCGCACACGGGACCGAGGGGCAGCTCGACCGCTACCTGCGGCCGCTCTTCACGGGCGAGGAGATCTGGTGCCAGCTCTTCAGCGAGCCCGGCGCAGGCTCCGACGTGGCGAGCCTGGCGACGAGGGCCGAGCGCGACGGCGACGAGTGGGTGCTCAACGGCCAAAAGGTGTGGACCACCGTCGCGCACCTCGCGAGCTTCGGGCTGCTCCTCGCCCGCACGGACCCCGACGTGCCGAAGCACGCGGGGATCACCTGCTTCCTCGTGGACATGCACGCGCCGGGGGTCGACGTGCGCCCCTTGTACCAGATCACCGGCGAGGCCGAGTTCAACGAGGTGTTCTTCACCGACGTCCGCATGCCTGACGCGGCGCGCCTCGGGGGAGCCGGCGAGGGTTGGCGCGTCGCACTGACCACGCTCATGAACGAGCGCGTCGCCATCGGGGGCAACGTGCCGGCGCGTGGTGCGGGGCCCATCGCAGAGGCGCTCCGGCTGTGGCACGCCCGTTGGGCCGGTGACCGGTCTCCGCACGCGCTGGCGCTGCGCGACCGCCTCGTCCAGCGCTGGGTGGCCCACGAGGTGGCCCGCCTGACGAACCTGCGGGCCGTGCACAACCGACGTGCGGGGACCCCTGGGCCGGAGGGATCGGTCGCGAAGCTCGCCTACGCAGAGGACAACAAGCGGACGATGGAGCTGTGCGTCGACCTCATGGGCGCAGAAGGGATGCTGTACGCCTCGGACTACCCGATGCTCCGGCCGTCGGAGATGACGTTCTCGTCGCTCGACGTTCGCCGGTCGTTCCTGAGGGCACGGGCGAACTCGATCGAGGGGGGCACGTCGGAGGTCATGCGCAACATCCTCGGCGAGCGGGTGCTCGGGCTGCCCGGCGAGCCGCGGACCGATCGGGACGTGCCCTGGAAGGACGTCCCCCGGAGCTGAACGGCCGGGCTGAAGGGCTCTTGCGAGAGCGAGAGGATGCACAGGATCCATCCTCGGCACGCGTGCGTGGCGAGCCTCCCTGCGGCCGACCTCTCGAGCCCTACCCGCGGCTCTTCGTCTCGGGGTGGATCGCGAGCGCGAGGAGGGCGACGTCGTCCGCCCGGTCGCCGGCGATCACCTCGACGACACGGTCGCAGACCGCCGCCGGCGTGCCTGCGCCGCCTGCTGCGACCCGGCACAGGTGCGCCATGCTCTCGTCGCTGCCTGCGCCGCGCTCGTCGATCGCACCGTCGGTGTAGCAGAGCAGGACCTCGTTCGGGTTGAGGCGGCCGCACCACTCCGGTGCGGGCGGGGCCTCTATCCCGAACGGCGGGCTCGCGACGACGGGGAGGAACCGAGCTTCGTGCTCGGACACGAGCAGCGGCGGGTAGTGGCCGGCGGACGCGAGCCTGAGCTCCCCCGAGCAGGGATCGAGGAGGCCGACAAGTGCGGTCGCGATCCGCTCGAAGCCGAGCAGCGCCCACGCCGCGCGCACCGCGGAGACGAGCGCGGACGGTGCGGACACCTGCCCGGCCAGCGCGCGTACCGCACTGCGCATGTGCCCCATCTGCGCGGCGGCCCCACGATCGTGGCCGGCGACGTCCCCCACCATGAAGAGCACGGCGCCTGTCGGGAGGGCGAGCACGTCGTAGAAGTCCCCCCCCACCTCGAGCCCCCGGTTGGCCGTGAGATAGCGGGTCTCGACGCTGATCCCTTGGATCCCGGGCGGAAGCGGCGGCAGGAGGCTCGACTGGAGGATCTGGGAGGTGCGGAACGCCGACTCGTACTGGCGGGCGTTGTCCACGACCGACGCCACGTGGCGCGCCAGCTCCTGGGCGAACGACATGTCCTCACGACCGAACCGCCGGCTGCACGACACGCAGGTCACCGCGCCCACGACACGCGACCCTGCCGTGAGCGGGACCGTCAGGTACGAGCGGAAGCCGAGCACGCGAGCGAGGGCGAAGTGCTCCTCGCTGACGGTCGTCGAACGGAGGAGCTCGTCGGGCATGTCCTCGGACCACGACGACGTGCCGGTGCTGATGGCGCGGACGGCGGGGTGGGCACCTTCGGGGTCTGGGGGGAACTCGGCCCGCAGCCGGTCGACGAGCGGCTGGAGGGTCGCATTCCGGTGCTTCGCCGCCATGCGGGCCAGTCGGCCGTCTTCGCCGACGACGTCGATGATGCAGATCTCGCCGACGGCTCTGACCGCGAGGTCTGCCAGGCGGTCCAGCGCGGCGGCGAGGTCCTCCGCCTCGGCGAGCGCCTGCGCCGCGTAGGCGAAGAAGGAAGCCCGCTCGGCCGCCTGCCGCTCCGCCTCGGCGAGAAAGGCGCGCTCGAATGCCTGCGTGGCCTGGCCGACCACGAGGGAGAGAAGGGTCCGCTCGTCGGGTGAGAACCAGTCGCTGCGCGGCGCCACCACCGCGAGCACGGCCGCGTCGCGCTCGCGCGTGACGATCGGCAGCACCGCCCAGCTGCGCTCGCCGCTGCCGCAGTCGCTTGTGACCCCGTAGGTGGCCTGCCGGTTGGCGAGCACCGTGGCGAGGAGCGCCTCGCTTCCCATCTCGACGCTCCGGTCCCACCCCGCTGGTACGTCACCGCTCTCCCCGGAGTGCGCAGCGAGCTCGAGCCTGTCGTGCTCGGCGAGCCAGACGCCTCGCCACGCCCCCGGCACCGTCTCCAGAGCGCGGACGACTGCGGCGGCGACGTCGTCGGGGGAGTGCGTCGCAACGAGCTCCGCGGTCGCGAGCTGGATCCTCGCGATCCTGCTCGCAAGGCGCTCCGCATCCCGGCGGGCGGCGCGCTCGCGCGACAAGGCGCGCATGCGCTCGAGCATCATGGCCAGCCGGTCTGCCACCACCTGGAGCAGCTCGGCGTCTTCGAGGCTGACGCGGTCGGGCTCGACGCGAGCAGCCCACATCACGCCGGTCGGGCGCCCGTCGCTCAGCATCGGGACAACCGCCATGGAGCGGAGGCGACTGCGGCGCAGCAACGGGTCGAAGACGTGGGCCGACGACAGGTCCCCCACCAAGAGGGGCGCACGCGTCGCGAGCACCCGGCCCGAGATGCCCTCGCCCGCGGGGATCCCGATCCCGACGGTGAGCTCCTCTGTGAGCCCGATCGCGGCTCTGACCGTCAGCTCGTCGCCCGCCTCGTTGGCGAGAAGGATCGCAAGTCCGTCCACCGAGAGCAGGCGGCTCATGGTCGCGAGCGCTTCGCGCAGGGCCGAGTCGAGCGTACGGCGCGTGCTCGTCCCCGTCTCGCCTTGGTGCACCATCTCGTGCCAGAGCCGCGCGACGGGCTCGCCGATGTCCGCCGCAGCGCGTTCGACTGCCAGGAGCCCATGGATGTCGATCTGGCGACGGCGGCGCTGGTCCGGCTCGTGCTCGGGACTCGTCGCGCCCCGACCCGTCACAGCGAACCAGGCTGCGCGCTGGATGGGTCCGGGGGTGGTGCGCCGAGGTCCAGCCCGAGGTCGAGCGCGGCGGCGGAGTGGGTGAGCGCGCCCACCGAGAGGAGGTCTGCGCCGGCCGCGGCGAAGGCAGGTGCGCTCGCTTCGCTGACCCCGCCCGAGACCTCCACGAGCACCCCGTAGCCGGCGGCGCGCAGGGCTCGCACGGTGGAGGCCACCGCGTCGGGCGTCATGTTGTCGAGCATCACCACCTGTGCTCCCGCCGACGCCGCCTCCATCGCCTGGTCGGGACGGTCGCACTCGACCTCGATCGTCCGCATCGGGAACCGGGCGCGCGCTCGCGCCACGGCTTCTTCGATCCCGAGGGCGCCGATGTGGTTGTCCTTCAAGAGCACCCCGTCGGACAACGACCCGCGGTGGTTGTGGGCTCCGCCGGCTCGCACTGCGGCCTTCTGAAGGGCGCGAAGGCCCGGGACGGTCTTGCGAGTGTCCACCACCCGGGTGGAGGAGCTCGCGGCCGCGACCGCGTCGACGAGGCGGCGGGTGGCCGTCGCCACCCCGGAGAGGTGGCAAAGGAAATTGAGCGCGGTGCGCTCTGCCGTGAGGATCGAGCGCAGGGACCCCTGGACGCGGGCGACGACCTCACCCGGGGCGACGGCGGTGCCGTCCGGGGCGAGCCAGTCGACCTCGATCCCCTCGTCGACCTGGCGGAAGGTCTCGAGCGCGCACAGGCGACCGGCCACGACGCCGGGCGCCCGGGCGACGATCGAGGGCCTGGCCGCAAGGGCCGGGTCCAAGAGCGACGCCGTCAGGTCGCCGAGCGGCAGCCAGTCCTCGGCGAGGGCGAGCGCCACCGCCTGACGCACCGCGGGGAGCGGCGGATCGACGGAGGCCCCGGACAACGTGCTAGCCCCGCGAGCTCGCGCCCGGCGCCCGGCGGCCCGCAGCTTCGATCAGGCGGGCCGTCGCCACGGTGACGGCTTCGGCCATGGGGAGGTGGAGGAACTCGTTGGGCCCGTGCGCGTTGGCGCCCGGGCCGAGGACGCCCGTGGCCACGAGCGGCACCCCGGGCCAGCGCTCGCCGAGCATGGCGAGGAAGGGGATCGTCCCCCCTTCCCCGAGGGTGCCGGGCGGCTGGCCGAAGAGCTCCTCGGAGGCGTCGGTGAACGCGTCTGCCACCCACTTTTCCAAAGGAGGTGCCGCCCACCCTGTCGCCGGGGTGTCGAAGCGAACCTCGACGCGCGCGCCCGACGGCGGATCCGTGAGCAACGCGGACTCCACGACCTTCACCGCCTCGGCCGCGTGCACCGTCGGCGGCAGTCGCAACGAGATCTTCGCCGTGGTGAACGGGCGCAGGACGTTGCCGCCGTCTCGCACCGCCGGGATCCCGTCCATCCCGGTGACGGTGAGCGACGGCGCCCAGGCCCGGCGCGCGAGCCGGACCTCGTCCGACGTGCCGTCGAGCTGCAGCCCCTGGACCACGGGGAAGGCTTCCGCAGCGGCCCACCCGCCGGCGGTGCCTGCGCCGGGCGGCTCTGGCGCGTGGAGCGCCGCGAGGCGGATCTCCCCGGTGCCGGGGTCCTCGAGCCGGTCGAGCAGGACGCGCAGCAGCCGGAACGATGTGGGGACGATGCCGCCCGCGCTGCCGCTGTGGACCCCTTCGGTGAGCACCTGCACGGACACGGTCGCCACGAGGTTGCCACGCAGCGACGACGTCAGCCACAGCCGGTCGTAGGTGAGGCAGCCCGAGTCGAGGCACACCACGAGGTCCGGACGCCCCAGGCGGTCGGCCAGGTCGTCGAGGTACGCGGGGAGGTCCGGGCTCCCGCTCTCCTCGCTCGACTCGACGAGCACGACGACGCGCGGGCGCGGGGCGCCCGAGGCGTCGAGGAGCTCGATCGCGCCCACCGCTGCGAACAGCGAGTACCCGTCGTCCCCCGTCCCCCTGCCGTAGAGCCGGTCTCCTTCGAGCACCGGGGTGAACGGCCCGAGGCCCTCTCGCCACTCCCCGAGGGGCGGCTGCTTGTCGAGGTGGCCGTAGACGAGCACGGTCCCCGTCGCGCCGCCCGTTGCCGGCGCGTCGAGGAGAAGGAGCGGCGTCCGGCCCCGCGGGGCCATGACTTGGACGGTCAGCCCCTGGATCGCTCTTCCCTGCGTCCATGCCGCCAGCATCGACGCCGCCTCGGCAAGCGTCCCGTTCGTCTCCCACCGGTCGTCGAACTCGGGCGAGAGGCAAGGCACGGTGGTGTAGCGCATGAGGGTGGGCAGGATCTCGTCCACCCAGCGGCGGTGCACCTCGGATCGCAAGCGGGCTCGCGCGTCGCCTCCGGCTCGCGCCGGCGCTGTCGAATGTGGCGTCACGGGCAGGACGCTATCGCTGGGGAGCAGGCGTGGGAATTGCCTTTCCGAGCGTTGCGAGGCGTGAGCGGACGGGGTGCGGCGCTCACACCGCCTGGCTGGGCGTCGACATGTTCCAGTCGGGCACGCGCAGCGCGGGCATCGCGGTCCGGTTCATCCACGTCCCGCCTTCCCTCCCGTAGGTGCGCACGGTCGACGTCACGTGCGTCGCCCGGGCGAGCACGTCGACTGGGCTCTCGTTGAACCGGAAGTTGCTCGTCGCACCCGTGACCTTGCCGTCTTCGACGACGTAGACGCCGTCGCGGGTGAGCCCGGTGAGAAGGAGGGTCCTCGGGTCGACCTCTCGTATGTACCAGAGGCACGTGAGCAGGAGCCCGTGCTCGGTCGAGCCGATCAGGTCGTCCAGCGTCCCGGACGCGCCGGGGAGCGCCAGCGAGAGATTGTCGATGGGGGCAGCCGGCGTCGCGCCCGACCGCTCGGCGCCGGCGCGGTGGTAGCGGAGGCGCTCGAGGCGGCCGGCACGCATCCACGGGGTGCGGCCGAGCCCGAGCCCGTTGTCGAAGACCGACACGTCCGCCGACGAAGCGCTCGTCGCGAGGAACGGCGTGCACTCGAGCCCGGGCTCTTCGGGATCGCTCCACAGGTCGAAGGCGAGGGGCGTCAGCGCGTCTCCGAGGCGGGTGCCGCCGCCAGGCTTCGAGAACACCGTGCGGCCGTCCTCTGACTCCCTGCCGCTCGCCGCGTCGACGACGAAGATCATGAGGTCGGCGACCGCGCTGGGCGGCAGGATGACCTCGTGGCGGCCCGGCGCCACCTCGATGTGCCGGGAGGACCAGCCGAGCCCGCGCTGGACGGCGTCCTCGAGCGACGCGAGCTCTACGTCGCAGAAGTCCGCCGTGCTGGCTCCCGCCCAGGCCGACGCGTCGTCGCGTCTGCCGACCAGCTGGATGGACCCGGTCGGCTGGACGTGGCGCCGGCGCAGCCCGGTCGACGTGGCGAGGTAGGTCGTCGTGACCCCGTGCTCGGCGAACCCGGAGAGGACCGTCCCGGATCGCTGCGCACGGGTGAACGCGGACGCGAGGTCGCGCACCACGGGCGCCAGCCGGTCGAGCCCGGTCACGCCGGCGTCCTCGCCGAAGCCGGGATCCTCGCCACCCTCGAAGAGCGGCGCCGCGTCGTCGGCCGGGCCGATCGCCGCGGCGGCCTCGCGCACGAGGGCGTCCACGTCGACGTCGCCGCTGCGACGGGCGGTGCCGGCGCTGCCTTGGCCCCCGGGTGAGTCGGAGGGCTCGACGAGGATGGCGGTCACCCGCCGGTCCGTCCGTACGCCGTCGGTCGTGACCGTGTTGTTGGCGAAGCGGACGTCTGCCTCGCGGGTCTCTTCGACGATGGCGACGCACGGGCGGCCCGCCGCCCGGACCACGCGCTCGGCGACCTGCGCGGGATGGGGCAGACCGGGCGCGCTCACCGTCCGGACTCCTGGCGGGTGTTGAGCACCCGCACCCCGCGCACGAGGACCGACGGGCAGCCGTGGCTGACCGCGGCGACCTGCTCGGGCTGGCCCTTGCCGCAGTTGAAGGCGCCGGCGAGGAGGTAGGTCGACTTCCCGCCGACCGCCTCCATCGCGCCCCAGAAGTCGGTGGTCGTCGCCTGGTACGCCACGTCGCGGAGCTGGCCTGCGAGCTTCCCGGCGCGCACCGCGTAGAAGCGCTGGCCGGTGAACTGGAAGTTGTACCGCTGCATGTCGATGGACCAGCTCTTGTCTCCCGCGATGTAGATGCCGCGGTCGACGCCGGAGATGAGCTCCTCGGTCGACGGCCCGTCGCCCGGGGCTGGCTGGAGAGACACGTTGGCCATCCGCTGGATGGGCGTGTGGAGCGGCGAGTCGGCGAAGGCGCACCCGTTCGACCTGCCGAGCCGCTGCGACGCGGCGATCGCCCGATCGAGCTGGTAGCCGACGAGCACTCCGTCGCGCACGATGTCGAACGACTGCGCGGCGACGCCCTCGTCGTCGATCGCGACCGTCGCGAGACCGTGCTCGGTCGTGCGGTCCCCGGTGACGTGCATCACCGGCGAGCCGTAGCGGAGGGTGCCGAGGCCGTCGGGGGTCGCGAACGACGTCCCCGCGAATGCCGCCTCGTAGCCCATCGCCCGGTCGAGCTCGGTCGCGTGACCGATGGACTCGTGGATGGTCAGCCACAAGTTGGTGGGGTCGACCACGAGGTCGTAGGTCCCCGGGTCGACCGACGGCGCCCGCAGCTTCTCCGCGAGCAGCTCGGGGAGCTGGGCGAGCTCGCCGTCGAAGTCCCAGCCCTCGCCCTCCATGTACTCCCAGCCGCGACCGACGGGCGGCGCGAGCGTCCGCATCTCCTCGAAGTCGCCCCCGTCGGTGACCGAGAGCGCCTCGAGCTGGGGGTGGATCCGCACCCGGCGCTGGCGCGCGACCGTCCCGGAGAGGTCTGCGAGGTACTTGTCCTCGCGTACCGCCATCACGTAGGCGGTGACGTGGTCGATCCCCGGCGCAGCCAGGAGGCGGCGGCTCCACTCGGCGAGCACGCCGACCTTGTCCGCGAGCGGGACGTCCACCGGGTCCCGCACGTACGGGGAGGACCACTCGACCCGGCCATGCGAGGGCTCGTCGGCGAGGACCACCTCATGGGGTCGCGCGGGTGCGGTCACGCGCGCGGCCTCGAGGGCGTCCGCGACGAGCGCCGCCGCGGGGGCGGGCCCGACCGCGACGGTGCCCGCGAAGCCGAAGGAGCCCGACGAGACGAGCTGGACCCCCGTGCCGACCTCGGTGTCGTCGATCGCGGTCTCGAGCCGCCCGTCTCGCAGGACGACGAGCTGGGTCCGGACCCGCTCGACCCGCAGCGCGGCGTACGCCGCGCCCGCCGATCTCGCCGCAGCCAGCGCAGCGTCGGTCGTCTCGGCGAGCAGGTCGTCGTCGATCGGGCCGTCCACCGGGCCCCGACCCTAGTGGCGCAGGGCAGGCCGTGCGGGAGCCATCGGGCGGTGAAGGCCTTCGAGAGTGACCGAAGGGTCCTCGACGATCGAGTGGAGGAGGTCGATGACCACACGGGTGGGGGCCGAGGGCGCGCCGCGCAGGTGCAAGGCCACGCCGACCCGCCTCGGCGGCAGCCCCGTGATCCGAAGCAGCCGGAAGTCCCCGCGGAGGTGGGCCGGGACGGCGGTGGCGGGGAGGATCGACGGACCGTGGCCGTCGAAGGTGAGCGACGCGATCATCCGGAGCCCGTCGAGCTCCATCGACGGACGGAGCTCGACGCCCGCCGCGCGTGCCGCCCTGTCGATCTCGTCGCGCAGCGAGGTCCCGGGCGCGGGCAGCAGCAGCTCGATGCCGGCGAGACCGGCGAGGGCGAGGGGCTCGGCACGCTCAGCGAGCGGGTGGCCGACCTGGACCACGAGCACGAGGTCCTCCTCGAAGAGCGGAGAGGTGGTGAGCTCGTCGCTGTGCACCGGCAGCGTCACCGCTGCCACGTCGAGCTGGCCGGAGGCGAGCTGGGCCTCGAGGGTCGTGTTGGTGCCGTCGGTGACGGTGAGGCGGAGCTGGGGGTGTCGGGACCGCAGCGCGGCGAAGAGCCGGGGGACCAGCCATCGGCCCGTGGTGCCGATCATCCCGAGTCGGACTCGGCCGCGGACCTCGTGGCGCATCGCCACCACGTCGGCGACCATCGCGTCGAGCTCTGCGATCATCCTTCGCGCGCGCGACACGACCACCTCGCCTTCCTCGGTGAGCCTCCCCGACGGCCGGTCGACGAGCACGACCTCGAGCTCGCGCTCGAGCCGGGCCACGTGGGCGGAGACGTTGGACTGGACCGTGCCGAGGGCCGCCGCCGCCGCCGAGAAGCTCCCGGTGTCGGCAATGCCCACGAGCGCCTGGAGATGCCGCAGGTCCACCTGACCTCCCGGGAGGGGGCCGCTTGCCCCGATGCGATGGAGCATATCAGAGAAAACGATCATAAACATCTCATAAAGCTCATTGACAGATTGCTCCCGATGCCGCAGAATGGATCCAGACCTCAGGGAAACCGGATCCCCCCCTCCGTTCCTGGCTGGTCATGCGAAGGGACCGCCCACCCCCCCGGCGGTCCCTTCGTCGCGTCCGGGGGAGGAGCTGCGGCGCAGGTACGCCGGGGGGCGCTGCTCGCAGGTGCGCCGGGGGGCGCTGCTCGCAGGTGCGCCGCTCGGTAACCTCCCGGCGTGGCCGGGACCTCCACGGCACGAGCGGTCTTCGTCGACCTCGACCGGACGCTCCTTCGGCGCGCCAGCGGACCGGTCCTCCAGCGGGCGCTCGAGGCGGCCGGGATCGCCCGCCGGCTGCCGGGGAGCAGCCTTTTCTACGGCATTTACGACCGGTTCGGCGAGAACGGGCCTTCGATGGCGCTCGCCCGCGCCGCGGCCTTCGCCGCGCGCGGGTGGGCGCGCGACGAGGTGCGGGCGGCGGGTGGGGCGGCCGCACCGGCGCTCCTCGAGCTCGTGGCCCCCTATGCGCCGGGCATCTTGGAGGAGTACCGGCGCACCGGCCATCGTCTCGTCCTCACCACGACGACGCCGGCCGACATGATCGAGCCGTTCGCCGAGTCGCTCGGCTTCGACGACGTGGTCGCGACCCGCTACGAGGTGCGCGACCGCCGCTACACGGGCCGGCTCGACGGCCCCTTCGTCTGGGGCGTGGGCAAGCTGGCGGCGGTCCGGCGATGGGCGGTCGCGTCGAGGGTGGACCTCACCGCCAGCCACGCGTGCTCCGACAGCGCCTTCGACCTGCCGCTCCTGTCGTCCGTCGGCCACGCCCACGCGGTGAACCCCGACGCGACCCTCATGGCGATCGCCGCGCTGCGCCGCTGGCCCGTGGAGCACTGGGACCGCCCCCCCGGGGTGCCCTCCGTCATCGGGCTCGAGCCCTACCACCTGCTGCGACCCTGGGTGCGGCCAGAGCTGTTCCCCTACGCCCGCTTCGACCTCTGTGGGGTCGAGCACGTGCCGGCGCACGGACCGGTCCTCATCGCGGCGAACCACCGGAGCTACTTCGACGTCGTCGCGCTCGCGCTGCTCGCCGCGCAGCTCCACCGTCCCGTCCGCTTCCTCGCCAAGAAGGAGCTCTTCGACGCGCCCGTGGTCGGGTGGCTCACCAGCGCCCTCGGGGGCATCGCGGTCGACCGCGCCGACGCAGGATCCTCGCGCCGTGCGCTTCACCGCGCGGAGGCGGCGCTCCGCGCCGGCGAGGTGGTGATGGTCCTCCCCCAGGGCACGATCCCCCGGGGGAGCGACTTCTTCGACCCGGTGCTCCACGGCAAGACCGGCGTCGCCAGGCTCGCCGCCACCACCGGCGCACCCGTGGTCCCGGTGGGGCTGTGGGGCACCGAGGCGGTGTGGCCGCGCAGCGCCCGGCTCCCCGACCTGGCGGCGCTGCTGCACCCGCCGACCGTGCGAGTACGAGTTGGCGAGCCGGTGGTGCTGGGGCTCGAGGACCCAAGGATCGACATCGCGGCAGTCATGTCGGCGATCTCGTCCCTGCTGCCTCCCCAAGGCAGGGTACGGCGCAGCCCCAGCGCAGAAGAGCTTGCACGCACCTTCCCCCCGGCCCCTCTGGGCCACTCGACGAGGGCGAACCCTGGGTCGGGAGCCGGGTCGCGAGCCGGGTTGCGAGCCGGGTTGCGAGCCGGGTTGCGAGCCGGGTTGCGAGCCGGGTCGGGCACCAAGCGGGGCGCCGGGTCCGGCGCCACGCGGGGCGCCGGGTCCGGCGCCGCGCGGGGCGCCGGGTCCGGCGCCGGGAGATGAGATGAGCCGGCGGCCGCTGCCGACCAGGACGCGGGCCGCCGTGGCGGTCACGCGGGCCGTAAACGTGCTGTCGCGCCGCTTTGGCGCGGGGAGCGGCACCGTGGCGGGGGGTCACGCAGGCCTCGCCATCGACCCTCGGCTGCTCGAGCACCTCGCCGCCGGGCGGCGCGTGGCGCTCGTGAGCGGCACCAACGGGAAGACCACGACGACGCGCCTCCTCGCCGTCGCGCTGGAAGGCAGCCTGGGGAGCCCGGCGACCAACGCCACGGGCTCCAACATGCCGGCCGGTCACGTGACGGCGCTCGCGGCAGCCCCTTCGGGCGCGCCCGCCGTCCTGGAGGTGGACGAGGGGTACCTGCCCGGCCTCGTGGACAGGCTCTGCCCGGAGGTCGTCGTCCTGCTCAACCTCTCGCGCGACCAGCTCGACCGGACCAACGAGGTGCGCATGGTGGCGAACCGCTGGCGCCGTGCCCTCACGACAGCACCCGTGGCCTCGGTGGTCGCCAATGCCGACGACCCGCTCGTCACGTGGGCGGCGTCGGCGGCGGAGAAGCCGGTGTGGGTCGGCGCCGGGCTGTCCTGGCGCGAGGACGCGGTGGCATGCCCGGCCTGCGGCGGCCGCATCGAGTTCGCACCAGGCGGCAACGGGTGGGCCTGCGCCTGCGGGTTCGCGCGCCCGAGGCTGGACGTCTCGCTCGAGGGGGACGACGTCGTGCTCGCGGACGGCCGCCGGTTCCCTGTCGCCCTCGCGCTTCCCGGGAGGTTCAACCGTGCGAATGCCGCGATGGCGGCAGCCGCGGCAGCCGCGCTGGGCGTGGGGTGGGAGGACTCCCTGGCGCGGATAGCGGCGGTCGACGAGGTGGCCGGACGGTTCTCGCTCGTCGAGGTCGGCGGACGCAGGACCCGGGTCATGCTGGCGAAGAACCCGGCGGGCTGGCGGGAGCTGCTGGACCTCGTGGGCCCCGGCGAGCGTCCGGTCGTCGTGGGCATCAACGCGCGGGTTGCCGACGGGAGGGACCCGTCGTGGCTCTGGGACGTGCCCTTCGAGCGGCTCGGCGCCCGGACCGTGGTCGCGACGGGCGAGCGATGCCGCGACCTGGCGGTCCGCCTCCACTACGCCGAGGTGCGGCACCTGACCGTGCGCGACGAGGTCGCCGCGGTGCGCGCCGCGTGGATCGCCGCGACTCGTGAGCCTGCACGCACGCAGCTCGAGGAGCCGGGCACAGAGAAGGTCGAGGTCGACTTCGTCGGGAACTACACGGCGTTCACGGACCTCCTCGCCCGCGCGGCGTCCCGGGGGGCGTCCCGGTCGGCGTCCCGGTCGGCGTCCCGGGGGGCGTCGTGAGCCTCGCCGTCGTCGTCGTCCACCCGGACCTTCTCGGTACCTACGGTGACGGAGGCAACGGCATGGTGCTCGTCCAGCGCGCGCGCTGGCGGGGCATCGACGCCGAGCTGGTCGAGGCGGCGTCGGGCGCGCCGCTCCCCGAAGGCGACCTCTACTGCCTCGGCGGCGGCGAGGACGTCGCGCAGCGTGCGTCCGCCGAGCGTCTTCGCTCGGACGACACCCTCCTTCGGGCGGTGGACCGGGGAGCACCGGTCCTCGCGGTGTGCGCGGGGTACCAGATCCTCGGGCGGACCTTCCCCTCGGCGGATGGACGACCGGTGCGCGGTGCCGGCCTCCTGGACGTCGCGACCTCCAAGGGTCCCGGCCGCAGGGCCGTGGGGGAGGTGCTGGCCGAGCCGGCCGACGCCGCGCTCGGGCTCCCCGTGCTCACCGGCTTCGAGAACCACGCGGGGTTGACCGCCCGGGGGCCCGGCGTCGCGCCGCTCGGACGCCTCAGCGCGGGGGTGGGCAACGGCGACGGCACCGACGGAGCGATCTCCGGCAGGGTCGTGGGCACCTACCTGCACGGTCCGGTGCTCGCGCGCAACCCGGCGCTCGCCGATCTGCTCCTCTCGTGGGCGGTGGGGAGCCCCCTCGACGCTCTCGACGACGCGGAGGAGGACGCGCTGCGCGAGGAGCGCCTCGCCGAGATGCGCGCCCGCCGGTCGCCCCGAGGGCGCGTCGCGCGCTATCTGCGCGGCTCGCCGTAGAGGCGCGCGATCCGCAGCCGGTAGAAGATCGCGAAGAGGTCCACGAGCATCCCCGCCACCGCCCGTGGGGAGACGGTGCTGCCGAAACGCCGGCGGATGCGGACCGGCACCTCGACGAACCGACCGTAGCCGAGCTGATTCGCGACCACCAGCAGCTCGAGGTCGAAGGCGAACCGCTTCTCGAGCATCCGCGGCAGGACATCTGCGAGGACCTCGCGCCGAACGAGCTTGAGGCCGGTCTGGGTGTCGTGCACGTTGAGCCCGAAGAGCCCGTGCACCAGCTGCTGCCAGGCCCACGAGTAGACGCGTCGGAGCGGGGGATAGACGACCTGCGAGTCGGGGTGGCGCTTGGAGCCGAGCACGACGTCGGGCGCGGGGGAATGCGCGTCATGCGCGATCGCGGCGAGGATCGCCACCTGGTCCGGCGGAAGGTCCCCGTCGGCGTCGATGAAGCCGAGGAACCGGCCGCCCCCCATGGTGAACCCCACCCGGAGGGCCTCCCCCTTGCCGCGGTTGTGGTGGAGGCGCACGGTTCTCACCAGGTCGACGGGGAGGTCCACGAGCGCCCGCTCGCTCCCGTCGGTCGAGCCGTCGGAGACGGCGATCACCTCGAAGGTCGCACCCGTGCCCGAGAGCGTGCGCACCAGCTCTTCCACCGTCTCGCGGACGCGGTCACCGGGGTTGAAGTAGGGGACCACCACCGTGAGGTCGAGCGTCGGTCCGTCACGCAGGGACACGCCCGAATGTGTAGCTGCTCAGACGCGTGGCCAGGCGTCGCGACCCGCGTCGGGGCGCGGGTCGAGCGCCCAGGCCCTCCGCCAGTCGGCCGCCTCCGGGCCCCTGAGCGAGGGGGTGCCACCGCGTGCCGCCCGCGTGCGTGCGCGCCACCAGTCGCTCGACGCCTCGTCGGCGAGCACGGCCACCGCCCGTTCGATGCGCGCGCTGAAGCGGCGCGCGTCCTCCCCGTCGTCGGGGAGGAGCGGCATCCCGAAGACGACCGAGACCGGAGATCGGCGCGGCAGCCGGCGCTCTCCGGCCTTGGGGAGGACGTGGCGAGTCCCGCTCAAGTGGACCGGCACGACGGGCCGTCCGGTTCGCCGTGCCAGGTAGGCGGCGCTCGCCGGCCTGAACGGCTGCGCCCACCCGTGTGGCGACCGGCCGCCCTCGGGGAAGATGACCAGGTTCCACCCGTCGGCAAGGAGCTCGGCGGCGACATCCGCCGAACGCCGGTTGACCCGGGAGCGCTCGATCGGGATGGCCGCGAGGGAGAAGGACCAGAGGAACGCCTTCCAGCGGCGGTCGAAGAAGTAGTCGGCTGCCGCGGCGACGACGGTGCGGTGGCGGAACCGGACCGGCAGTGCCGTGAGGAGGAGCGGCGTGTCGAGATGGCTCACGTGGTTGGCGGCGAAGATCACGGGTGCGGGCACGTGTCGGAGGTGCTCCCCGCCGCGTACGGTCGTCGGGGCGACGAGGCGCGCTGCCGGTCTGGTGACGTTGTCGAGGACGACCGCGCGCGCGAGGCGCACCGGGTACCGGCGGGACCACTCGTGGTCGTAGTCGAGGCCGACGCGCCGCACCGGCGCGGGTCGCGGCACCCCTGCAGGCCACGTGGGCTTGGCGAGCGGGAACTTCACCTGGCTCGTCACCCGCCGCAGCAGCCGGCCCGTCCCGCGGCTCGTCGCACCGCTCGTCCCGCGGCTCGTCGCACCGCTCGTCCCGCCGCTCATCGCACGTCGGCCATGAGCAGCGGCGGCGTATGGAGGTGGGTGAGGCTCGGCGAGCGGCCGACGACGTCGGAGGCCATCTCCAGCGCGTCGTCGAGGCTCGTCGCGGGCGAGAAGCCCATGCGCCGGACGGCCGCGGGGTCCCCCCCGACCACGATCACCCGTCCGAGGTGGTCGAGGGCGTGCGCGCACCAGTACCACATGTAGAAGGGATGGACGCCGTGGTAGGCGTGACCGGTCCGGTAGAGGTGCACGTACCACGGGTCCGTCGCGAAGCTCTCTTCGTAGGTCTTGGACATCTCGACCGGGTCGGTGGTGTCGGCCAGCACCTCTTCGAAGAAGTCGATGTAGCTCGGGTGGTGCCCCGGGTGGAACTCCCAGGGGGTGGGGTGGTGCATGATCACGACGCCGCCCTGCGCCACGAGGGGCCGGCCGCGGTAGAGGTTGAAGAAGTAGCCGAGCCCGAGGCACGCGACGAGGATCGGGTTCATGATCGAGTTGACGTTGTAGGGGCAGATGTAGGGGAGCCCCATGGTGAGGATGTCGGTCTGCCCGTCGACCTCCACGCCCTGCTGCTTCCAGACGTTCGCGGTCGTCACCGCGTGCACGGCCTCCACCTCGCCGGCCTGGACGGACACGAGCGCGTGCGGCGCCCGGATCGAGTGGAAGATCTGGCGCGCCACGCGTGGCGGGGTCCGGTCGAGGGCCGCAGCGGTGGCGAGGTAGGTAGTCCGGTCACGCAGACGCCACTCCCACTCCCTGCGCTGGAGGAAGCCGAATTGCGCGGGGAAGGTGTCGGTGTTGAGCGTCGTCTCGATCTGGAACACCTTGACGCCGCTCTCCGCGATGAGCCGGCCCATTCGCCAGTTGGACGAGTGCAGCTCGGAGGACGGAGCGTCCATGAACGAGCGGCTGTGGAGCATCGTCTTGGGATTGTGGTGGTGGCGGAGGCTGCGGTAGCTCGCGAGCCCGGTCGCCACGCTCTTGTGGCCGCCGTCCATCGCGACCAGGTTGATGTTCACGTACACGAGCAGGTCGCTCGTCGCCGCGCGCTTGTTGAGCTCGACGTCCTCGCCCTTGTCGGTCGTGCCGAGGTGGATCAGGTTGTCAGGGTCCTCCGCGTCGTGCTGGGTGAGCAGTCCGTGGGGAGCGAAGGCGTCGTAGACACGGTCGCCGAGCGCGTGGCGCAGCTCCGCCTCGGTCATCCGGCGGTGCAGGGCGAGCGCGGCGATGAGGACGACGTCGTCGACGCCTGCCTCCGCGGCCATGTCGAGCACCTGCTCGATGACCATCTGGCGCACGTCGGGCGCCTGCATCGGAGGGAGCGGCAGCGACACGTCGTCGAAGCAGATGGTGAGACGCATCCCCGGGTGGAGGAGCGCGGGGAGCGGCTCTTGGTCGCCCAATGGGTGCAGCAGCGCGTGGCGGATCGCGGCGACCGGATCCTCGAGCGCGGGCAGGGGCTCGGGTGCGTAGATGACGCGGCTGCCCTCGGGGAGCCGCTCGAGGACGAATCGCTCGCCGTGCCAGAAGAGAGTCGGCGGGGTGGAGCGGTCCACCTCGAGGACGAGCCCTGGGCGGGGCGTCATGGCGTGCCTCCTTGCTCGGGCCGGCCGGCAGGGCCGGCGCGACGCTCCCTGTCACGGCGCAGGTCGAACGCGATCTTGACCGCACCCCTCCGGCCTGCCGAGCCCGCGTGCCGCAGGGCTTCCTCGTACCTGTCGATCGGGTAAGTGGCAGAGACGAGCCGCCCCAGCCGGTGGGCCGCGACGACCTCGAACGCGAGGTCGAAGGTACGGACCCGCTGTTTCTGCAAGACCGACTCGGTGCCGTAGGCGTACGCGCCGGCCAGCCGGACCTCGCGCTGCCAAAGCGGGGCGAGGTCGACGTGCACCCGTGCGGGCATGCCGACGAGCACCACTCGTCCACGGGGGCGGATCATCTCGAGGGACTGCGCGATGGACTCGCCGGAGCCCACGCAGTCGAAGACGACGTCGGCCCCGCCCGTCAGCGGCCCGCTCGCGTGGCCCGGCCTCGGATCAGCGAGGGACAGGGAGCTGGTTCGCCTGCGGACCGCCCTCGCCAGCTGGTCGGCGGGCAGCGAGGAGGTCGCGCCCAAATCGGCGGCGAGGCGCCGCTGGTGGGCGTAGCGCGCCCCTACCAAGACCGCGCCCGGCGCCGCGACCCGGCCGGAGCTCGCGAGCGCGCTGATCGCGGCGACCACCGCGAGGCCGAGGGTCCCCGCGCCGAGCACCGCGACGGTCTCTGTGCCCACGAGCGCCGCGTCGCAGACAGCGTGCACGGCGCAGGCGACGGGCTCCACCACCACGGCGTCCTCGTCGCTGAACGTCTCGGGCACCGGATGCAGCTGGCTCGGATGCGCGACGAGCCCCGCGTGGGACCAGCCGCCTCCCGTGTCCACACAAAAGCCGGTCTGCAGGCCGGGGGCGAGGTGGCCGAAGGCGATGCGCTCGCAGTCGCCGATCATGCCGCGCCGGCACGGCGCGCAGGGCGGGTCGATCCCGCGAGCGGCGCACGCCAGCACGGGTTCGAGCACGACGCGGCCGCCGGACTCCAGCTCGCCGACCACCTCGTGCCCGGGCACGAAGGGGAAGCTCACGATGTGCTCGAAGTAGCGGGAGCTCCTGCCGTCGACCGTCGCGAGGTCCGAACCGCAGATCCCCGAGAGGCGCGGCGTGACCCGTGCCCACTCGACACCGGGGAGCACGGGCGGCTCCGTCTCCACGAGCCGCAACGGTCCGACCGCCGCGCCGCGTCCCGAGCCGAGCGCCGACGCCACCCTCGACGCGGCGAACCGAGCAAGGTTGTGCTCGAAGACGAGTGCCCTCATTTCGGCTCCAGGCCGGGCTGCTCCAGGCCCCGCTGCGCAAGGCCGCGCTGCGCTTGGCCGCGCTGCGCAAGGCCGCGCCGCGCTTGGCCGCGCCGCGCTTGGCCGCGCTGCGCTTTGGCGAGCGGCATCCCTCTGACGTCGAGGGGGCCCAACGGGAGAGGGCGCGCCGCTCCGCCCGGAGCGCGGGACCAGTGCTCGACGTGCCACCCGCGTCGCCTGGCGATCGCGGCGAGGCGCGACTCGGGGTTGACTGCCACGGGGAACCCCACGGCTTCGAGCATCGCGAGGTCGCTCGCGGAGTCGGCGTAGGCGACCGACTCGGCGAGGTCGAGGCCATGAGCTTGCGTGTAGTCGGCGAGAAGCTGCGCCCGCGCCTCGCCGATCGGCGGAAGCTCGTCGAGCCTCCCCGTGAAGCGGCCGTTGGACCGGGCCATGCGCGCGCACACGATGTCGTCGAAGAGCGGGCGGAGCGGGTCGACCACGAAGTCGAGCGCTCCGGTGATGAGCAGCGTGCGGTGGCCGAGCCTCCGATGGTGGCGGACACGCGCAAGTCCCGCAGGGAACGCGCGGGGGAGCAGCTGGCGGTGGAAGAGCTCCCACGCGTCCTCCTCGAGCTGGGAGACCGGGGCTCCCTCGTAGCGACGGTAGAAGGAGCGGAGGAAGTCGCCGCGGTCTCGCCGGTCCAACGCGAGGAGCGACGGCCCCTGGGCGAGCAGCTCCGCAACGAGCTTGGGCCGGCTCGCGGCAGGGAGGTGACGCGACGCCAGCCAGGCGTAGCTGTCGACCACGTTGGCGGCGATCAACGTGTGCTCCAGGTCGAACGCTGCGAGATGCCGTTCGGGTGAGAGGATCGCCCGGCGGGCTCGCTCCGGACGGCTGTCGAGCGTGGGGCGCCCCGGGGTGGTCTTCACCCGGGCGTGGGCGACGACCGAGGGCAGGTGGATGTCGTGGACGTAGTGGTCCCAGTCGATCACCGAGGGGTCGAACGCGAAGGCGGCGCGGTCTTCGTCGTCGAGGGTGCGCCAGAGCTCGAGGAGACGGTCGACCCGGTAGCGGGCCTCGGTCTCGGTGTACGCGCCGTACAGCTCCACGTAGCCGAGGGCGCGCTTGGCCAGCGTGCTGCGCTCCTCGACGGTCGCGTTGAACGACGCCTGCCTGCCCCTGAGGGGCAACGCCACAAGGAGCCGCTCGAGCGCGTCCATCGCCTTCGTCGCCCGGTGGAGCTGGCGCTGCACGCGTCCGCGTCCGGGGAACGACCACTCCGGGAGGCTGATCGGCTGGCCGCGGTCGTCGTAGATGGGGTGGACGGCGAACCACTCCTGGATGAGCTCGACGAGGCGCCCGTAGCGCAACGGGTTCGCGACGCCCGAGGCGACGTGGTAGACGGAGGGCCGCTCCGGCGCTGGGCCTGCGGCGACCGCCAGGATCGCCGCGACGACCATGTCGACCGGGATGACGTCGATCACGCCTTCGGGCACCCCGGGGAACTCGCGCAACAGGCCCCTGGCGAACGAGATGATGATCGGCTCGGCCATGCGGAAGCCGCGTATCCACCCCGGCACCGGCTCGCTGAGCGAGGACTCGATGATGGACGGCCGGACGATGGAGAGCGGCACCTCGGCCGTCTCGATGAGCGCGCGCTCGCCCAACGCCTTGGTGAAGGGGTAGGCGTCGGGCCACCCGAGCGACTGGGCACGCGCGGTGCCGGCCAACACGAGCCGGTCCTTGATCCACTCGTCCCGGATCCGCTCTGCACGGGCCGCGAGCAGGTGCTCGCCGGCGGCGCCCAGCTCCCCCCGCGCCTTCTTGGCGAACCTCGCCAGCATCTCGGCGCCGCGCGACTCGCTCTCGAGGTCCCCACGAAGCCCTCGGGCGTGGTCCACCTCGGCGTGCCAGTCGACGTCGAGCGAGAACCGATTGGCGCTGAGCAGCTCTTCTCGTGCCTCGCCTTGATGGGTGCCGGCCACGTAGGCCGTGGAGACGGCGATCAGGTGGACGCCGTCGGCGCGGCGCGCATCGGCGCGGGCGGCTGAGAGTGCCGCCGCGACACGGGCCGGGCCGAGGAGGTTGATCTCGACGGCCTGGTCGAGCGGCGAGTCGAAGCTGACCGTCGCCGCGGAGTGGACGATCACGTCTGACGAGGCCAGAAGCCGCCGGCCGTCGTCGTCGAGCCCGAGCCCGTCACGGCTCACGTCGCCCGCCACAGCGGTCAGCCGTGCGGTCACCTGCTCGAACCGGTCGCCGCACTCGACACGGAGCCGGTCGAAGCAGTCGTTGCGCAGGATCTCGCGAGCGGCACGCTCCGCTGCCCCGGCGCGTCTTCCCGGCCTCACGAGCGCGACGACCTCGGCGTCGGGCACCCGGCGGAGGATCCGCTCGATGAGCGCAGTGCCGAGAAACCCCGTCCCGCCGGTGATGAAGAACCGCTTGCCGGCGAGCGCAGCAGTGATCGGCATCTCAATGGTCTACCATCTGGTAGGCGCCCTGTCTACCATTTGGTAGGGAATGGAGTAGCCTCTCGGTGTGCCCGAAGTGGTGGCGCCGACGCGCGAACGGATCCTCGACGCGGCGCTCGCGGCGTGGGGGACGCGCGGTTACGAGGCGACCTCGCTCGACGCCCTGGCCGGCGACCTCGGCATCGCCAAGCAGTCGATCCTCTACTGGTTCCCGAGCAAGGAGACGCTCCTCGACGCACTGATCGCCCGGAGCACGCAGGAGCTCGCCCAGGCCATGCAGACGGCGCTGGACGGAGCCGGGGACGGATGGGCGAAGGTCGAAGCCGTCGTCCGCTCGGTGTTCCGGCTCGCAGCGCGTCGTCCGGAGTTGCTCGGCCTCGTGCGAGAGGTCTCACGTCTCGGGCCTCCCGCGGCGACGCGGATGACCGGCGAGCTCCAGCCGCTCGTGCGGCGAGCAGCCGACTTCCTCGAATCCGAGATGGACGCCGGGCACATGCGGCGCCACGACCCCAGCTTGCTCCTGCTCGCGATCTACTCGACGGTGATCGGGATGATCACCGAGGTGGAGGTGCTGAGGGCACTCGGCGAGGAGCCGACGGCACGCTCGCTCGCACGTCGGCGTGCCGACGTGCTCGAGCTCCTTCGCTCCGCGCTCCTGACTGGCTGAGCACATCGCGGAACGTCCGGGCGAGACAGAGGCTCGAGCAGGCGGCTCAGCTCGCAGGCGGCGAGACCTTCTTCTTGGGCGGCGACTTGGGCGTGTACCGCTTGTTGGCGCTGGGAGGCTTGCGCGTTGTGGAGGCCGGTTGCGCGCTCTTTCCCCTGCGGGTACGCGGTGACGCGGTCTTCGCACGCCGCGTCGTGCCTCTCGCGGGGGGCGCCACCCATCCTGTCATGACCGACTTGGCCGTAGGAGCGCCGTACTTCTGGGTCCGCCAAGCTCGGAGCATGATCCAGCCCCCCGCAACGGCGTAAGGCACGAGCACGAGCAGCGAGCCGAAGGCGAGCCCCGTCATCACCATGGTGAACGCGAGCGGTGCTCGCCTTCGAATCCGCACGGTGACGTAGATGGCCACGGCGAGCACGAGTGAGACGACAAGCGGAAGGACGTAGTGGCTGGCCGGATAGACGCCCCAGCAGGACTTGGACGCTGCCACATAGTGCAGCTTCGTGATGCCGACGGTCGTGGGGCAGCTCGTCCCCTTGGGCTTCACTGTGGTGATGAGGACCGACTTCTTGGACACCATGAAGGGAACGTTGGCGTAGAGGGCGAGCGCCCCCGCCAGGATCGACGCGCCGATACCGACCTTTCGTTCGGTCGGGTCGACGCGGGTGATGCGCGCGCGCTTCTCCTCGTCGGTCATCCTCGAGAAGTCAGTGGGCTCGAGCTCCTTGCGGCCACTAGGAGCGGGAGGTCGGAGGAAGGTCTGTGAGAGCCTCTCCCAGACGGTCGACGGCTCGAAACCGCCGTTCCCCAGTGTGGTTGATCCATTGCTGGGCGGCGGCATACGCAGGCAAGGCTACCGGCCCGGCGTGAGGCCCGCCGCCGCTGGGGGGCCTGGGGGACCAGACACCGACAGGGTCGCGCTATCGTCGTCCAGCCGCCAGCTCTGGTGCGGTTCCGCGGGCGCTTAGCTCAGTTGGTTAGAGCGCAGCCTTCACACGGCTGAGGTCGGAGGTTCGAGTCCTCTAGCGCCCACCGCAAAAGTCCTGTTCATGGCACTCTTTGGCGTCACCCCTTTTACTCGCCGGACCTTCGCATCCCGCGAGTATCCCGCGACCGTAGCCGTGCCGCGACGAGGCGCGCCGCGTTCCGGTCCGCGCCCTCGGTGGTGCGCGCGTAGATGTCCAACGTGACGCGAGCCGACGAGTGCCCGAGACGCTTC
>DAHWOV010000070.1:0-62254 GCA_027339205.1 Acidimicrobiaceae bacterium | reverse complement strand
GCCGAGGGCCCGCTCGCCGAGGGCCCGGTCGAAGCGCCCGTCGAGGTCCGCGCCGGCGCGCCGGCGGCCGAGGTCGCGCCGCCGACGTTCCTCGAACGGCTCGGGCGAACCCGGGGAGTCTTCGCGGGGCTCCGTTCGATGCGCGGCCGGGGGGTCGACCCGGCGACCTGGGACGAGCTCGAAGAGAGCCTCCTTCGCGCGGACGTCGGTGTGGCGACCACCGACGCGTTGCTCGGCGATCTGCGCCGACGGGTGAAGGAGAAGGAGATCGGCAGCGGCGCCCAGCTCGTCGACGCGCTGAGGGCTGATCTCGTGCACGTGCTGTCGCTCGACGAGCGCTGGGACGCTGCCGCCGACGGTGCCCGCCCGCCCGGTCCCGACGGCCAGCGCGCCGCGGAGCTCGGGTCGGCGGTGCCGGCCGGAAGAGAGCTCCGGTTCGACGACGAGGAAGGGGTGGTGAACGTCTGGCTCTTCGTCGGCGTCAACGGCGTGGGGAAGACCACGACTGTCGGCAAGGTCGCGCGCCAGCAGGTCGCGTTGGGCAGAACGGTGCTCTTGGCCGCTGGTGACACCTTCCGAGCAGCCGCCGGCGAGCAGCTCGGGATGTGGGCGCAACGCGTGGGCACCGAGATCGTGCGGGGCGCAGAGGGCGGTGACCCGAGCGCCGTCGTCTTCGACGCCGTGCAGCGCGCGGCCGCCCGCGGCAATTCCCTGGTGCTCGCCGACACCGCGGGCAGGCTGCACACGAAGGTGAACCTCGTCGAGGAGCTGAAGAAGATCCGGCGCGTGGCCGACCGACCGCCCGGCCGCGTCACCGAGGTCCTCCTCGTGCTCGACGCGACGACCGGCCAGAACGGGCTCGTGCAGGCGCGCCAGTTCACCGAGGCAGTGGCGGTGACCGGCGTGGTCCTGACCAAGCTCGACGGGACGGCCAAGGGCGGCATCGTCGTGGCGATCCAGCGGGAGCTTCGCCTCCCTGTGAAGCTCGTGGGCCTCGGGGAGGGGCCTGACGACCTCGTGGCGTTCGATCCCGCCGATTTCGTCGGCGCGCTCCTCGGCTGAGCGGCGAGGACGTCGGGACCGAGGCGTCCGAGCGGCTCGCCGGAGGCCGGCGGGTGATGGCCCGGCTTCCCGACATCCGCGGCGCCGCCTCGCGCGAGGCCCCGGGGTGGGTGTCCGGTAGCCTGGCCACCTCATGTTCGACGCCCTCTCCGAACGCCTTGAGCGGATTGCCGGGCGCCTCCGCAGCCGTGGTCGGCTCTCCGAGGCCGACCTCGACGAGGCGCTGCGCGAGATCCGAGTCGCGCTCCTCGAGGCCGACGTCGAAGTCGGGGTCGCCCGCGCATTCGTGGAGGGCATCCGGGAACGCTGTGCCGGCGAGGTGCTCTCCAAGAGCTTGACCCCGGGCCAGCAGGTCGTGAAGGCGGTCCACGAGGAGCTCGTTGCCGTCCTCGGCGGCGAGACCCTGAAGCTCACCTACGCGTCGCGCCCGCCCACGGTCGTGCTCCTCGCCGGCCTGCAAGGTTCGGGGAAGACGACGGCCGCGGCGAAGCTGGCGCGCTGGTGGAAGCAGCAGGGACGTCACCCCCTCCTCGTGGGTGCGGACCTCCAACGTCCAGCGGCCGTCGAGCAGCTCCGCGTCCTCGGGCGCCAGGCCGGTGTCACCGTGTTCAGCGAGCCGACCGACCCGGTCTCGGTCGCGCGTGCCGGCCTCGAGGAGGCGAAGCGCCTCGGGCGGGACATCTGCATCGTGGACACCGCAGGACGCCTCGCGATCGATGACGAGCTCATGGACGAGGTACGCCGGGTCTCGAGCGCCGTGCATCCTCACTACACGCTCCTCGTCATCGACGCGATGACCGGTCAGGACGCGGTCGCCACGGCGAGGGCGTTCCACGAGACGCTCGAGCTCGACGGGGTCATCCTCACCAAGCTCGACGGCGACGCGCGGGGCGGCGCCGCGCTGTCGGTGAGGGGAGTGGTCGGGCGACCCATCGTGTTCGCGTCCACGGGGGAGAAGCTGGGGGATCTCGATCTCTTCCACCCGGACCGGATGGCCGACCGGATCCTCGGGATGGGCGACATTCTGAGCCTGATCGAGCAGGCCGAAAGGACGATGGACAAGGAGTCGGTCGCGAGATCGGCCGGCAGGCTCATGGAGGGACGATTCACCCTCGACGACTTCCTCGAACAGCTCCAGCAGGTGAAGAGGCTGGGTTCCCTGGGCGGCGTCATGAAGCTCCTCCCGGGGATGACCAAGGAGCTCCGCCAGGCAGCGGACCAGGTCGACGACCGGGAGCTTTCACGCGTCGAAGCCATCATGCGCTCGATGACGCCCGCCGAACGGGCGGACCCGTCGCTTATCGATGGGTCGCGGCGTGTCCGGATCGCGCGGGGGAGCGGCACCGCGACGGCGGACGTGAACCAGCTTCTCAAGCAGCATCGTGAGATGCAGAAGCTCGTGAAGGGCATGGCGAGCGGCGCCGGCATGCCCGGCATGCCCGGGCTCGGGGGGCTTGGCGGAGGGAAGGGGCTCGGAGGCATCGGTGGGTTGCTCGGCGGGCGAAGGCAGCTGGCTGCGCTGAAGGCGATCGGCGAGGAGATGGACGGCGACCCAGGTGGGTTCGCAGGGTTGATGGCGGCCGGGCGGAACGGGGGCCTCCCATCGCTCGACGCCGTCGCCGCCGGCGATCGGCTCCAGGCGGGGAACGGCACGGCGCGGGGCCAGCGCCATGGCAGGGGCAAGAACACCAAGAACAAGAAGAAAGGCGGCCGGGTCACCCCGCCCAAGAGCCGATAGCCCGGCCCCGTGGGCGCGAGCCGCCCCAGACCTGCGAGAATATCGGCGCAACGGCGTAGAGCGGGCCCAAATGGCCCTGACGATGGAGGAAGCAGGCTCGTGGCAGTGAAGCTCCGCCTTGTGCGGATGGGCAAGAAGAAGCAACCGACCTACCGGGTGGTGGCGGCTGACAGCCGCGCCCCTCGCGACGGCCGGTTCCTCGAGGTCGTGGGCACGTACGCGCCGCGCGGCCGCTCGAGCGCCGACGACCAGACGATCGTCACGATCGACCACGACAAGGCGTTGCGCTGGCTCCGCCAGGGTGCGAAGCCGACCGAGCGCGTCGAGCGCCTCCTTCGCGCCTCGGGGACGTTCGATCGCCTCGCAGCGGGGGCGGGAGGGGAGGCGGCGGCCGCGCCGGTCGATCCTGGTGCGGGCGGCGGCAGCCCGCTCGACGCATCGCCCGGCGGCGACCAAGAGATCGTTGCGACGGGAGACGGCGGTGACGCCTCGGAGGCTTCCGCGCCGGACACGGTCTCGGCATGACGAACGCTCAGGAGCCAGGAGGAGGGGTCGGCGGGGCGGATCTGGACGCTGACGCGGCCTACGACGAGCTGGACGACGACGAGCTCGACGACGGCGACCTCGACGACGACGAGCTGGACGACGACGAGCTGGACGACGACGAGCTGGACGACGACGAGCTCGACGACGACGAGCTGGACGACGACGAGCTGGACGACGACGAGCTGGAGGACGACGACCTCGACGACGACTTGGAGTACGACGAGGAGGACGAGCCGGGCCACGCGGTGGCCGACGGAGCCGCCGAGTACGAAGCCGGTGACGTGAACACGATCTCTGCCCCCCCGGCCCGCTCGGGCGCCTCGAGCCCCACGAAGGGGGACATGCCCGTCGCGGTGCTCGAGTACGTCGCACGCGCGATGGCTGACGACCCCGGCGCCGTCGTAGTCCAAACGGAGCTACGGAGGGGCTCGACGGTTCTGCGGCTCCACGTTGCGCCGCACGACATGGGTCGGATCATCGGCCGCCGGGGCCGCACCGCCCAGGCGATCCGCACGCTGGTCGGAGTAGCCGGCGCCCGCGACGGCGTGCGGACCGTCGTTGACATCGCCGACGACTGAGCGCGCACCGGGCTCTGCACCGGCACCGCTGCTGTCGGTCGGACGCGTGCTCCGCCCGCACGGACTCGGTGGCGACGTGGTGGTGGAGCTGTGGACCGACAGGACCGAGCGGCTGGACCACGGCGCCCTTCTCTCCAGCGACGTGGGTGAGCTCCGCGTCGCGTCGTCGCGACCCCACGGACGCCGCCACCTCGTGCAGTTCGAGGGTGTTCGCGACCGGGACCGCGCAGAGGCGCTGCGAGGCCTCGAGCTCCGCGCCGCACCGCTGCAAGTCGAAGGGGCCCTGTGGGTGCACGAGCTCGCCGGCGCGAGGGTGGTCACCATGGCCGGCCGCGACATCGGCTCGGTCGTGGCGCTCGAGCCCAACCCTGCGAGCGACCTGCTCGTGCTCGACAGCGGCGTGCTCGTGCCGTTGCGGTTCGTGGTCTCGCTCGAGCCCGGAGCGCGCGTCACCGTGGACCTCCCCGAGGGCCTCGTCGACTGACGCCGTGCGGATCGACGTCTTCACGATCTTTCCGGACCTCATCGAGGGGTACTGCGGGGCGAGCCTCGTCGGTAGGGCGCGCCAGCGAGGCGTGCTCGACCTGCGGGTGCGGGACCTGCGCGCCGGCGCCTCCGACGCGCGCCGCTCCGTCGACGACGCGCCGTTCGGGGGTGGCGCGGGCATTGTGCTCATGCCCGAGCCCCTGTTCGCCGCCGTCGAGCGCGTGGAAGAGCGCGAGGACCTGCCCCGCCCGCTCTTCCTCCTTTCCCCCGGCGGCCGGCGCTTCGATGAGTCGGTCGCTCGCGACCTCGCCGGCGGGGACGGCTTCTCGCTGTTGTGCGGCCGTTACGAGGGAGTGGACCAGCGGGTCGCCGACCACCTGGCCGACTCGGAGCTGTCCGTCGGCGACGTCGTGGTCGCCGGGGGTGAGCTCCCCGCGCTCGTCGTCGTCGAGGCGGTCACCCGCTTGCTCCCTGGAGCTCTGGGCAACGAGGCCTCGACCGAGGACGAGAGCTTCCGTCGGGGGCTCTTGGAGTACCCGCAGTACACGAGGCCCGCCGACTTCCGCGGGTGGGTGGTCCCCGAGGTGCTGCGGTCGGGGGACCACAAGGCCGTCGAGGCCTGGCGGCGGGTGCAGTCCCTGCGCCGGACCCTCGAGCGCCGACCCGACCTGGTGGCCGGCAGGGGGGGCCTGACCGACGAGGAGGTCACGCTGTTGGCCCAGGCAGGCGAGGTGCAGCTTCTCGCCGATCACGGCTACGATGCAGGGCTCGGCAACCTCCCAGCGGATCCGAAGGACGCCCCATGCACCCCACCGAGATCATCGACCGCGACAGCCTGCGCGACGACGTCCCCGAGTTCCGACCCGGCGACACCGTGAAGATCCACGTGCGGGTCGTCGAGGGCAGCCGCGAGCGGGTGCAGGTGTTCCAAGGCGTCGTGCTCCGCCGCCAGGGCGTGGGCGCTCGCGAGACCTTCACCGTGCGCAAGGTGAGCTTCGGTGTCGGGGTGGAGCGGACGTTCCCGGTCCACTCGCCGACCGTCGCCCGGATCGAGGTGCTCACCCACGGCGACGTCCGGCGGGCGAAGCTGTACTACCTCCGTCAACGATCCGGGAAGGCAGCGAAGGTGAAGGAGAAGCGGGCCGTCCGGTCGTGAAGCGGCCCCGCGGCACCACCCGGCCGTTGCGACGATGAGTGGGTCGCGGTGAGCGAGGAGGATCTCGAGCGCTACGAGGCCGAGATCGAGCTCGCCCTCGTCCAGGAGTACCGGGCGGTCCTCCCGATGTTCGCCTACGTGGTCGAGACCGAGCGCCGCTTCTACCTCGCGAACGAGGTGTCCACGACGATCCGCTCGGACGTGCAGCCGGCGTGCGTCGAGCTGGAGCTCACCGACGCCTGGGTGTGGGACATGTACCGGCCCGCCCGGTTCGTCCCGTCGGTGCGGGTCGTGACCTGGCGCGATGTGAACATCGAGCGCCTCCCCGCCAAGGAGCTGTAGCGCCCGGCGCGTCTCCCTGACGCGACAGACCGTTCCTTCACGTGAGGTCGACGTGAGCGGCGCCCGCCGCCGACTGGGAGCCGCCGGCGAGTCCGCCGCCGCCGCGTGGTACGTCGCGCACGGCTACGAGCTGCTCGACCGGAACTGGCGCTGCGCGGCCGGCGAGATCGACCTCGTCCTCCGCAAGGGCACGACGCTCGTGATCTGCGAGGTGAAGACCCGCTCCACCCTGGCCTACGGATGTCCTGCCGAGGCCGTGACCCCGGCAAAGCGGGTCCGGCTCCGGCGGCTCGCGGCGAGTTGGCTCGCTACGCACCGACAGCACGCGCCGACCGTCCGGTTCGACGTCGCGTCTGTGGTCGACAGCCACGTGGAGGTCCTTGCCGACGCCTGGTGAGCCGCTGCGGCCGCCGCCGCGCCCGTTCGGCTCGGCTACCCTCCGGTCAACACCAGGCGCATGCGACAGTGCGCCGGATCGAGGAGGAGCGGTGGAGACAGTCCGCGTCGAGCGCGCCGGGGGCGTCGTGACGGTGACGTTGAACCGTCCGGAGCGCAAGAACGCGTTGACCGAGGCGATGGTGGGCGAACTGGCCGCGGTCTTCGAGTCCGTCGCGCACGATGACGAGGACCGGGTGCTGGTGCTCACCGGGGCCGGGAACGACTTCTGCTCGGGGGCGGACCTGGCGTTCGTGGGTGCGCCGACCGGGGGTGGCTCAGCGTTCGGACGGGTGCGCAAGGTCGGGGAGACGGCGCTCTCCTTGCATCGGCTCGCGAAGCCCACCATCGCGAAGGTCGACGGCGTGGCCGTGGGTGCGGGCCTCGGGCTCGCCATCGCCTGCGATCTCGTCGTGTCGAGCGACCGCGCTCGGTTCTCCATGATCTTCGTCCGCCGCGCCCTGTCCCCGGACTGCGCCACCTCATGGCTGCTTCCGCGCCTCGTCGGCACCGCCAAGGCGAAGGAGCTCGCTTTTTTCGGGGAGGTCGTCGATGCCGAGTCCGCGCTGCGGATCGGGCTCGTGAACCGGGTCGTGCCGCACGGCGACCTCGACACCGAGGTGGCCGACTGGGCGCGTCGGCTCGCCGAGGGTCCCGAGCTCGCGCTGGCGACGACGAAGAAGCTGCTTGACGCCTCGTGGTCGACCTCGTTGGCCGAGGCGGTCGACCACGAGGCGGCCTGCCAGGCCGAGAACCTGGCAGGCGCGGACGTGCGAGAGGCGCTCGCCGCGTTCTCGGAGAAGCGTCCCGCGCGCTACGGCGGGCGGTGACCTCCGTGGGCGGGGCGGCGCCCGTCCGTCGAGGTCCACCGGCGATCCCCCGGTCATATAGTCGGGGGAGCGGTCGCGGTCCTGCGGTGTGCGTACGGCGCGATGTCGCAAGAATCCGTGGAGGAGGCCGGTCATGCTGAGCGGCGTGCAGGGGATGGTCGGTGAGACCGCTGTGGTCACCCGGGCCATCGAGGGCGCGAACCGGCCTGGCCGCATCCGCGCCCGCGGCGAGGAGTGGCTCGCCGTGCCCCTGGACCCTTCGCTGCGTATCGAGACGGGGACGAGCGTGGTCGTCGCCGACATCGAGCGCGGCCTCCTCGTCGTCTACCCGGTGGACGAGTGAACATCGCCCGGGGGCGGTCACCGCGTGGCTCCCCGGTGCGTCATTGGACGCGGAGGAAGCAGGGGTGAGTCCAATGGTCGCAGATGTGGGACTGGTCGTCGGGGTGGTGCTCGGGGCGGTGGTCGTCGCGGGGATCGTCGGCGTGGTGCTCTACCGCGCGATGCAGATCGTGCAGCAGGGGAGCGTCGGGGTGGTGAAGCGGCTCGGCGAATTCCGCGGGATCCGCCAACCCGGTCTCCACCCGCTGGTGCCCTTCGTGGACCGCATGGTGAAGGTCGACATGCGCGAGTTCCCGATGACCGGCGACCAGCAGTCGGTGATCACGAAGGACAACGTCTCGCTGCGCGTGAGCGCCACCATCTTCTGCCAGGTCATCGACGTGAAGGCGGCGCTCTTCGAGATCGCGGACTTCCAATTGGCGGTGGATCAGCTCTCGCGGACCGCACTGCGCGCGGTCTTCGGCGAGCTGACGCTCGACCAGTCGCTCTCCGAGCGCGACACGATCAACACCCGCATGCAGGACCACATGGCGGATGCCGCCATGAAGTGGGGCGTCCGCTTGAACCGGATCGAGATCCTCGACATCACGCCGCCGCAGAACGTGCTCCAGGCGATGTCGGAGCAGAAGGAGGCTGAGCAGCACAAACGCGCTGCGATCTTGAAGTCGGAGGGGGAGCAGCAGGCGGCGATCAACAGCGCGGGAGGCCAGAAGCAGGCGGCGATCCTGGAGGCGGAGGGGGCGAAGCAGGCGGCGATCCTCGCCGCCGAAGCCCAGATGCGCGTGCTCGAGCTCCAAGCCGAAGGGGAGAAGAAGGCGCTGACCCTCAAGGGCCAGGGAGAGGCTGCCGCGCTCGCGGCGATCGACGAGGTCCCGATCCGTCCCAACACGCTCGCGGTGATGCAGCTGCGCGCCCTTGAGAGCGTGGCCGCAGCTCCCAACACGAAGGTCGTCGTCCCCTACGAGGCCGCGGGGCTCGTCGGCGGGGCGCAGGTGCTCGTCGACGCGCTCGCGAAGGGGAGGACCGACGACGCTGCGACGGACGCGCGCACGAACGGACCGCTGCCCCCGAGGGTGTCCCCGCCACCGGCACAACGTTGACGTGCGTCGATGTCTCGGCGCGCGCAGTGCGGTCGACGACGCATGACTTGCGCCGAAGATGGGCACGTCGTCATGAGCAACCTCTGGGACGAGCCCGAAGGAAAGGTGTGACTGCCCATGGATGGCCACCGCGACCCCTTGCGCGCACAGGCGCGGATCCTGCCTCCGACGAACGTCCGGGTCTTGAGGAGCGATGAGGAGCTGACCGAGGCGATCGCGCGGGCCGAAGACGGTGCGAGCCGGCTCCGCGACCGTCTCGCGGCGCGAGCGGCGCGCGACGCGTGGATGGTCGAGCACGCCGAGCAGCGGCTCGGTTGGCGGCGGTTCGTCCGCGCCCACGAAGAGGGGCTCTCGCGGCCGCCGACTCCCTCCGCCGGGCGCAGCTCGCCCCTCGTGGCGGGCGTGAAGCCGACGTCGAGGTCGCCCGCCGCCTGACGCGCTCGTTCCCAAGAGCGCGACGGCGACATCCCATCGGGCCCGCATCCGAGACGAGAGCTCGCGCGACCGTTCTGTCGAGTGACTTCGACGAGTGCACTCGGCAACCCTCACGGGCGCGACCGGCCCACGAGAGACCGAGCTCGCACCATCAGTGCTGCCGAGGGCACGACGACCCCGGACAGGTAGGCGGTGGTGATCGGACTGCTCGTGATTCCAGAGGCGACCCGATCGCCCACCACGTGCTGACCGGCAACACCAACGACGCGTCGAGCCTCAGTGGAAACGACCGCCACGGCGCGAAGTCGGCGTGCCAGGGGGAGGCGGAGGGGAGACGGTTCGGGCGTGTGACCGCCGCAGTCCACTCGGCGACGCTGTCGGGGGCGACGGGACGGCCCGTCGTGGTCGAAGTGCACGACTCGGGAGGTCTGCCCGGGTTCACGATCGTGGGACTTCCCGACACCGCCGTGCGGGAGGCACGCGACCGGGTGCGGGCCGCGCTGCTGTCGAGCGGGTTCGCCTGGCCGCAGCGCCGCGTGACCGTGAACCTCGCCCCGAGCGCGGTCCGCAAGGTCGGAGCCGGGCTGGACCTCCCGATCGCCCTGGGAGTGCTCGTCGCCGTCGGCGAGCTCCCGCCGAGCTCCCTCGAAGGCGTCGCGTTCGTCGGCGAGCTGGGACTGGACGGGTCGCTGCGCCACGTCCCCGGGACCATCGCGCTCGCCCAAGCGGTGGACGCCGAGCGGATCGTCGTGCCCGTCTGCGATCTCTCCGAGGCTGCGGCCGTCAGGCCCGGACAGACGTTCGGCATGCCGAGCCTCCGCGCGCTCGCAGAGGTGCTGCGCGGCGCCGAGCCCTGGCCCCCCGCCGCGAGCACCTCGCGCACGCGGGCGAGCGGCACGCGCTCGTGGCCCGACAGCCACGTCGAGGGCGACGCCTGGTCCGCGCGTGCGGCGGCGCGCTACGGGGACCTCGCGGACATACGAGGGCAGAGGGTGGGCCGCCGCGCCGTCGAGGTCGCCGCCGCCGGCGGCCACCATCTCCTGCTCGTCGGGCCACCGGGTTCGGGCAAGACTATGCTGGCGCGCCGCCTGGTGGGGCTGCTGCCGCCCCTCTCCCTTGCCGAGGCCCTCGAGGTGACCCGGGTCCACTCCGCGGCGGGGATGCTCGCTCCCGAGGGGGGCATCGTCTGGGACCCGCCGCTGCGTGCACCGCATCACGGGGCGTCCACGGTCTCGCTCGTCGGGGGCGGCACCGCCGCCATGCGCCCCGGGGAGATCAGCCTGGCCACGAACGGCGTCCTGTTCCTGGACGAGATGGGCGAGTTCTCTGCGACGGTGCTCGACGCCTTGCGCCAGCCCCTCGAAGAGGGCGTCGTACGCGTGAGCCGTGCCAGAGGCACCGCAGACTTTCCGGCAGCCTTCCTCCTCGTCGGGGCCATGAACCCCTGCCCCTGCGGAGAGGGCGGGCCGCGCGGAGCCTGTCGCTGCTCGCCGGCGGCGCGGGCGCGCTATGTCCGTCGGCTCTCCGGCCCGCTCCTCGACCGGTTCGATCTCGTCGTGGGTTTGCGGCGCACTTCTCCCGAGGAGCTCCTCGCGCCCGGGGCCGGGGAGCGGACCGCGGCCGTCGCCGCGCGGGTGGCAGGCGTCCGCCGGCTCGCGCGTTCCAGGGGGGTCCGCTGCAACGCGGCAATCCCCGCGTCGAGGCTGGCCGCCGTTGCGCCCCTGTCGCCGGACGGGTCGGCTCTGCTCGAGCGCGCCGTGCGCGCCGGCAGGCTGAGCGGCCGCGGCGTGGACCGGGTGCGCCGGGTGGCACGCACGATCGCGGATCTCGCGTGCGCCTCTGCAGGCGGGGGGGCACGCACGATCGCGGATCCCGCGTGCGCCTCTGCAGGCGGGGTGGTCAGCGAGGAGCACGTCGCCGAGGCGCTCGCCCTGCGTGCCGGGATCGAGGTGCTGGAGCCGTCCCCATGACCCTCCAGCCCAACGTCGGCGCGCGGGCGCGCCCGGTGGAGCCCCTGCCCGGCGCCTAGCGGCTCGCCTCCTCGGCCTCCTCGGCGTCCTCGGCGATCGCCATCGGCGGATGGCGGTCCTCCCACGGCTCCGCCGCCTCGAGCTGGGAGGCGAGCCGGATCAACGCGCCCTCGCCCCACGGGGCACCCACGAGCTGGACCCCCACGGGCAGGCCGCTCGGCGCCTGCGCCAAGGGGAGGCTCACCGCAGGCTGGCCGGTCATGTTGTAGGGCGCGGTGAACGCGACCATCACGACGGCAGCCAGAGGAGGGGCGCTGGGCTGCGCGTGCGCCTCTGCGAGCACCTCACCGGCGATGGGGGGCTCGATGGCGATGGTCGGGGTGACGAGCACGTCGAAGTCGCGCCCCCAGCGGGCGGCCACCGGCCTCGTCATCCGCCGCAGCGCGTTCAACGAGCTCACCAGCGCAAGGGAGTCGACCTGCGCACCGGCGGCTCGCCACGCCTTGTTGTGCGGCTCCACCCGGTCCCAGTCGATGTCCTCGTACCCGCCGTACGAGGAGTTCACCACGTTGAGGAACGGCCCGATGGCTGCCGGGTCGAACGGATCCTCGTCGAGGACCTCGACGTGGTGGCCGAGCTCTTCGAGCAGTCGGCCGGCGTCTTCGACCGCGGCCCGGCAGGGCGCTTCGACCTCCACGCCGAGCGCGCTCACCGTCTGCAGCGCGACACGGAGCCGGCCGGGATCGGCGCCGACCTCTGTCGTGAACGGGCGCCCAGGCGGCGGCGCCTGCTCCCAGGTGAGCGCGTCCGGCACACTCAGACAGTCGAGCACTGCGGCAGCGTCGCGGACGGTCCGGCACAGCGCGCCCTCGACCGACATCCCGAACCACCCCGGGGTCGTGCTCGGGACGCGCCAGCGGCTCGGCTTGAGGCCCACGAGGCCGCAGCACGACGCCGGGATGCGAATGGACCCGCCCCCGTCGTTGCCGTGGGCCAACGGCACGATGCCCGACGCGACCGCCGCCGCCGAGCCCCCGCTCGAGCCCCCTGGCGTCCGCACCGTGTCCCACGGGTTGCGCGTGATGCCGTAACGGGTGTTCTCGGTCACCGGAAGCGGACCGAACTCGGGGGCGTTCGACCTGCCGCACAGGACGAACCCCGCGCGGCGCATCGCGGCGATCACGAGCTCGTCCTCGTCGGCCACCCCGTCGGGCGCGCCGAAAGACCCGAACGTTGCGGGCTGGCCGCGCGCCTTGGTGAGGTCCTTCACGAGCGTCGGCACCCCAGCGAACGGGCCGACGTCCTCCCCGGCGGTGATCCGCCGCTCGACGTCCAAGGCGTCGGCGCGCGCCGCGTCGTCGTCTCGCCACTCCACCGCGTTCAGCTCCGGGTTCAGCCGGTCCATGCGCTCGAGGGACGCTTCCAGTGCCTCGACGGGGCTGAGCGCGCCGGACCGGATCTGCGCGGCGAGGTCCGTCGCGCTGGTGAACGGGTCGAAGGCGCGGGTGGAGGAACCGTCGTGCATGCCGCATGCCTACCACCTGGCGCCCGGCGCGGGGCGCCAGTGAGAGCGACCGTTCCGTCCCGATGCCGCTCGCAACAGACGGGGTCCCCGTCGAAGCCTACGCCGTCGCGCTGGCCTCGGTGCCGGGCGTAGGCCCTCGGACGCTGCGCGCGCTGCTCGAGGCCGCCACAGCCCGGTCGGCGTGGGAGTCCCTCGTCGACGGCCGGGTCCGGCTCGCCACGTCGCGCCGGGCCGGCTCGGCGACCGAGCGAGCGCGAGAGATCGACGTCGGAGCCCTGTGGGCCGCCCATGTGCGCGCCGGCATCGGCGTCTGCCTGCGCGGGAGCCCGGGGTACCCGAGGGTGCTCGCGGCGGACCCGGAGGCCCCAGAGGTGCTGTTCTTCCTCGGGAACCCCGCCGTGCTCGACTCGGCGCCGCGCGTCGCGATCGTGGGGACGCGTTCGGCGACCCGCTACGGCCTGGGGGTCGCCGCACAGCTCGGCTGCGACCTGGCGGCCGCCGGCGTCGTGGTCGTCTCGGGGCTCGCGCTCGGGATCGACGGCGCGGCGCACGAGGGGGCGGTCGCGGCATGGCGGACCTCATGCTCGATCGAGCCGGCTGCGGAACCGGACGCCGGCGGTGCCGCAGGCCGACGGCCCGCGAGCGCAGCTCCGCCGGTCGGGGTCGTCGCCGGAAGCGTCGCGACGCCGTACCCGCGCCAGCATGCAGGGCTCTGGCGCCGTGTCGCCGAGGCCGGCGCAGTGCTCTCGGAGTCGCCGATCGGCGTGGCGGACCTCGGGTGGCGCTTTCCGCTGCGGAACCGGATCATCGCGGCGATCGCCGACGTGGTCGTCGTCGTGGAGTGCCACCTGCGCGGAGGCTCGCTGCACACCGTGGAGGCCGCCGCCGCCCGCGCGGTGCCGGTCGGGGCGGTGCCTGGGTCGGTGCGGAGCCCCGCGTCGGCGGGGACGAACGCCCTCCTCGCTGACGGCTGCTTCGTCGTGCGCGACGCGTCGGACGTGCTCGTGGCGGTGGGACTGGCGTCGGAAGCGGTGGCATCGGCGTCATCGGCCAGCCCGGGGCACCGTCGCGAGCAGGTCGACCGGCTGCCCGCGCCGACAGCAGCGGTGATCGCGGCGCTGGGATGGGACCCGACGAGCCTCGACGAGATACTGGAACAGACGGGGCTTGCACTGGACGTCGTGTGCGGCGCGTTGGAGCGGCTCCGTGCGCAGGGGCTCGCAGAGGGCGAAGGGGGTTGGTGGACCCGCAAGTGATCGGCCGCTCGGCCCCGCCGTCGGACCTCCGTCCAGACTCCGCCGGTCCCTAAGCTCTGCGCGGTGGACCCGTCGTCACGGCTCGTGGTCGAGCTCCCCCCGGTCCCCGTGGCGACCGTGTCCTTGGACCCCTGGTGGCGCATGTCGCTCGAGGCGCAGCGCGCCGGCGCCGGCGCCGTCTGGTTCACGGGCACCCCGGAGCCTGACGACCCTCGCGCGATGGGCTTGGGCGGCGAGCGCGAGCCCGAAGCCGAGCCCGAAGCCGAGCCCGAAGCCGAGTCCGAAGCCGAGTCCGAAGCCGAGCCCGAAGCCGAGCCCGCGGCGTGGTGCGATCCCTGCACGATCGCTGCGGCGTCGATCTGCCGCGTCGATCATCCGCTCATCGGGGTGGTGTCGGAGCTCCCGCGGGGTCGGCACCCGGCCGTGCTGGCGAGGGATGTCACCGCGCTCGACGTTGTCTCCGGGGGCCGGGCGGCGGCGGTCCTGCGCTGGAGCGTGGGGGAGACCGACGGGGCAGCAGGCGGGCGCCGAGCGGCCGAGGGCTACGATCTCGCCGCCGCCTGCGAGTACCTGGGCGAGGCCGTCGCCGTCGCGCGCGCGGTGCTCCAGGACGACGATCCGGTGTTTGAGGGGCGGCACCTGCACGTCGCCGGCGCGCTGAACCGGCCCCGTCCGGTCCGCCCTGGCGGGCCGCCGATCGTGGTCCATCCGCCGGCGGGGGCCGTGCATCGAGCCGACCGGGACGAACGGGTCTCGTTCCTCCTCCGCCAGGCCGTGGGCGGTGCCGCCGGCGTCGTCTGCTCCGCCGAGCCCGCTGAGATCGCGCGTTGGCGGGCGGCGCTCGACGCCGCCGCCCGTTGGTCCCGACGCACTGCTCGTGACGCGCCGGGGGTGCTGTGCCGGGTCGCCGTACCCTCGCGCGCCGCACGCCCTGGCGCACCGTTCGCCGCACGCCGTGGCGCACCGTTCGCCACACGCCGGCGTCTGGACGCTGCCCGAGCGGCGGGCGCGGACGGGGTCGTCGTCCGCCTGCCGGCACCTTTGCGTCGAGAGGAGCTGGGCGGTGCCGACCGACCCACCGGGGGCGCGCCGGATGTTGCCGGCATGCTCGCCGCGTGCTTCGCCCCTTGGGCATCCTGAGCCTGGGAAACGCCGGGGAAGACCGCGTCGGGGCGCGCGTCAGCGTCGCGTCAGCGTGGTGCCAGCCTCGCGCCCGCGTCGGGCTAGCGTCGAGCAGTGCTGGTCGGCGCACACGTCCGCACGCGCGGATCGCTCCTCGTCGGGCTCGAACACGCGCACGCGATCGGCGCGGACGTCGTCCAGGTCTTCACCCAGAGCCCACGGATGTGGAGCGCGCGCCGACGCGAACCTGAGGAGCTCGCCCACTACCGAGAGGCCCAAGCCGAGGATCCGTCGGTCGCGGCGACGTACTGCCACGCCTCCTACCTGGTCAACCTCGCGACGCCGGACCCCGCCCTCTTGGAGCGCTCGAGGGTCGCGCTCATCGCCGAGCTCACCGACGCGCGTGCCATGGGGGCGGCGGGGCTCGTCGTGCACGTGGGCAGCCACCTCGGCCGTGGCTTCGACGCCGTGGCAGGCCAGGTGGTCGACGGGCTGCTCGAGGTGATCGACGCCGCCGCCGACCGGGGCCCAAGACCCCGTGGCGCCGGCTGCCCTCTGCTCATCGAGAACATGGCGGGCGCCGGTGGCGTGCTCGGGGCGAGCTTCGAAGAGCTGGCGATCCTGCTCGAGCGTGCCGGAGCCGGCGACGCGCTCGGCGTCTGCCTCGACACCCAGCACCTCTGGGCGTCGGGCATCTCCTTCGGATCGATCGCCGAGGCGGACGACGTCGTCGCCTCGCTCGACGCGACGGTGGGCCTCGGTGCGCTCGGTTGCCTGCATCTCAACGACTCGAAGGTGCCCTTCGGCGCGCGCGTCGACCGCCATGCCAACTTGGGGGAGGGGACCATCGGGGAGGCGGTCCTCGGGTACCTCATCGCCCACCCCGCGCTCGACGCACTGCCCGCCATCTTGGAGGTCCCCGGCGACGGGCGGGGTCCGAGGGCACAGGACGTCGCTCGGGCACGCGCCCTGCTGGCGTTTGGGCAGCGGCTCTGGCACGCCTGGGAGGGCGAGGGTCCCGGCGAGCCCGGAGGCATCGGCGCGCCCGGAGGCATCGGCGAGCCCGGAGGCATCGGCGAGCCCGGAGGCATCGGCGCGCCCGGGGCACGGCGCGCAGCGGCAGAATGGGAGCGGTGAGCGACCAAGGAGGCGCGGTGGAAGAGACCCGGATCGAGACCGACAGCATGGGTGAGGTCGAGGTTCCGGCCGATCGCTACTGGGGAGCGCAGACCCAGAGGTCGCTGCAGCACTTCGCCATCGGCCGGGACGTGATGCCGCGCCCTTTGATCCGGGCGATCGGCATCCTGAAGGAGGCCGCCGCGCTCGTCAACGCCGATCTCGGCAAGCTCGACGCGCACCGCGCCGAGCTGATCGCCGCGGCAGCTCGAGAGGTCCGCGAGGGGAAGCTCGACGACCACTTCCCGTTGCGAGTCTGGCAGACCGGCAGCGGCACGCAGACGAACATGAACGCCAACGAGGTCATCGCCAACCGCGCGATCGAGCTCGATGGCGGCAAGCTCGGCTCCAAGTCACCGGTGCACCCCAACGACCACGTCAACATGTCGCAGTCGTCCAACGACACGTTCCCGACCGCGATGCACATCGCCGCGGCGGAAGAGCTCGTTCACCGCCTTCTGCCGACCGTACGGGCCTTGCGCGACGCGCTGGACGAGAAGGCGAGGGCCTTCTCGGGCATCACCAAGATCGGGCGCACCCACCTGATGGATGCCGTCCCGCTCACCCTCGGCCAGGAGTTCTCCGGCTACGTCGCCCAGCTCGACGCCGACCTCGTCCGGATCGAGCAGACGCTTCCCGGACTCTACGAGCTCGCCGCAGGCGGCACCGCCGTGGGGACCGGGCTCAACACCCATCCGGAGTTCGGCGAGCGAGTCGCCGCCAAGATCGCCGAGCTGACCGGTCTGCCGTTCGTGACCGCGCCCAACAAATTCGCGGCACTCGCCGCGCACGACGCGCTGGTGTGGGCGAGCGGTGCGCTGCGGGTGCTCGCCGGCTCGCTCAACAAGATCGCCGACGACTTCCGCTGGCTCGGCTCGGGCCCGCGAAGCGGGCTCGGGGAGCTCGTCCTCCCGGCGAACGAGCCCGGCTCGTCGATCATGCCGGGAAAGGTGAACCCAACCCAGTCCGAGGCGATGATCATGGTGTCGATCCAGGTCATCGGGAACGACACGGCGGTGGGCATCGCCGGCGCGAGGGGCAACTTCGAGCTCAACGTGAACAAGCCGCTCATCGCGTACAACGTCCTTCACTCGATCGAGCTGCTCGAGGGCGCTTGCACGGCGTTCCGCAAGTTCGCGGTCGCAGGCGTGGAACCGGACAGGGACCAGATCGCGCGCCACCTGGAGCGCTCCCTCATGCTCGTCACCGCGCTCAATCCGGTGATCGGCTACGACAAGGCGGCCGACGTGGCGAAGAAGGCGCACAGGGAGGGCGTCTCCCTTCGCGAAGCGGCGGTCGCGCTCGGCTATCTCACCGGGGAGCAGTTCGACGAGGCAGTCCGCCCCGAGGAGATGACCCGCCCGTGACACGAACGCTCGGGCCGGCCGAGGCCGACGCCGAGATCGCGGCGCGCGGATTGGCCTGGCGCCGGGAAGGCGACATGCTGGTGAAGCAGGTCGACCGCGGCGACTTCGCAGGTGCGCTCGCCTACGTCAACCAGGTCGGCGCGCTCGCAGAGCAAGCTGGCCACCATCCGGACATCGACATCCGGTGGGGGACCGTCGTGCTGGCGCTGTCGACCCATTCGGCAGGAGGACTCACCGAGCGCGACCTCTCGCTCGCCGCCCGCGTCGACGCGCTCGACCCGCCCGTTCCGCCCGTTCCGCCCGATGCGCCTCGCCAGCAAGGGGACGAGCGAACAGGCTGAGGGACGCGACGGCCGCGGCGCGTGGCCGCTGACGGGGAGCGCTGAGAGCGGCGCAGGGCACAGCTCAGCGTACGGGGAGGTCCCACAGCGGGAACCAACGGGACAGATCGCTCTCGACCGGCAGGTCGGAGCCGAGGATCGAGCGCACCCGTAGCTCGAGCTCGTTGTCTCGGCGCTCCTTGCCGATCGGGGCGAAGGGATAGAAGGTGCCGCGTTTGAAGAGGTAGATCAGGTACAAGGGCTTCGCGCTGCTGTCGGCGTCCGGGCCGGGCACCACGCCGAAGGCCGAGCACAGGAGCTGAGGCCCCCAGCCGTTCTCCGCGAGCAGCGAGTTGACGAGGTGCACCCGGTTCACCAGGTCCTCGACGTCGCTGTCGTCGAGAAGGAGCCAACGGTAGCCGTAGGCGTCCTCTGCCTGGGTGAGCAGCCCTGCCTTCGGCGCTGCGCCGGCTGCTGCGCCGGTCGCACCCGCTTGGGCGGTTCCGGTCGCGCCCGTCTGGGCGGTCGTGGTGGCGCCCGCCTGGGCGGTTGTGGTCGTACCTTTGGCGGTCGCTTGGCCCGCGGCCGTGGGGTCGTCGGGGATGTCGAGCAATTGGGAGATCTCGCGCTGGACGTCGGCTGCGGACTGGCCGGCTGGTGGCATCCAGCACACGCCCGCCTTGCCGGAGAGGACGAGACCGGCCGAGGTCTCCAGCGTCACCGCGGCGGACGGGAGGGCGAAGAGCGCGTCGAGGTTGGGTCGGACCGGCTTCGTGCGGCCGAGAAGGGCGTCGAGAAGTCCCACGAGAAAGGGTCAGCTTCCCTGGTACTGCGCAGCCGCCACGGTCAGTGCGCCACGGTCAGTGCGGCTGGTCCATCTGGGCTTCAAGCTGCGAGAGCTGGGCGAGGCGCCGCTCGAGCGAGGGATGAGTCGAGAACAGCGAGCTCAGTGAGAAACCGCTTCCGCCGCCCTGCTGCCCCGGCCGGTTGGTCATCGCCGGGGTGAAGAAGAACGCGTTGAACGGCTCTGCCCGGCGGAGGTCGCGCGTCGGGATGCGCGCCATCTCGCCGGAGACCTTGACGAGGGCCGACGCGAGCAGGGAGGGACGTCCGATGAGGATCGCTCCGGAGCGGTCGGCCGCGAGCTCCCGGTAGCGGGACAGCGCCATGGTGAGCAGGTAGCTGATTGCGTACACGACGATCGACACGAGCATGATCGCCATCTCCATGAGCACGAGCTGGCCCCCGGACTGGTTGCGGCCTCCGCGGCCCCCGCCGCCCAAGAACGTCGCGAACAGCATCATGCGGGTCATCAGCCCGGCGAGCACGCCGAGAGAGCTCGCGATGGTCATGATCGCGACGTCGCGGTGCGCGACGTGCGAGAGCTCGTGGGCGAGCACCGCCTCGAGCTCCGGCTCGTCGAGGCGCCGCAGGAGGCCCGTGGTCGCGCACACGACTGCTGCCTTCGGGCTGCGCCCCGTAGCGAACGCGTTGGGCATGTCCGTGTTGGCGATCGCCACGCGCGGCTTGGGCATGTCGGCCAACGCGCAGAGCCGATCGACGGCGCCGTGGAGCTGCGGTGCCTGCTCGGGGGTGACGATCCGGCCGTGCATCCCCCAGAGGGCGATCTTGTCCGAGAACCAGTACTGCAGGAAGAGGAGGCCGAAGATGACGACGAAGAGGATGACGAAGCTGTGGAGGACCTCCCAGAGGATCGCGGCGAAGGCGGCGTAGAGGACCACAAGGAAGAGACCCGTGAGGAACATGCGGGTCGTGAGGCCCCGGTCTGCGGGGATCCGTCCTGCCTTGGTCATTGCTCGCTGCCTCCAGTGGTCTCGTCGCCCGCCGTTGCCGGCCCCGTCGAGGTGGGGTTGGCGGTCGTACCAATTGTTGCCGCCCGGGTGGCGGCCGTGGGGTCACCCCCGGCCGTGGGGTCACCGCCGGCCGGGGACCCAGCCGGAGCCGTTCCGGCTACCACCGCTGTGGCGGGAGCCTCCTCTGTCTCCTCGTCCCCTTCGGCGCTCGTCTCGGGGGACGGCAGCGCTCCGGCAGGGCTGCCGGCAGCCAGCTGCGCCTTGAGTGCGGCGATCTCTCGGTCGACCTGCGATCCCGCCTGCGCCTTGTCCAGCTCGGCTTGGATGTCTGTGACCGGAGAGGTCAGGTCCGTGAGCGCGCCGGACGCGAGCAGCTCGTCCATGGCCCCCGCGCGCGCCTGCATCGACGCGATCTTGTCCTGTGCCCGCTGCATGGTGGCCCCGGCGTCCCCCATGGACGTCGAGATTCCGCTTACCGCCTCGCCGATCTTGGTCTGCGCTTCTGCGGCGGTGTAGGTCGCCTTCAGCGTCTCTTTCTTCGTGCGGAACTGCTCGATCTGGGCCTGCAGGCGCTGCGACGTCGTGACCAGGCTCTCTTCTTGCTGAGCGACCTGGTCGTGCTGGGTCTTCAGGTCCGCGAGCTGCTCGCCGATGGCTGCGCGGCGTGCGAGGGCTTCGCGAGCGAGCTCCTCGTTGCCGATGCCGAGCGCCGCCTTCGCTTGGTCCTGGAGCTTGTCGGCCTGCTTCTGGAGCTGTGACGCCTGTAGCTCGATCCGCTTGCGAGCGGTCGCGACATCAGCGACGCTCCGTCGGACCTTCTGGAGACTGTCGAGCTGCTTCTCGTAGGAGAGGTCGAGGGTCTCCCGGGGATCCTCTGCGCGGTCGAGCACCTTGTTGGCCTTGGCCTGGAAGATGTTCTTGGTCCGCTGCCATACGCCTGGCACGCTTCTACCCTCCTGTGGGCCGCCCTCTTGCGGGCCGCTCGCCGGCGTCCGCCGACGTACGCTCCGAGCATAAAGCCCCGCGGCCTCCAACGGGGTACCGCACCGCTTCCCCGGGGGCCCCGGCAGGCTCGGACCCGCTCGAGGGGTCCCGACCCCTCGAGCGTCGCGAGGCCACGGGGCTGCCCCCGGTAGCCTCGCAGACCGTGTCCGAGCCCCTCTGCCTCCTGACCGTGCACGCCCACCCCGACGACGAAGCGTCGAAGGGCGCGGGCACCGTCGCGCGCTACCACGCCGAAGGGGTGCGCACGGTGCTCGTCTGCTGCACCGGCGGAGAGGAAGGCGACATCCTCAACCCGGCGATGGACAACGCCGAGATCCGCGAGCGCCTGCCGGCGGTCAGGCGCCAGGAGCTCGATGCCTCGACCAGGATCATCGGCTACGACGAGGTGGTGCTGCTCGGCTACCGAGACTCGGGGATGCCGGGGAGCGCGGCCAACGCCCGCCCCGAGGCGTTCGCCAATGCACCGCTCGACGAGGCGGTGGAACGGCTCGTGGGGATCGTCCGGCGTGTGAAGCCACAGGTCATCGTCACGTACCCCGAGGAGCAGCGCGAATACCCTCACCCCGACCACCTGCGAGTGCACGAGATCTCCGTGGCCGCATTCGACGCGGCAGGTGATCCTTTGCGGTTTCCCGACGCCGGACCGCCGTGGACTCCCTCGAAGCTGTACTACTCGACCTGGCCCCGGCGCCGCACCCGCGAGATGCACGAGAAGTACATCGAGCTCGGGCTCGAGTCGCCCTTCGACGAGGAACGACTCGCCCGGATGGCGCGAGAGGAGCCGGTCACGACGTCGATCGACCTCACCGGGTTCACCGACGTGCGCAGCGACGCCCTGCGCGCCCACGCGACGCAGGTCGACCCCGGCTCGCCATTCTGGTTCGGGCTTCCCCCCGAGGTGCTCCGCACCATCTACCCCTTCGACGACTACTTCCTCGCCCGGAGCCGGGTGGGACCCTCGGGCGACGGAGCCCTCGGGGAGGACGGAGCCGTCAAGGAAGACGACCTCTTCGCCGGCGTGCGCTGACCCCGGCGTCTCCTGCGAGGGGGTGCCGAGGAGGGTTCAGCCGCGCCGCACGAGGTCACGCAACGCGCGGTAGCCCACGAGGACCACTCCCGCGCGCTCGAGCGCGCCGGCCAGCGCGCCGTCGCCGCAGACGAGGCGGTGGTCGTCTACGCGTGCCTCCCAGTCGTCGGCGAGCGCCCGGAGCTCAGGGGTGTCGATCGCCGGATGGAGCCGCACCTCGGTGACGCCGGGCTCGATCGTGGCGAGCCGGGCAGCGAGCGTGTCGAGTGCTCCCAGCCGTCGCGCGGAGAGCACCCGATCGACGAACACCACCCCCGCGTCCTCGGCGACCTCGCGGGCGGGGAAGCCGAGCCTGTCCGGCCTGCGGCCGTCGGCGATCCGCACCGGCAGATCGAAGTCGCAAGCGAGCTCGAGGTAGACGTCGAAGAACTCGGGGCGCAGCAGCAGCGTCTCCATGTGCGCGTCCAAATGGCTCACGTCGAAGCCCCAGAGGATCGCCCGCTCGACCTGTGCGCGGCACTCACGCCTGACCTCGTCGACGTCGGCGTGGTCCCAGAAGTCCTCGAGAGTCCGTGGGAAGCCGCCGTTGCCGTCGAGCAGGGACGGGGAGTGGGTGATCGGCCCCCAGCGGTAGCGGTCCCACTGCGCGTTGACGGTCAGGTGCACGCCGACGTCCTCCCCCCGGTAGCGCGCGGCGGCGTCACGCGCCCAGGGGCAGGGGACCATCAGCGTCGCGCTCGTCACCACGCCCGTGCGCAGGCAGTCGTACACGCCGACGTTCGCCGCGTGGCACAAGCCGAGATCGTCGGCGTTCACGATCACGAGCCGCGCGTCTGGGCTGTAGCCGAGCTGCTCTGCGAGAGGGGAGGGCACCGCTCAGTAGACCCCGCGCCCGCCCCACCCGCTGCGCCCGCCCGACCCGCCGCGCCCGCCCGACGCTCGGGCGCCACGGCGGAGCTCGTCGTCCTGGGCGCGTGCCGAGTCGGCGAGCTCCGAGCGGTAGGACTCGAGGGCAGCCGCGAGCACGTCGTCCGACGTGGCGAGGATCCGAAGAGCGAGCAGCGCACCATTCTCCGCCCCGTTGACGGCGACCGTCGCGACCGGCACGCCACGAGGCATCTGCACGATCGAGAGCAACGAGTCGAGCCCCGACAGGTTGGAGAGGGCCACCGGCACGCCGATGACGGGGAGCGTCGTGGCCGCGGCGAGCATGCCCGGAAGGTGCGCGGCGCCCCCCGCGCCCGCAACGATGACCTTGATCCCCCGCCCGGCGGCTGCGTGCCCGAAGGCGAGCATGTCGTCCGGGGTGCGGTGCGCGGAGAGGACACGCACCTCCCGGGGGACGCCGAAGCGGTCGAGCACCTCCACCGCCCCATGAAGGACGGCGAGGTCCGAGGAGCTTCCCATGGCGACGGCGACGAGCGGCGCGCCCGGAGCGCCCCGTCGCGCGCCAGGAGCGCCTTGTCGCGCGCCTGTGCCGGTGACCGGTGTGCTCACGCGTCCTCGCCGACGGAGGCCGGGACCGGCGTGCCCAAGGCCCGTGCGGCGGCCCACGCCCGTGCCCGCACCTCCTCGGGGTCGTTGCCGCACACGGTCACATGGCCAAGTTTGCGCCCCGGACGCGGTGCCTTGCCATAGAGGTGGACGTGCGCGCCCTTCACCCGAAGCGCCGCGGCAAGCCGGTCGCCGGGGTCGGCAGCCTGCGCGCACGGCGCACCGAAGACGTTGACACTGACGCTGCAGGCAGCCGAAGGGGTGGTGTCGCCCAGCGGGAGCCCCAGCGCCGCCCGGACGTGGTTCTCGAACTGGGACGTCGTCGATCCCTCGATCGTCCAGTGCGCCGAATTGTGCGGGCGGGCGGCGATCTCGTTCACGAGGAGCGATCCGCCAGCGACGAAGAGCTCGACGGCGAGCACCCCGGTCGCGCCGACGACCTCGGCGACCTCCCGTGCGAGCGCGGCGGCGTCTTCGGCGAGCCCGGGGGCGAGGCGGCCGGGGTAGTGGACCTCGCGGCACACGCCGTCGACCTGCGCGGTCTCGACCGGCGGCCACGCGACCGACTCGCCGTCGGCGCCGCGTGCGACGACGACAGCGAGCTCCGCGTCCAGCTCGACATGGGCCTCCACGAGGAGCGGGATCGCCGCACGTGCGGCCGCCGCGCAGACCTCGTTGGCGGCTCGCTCGTCGCTGACCGGCCAGACACCCTTCCCGTCGTAGCCGCCCCGCGTCGCCTTCACGACGACCGGCCACCGGTCGCCGCCGGCGAACACGGCGATCGCTCGGGCCAGCTTCTCGGCCCCGGTCCCGTCGGACCCGGCGAGCCCGAGCACCTCGAAGCGGGGGACAGGCACACCCGCGGCGGCGAGCCGCGCCCGCATCTCGGCCTTGTCGACGGCGACCCGCAGCGTGTCGACGCCCGGTCGGAGCTCGGCCCCGTCGTGCGCCAGCTCGGCGAGCAGGTCGAGGTCGACATGCTCGTGGTCGAAGGTCACCACGTCGCAACGGGAGGCAAGGGCGCTGAGCGCGGCTCGGTCGGTCGCTCCTCCGACGAGGACCGCGCTCGCCACGTCCGTCGCGGCGTCGTCGGGCTGTGCGGCCAGCACGACGGTCCGCACCCCGAGGGCGCTCGCTGCCTCGCACGTCATGCGGGCGAGCTGGCCCGCTCCTACGATGCCCAGCCGGCGCGGTGCCCCCGCAGCGGCGGCGCGTGGAGCGGCTCGGGAGCCGGGCGCAAGAGGTCCGGCGTCGGCTGGCACGTCGGGAGGATACCGGTGCGTAATGTCGTCCCCATGCGTATCGGCGTGCTCCTCGACCAACGCCCTTCGGTGGCGGCGATCTGCGCCCAGGTGGCGAGCCTGCGAGAGCAGGGGATCGCCTCAGTCTGGGCCTCGCAGGTGTTCGAGCACGACGCGCTCACCCTCCTCGGCGTCGTCGGGGAGGAGGTCCAGGGCATAGCGCTGGGGACCGCGGTGGTCCCGGTCCAAAGCCGCCTCCCACAGGTGATGGCGCAGCAGGCGCTGACGGTCCAGGCGGTCACCGGCGGGCGGCTCACCCTCGGTGTCGGCCTCTCGCACAAGGCGGTGGTCGAGGGGCTGTGGGGCCTCCCCTTCGATCGGCCCCTGCGCTACATGAGCGAGTACCTGGCGGCGCTGGCGCCGATGCTGCACGGGGAGGCGGCGAACTTCGCCGGCGAGCTGGTCACCGCGCGCACGCTCGGGCCTCTGGGGGTGGCGGGAGCCCCCGCGCCGCAGGTGGTGGTCGCGGCACTGGGACCCGAGATGCTCCGGCTCGCCGGTACGGCCGCCGACGGCACGGTCACCTGGATGACGGGGACGCGGACCGTCGCGGGCCACATCGTGCCGACGATCACCGACGCCGCGCGGGCCTCGGGTCGCCCGTCCCCGCGTGTGATCGTCGCGCTCCCCGTGGCTGTCACTTCCGACCCGGCACGCGCGCGGAGGAGGATCGACGAGGTGCTCGCCGTCTACCCGACCCTCCCCTCCTACCGCGCCATGCTCGATCGCGAGGGGGTGTCCGGCCCGTCGGACATCGCGCTCGTTGGTGACGAAGAGGCGGTGATGAAGGGGATCGACCAGCTTGCCGACGCCGGCGCGACCGAGTTCGTCGCCTCGGTCATCGGCGACGCAGAGGAACGTCGGCGCACGACCGAGGTCCTCGCTGCGCAAGCGTCCGCCGGCTGACGCGGCCGGGGGTCGGCCCGGGGGCGGGGACCCCTGCTCCGAGCCGTTCGGTCACACGGTCAGCGGGGGATCTTCGTGTGCTTGAGCTCGTTCAGCTCGGGGTGTGATTCGAGCAGGTCCGCCACGCGGTCGATGGTCGCCCGGGCCTTCTTCCCGTCACCGCGTGGGCGTGTCATGAGGCGGACGAACACCGCGTCGCCGCCGACGATGAACGTGGGCACCCCGAAGACCTCGTAGTCCGAGACCGCCTTCTCGTGCTCCGCCCGGACGTTTTGGAGCGGCCAGCCCTTCTCGATCTCCGCGAAGACCTGCTCCGCGGGAACGCCGGCCGACTCGAGCACGCTGCGGACGACGTCGGGATCGGAGATCTCCTTTCCCTCGTCGTGGCGCGCGGCGAAGAGCGCGACGTGGGCGGCACGGAAGCGATCCGGGAAGCGGTCCCGCACCACGACGCCCGCCTCGAGCGCAAGGAGCCCTCGTGCTTTCTCCTCGAGGTCCCACACCGGCGTGCCGCCGTCCTCGACGTGTGCCTGCATGAGGGAGAACGGCGTGAACGTGACGTCCCAGGGTGCGCCGTCGTCGAGTGCGGCGACGAGGTGCTCATGGGCGTTGCGGGCGAAGGGACAGAGATAGTCCCAGGTGACGGAGAACGCGCGAGAAGCCATGTCAAGGTCAACGGGGCTCGAGCCCGAGCTATTCCGCTCGGTTCCGCTCTGTTCCGCTCTGTCACAACCGTGCTCTGTCACCCCTGCGGCGCCTGGGCCCAGCCGTCCTCGCCGTCTCCGGCCCGCCACGACCTCGGCAAGGCTGCGCGCCAGGCGCGAGGATCTCGACGATCGGGCGGACGAGCGTGCCGAGCGCCGCGCCGATGAGGGCCCCGCCGAGGACGTCGCTCGCATGGTGCGCCCGCAGATGGACGCGGCTCGCCGCCACGGCGGAGGCGAGCACGAGCGCAGCCCCGCGCGCCCGTGACGTGTCGGGCAGCACGACCGCCGTGCAGAACGCCGCCAGCGTGTGCCCGCTCGGAAAGCTGGTGCTCGCGGGGGGACGGACCAAGAGCTCGTCGTGGCGCGCACCTCCGCCGTCGGGGCGGGATCGGCGGGCGAGGTGCTTCACCGCCCGGTTGACCCCGTAGGAGGCCGTCCCTGCGACCGCCAGGGCGACGACGGCACGCCGGCGGCTCGGCGCGGGGTGCCTCGCCTTCCAGGCCGCCACCATCACCCAGACGACCCCGTAGTCGGACAGGTTCGACAGCGCCACCGCGCCGACGTCCGCCCAGCGGCGGCCCCGCAGCCTGTCGCTCCAGCGGTCTCCCGCGTCGTCGAGCGCCCCGAGCGCGCGGCCCAGGGGGGTCGCCCGGTCCCAGAGGGTGTCGGGGGTTGCCGGCTCGCTGGCGCCGCTCACGAGACGGGGAGCGGCGGCGGCGAGCCCCCGAAGGCGGGGCACCACTCGTGGTAGCTGCAGTAGTCGCAGAGCCCCGAAGGTCGCGGCTGGAAGTCGTCGCGCTCGCAGGCTCGCTCGATCGCGTTCCACACGGCGGTGGTGCGCACCCGCTGGCCACGGAGGGATTGCAGGCTGGGCGTCGCGGTGATCGAGATGGGCTCTCGCAGATGGAGCAGCCGAACCTCGACGGGCGCCCTGCCGAGCACCTGCTCGCAGAGGAGCGCATAGAGATGCACTCCCGTCAGCTTCGCCCGCTCGTAGCGGGCCGAGGGTGCGCGCCCGGTCTTGTAGTCTACGACCACCAGCTCGCCGCTCTGGTCGACGTCGAGCCGGTCGATGATCCCCCGCAACCGGAAACCGTCCAGCTCGGCCTCCAGGCACATCTCGACGCCCACCGCCTCGACGCGAGCGGGGTCCTCGAGGGCGAAGTAGTTCGCGACGAGGGTCGACGCATCAGCGAAGAAGCCGGTTGCCGCCTCCTCGTCGAGGTCGAGGGCGACGAACTCCTCGGTGTCCTGCAGCTCTTCCCACGCACGCGCCAGCTCCGCTGCCGCTGCCTCGGCCGTGCGCTCGTCGGGAGCATGGTCCCAGACGAGCCGCTCGAGCACCCGGTGGACGAGCGTGCCCTTCGTCGCGTGCGCGGACGGCTGCTCGGGGAGCCGGTCGATCGCCCGGAGCCGGAAGGCGAGCGGGCAGTCCGTGAACGACGTCACCCGCGTCGGGGAGAGCGACCTCGGCAGCGTGAGCGTCATCGTCGCCAACACTACGCGGGGGTGCCATCATCGGTATCGATGCCCGAGCCCACCCCGCCTGCGTCGTCCCCTCCGCACCTGGAGCGCTCCGGTGCATGGTCTGGGGTGCGCACCGGAGATCCGGTGGAGATCTCGGGAGCCCGTGCCCGGTCGGCGTCGTGGTCGTTCATCGCACACGTGCGCAACGTGCGGACCGGCGAGGAGTGGGTTGAGGTCGTGGGCGGGAAGCCGGGCAGCCGAGCGGTCCGCTCGTTCCGGCCCGACCAGGTCTTCGCCCCGGGTCCCCGCCCGAGGCGCCCGGGCGGGCGATCGGCGCCCCGCCTGCCGCTGTCGGACGCGCCCCGACTGCCGCTGTGAACCCGGTCCACGCGCAGGCGGCTCCTACACTGCGCCAATGTCCCGCCACGCCCGCCACGCCCGCCACGCCCGCGACGCGGATCATGTCCGGGGCACGGCTGCAGCCGGCGGCGAAGGCGGCGGCGAAGGCGGTGGCGAGGTCAGCGCCCCCGCCGTGGCGCTCGTGCGCCGCAGCCGAGAGCGAGCCGTCGCAACGCTGGCTCTCGATTCCCCCTCCAACCGCAACGCGCTCTCTCGCCGGCTGCTCAGCGAGCTCGCAGCCGCGCTCGAAGAAGCCCGCGACGATCCCGAGGTGCGCGTCGTCGTCCTGACGGGGAGCGGGTCCACGTTCTGCTCGGGCGTCGACCTCGCCGAGCGGCTCCGACCTCCGCCGGGGGATCCGCCGGTGAGCCTTCCAGACGTCCTGACCGCGATCGTCTCGATGCCCCAACCGGTCATCGCGCGGGTGAACGGGCACGTGCGCGCGGGAGGCATGGGTCTCGTCTGCGCCTGCGACCTCGCGGTCGCACCCGCACACGCCACGTTCAGCTTCAGCGAGGTGCGAGTCGGCGTCGCGCCCGCGGTGATCGCGGTGCCTGCGCTGCGCCGTATGAGCCGGCGAGCGTTCGACCGCTACGCGCTCACCGGTGATGTCTTCGAGGCGCCGGCGGCCGTGACGGCAGGTGTCCTCACCGCCGCGGTGACGGACGTCGCCGAGCTGGACCGGTGGGTGACCGACGTCGTGGGCTCGATCCTTCGGTCTGCCCCGAGCGCGGTTCGCGCGACGAAGGGCCTGCCAGACCTCGTGGCACGACCCTGGGCGGAGGCTCTCGACGCCGCGACCGAGCTGTCCGAGCGCCTGTTCAAGTCGCCGGCTGCGACCGAGGGGATGGCGGCGTTCTTGGAGAAACGGCCGCCCTCATGGGTCGAGGAGCTCCCGCGGGGGTAGCGGGCTGCCCCGGAACGCCACCAGCTCCGCCCGGCCGACGTCACGCGCGCGCAGGGAGCGGGGACGCGCTGGTCCCGGGAACGGGACCTGGTCTCAGGCGGTCACATGGCCGGCGCTTCGGACGCTGTGAAGGTCGGCGCGCGAGACGACGGTGACGCTCCCACGCTCTCGCCCGTGGTGGACCTGTCCCGCATCCGCGCCCCATCCGTGCCGCATCCGTGCCGCATCCGTGCCGCATCCGCGCCGCTATGGTCGGATCGTCGGTCTGGCTGCGCGTGAGCGTGGTGGTCAGGCTGGGTAATTGACCGATGCAACATTGTCGGACAGCGGGCTCGGCACGGGTGCCGGCACGACGATGCGGCCCGGGTCGCGCCCGTGATGTCGAGGAAGGGGATCACGCCCGTGCGCATCCTGCTGGTCCATCCGAGCGCACTGATGTACTCGGAGCTGTACCTCCGTCTCGAGCCGCTCGGCCTCGAGCGGGTCGCGTCGGCGCTCCGGTCCGAGGGGCACGAGGTCCGTATGGTCGACCTCCAGGTCTACGGGCACCGCGACTACTTCGGCGTCCTCGAGGACTTCCGCCCGGACGCGGTCGGGATGAGCCTCAACTACCTCGCCAACGTCCCCGAGGTGGTGGACCTGGCAAAGGTCACCAAGGCCGTGTCGCCGCGCACGAAGATCTTCGTCGGCGGCCACAGCGTGTCGTTCATCGCCGATCGCGTGCTCGAGCACGCTGAGGGAGCGATCGACGCGGTGTTGCGCGGCGAAGGCGAGTCGGGCGCCCCCGCGCTGGTCCAGGCGCTCCGGGACGGTGGGCTCGAGAAGGTGCCAGGCGCTGTCGGGCCTGGCACGTCCGGTCCGACCCCGGAGACCGTCCACAGCCTCGACACCTCGTTGCCCGCACGCGACATCGGTGGCCGCCGGCGCAAGTACTTCATCGGGGTGCTCGACCCGTGCGCGTCCGTCGAGTTCTCCCGCGGCTGTCCGTGGGACTGCTCCTTCTGCAGCGCCTGGACCTTCTACGGCCGCAGCTACCGGCAGGTGTCCCCCGAAGCCGCTGCCGAGGACCTGGCGCAGATCCCCGAGCCCGGGGTCTTCTTGGTCGACGACGTCGCCTTCATCAAGCCGGAGCACGGGATGGCGATCGGGCGCGAGGTCGAGCGACGGCGGATCAAGAAGGAGTACTACCTCGAGACCCGCACCGATGTCCTCGTGCGGCAGCCTGAGGTCTTCGCGTACTGGAAGCGGCTCGGGCTCAACTACATGTTCCTCGGGATCGAAGCGATCGACGAAGAAGGATTGAAGGCGTTCCGAAAGCGGAGCAGCACCGACGTGAACGCCCGCGCTCTCCAGGTGGCGCGTGAGCTCGGGCTCTCCGTGGCGGTGAACTTGATCGTCGATCCCGGCTGGGACGAGAAACGGTTCGCGACGGTGCGAGAGTGGGCGATGTCGGTTCCCGAGATCGTCCATCTCACCGTCCAGACGCCCTACCCGGGGACCGAGACCTGGCACAGCGAGTCGCGCAAGCTGACCACGCGCGACTACCGGCTCTTCGACATCCAGCACGCGGTGCTGCCGACCAAGCTGCCACTGCCCAAGTTCTACGAGGAGCTCGTGAAGACCCAGTCCATCCTGGCGCGCAAGCACCTCGGGGTGGCTGCGCTCGCGAAGACCGCAGGGATCGTGGCGCGGCACCTGGCGCACGGCCAGACCAACTTCTTGAAGATGATCTGGAACTTCAGCCGCGTCTACAACCCCGATCGCCAGCTCGCGGACCATCGGCGCGAGGTTCGTTACGAGCTCCCCGAGCCGCCGTCATCGCCGGTGAAGGCGCCGGACCGTGGTTCGCTCTACGTCCACATCCCGGTTCGCCTCCGAAAGGCCGCCGCCGCGCCCGGAGACGGGATGTCGGGCGGGATCGAGCAGAGCAACTAACTTGCTCGGCGTGTCCGACTACGTGATCCCAGAGCCAGAGCCGAAGGAGATCGACGAGAAGCTCTCGATCGAGCTGCGGCACTTGGCCGAGAACGCCGTCCTACGCGGCCATCCTTCGGGGGAGGAGCGATGTGACAACTGCCGCTACTACCTCGAGCCGTACAACGATCTCTCCTACTGCTGGCACCCGAAGCTGCGCATCTTGGTCGGCGGGAGCTGGTGGTGCCAGTGGTGGGAGGCGAACCCCGAAGAGTCCTAGCGCCTAGCCCCGCCTAGCCGCCTCACCGGGCGCGTTCCACTCCGCCGAAGGCGAGTTGTCGCAAGGCGAGTTGTCGCAAGGAGAGAGTCGCAGCGAAAGAACGCAAGGACGGACCTCGGCTGCCGCGTGACGGCGGCGCTCGACCCGTCGAGATCGTCCACGAGGAGCGCGTCGGGGCCCGACGCATCAGTGGTCGAAGTCCACAGCGGTCGTGTTGGCGCCTGAGAGGACCACCGCGACAGCCTCTCCGGGTGCCGGCCGGTAGGCGCCCGAGACGAGCGCGCCGAGCGCGGCGCAGCCTCCGGGCTCGAGGACGAGGCGGAGCCGGTCCCACAGGAGCCGCTGGGTGGCGGAGATCGTCGTGTCGTCGATCAGCACGGTGCCGCTCCCGAGGCGCGCGGCAACCCCGTAGGTGTGCACCCCGACACGACGCGGCGCGAGCGAGTCGATAGCGACGCTCCCGACCGGCGCGTCCACCGGCTCACCGGCCCTCAGCGCCTCGGTGAGCGTCGGAGCGCCTTCGGGTTCCACGCCGACGACCCTCGCCGCGCCGTCGTAGCCCGCACAGAGCCCCGCCAACAGGCCGCCCCCGCCGACGCCGGCGAGCACCGTCTCGACGTCGGGCTCTTGGGCTTGGAGCTCGAGCGCGATCGATCCTGCGCCGAGGATCGTCGCAACCGAGTCGAAGGCCGGGACGTCGAGCGCGCCACTTCCCTCCTGCCAGCGCGCGGCCGCCTTGCGCGCGTCGTCGTAGGAGGCGCCGACGACCACGAGGTGCGCGCCGTAGGCCTCGATGCGGGTGAGCTTGGCGGAGGAGGAGACCTCGGGCACGAAGACCGTCGCAGGCACGCCAAGTGCCGCCGCTGCGTAGGCGACGGCCGCCCCGTGGTTGCCCCCCGACGCGGCGACGACCCCCGCAGCCGGGACGTCGCGCAAGACCAGGTTGGCGAAGGCGCCTCGAGCCTTGAAGGAGCCCGAGTGCTGGAGGTGCTCGAGCTTCAGGACGAGCGGGCCGGGGGAGAGGCCCAGCTCTGCCCGGTCGATGCGGATCGTGGGGGTCGTGCGGACGTGCGACCGGATCGCAGGAAGCACGCGGGCGACCTCGTCGTACCCGATCGCGTCGTCGTCGACTGTCGTCAGCGAGCGAAGCGCGGGCGTCGCGGCGTGGGGCAGCGGCGCAGGCATCGGTGCAGGCATCGGTGCAGGCATCGGTGCATGCTACGCACCGCCGTCTGCTCCCGCACGATGCCGGCCGGCTTCTTCCACCTCGTCGGCATAGCCAAGGGCGACCGCGTCGGCGGGCTCGAGGTAGCGGGACGCCTGCCAGTCCGACTCGACGGCCGCCTTGTCGCGTCCCGTGCACCGGGCGATCCATGCGAAGAACCGCTCACGTTGAGCCGCCTGCGCGGCAAGGGTGCGCTCGATCTCGGCAGCGCGACCGGCGACCGCCCCGTCGGGCTCTCGCAGGTGCAACCTGGCGTGCAGGGCGAGGGTGCGGTGACGACCGATCGCGAGCACGCCAACGGCGGCTCCGGCGATGGTCCCACCGGCGGTCACGTCCACGGGCACGCCGAGGACGCCGACCACGTCCATGAGCACCAGTGCGTGGTCGATCGGTCCGTCCGCGGCGATGAGCCGCAGGACGACGCGGTTGTCGCCCGAGGCGTCGAGCATCATGAGGGTCGCCGCCGTCTCCGCGACGAGATCTTCGTCGAGGAGACCGTGCACCAGCACGACCCGCCGGGACAGGAGCTCGCGGCGGAGCTCGTCGGAGAGCGCGCCACCGACCTTCGGGTCTCGACCCGCCACCGGGTCTCCGCCCCCCACGTCGGCACCGGGACCGTGCAGGGGACCGGGGAACGTCAACGCCGACACCGTGCGGCTGCCGGCCGACGACCGGGATCGCCGCAGCCTGCAACCTGGTCGCCGCCCCCGCTGCCCGGTTGGCCAGCCGGCGCCGGCACGTCCAGCGACCAGTGGACCACGTGACCGACCGCAGCGGCGTAGCGCTCGATCGTAGAGAGCCGCACGTCGGAGCCGCCGGACTCGACGCGGGCGACCGCCGATTGCGAGGTGCCCATCCGGGCCGCGACCTGGGTCTGGGTGAGCCCGAGCGACACGCGCCGCGCGAGGAGGTCCTCGGCGAGCGCCCGGCGCCTGGACGCCATCTCCTTGAAGCCCGGCAGGACGGGGTCGTGGCGGCGCTCTGCGGTCGGCGACATCGCGCCTATGATATCTCGAACTCGAGATATCCTGACGTCAGCTCAGGCCCGTGGCGGTGTCAGGTCCGAGCTTCCGCACGGAGACGGTGATCACGGGCGCCACGACGGGGATGGCACGAGCGTGGCGATCGGCGAGCCGGACATGAAGTCGAAGCACGGCAGAGGGAGCGCTCACTGCGCGCGGCGGGCGGGAACTGCGACGACGTCGAGGTCCGTGGCGGCGGCCACCTCGCCTGGGAACTGCGCCCGCGCCTCTTCGAGGAGACGCGTGACGTCGGGATAGCGCTGAGAGAAGTGGGTGAGGAGCAGTCGATGGGCCCCGGCTTGCGCAGCGAGGCGGCCGGCTTCCGTAGCAGTGAGGTGACCGTACGCGGCGGCAAGGTGCGACTCGGAAGAGGCGAACGTCGACTCGCAGACGAGCAGATCTGCGCCATCTGCGAGCGCCAGCGCGCCGTCGCACCAGGCGGTGTCCATCACGAACGCGAACACCTGCCCACGGCGTTGCTCGCTCACCTCTTCGAGCGCGACGACCCGCTCGCCGACGGTGATCTTCCCCTCGCGCTGAAGCCGGCCCACTTCGCCCCCGCTGATGCCGGCCTCGGCCAGTCGGTCGGGGAGCATCCTGCGGCCCGGATGCTCTTCCAGTCTCCACCCGACGGCGTCCACCGGGTGTCGGAGAGGCGCAGCCCTGAGCGTCCACGTGCCGGTGTCGTCTACCTTGACGGGCATGGCCGCAGAACGGCTCACGTCGACGGCGAGGAGCCGGAGCTCGAGGTGGTCGTCGAAGATGGAGGCACTCCGGAGGCGTTGGAAGTAGAGCTCGCCCGAGGCGGGGTACGCGACGCTCGCCCTCTTGCGCACGCCGTCGAGCGACATGCGCTGCAGGACGCCGGGAAGCCCGAGGCAGTGGTCCCCGTGGAAGTGGGTGATGCAGATCGTCGTCACCGCCGACGACGGAACGCCCGCAAAGAGCATCTGTCGCTGGGTACCCTCTCCGGGGTCGAAGAGCACACCGCTTTCGTCCCAGCGCAGGAAGTACCCGTTGTGGTTCCTCGTGCGCGTCGGCACCTGGCTCGCCGAGCCGAGGACGACGAGCTCGCGCGCGGCCACCTAAGGGCGTCGATAGACGCTCACGTGCCGCGTGGCGCGGGCGTGGAACGGCGTTCGGTCGTGCCACGCGGCCCGCTCCTCGGGCCCGAGTCCCGAGAGGTGGGCCATCACGTAGAGCTCGGGTGGCCAGCAGTCGCGGATGCGTACCGGGTCGAGGGTTGTCGCCTGCTCCGTGACGTACAGGTGGTGCCCTTCGACGACCTGGGCGCCATGCTCCCCAGCTGGTCCTCTTGGCTCGTGAGGGCCAAGAACGTGGTGAACACGACGTGCACGTGGGCGAACGGCCCCTCGCGGGCCACGTCGGCGAAGTCGCCGGTCGTGACGGGGATGGCCGTTCCCGCGGCTTCGAGCGGGCTCTTCGAGCATCCGGCTCGAAGCGTCGATGCCCTTCACGTCCACACCTCGCTCGGCCAGTGGTCTCGCGACCCGCCCGGTGCCAATGCTGAGCTCGAGCGCCCGACCGTCACGAGCAAGCGGTGCAAGGAACTCCACGGCATCGGCCGTGTCCAGGCGGGCTCCGTACCATGTGTCATAGACGTCGGCGATGCGGCCGCACGTCGAGGGACCGTATTCGTCCATGCCCCAGTGAAGCACGTGCAGGTCCCGCCGCCCGGCTCCACGGCGCGGTCACCCGGCGCGTAAGGTCGCCGAATGGAGGTCCGAGCTGTCAGGCCAGAGGAATACGAGATGGCGGGTGAGCTCGTCGTCGCCGCGTACCGCGCGCTTCCGGGCGCGCACCTCTCGGACGACTACGCGGCGCTGCTCGCCGACGTGGCGCGGCGCGCCGGCGAGGCAGAGGTGCTGGTGGCGGCGGACGCCCCGGATCCGGTGGGCGCCGAAGAGGTGCTCGGTTGCGTCACGTTCGTCGGCGATCACCTGTCCCCGTGGTCCGAGTTGCTCGAAGCCGGCGAAGCCGGTATCAGGATGCTGGCGGTCCGACCGGACGCGCAACGGCGGGGGATCGGGCGCTCACTCGTGGGCGCGTGCGCCGCACGCGCCCGGGCGCTCGGGCGCACTGCACTGATGCTGCACACGACGCCGTGGATGGTCGCGGCTCACCGTCTGTACGAGGACGCCGGCTTCGTCCGGTTTCCCGCCCGAGACTGGACGCCGGTTCCCGACGTCCCGCTGCTCGCGTACCGTCTCGACCTCGGTCGTCCTCGGAGCTGACGCCGGGGCCGCCTCCTCCAGCCAGGCAACGCCGGATGCCGCTGCGCCGGGGGCCGCGGGGAGGCCAGGCACGCTCGTGCAAGCTCTTGCACGGCGGCCGAAATCGCTGCCATCAGGAGCTCACGGGCGTCGGGTGTCCTCGCGGGAGCCGGCAAGCCTCCAAGCCCCGGGCAGGAGCACGGCGGCCACTGCCGCCTTGATGGCGTCACCCGCGAGGAACGGGGTCAGGCCGAGGTCGATCGCCTTCCCCGGTCCGACGTGCAGGTCGAGTGCGAGCCACAGCACCCCGACGCCGTACATCACGACTTCGCCCGCCGCCATGGCGGGGATCGACCGGACAACGGAACGGTCGGCACCTCGCTCGGCCAGCCAGCCGCACAGAGCGGCACACAGCACGAAGCCGACGATGTAGCCGAATGACGCCCCGATGTAGCCGCTCGCGTGCCCTGCGAACCACGGCACTCCGGCGACGCCGGCAACCCCGTAGAGCGCCATGGCGGCCGTTCCGCGCTTCCACCCGAGCGCGCTTCCGGCGAGCAGCACGCCCAGCGTCTGCCCGGTGATCGGCACTGGGGTGAACGAGAGGTGGATCGACACCTGCGCCACCGCGCCGACGATCCCGGCGGCCCCGACCACCAGGACGATTTCGCGGACGACACTCGCCGGCAGGAGGTCCGCGAGGACGAGAAGCCTTCGCCGCGGGTGGGTGATCACGGTCGACATGTAGGGGCCGAACCTCCGTGTGCGAGATCCTGGCTCGAGCGTCGGGCCAGCGGACGCCGACCTTACAAGCTCCTCTCTTCCTGCGCGATGCCGGTGCCTGTGCCAGGCGGCAAGCTGCCGTCTTCGCTCCCCATGCCGAGCCGCACCTCGCATCTTCCCGCCAGAAGGCAGAATCGACGGCTGTGGACGTCGGCGACGCGCTCACCTTCCTCCTCGGGACCTGGCAGCTCGAGCGCGTGATCGAGGATCACCGCTCCGGGGAAGACGGGTCGTTCGTCGGCACGGCCACGTTGGAGAGGTGGCCTGCCGACGAGGTCGAACCGGTCTGCCGAGCCCGCTACCAAGAGGTCGGAACGCTCCGCCTCGGTGCGTACTCGGGCGCCGCCACCCGGCGTCTCGGGTGCCAGCGGCTGGCGGACGGCTGCGTGCGGCTTCGGTTCGAAGACGGGCGCCCGTTCGTCGACCTCGATCTTCGCCACGGGCGATGGCACGGTATTCATCGGTGCGGCGACGATCGCTATGAGCTCACGACTGTCGTACGGTCCCTCGAACTGGTCGCAGCGTCGTGGCAGGTGCGCGGCCCCCACAAGCGCTACGACGCGAGGACGACCCTTGTGCGTGCCGGCTGAGAGCCGGCGACCACGCGCTTTTCGGTCGACGGTCAGGAGCCGATAGCCCTCTGAAGATCGGTGAGGCGCGTCCGGTCGAGCGAGTACCACACCCACTTGCCCCGCCGTTCACCGTGGACGAGGCCCGCTTCTGAGAGCACCTTCAGATGGTGCGAGACCGTCGGTTGGGACTTGCCCAATGGTGCGACGAAGTCGCACACGCAGACCTCGCCTGCGGGCGCTGCGGCGAGTATCGACAGGAGGCGGAGCCGAACCGGGTCGGCGAGGGCCTGGAATCCCCGGGCGAGGCTGCCCGCATCGTCGACGTCGAGAGGCGCCTCGAGAATCGACGGGCGGCACAGGTCCGCGGCCGTCTTGATCGACCGGCCGCGTCTTGCCATCGCGGTCCTCCCATGATCCATTGGCCTAGATCGATGCATCGGCGATGCTTATGTATCGACGCCGTTCGATGTTACCCGGAGGTTACGCCGCGTTCCCCCCGAGCTCATCGGTCGCGCCGCCCGGCGAGCGGTGACCGATCCTGAACTGTTCGCCGACCACGGGAAGCCCGCCACAACGTTGCAGCACCTCAAGCAGCTGTGGCACGTGCTGGTGGCTTACGGGCAACCTGCCGGCTCAACCCCCCCTTGGGCGGCATCCCAGCTCCGCGAACCGGCCAAGCCACAGCCAGCGCGCCGCGGCTCAGTGCCAGCATGACCCGCCCGCTCAATGGGTCCGATGACGGGGCGAGCGTCCGCAACAAGGCGGCGTCATCTTCACAGCTTCGCGTGCGGTGCGATCGGCGACAGGCCCTCCCTGGACACGGAGCGCCTCCCAATGCCCGGTCCTGCGTTCATGTCAACGAGGCACCCCGCAGTGGAACGGCAGAGATCGGGATAAAGACGGTCATGGCAGATCTGGGCGTCGCGCTGACCCGGGAGCTCCGAGAGCGGGTACGGGGAGTCGAACCCCGATAACCAGGGTGGAAACCTGGTGCTCTGCCGTTGAGCTACACCCGCATGTTTCATGCCGACGCTGCGGCTTCTCCGGGTCGTACCGTCCAAAGCCGAGCTCGTGCCACCGGACTACGGCGTCGGCGGCCCGGCCGGGCGGCGCCGCCGGCACGCCCGCAAGAGTGTAGGCGCAGGCGCCGGAAGCCCCGGCGCACGCACCGGTGCCGAGGCCGGTCGTCTACGGTCGCACCCGTGCCTTCCACGATGTACGACCGAGTTGGCGGAGAGGCGTTCTTCGAGGCGCTCGTGGACCGCTTCTACGCGGGTGTGGAGTCCGACCCCGTCCTCCGCCCCCTCTACCCCGAGGACCTCGACCCGCCCAACGAGCACCTGCGCCTCTTCTTGATCCAGTACTGGGGCGGTCCGCGTGCCTACCAAGGGCAGCGGGGCCATCCACGGCTGCGCATGCGCCACGCCCCGTTCGCGATCGGGCTCGCCGAGCGCGACGCCTGGCTCCGCCTCATGCTCGCCTCACTCGCACAGTCCGGCATCGACGCCGAGGACGAGGCCGAGATGGCCGAGTACTTCCGCGCTGCGGCCACCCAGCTCATCAACCGCGCGGGCACCGAAGCGCGCTGAGGCTCGTGCTGGCGCTTCCCCTGGCGACACCGGGCGTGCCCGAGACCAGCACTCCGGCCCGGTTCCTCGTCTGGTGCGCGCGCAAGCAGGCACGCGTGCTCATGTCCGGCTCGTTCTTCGGGATCGTCTGGATGGTCAGCCAGGCCATGATCCCCCTCGCGCTCGGCGCCGGGCTGGGTGCGGTGGTGCGTCGCTCGAAAGGCGAGATCGTGCTCTGGTCACTCGTCGTGCTGGGGCTCGGGCTGCTCCAGGCGGCTGCAGGGATCCTCCGGCACCGGCGCGCAGTGCTGAGCTTCTGCACCTGTGCGAGCCGGGTACAGCAGCTGGTGGCCAGGAGCGCGGCCGCGCTCGGCGGGGACCTCGCACGCCGCGTCGCGACCGGTGAGGTGGCGAACATCGGCGCGTCGGATATCGAGCGCGTGGGCGACGTGCTGGACATCGTCGCAAGGTTCTCCGGCGGCGTGGTGTCCTACGCGGTGGTGGCGGCCGTGCTCCTCGTCGTCTCCGCGCCGCTCGGCGCGATCGTCGTGCTCGGCGTGCCGGCTGCCGTGCTCGCGGTGGCTCCCGTGCTGCGTCCGCTCGAGCGACGTCAGACGGCGGAACGTGATCGGAGATCCGAGGCCAGCTCCGTCGCCGCCGACACCGTCGCCGGCCTGAGGGTGCTGCGAGGCCTCGGCGGGGAGCAGGTCTTCGCGAGCCGCTATGCCCGAGCGTCAGGCGAGGTGGCGGCGGCGGGGGTCCGGACCGCCAACCTGCAGGCGCTCCTCGACGGTGCCCAGGTCGTCTTGCCCGGAGCCATCGTCGTGGCAGTCACCTGGGTCGGGGCGCACCTGGCTGTCGACCGCTCGATCTCGCCTGGCGACCTCGTCGCGTTCTACGCCTCGGCAGCGTTCCTCGTGGTCCCGATGCAGACGTTCGTGGAGGCCGCGTCCCGGTGGACCGCCGCGGTGGTGGCAGCGCGGCGAGTCCTCGCAGTCCTGACGATGGAACGCGACATGCCGACCACCGGGCTCCCTGTGCCCGCGAGTGCGCCTTGGGGCGACCTCATCGACGAGGAGACGGGTGCGCGGATCGCGCCGTCGCTGCTGACCGCGGTGGTGCCGGCGACTCCCGAGGAGGGGACGGAGCTCCTCGAGCGCCTCGCTCGCTGGAGGTCGCCGCGCCCGGGCTTCGAGGTCCGCTGGGGGGACGTGCCCGTCGGGAACCTCTCCCTCGAGTGGTATCGCGCGCACGTCGTGATGCTGGAGCGCTCGCCCTTCCACCTGCGCGGCACCGTCCGCGAGGCGCTCAGCCCGGCTGACAGCGGTGCCGGCAAGCCCCGAGGTGCGCGTACGGGCTCCAGGCTCTCCGTGGCCGCCGCCTTGGACGCCGCCCAGGCGTCGGACGTCGTGGCATCGCTCCCCGACGAGCTCGACACCGTCCTGCCCGAGCACTGGCGCACGCTGTCAGGCGGCCAGCGCCAGCGCCTGTCCCTCGCCCAGGCGCTCCTTGCGGACGCTGACGTGCTGGTGCTCGACGACCCGACGAGCGCGGTCGACGCGCACACCGAGGCAGACATCGCCAGAGCGCTCGCCGAGGCACGGCGGGGACGGACCACGGTCGTCACGACGACGAGCCCGCTCGTCGCCGAGCAAGCGGACGTCGTCGTCGTGCTCGACGGCGCGGCCAGGGCCGCGGGACGCCACGAGGAGCTGCTCGCGGCGGACGCCACCTACGGGGCGCAGGTCCTGCGCGGAGGTGCGGCGTGAGCGCTTCGGCTGCCACGGCACCCCTCGACAGGCCCGCGTTCCCTGTCGCCAAGCCCGCAACGGTGCGTCGCTACGTCCGCGGGGCATTGCGCCGCGAGTGGCGGGCCGGCGCGCTCGTGCTCGGATTCTTCGCCCTTGCGAGCATCGCAGGCCTGGTCGGCCCGCAGGTGCTCGGCCAGGTGGTGTCGGACGCCGCCGGCAGGGGAAGGGAGCTCGGACGTGTCGAGCTCGCAGCAGGGATCTTCGCCGCAGCCCTGGTCGTGCAGGGTTTGGCTGCGACCGCAGCGTCGCGCACCGCCGGCCACCTGACCGCCCGCCTCCTCGCCCGCCTGCGAGGCGACTTCGTCGGTGCGGTCCTCGGCCTGCCGCTGGGGGCGGTCGAGCGCGCGGGCACCGGCGAGCTCCAGACGCGGGCGTCCTCGGACGTGGAGCAGCTCACCTGGTCCGTCCGGCAGGCGGCGCCCCAGATGGCGGTGGCGGTCGCGCAGTGCATTGCCATCGTGGCTGCGCTCCTCGTCACGGCACCGCTGCTCGGTGTGGTCCTGGTCCCGACGGTGCCCTTTCTCGTCGCCGGGACCCGCTGGTACCTGAGACGAGCCCGCCCCGGCTACGAGCGGACGATGTCGACCTGGGACGAGACGAACGGGCGGGTGCAGGAGTCGGCAGCCGGTGGGAGGACCATCGAGACGCTCCGCCTCGGCGACCGGCGTGTCGCGCAAGTCGACGACGACATCGCCCGATGGGTGGCGGCGGAGCGCTACACGCTGCGGCTGCGGACCGTCTACTTCCCGATCACCGAGGCGTGCTACGTCGTCCCCCTGGTGCTCGCGCTCCTCGTCGGAGGACTGCTGCACGTCGACGGGAGGCTGTCGATCGCCGCCACGACCGCGGCGATCCTCTACGTGCAGCTGCTCATCTCGCCGGTGGACACGGTCTTGAGCTTCCTCGACGAGATCCAGCTCGGGGCCGCCTCTCTCAGCCGCCTGCTCGGGGTGCAAGAGGTGGGTGCGCCACCTTTCACGACGACTGCGCCTTCCGGCTCCGACGTCGTCGCCAAGGAGGTCCGCTACGCCTATCGCCTCGGCCACGACGTGCTGCAGGGCGTCGACCTCGCGCCACGTCCTGGGTCCCGCGTCGTCCTCGTAGGGCCGAGCGGCGCGGGGAAGAGCACCTTCGCGCTGCTCCTCGCCGGGATGCACGCGCCACGGACCGGGTACGTGCGGGTGGGCGGCGTCGATGCGCACACGATGGCGCCGGAGCGGCTGCGCGGCGAGGTGGCGCTCGTCACCCAGGAGTACCACGTGTTCAACGGGACGCTGCGCGAGAACCTCGCGCTCTCCGCGCCGCAGGCGGACGACGGCGACTTGGTCCGGGCGCTCGACGTGGTCGACGCCCGGCCTCTCCTCGAGCGCCTCCCTTCAGGGCTCGACACGATGCTCGGACCCGGAGCGGTGCAGCTTTCTCCCGGGGAGGCCCAGCAGCTCGCGTTGGCGCGTCTGGTGCTCGCGGACCCCCACACCCTCGTGCTCGACGAGGCGACCGCGCTGCTCGATCCTCACATGGCCCGTCACCTCGAGCGTTCGCTCGCCAGGGTGCTCGAGGGTCGCACGGTCATCGCGGTCGCACACCGCCTGCACGCGGCGCTCGACGCCGACCTCGTCGTCGTCGTGGAGGGAGGTCGCGTGGTGGAGGAGGGCACCCATGCAGAGCTCCTCGCCCGAGATGGCAGCTACGCGGCGCTGTGGCGCTCGTGGCGAGGCACCAGTGCCACGGCCTGACGCGCGCTACTCTCCGCCCGAAGCGCGCAGGCTCTTGACGTCGAACTGCCGCACGAGGTCGTCGAGCGGGACGACCATCTCGGGGGACACCGAGCGGTGCTCCCCCTCTCTCAGGTGCACCCCGGTGCCGATCGCGACGAACTGGATCACGCGCACGTTCGAGCTGGCTCTTCCCTCTCTGAGCTTCACCGCGACGATCCCATCCGCCTTCATCGTCACGCCCGCGCGCTGCATCCTCTCCATTGCGCGCTCGCGCGCGAGGTAGAGCGCCTGGGTGAGGTTGGGAAGCTCGACGTTCTGTCCCTGCTGGGCGGCCCACTCGCGCGCCGATCGGCGCGGCGCGATGACGAAGCTGGCGCCGGCGGCGAGACCGAGCGGCCACCAGCCCGTACGGGTGAGCAGGACGAAGTCGCGTGCAGAGAGGTCGGAGATGAACTCGAAGCGATGGGCGGCGCCACCGATTCGGCGCACGGCCGTCCCCGTCAGCTCGATCGACACGTGGTGCGACGACACCCGGACGCCCACCTCGACGCCGAGCACGCCCGAGCCTCCGGCATGCTGGCAGGACTCGCGGAGCTGCGTCGCCGCCTGGTCGACCGCGCCGGCGAAAGCGTTCGACGCTTCCTGCACTTCTCCCGTGGTCCACTGCCAGGCACCCCATGGGATGGACCACCACGAGATCCCGTAGACGAGGTCGACAGGCTCCCAGCCCGCCGAATGCAACAGGAGCATCTCGTCGATCGTGAGGTCCGAGGTGGTGCCCCGCGCCTCCCCTGTGGAGACCTGCGCCGGCGCCTCCGCCAACGCGCTCACCGCGCGGCGGACCTCGTCACCGAGCGTCACGGTCCCGAGCTCCCGGTCACGTGAGCCGCACGACCGGTGCCGCGTCGGGGAGGGGGTCGAAGTCCTTGAAGCGACGCACCCTGGTGCCCTTGAGCGTGCACTGGATCGAGAGGTCGCCCTCGCCGATCTCCCGCTCGGAGCGCTCGAGCGTGGCACCGTGGAGGATGTCGGCACCGAGCTGCGCGCGCACCCGCTCTCGAGCGAGACGCCTGGCGGCCGCCTCTGCGCGGTTGACCTGGTCGACCGGGCCGACGCCCGCCACCCCGCCGGCGGACGGGCCGTACCAGGTCCCGACGTTGGCGCCCGCGAGCTGGTAATGGGTGATGCAGTAGCCGAGCATGCGGACTGCGCTCAGGGTCGCGGCCACCGAGACCGGCGCGAACCCGGCCTCGATCAGCTTCGCCAGCCGCTGTCCGGACAGGTACGTGCTGAACGGGGAGGCCGGCGTCGGCGCACCGTCAACCACCACGGCCGTCCCGCTCGCGCGGAATTCGACGGTCATGCCGCCGACGAACGGGCGCATCGAGTCGAGGACCCCGACGATGCCGGTGGCCCCGAGCCCCCGTGCCTCGTCCACCATGCGGGCCATTGCCAGCCCCCACCCGGTCGCCCAGCTCTCCTCGAGCCATGTGAGCTCGTAGTTGGCCCCGTACATCCGATGCTCGGCACTCACGAAACCGTGCGGGCACTGCCACTGTTCGAGGTACTGGCCGCGACGCTGCGGGCCTGCCGTCCACCCCCCGCCGAGCATTCCGCCGATCCCCCCCGTCGGCGTCCCGAACCCGCCTGTGGAAAGGAACCAGCTCCACTGCATGATGGCGTAGCCCTGGACGTAGCCGACGGGACGCATGCCCATGTCGAGGCAGGAGGCGAAGTCGGCGACCGAGAGCCCGGACGTCCACGCGCTCTCGGCGAGCCGCCGGGACGCCGCCTCGGGAAGCTCCTCTCCGGCGGTGGAGGCCATCAGCCGTCGAGCGAGATGATCGTCTTGGGCTGCGGGATCGTGAAATCGCCGTCTGACTTCACCACCGCGGTGCCGAGCGAGAGGAACTCGATCGTGTGGCCCCCCCACATGTGGCTCTTCTCCTCGAGCCGCACCCCGACGATGCCGGACGCGCCCAGCTCGGTGGCCTCGTCCTGCATTCGCGTCATCGCGAGCTCACGGGCCTCGTAGAGCGCCTGGGTGAAGTTGGGGAGCTCCACGTTGCGTCCGGTGGCCCGCAGGGCCTGCCCGAGCCCCCGATGGGCGATGTGGTAGACGCACGTTCCCATGACGAGCCCGAGCGGCACGTGGCCGGTCTGCATGAGCACCCAGAAGTCCTGTCCCGACAAGTCGGAGGTGAAGGGCTTCCCCTGCCGGTTCCGGTACGAGCGGCCGTCCTCGGCCTTGACCGCCGTGCCGACTGCGATGAACTCCGCGGTGTCCGAGCCGAACTCGTAGTAGTTCACGTCGAGGCGAACGCCCACGACACCGTCTGCGCCGAGCTCGGTGGCCTCGGCGTCCATGCGGTCCATCGCGAGCTGCCGCGCCTCGTACATCGCCTCGGTGAGCTTGGACAGCTCCTGGCTCTGGGACCACTTCCGCGTCTGGATGCCGAGATGGTAGATGGAGCTGCCCATGACGAAGCCGAGGGGATGGAAGCCGACCTCCTTGATGAGAAGGAACTCGTTCACCGAGAGGTCCGACGTGAACATCCCCTTGTGGCCGGGTCGGTCCTCCAGCTCGGCGAGCCGCCTGCTCGCGTCGGGAGGCAGCCCCTCGGGGAGGTGCCCTTGGTCCGGGGGCGTGGTCAGGGGGTCGGGGAGCGCTGTCCCCGAGGTGCCGGCGCGGTCAGTCACGCGCCGTTTCCTATCACGAGCGACTCGAGTGCAATGCGCGTGGCCTCGGTGGTCGCCGCCTCGTCCCGCAGCGCTCCGAGGAGCCTCCGGAGCCACTCGTCGATCCCCACGCGGCTCGAGCGGATGCGGATCCCCCCGCTGCTCCGACTGACAATGCAGTCCAGGGTGCCGCGCTCGACCGTGGCGTCGAACTGGTCGTCGCCGAGCCGGATCGACACCCGGCGGATCTCCTCGCCTTTGCGGAACCTGCCGGCGCGCTCGACAGCCAACCGATCGCCCAGTGCGCCGGAGAGCCGCGTGACGAGCGCCCGCAGCAGCACCCGCACGTCTCCGCCGTCCGCCCGCAGCGAGGAGGCAAGAAGGTCGAGGTCGAGCTCCGGTCCGCCACCCACGTCTGTTACCACGCCAGCGAGGCTACCGCCAGTCGAGCACCTGGAGTGCAGTTCGGCTCGCGGCCACGCCGCTAGGTTGGCGGGATGGCTCTCCGCCGAGCGGGCCGCTCGCGCGCCGGGGACGTGGACTCCGACCCGAACGCGGTTGCGGACCGATCTGCCGACGACGGAGATCGCTACAAATGGGTGGTCCTCACCAACACGACGCTCGGCATGATGATGGCGACGATCGACACCTCGATCATGCTCATCGCGCTCCCCGACGTGTTCCGCGGGATCGGCATCGACCCGCTGAAGCCGGGCAACAGCTTCTACCTGCTATGGATGATCCTCGGCTTCATGGTCGTGACCAGCGTGCTCGTGGTGAGCCTCGGGCGGCTCGGAGACATGTACGGCCGGGTGAGGATGTACAACCTCGGCTTCGCCGTCTACACCTTCTTCTCGCTGCTCCTCGGCGTCACCTGGATGCATGGGGCGGTTGCAGCGATCTGGCTCGTCGTGATGCGCCTCTTCCAAGGTGTGGGCGCCGCCTTTCTCATCGCGAACTCCACTGCGATCCTCACCGACGCCTTCCCCCCCGGCCAGCGCGGGATGGCCCTCGGGATCAACCAGATCACTGGGCTCGCGGGGACGTTCATCGGTCTCGTGCTCGGTGGGATCCTCGGACCGATCAACTGGCACCTGATCTTCTACGTGTCGGTCCCCGTCGGGCTCTTCTGCACGGCGTGGGCATACACGAAGCTGCGCGAGGTGCCTCAACGTGAGCGTGCCCGGGTGGACTGGCCCGGCAACATCACCTTCTCGTTGGGTCTGATCCTTCTCATGATCGGCATCACCTACGGGATCCAGCCCTACGCCGGTCAGTCGATGGGCTGGCAGAGCCCGTTCGTCGACGGTTGCCTGGCCGGGGCGGTGGCGTGCATCGGCACGTTCGCGCTCATCGAGACGAAGGTGCCCGACCCGATGTTCCGGCTCCGCCTGTTCCGCATCCGCGCCTTCACCGCGGGGAGCCTCTCGTCGTTCCTCTCGGCCGTTGGCAGAGGCGGGCTCATGTTCATGCTGATCATCTGGCTGCAAGGGATATGGCTCCCCTTGCACGGGTACAGTTTCGCTCGTACTCCGCTGTGGGCTGGGATCTACATGCTTCCCCTCACCGGAGGGTTCCTCTTGGCCGGACCGGTGTCGGGCATCCTCTCGGACCGCTTCGGCTCGCGGCCGTTCGCGTCCGGCGGGATGTTGGCAGCCGCCGCGTCCTTCGCGCTGTTGGAGCTCCTGCCGATCGACTTCCCCTACTGGGCGTTTGCCGTGCTCCTGCTGATGAACGGGATGGCGATGGGAGCCTTTGCGGCCCCCAACCGGGCGGGCGTGATGAACAGCCTCCCCCCCCAGCACCGTGGTGTCGGCTCAGGGATGAACTCGACCTTCCAGAACTCGGCACAGGTGCTGTCGATCGGCATCTTCTTCACGCTCATGATCGTCGGCCTGTCCTCGGGGTTGCCCGAAGCCTTGGCCCATGGGCTCGCCGCGCACGGCGTGCCGCTTGCCGCGGCAACGAAGGTGTCGAGACTGCCCCCCGTGTCGGTGCTCTTCGCGGCGTTCCTCGGCTACAGCCCGATCAAGCATCTGCTGGGCGCGTCCGTCCTGGGGCATCTCGCGGCGGGGAGCGCTCGCGCGCTCACGAGCAGATCGTTCTTCCCTCACTTGATCACCGGACCCTTCCAAAGTGGGCTGCACGAGGCCTTCGGCTTCGCCATCGCCGCATGCCTCGTTGCGGCCGGCGCGTCGTGGCTGCGCGGGGGCAAGTACGTCTACGCCGAGCCGAGCAGTGCCGAGCGCGCGGACCCGACAGCGGCCGTGGCGCGGGTGGGCACCGGCCCCTCTTGCGCGAGCGATGACGAGGCGGGAGAGGAAGATCCTGCGGGGAGGGCCGGGTCGGCGTGACGCGGCGTCAGGGCTCGACGAGCCCGCTGCGCCCTGCCCGTTTCCCCATGTGCCACCCGCCGCAGAAGCCACACTCGTACACGCCGAGCGCGGTACCGGACTCGCGCGAGCGCTCGTCCGCGGCGACGAGCGCGTCGGCGCGGCTGGAGTAGCGCACCTTCGGGCGGCCGTCGTCGCGCCAGTGCGACGCGTCGAGCGCGAGCGGACGGTGCGCACGGTGCCGAGGCATGTGCACAGTCTGCCGCCGGGCGGCGATCGACGTGGCCTCGGGGCGGCGCGAATGAGGGGCGCTGGCAGGCGGGGGCAAATTGCCACTTAGCTGTCAGTCGGGTTGCGATCACATGACGAAGCGAAGGTCAGAAGGCGTCTCCGCACAACGCGATCGTGTCGGACCCCTTCGCACGCCGTCGTTTCGCTTGACGATGGAGCATCCTCTCGATAGAACGAAAATCCCGTGATCGTCCTCAGGCGTTCCATCGCGTCCAGCTCGGACAGGGCGCGACGAGGTGTGGTGCCGGCGGCCAGGGCCGCGGCGCCCGCCGTCTGCAGCCTCGGGATGGCGGCGCTGCTCGGCGCAGCGCTGTGCGCTCCTGGCGCGCCCGCGGGGGCCGACCCTGTGGCGAGCTTGCAGCAGCAGGCCGCCGCGCTCAGTCAGGAGATGCTGCGCGAGCAGCTGCAGATCAACGGCTTCGAGCAGGAGCGCGCCGCCGACATGGCGAACGTCGCCGCCGACGACCTGGAGCTCCAGCGATTGCAGGTGCAGCTCGACATCGCGCGCCGGCGCATCGCGACCGATCTGTCAGACCTTCGCGACGCCGCTGTCAAGGCCTACGTCCAAGGTGGCACGCTGGCGGAAGGAACGAGCTCCCTCTTCTCGGCCGCTCCGTCGAACGGCGCGACGACGGTGTACGCGGAAGTGATGAGCGGGAACCTCGAGTCTGCGGTCGCCACGCTGCAGAGTGACCGCCGTACGCTGCACGCGCAAGAGGCGGTCCAGTCGCAGCTGGCGACGACAGCGCAGCAGCAGCTGCAACATGCCGACGCGGCGCTCGCCGCGGCGCAGTCGACCGAGCAGCAGCTTGCCCAGCAGCGCGCGAGCGTTTCCGGGACTCTCGCAACGGCCATCGCCCAGCAGCAGGCCCAGCAGGCCGCGGCCGCCCGTGCCGCCGCGGCTGGTGCCGTCGCGCAGGTTCCTCAGCCCGGCACGCCGGGCTCCGCCCCCGGGGTGCCGGCGTCGGCGTCACCGGCGTCGCCGGCGACGACAGGTGCGATGCCGCAGCTGAACTCCTTCCTTCGTTGTGTGGTGCAAGCGGAGTCTGGCGGGAACTACCAGGCGATCTCGCCGACAGGACAGTACATGGGGGCGTTCCAGTTCTCGCAGCCGACGTGGAACGAAGCCGCGCGGCTCGCGGGGATCCCGACACTCATCGGCGTGGCGCCCTACCAGGCTTCGCCCAGGGACCAGGACCTGCTTGCGATCGCGCTCTACGACGCCGACGGGGAGCAGCCCTGGTACGACCCCTGCCGCAACTGACGCTGGCACGTCCCGGAAGCTCCCCGAGGGTTCCTGCGAGCATCCTCGCAGCTCTTTGAGACCTACCCGCTTGCCAGATCGCGTAGGGTGCCGTCCGTGAAGACCGGTGTGGCGGTGGTGACGGGCGCGTCCAGCGGCATCGGTGAGGCGACCGCGCGCCATCTCGCCAGTCTCGGCTTCGACGTGGTGGTCGGGGCTCGCCGCGAGGACCGTCTCCGCTCGCTTGCCGGCGAGATCGGTGCGCGCTGGGCTGTGCTGGACGTGACGGACCCTGGGTCGGTCGACCGGTTCTGCTCGGAGATCGGCGAGTGCAGGGTGCTCGTCAACGACGCCGGCGGCGCATTCGGGCTGGACCGGATCGAGGACGCGGACGAAGAGGACTGGCGGGCCATGTACGAGGTCAACGTGCTCGGCACGCTCCGAATGACCAAGCGCCTCCTCGCGCTCCTCGAGGCGAGCGGAGACGGGCACGTCGTGACGGTGGGCTCGATCGCCGCGTTCGAACCGTACGCGGGCGGCGCAGGGTACAACGCGGCGAAGTTCGCAGAGCACGCCGTGTCGCGTGTGCTGCGCATCGAGTTGCTCGGCCGGCCGATCCGGGTGTCCGAGGTCCATCCCGGCATGGTGGAGACGGAGTTCTCCAAGGTGCGATTCCGCGGCGACGAGGACCGTGCGAAGGCCGTCTACCGGGGCATGACCCCGCTGAGCGCCGGAGACGTCGCCGAGTGCATCGGGTTCATCGTCACGCGGCCGGCCCACGTGAACATCGACTCTCTCGTCGTGCTGGCCCGAGATCAGTCTGGGGCGGTCACCGTCCACCGCAGCGAGGCCGGGCGTTGACCGCCCTTTCCGAGCTCATCGCTCGCGCAGACGCCCGCGCCGCGCAGAGGCTGCACAGCGTCGCCGACGCGCGTCGCGCCGCTCGAAGACGCCTTCCCACGGTGGTCTTCGACTATGTGGACGGGGCAGCCGACGACGAGGTGACGATGCGGCGCAACGAAGAGGCCTTCACCGCCGTCGAGTTCCGACCGAAGATGGCGAGCGGCATGACCGAGCCCCGGCTCGCGACCTCCGTGCTCGGGAGGTCCATCGAGCTGCCCGTCCTGCTCGCGCCGTGCGGGCTGGTCCGCCTCCTGCACCCCGACGGAGCCGCGGGCGTGGCACGCGCAGCGGACACCAGGGGCACCGTCTCGGTGCTGAGCACGGTCGCCGGGACCGCGGTCGAGGCAGTGGCCGGCGAGGCGAGCACGCCGCTTTGGTTCCAGCTCTATGCGGCGGGTGGGCTGCCCGAGGCGGACACCCTGTGCGAGCGGGCGGCTGGTGCGGGTGCCGAAGCGTTGGTCGTCACCGTGGACACCCCGGTTCTCGGCAACCGGGAGCGGGACGTCCGGCACGGCGTGGCACCACCGCTCCGGGTCGACGCGCACAACGTGGTCCCGCTGGGCGCGCAAGTGCTCGCCCGACCGCGCTGGGCGGTCCAGCTGGGCGCGACGGGTATCCGCCTTTCGCGGCGCGGCGCGGGCCCGTCCGGCCACGGGAGCGGGATGCTCAGTGCGGTCGCTTCCCCCTTCTCCTGGGATGACGTCGCGCACCTGCGCACGCGCTGGCGCGGACCGCTGGTCGTGAAGGGCATCCTGTCAGGGGACGACGCGCGCCGCGCCGTCGACTGCGGTGCGGACGCCCTCGTGGTCTCGAACCACGGCGGCCGGCAGCTCGACGGCGCACCGGCGACCCTCCGCGCGCTGCCAGGTGTGGTCTCGGCCGTCGGCGGCCACGCAGAGGTGCTGGTGGACGGCGGCATACGGCGCGGATCGCACGTCGTCGCGGCGCTCTGCCTGGGCGCACGTGCCGTCATGATCGGGCGCCCCTACCTCTACGGGCTCGCGGCGGCCGGAGAGCTCGGCGTCGAGCGAATCCTCGACATCCTGGGTGCAGAGATGCGCCGGACGATGGTGCTTATGGGCTGCACATCGGTGGATGAGCTCGGACAGGAGTGGCTCGAGATTCCGGCCGGCTGACCCGAGGTGCGCTCGGGCGGGTGGTGCGCCCCCGTCGGCGATCTGAAGGAGCCGGCTACCTGTAGGAGAACGTCAAGGCGTTGGACGTGCCCGCGTCCGTCACGACCGTCAGCGCAACGGTCGAAGGTGCAGCGCCGAGGTCCGGCACGATCACCGTGCAAGAGGTCTGCGAGCTGCAGCTGGTCGGCGCGGCTCCGTCTCCGAAGTAGGCGGTCACCTCGCCGTCAGCACTGAACAGCGCCGAACCGTGGACGACGACCGTCTGGCCAGGTCCGCCGGCCGCGGGGGAGGCAGACGAGAGCAGCGGCCCGCCCGACGGGGCGGACGGCGCGGACGACCGGGCAGGCGGCCCGGACGACCCGGTACCTGCGGCTGCTGGAGCGTTCCCGGCGCCCTGGCCCGCTGCGCGGGAGCGGCCCTGTGGCGGAGGATTGGTCGCGTGCTCCGCTCCGCCCGCTGCCGCGAGCGGTCGGCGCTCGTGGCGGGGGACCGACGCACGACCGCTCGTGGCGACCCGGGCTGCGGCAGGACGCGTCGGCGAGTGCAGCGCGAGGCCGAACGCGAGGCCCGCGCCGGCGATGACGAGGATCACGACTGCGCCGAGGGCGACGCGGGGCCGGGATCGTGCTGTGGAGCCCGCCCGTGCCGCTCGGTCAGCTGGGCGGATGCGCGCAGGCTCCTCCCACCTCCTCGTCTCCGAAGAGCTGTACCGGGCGACGAGCCGGCACGTCCCGGTCTCGACGGGGCGCTCGGCGGGGGACGGTTCCCGGTCGAGCTCCTTTGCACGGCGGGCTGCACTCGCCATCGCCTCGAGCGCGCGGCGGCTCGGCTCGTGCCTCCGATCGTCGCGGGGGGCGAAGGAGCTCTTTGGGACGCGAGCCACTCGGGTACCATTCCCCGGGGGTCGGCGAGCCTCACATGTGCCGATCTCGACCTCGTCCAGGGCCATACAGGGCCGGGCTCGCGCTGCCGTCCGGTCCGCCGTGCCGCCGGCGCCCCGGTCTACCAGTGGTCCCAGTGCACCACGTCGTCGAAGGGGCGGCGGTTCGGACGATCGATGGGGCGGAGCGGCCTGTCAGCGGGGTAGCCGAGCGCGATGAGATAGGGACACCAATACCCGGCCGGGAGCCCGAGCACGCGTCTCGCCTCGTCCTGGTCGCCGACGGCCGCATGGCCCGAGCCGATCCCGAGGTCGGCGGCCGCGAGCATCATGTACGCGGTCGCCTGGCCGAGGTCGTACTGGAGCCAGCGGGCGTGCACGTCGTCTTCGGGTTCCGCGGCCACCAGCGCGATCGTCGCGGCGGAGGTGGCGACGTGCCCAGCTCCCCGCCACACGCCCGAGAGCTCGCCGAGACGGTCTCGGTCGGTGACGACCACGAAGTGCCAGGGCTGCCAGTTGGTGGACGACGGTGCGCGGCGCCCGGCTTCGAGGACCCGTTCGAGCTCGGAGCGTTCGAGGGGCCGATCGGTGTACAGGCGGACGTTGCGGCGTGCCCTGATGGCGTCCCAGGTCTCCATAGGCCCAAGGTCTACCAGCCCAAGGTCTACGGGCCCAAGGTCTACGGGCCCAAGGTCTACCAGCATCGACGTGCAACGGGTCCTTCGACCCTAGCGGGACCCGGATCTGCGTCCCATCGTGGAGGGATGGCGAACAACAGGTCGGGACGATGACCGGTGGTGCGGGCACGGCAGGTGTGCGGCAACTGCGCTTCGACACCTCGGCGCGTCCGTTCCTGGTGCTCTTCGAGTTGACTCGGGCCTGCGACCTGGCGTGCCGTCACTGCCGGGCGGAGTCCGTTCCCGACCGGGACCCGCGCGAGCTGTCGACCCAGGAGGTTGAGGCCGTGCTGGACGATCTCGCTGCGATCGGTCCGCCCCGACCGCGGGTGATCTTCACCGGCGGCGACCCGCTGCAGCGTCCCGACCTCCAGACGCTCGTCGCACACGGCGCCAAGGCGGGCTTGTCGATCGGTGTCGCGCCGGCGGGCACCCCCCGCGCCTCGGCATCTGCCCTGGGAGCCCTTCGTCTGTGTGGCGCGACGGCGGTGTCCTTGTCAATCGACGGGGCGAGCGAGGAGGTCCACGACGGGTTCCGCGGCGTGAGGGGATCGTTTGGCTGGACCGTCGACGCCTGCCGTGCCGCGCGCAGGGTCGGCCTCCGGCTGCAGGTCAATACGACGGTCACCGCTGGGACCGTGCTCGAGCTTCCGGGCATCGCCCGGCTCGTCGACGACCTGCACGCAGCGATGTGGAGCGTCTTCTTCGTGGTGCCGACCGGACGTGCCGGCGCCGCGCAGGCGCTGTCAGCCGCAGAGACCGAAGACGTTCTGGCGTTCCTCTACGACCTCGCCCCTCGCGTCCCGCTCAAGACCACCGAGGCTCCGTCCTTCCGACGCCTCCTCGTGCACGGCGAGGAGGGGCGAGCCCCGCGCAGGCCCGGGGCGCTCTACTGGCTGCTCCACCAGCAGCTCTACGAGGAGTGGCCGTTCGCCGAGCGCTCGAGCGCCGACCATCTGACGCTCGCCGGCGAGCATCGGCGGGCGCCGCTCGCCGTCGGTGACGGTCGAGGCGTGGTCTTCGTCTCGCACACGGGCGACGTCCAGCCGAGCGGGTTCCTGCCGCTCGTCGTGGGGAACGTCCGGGAGGTCCCCTTGCCCGTCCTCTACGCGACCGCCCCGCTCCTCCGAGCCCTGCGTGACCCTGCAGAGCACCACGGGCGTTGCGCGCGTTGCGAGCTGCACGAGATCTGCGGCGGTTCGCGCGCGCAGGCCTATGCCCGCACGGGCGACCCCTTCGGCGAGGACCCCACCTGCGACTACGAGCCGCTCGCGGCGGCGGAGCCCGTGACGGGCTGAAGCCCGGACCGTCGACACCTCGGCGGCTTCGACCACGGGCTCCCCGTGGCACCTCTCCGCGCGGCGGCAGAGGGACGCGCCGGCCGGCTCGGTTGCCAGAATGGGCCGACGTCGAGCCGCACTCGCCCGCGTGTGAGAAGCGGGTCCGGCTCGGTGCTACACGAACAGTTCCCCGTACGAGGTGCAGCCGTATGAACCCGCAAGAGGCCGAGCTCACCCGGCGCTTCTACGCCGCGTACCGCAGCCCCCGGCTCGCGGTGTTGGAGGGGTTCCACCCCGCTCGTCACGCGCTTGCGTTCGGGGCCCGGCTCGACGTGGCCGTCACGTACGACCGGCAGAAGCTGCTGGCGCTTGCCGAGCGCCTCGCCCCCGACTCCATCTCTGGCATCGCGGACGCGCTGCAGGTGGTCAGCCGGGAACGCTTCACGCGGCTGGCGCAGCGGAGCCTGTCGAGCCCGCTCCTGTCGATCTGCGCGCGGCCCGACTACGACATCGCCGGGGCGCTCGGGGAACGGGACAAGCCGGTGGTCCACCTCTATCGTCCGCGCAATCCGGGGAACGTCGGGGCGGTGATCCGGGTGGCGGCGGCAGCCGACCTGGGAGCGGTCACGGTGTCCGGCCAGGACCCTTGGTCTCCGGTCGCCATCCGCAGCGCGACCGGTCTGCAGTTCGCGCTGCCGGTGGCGAGGACGGAGCTGCCCACGTCCTGTGGCCGCCCGATCGTCGCGGTGGACCCCGACTCCGCACCGCTCGACACCGCGAGCCTCTCGCGCGACTCGATCCTCGTGGTCGGCGGTGAGCGCCATGGACTGCCGGCGTGGGTCCGAGAGTCGGCACATCGATCTGTGGGTGTCCCGATGAAGCCGGGGGTCTCGAGCCTGAACCTCGCCACGGCATTGGCGGCCGTGCTGTACTCCTGGAGGATCGCGGTCTTCGAACGCGATGGGTGTTACCCGTGGTGAGTCGCACGCGCTGAGCGCGTGGGGAGGTTGCCGGCCGCAGGGGCAGCCCGCGATCGTTGAACGGGCGTCGGCGCGGTGCGCGGCGACTCCGCTGGTGGGTCGTCGAGGCAGCTATCGTCTCGGTGTCCGCGAACCGCAGTCCGGGTCGAACCTGTCCGGGGCGGGCGAGGAGGAAGGCAGGCGGCTCGGGGTTGAGGACGGCAACTCAGGTTGAGCCGGCCTTGTCGTCGCCTGACGCCGCCGCGGCAGAAAAGCGGCACAGGACCGCAGTCGGCCTGCTGGTCGTCGCCGGATACGCGAGCCTCTCGCTGTACGACTTCGAGCACCTTCTCGGCGGGTTCGGGTCGCGGGTGCCCGCCTCCCCCTTTTCAGGTGACGTCGGAGCCGCCGTGTGGTACCTGGCGTGGCTGCCGTTCGCGCTGGGACATGGGCTCAACCCGCTCGTCAGCCACTTCCAGTTCGCTCCAGCCGGCTTCAATCTGGTGTCCAACACTGGCGACCTGTTCCCTGCCCTCGTGCTCTCGCCGGTCACGGTGCTGTTCGGACCCGTCTTCGCTCTCGACGTCGCCGTCGTGGCCGCCCCGGTCATCTCGGCCGGATCTCTCTACTTCGTCGCCAGGCGGCTGGGCTTTTCTCTCCCGGCAGCCTTCGTGGCAGGGGCACTCTACGGCTACTCGCCCTATCTGATGCATGAAGACCCGCTCGGCCACTTGAACCTGACGTGGATGTTCTTTCCGCCCCTCGCGTACTACCTGCTGGACCGGATTCTCCGCGTGCAGGCTGGCTCTCCGTACCGCGATGGCGTGGCCCTGGGGGTCCTCGTGGTCGCGCAGTTCTTCACGTCCACCGAGATCCTGCTCGACTGCGCGCTCGTCGCGCTGCCCATCGTGTGCCTGCTGGCTCTGCGGCGCATCCATGAGCTCGGCGAGCGGGCTGCGTACGCGTGCCGGGCCCTTGGAGCGGCAACCTTCGTGATCCTCCCGCTGCTCGCCTACCCCTTCTGGGTGGACGTGGCCGGTCCGTACCACGTCCTTGCCACGCGGGCTCGCTCCGGTTCGATCAGCCTCCTCAGCCCGATCTGGCCGTCGGCACCGGCGGGGAGCGACTTCGCCCAGCGGGTGGACTCCGGGTTCGTCGGGCCCGGCGCGGTGCTCATCGCCTTGCTGGCGGTGCCGGTGTGGCGGCAGGTCCGCAGCGTCGCCCACTTCGTGGCCGCCGCGGCTCTCACCTACCTCCTTGCACTCGGTCAGTCCGTGAGGACCATCGGTGCCCATGTCCTGAGCCACGCGTGGATCTGGTCCGCCCTCGACCACTTCAGGCTCTTCGAAGCGATCCAGGACTACCGGTTCTCGGCACTCTTCGTGATGTCGGTCGCAATGCTCGCCGCGGTGACGGTGGACCGGGTTCCGGCCATGTGGCGACGATCGGGAGATCACCTTGCGCAGCGGTGGCGTACGGCCATCGGCGTGCTCGGCATCGCTGCGGCCGTCCTCGTCGTCCCGCTGGTCGCAGACAGCGTGCCAGGAGCCGCCCAGCACGTGTCGCTGCCGTCGGTCATCGCGCGTGAGCTGCCTCGTGGAGAGACGTTTCCCACGCTCGCCGCGTATCCCGGAGCGAGCATCATCGAAGGAGAGCCCCTCATCTGGCAGGCCATGAGCGGGATGCGCTTCAAGCTGACCAGCGGCTATGCCTTCGTGCCTCGCGCGCCAGCGGCGAAGAGCCGTGGTACGTCCTCCTCGTCGGACAGCGCGTTCAACCTCGTCCTCGTCGCGGCCGCGCTCGGAACGCTTCCCGCCCACCTTTCGACCCGCGCGCTGAGGGCGGTTCGCTCCGCGTTCGTCGATTCGGGAGTGTCCTGCGTGGTCATCTCCCTGCGAGCGCGTGACGGGCTCTTGCTCGCAAAGACGATGTCGAGAGCCCTGGGTCCGGCCTCCTCCCGCTCCGCCACCTACTGGGTGTGGGGCAGTCTTCACCACGTCGAGTGACAGCGCGCCACGACCAGGGACACGACTCTGCTCCGTGCGGCACGGCATCTGCTCCACTCGTAGGTTCAATGCGAGAGGTGTCGGCGACCGGCGCAGCAGGAATGCGGGGAGCGCCGTCGCCCGGGTACTCCCCTGCGCTCGACGGCGTCCGGGCGCTGGCCGTCCTGGCAGTCATGGCGTTCCACGGCGGGCTCCCCTCGGTCCGCGGTGGCTTCCTGGGAGTCGACACGTTCTTCGTCCTGTCGGGCTTCCTCATCACGATGCTGCTTCTCCGAGACTGGCAGCGGCTCGGGACGCTCCCCCTTCGTGCGTTCTGGGCCAGGCGGGCGCGCCGCCTGCTCCCGGGGCTGCTGCTCGTCGTCGCGTCGGTTGTGTGCTATGCGGAGTTCTTCGCCCCCGCGGGTACGTACCCGTCCCTGCGTGCCGACGCGCTCGCAACGATTTTCTACGTCGCCAATTGGCACTTCATCGCCGCCGGCAGCAATTACTTCGTCGAGACCGGCGCCGTGTCACCGCTTACGCACACGTGGTCGCTCGCCGTGGAAGAGCAGTTCTACATCGTGTGGCCGTTGCTCGTGCTCGGCCTCCTCCGGCTCTCTCGCCGCCTCAGTTCGTTGCTCGCGTTCGCGCTCCTCGGCACCGTGGCATCGGCAGTGGAGATGTCGATCCTCTACCGCGACGGCGATGCGCTGACCAGGCTCTACTACGGCACGGACACCCACGCGCAGAGCCTGCTGGTCGGCGTGGCCTTGGCAGTGATCCTGGCGAAGTGCGCGCGCGAGCGACAGCCAGGCCCCGGCCGGGGATGGGGGTGGGCGCCGACGACTCGCAAGTCTCGGTTCGTCATTGCGCTGCTCGGCGCAGCCGGTGTTCTGCTCGAGGCCGCGCTGTGGTGGCGCGTGTCCTACGACAACCCGTTCCTGTGGCAAGGGGGATTTCTGCTCGCTGACGTCGGGACCGCAGCTGTCCTCGTGTCCGTCGTCGGACTGCCCCGCGGCGTTCTCGCCAGGGGACTCGCGGCTGCCCCCCTTCGCTACATGGGACGCATCTCCTATGGGATGTACCTCTGGCACTTTCCGCTCTTCCTGCTGTTTGACGAGGCGAGGGTGGGGACGTCGGGATACGCGCTGTTCGCCGTTCGTCTCGCGATCACCGTCGTGGTCGCTACTGCGTCCTTCTTCCTCGTCGAGCAGCCGATCCGACGAGGGACGCTGGTGAGGAGGTGGCGAGCGTGGGTGGGCACGCCGGCGGCCGTGGGCGCAGTGGTGGCTTTGATCGTCCTGTCCACCCCCGCCGCCGGCATCGCCGCGCCTGGCGTCCCGTCGTCATCGCGGGCGGAGAGCAGCCCTGCCGCAGCAAGGGCACGAGTCGTCTTGGTGGTCGGCGACAGCACCGCCTTGACGCTCGGTATCGATCTGAGCATCGACGCGGGCACCCACGACGCGACGGTGGTGGACAAAGGGGTGCTCGGCTGCGGCATCGCCGAGGTCGGTGAGGTCGCCTCACAAGGAGGAGCCCCTCCCTCGCGCACCGCCCCGGCATGCAACCCTTCATCACCGCTCCGCGACCGGTGGCCAGCGCTGTGGAGGAAGTGGGTCGCGCAGTTCCGCCCTTCGGTCGTCGTGATCCTCGCTGGCCGCTGGGAAGTCTACGACGTGCTCTGGCGTGGGAGATGGACCAGCATCACTCACCCGGCGTTTGCGCGCTACGTGCGCACCCAGCTCGAGCGCGCAGTCGCGATCGCCTCCTCTCATGGTGCTCACGTCGCACTGCTCACCGCGCCGTGCTACTCCGCCGGCACTGACCGGGTGACAGGAGCCGGGTCGAGCGACTCGCCGCGTCGTCTGTCGGAGTACAACCGCATCGTCCGGGAAGTGGCCGCTTCGGACGCGCCAGCGACCACGCTCGTCAACCTGAACGGGCTGGTCTGCCCGCACGGTCGCTACAGGCAAACGATCGGCGGCGTGCCCGTGCGGGCTCCCGACGGCGTGCACTTCCCGTTCTTCTCGGTGTCGCACCCCAGCACAGCGGACCCGGACACCATCACCGAGGTGCGGCAGTTCGCAAGATGGCTCTCGACGCGCCTGTGGCCGACACTGCTTCGAGGGGGTGAACGATGAGCTTCAGCCCCGCCCCTGCCTCGATCGGCTGACGCCTCTGATCTCGGCGACCGGATCCGCTCCACTGGTCGCATACGGCACCACACGCGCGACGGAGGGGGCGTGAGCCCGACGACGGCATGAGCGTTCGGACGTCGGTCGGCGCCGCGACCCGTTCGGGTACCCGACGCGCGGCCTGCTCGGCCGGCCTGCGCCCGTGCCGAATGTAGAGAATAGAGTTGCCATGTGACCGTTGCAGATTGGACTGCTCCGGCTCCTGAGCGTCGTGTGCCGGATCTCATCGCGACAGAGCGCAGCGGGCTCGAGCAGTGGATTGACTATCACCGCGCCACGCTCCTCACCAAGTGCGCCGGCCTCAGTGCTGCGCAGCTCAAGGAGCGCGCTTGTCAACCCTCGACTCTCAGCCTGCTCGGCCTTGTGCGCCACATGACCGAAGTCGAAAGATGGTGGTTCAGAATGTACGCAAATGGTGAGGACCTCACCTCCCTGTATGACCCCGATAGAGTCGGGCTGGACTTCGACGACCTGGAAGGCGCCGACGCGGACGCCAACATCGACGCGTACTGGCAAGAGGTCGACGCCGCTCGGGCAGCTGTCGCAGCGAAGAAACTGGACGACCTGGTACGTGGCGACCATCCTGAGCACACGCGCGACGTGCGTTGGATCTTCCTGCACATGCTAGAGGAGTACGCCCGGCACAATGGTCACGCCGATTTCTTGCGCGAGGCGATCGATGGGGAAACCGGCGACTAAGAGCACGGGCACCGAAGAGACGATGGGATGTGGGGTGGCAGGCCGGCTTCCAGCTGGCAAGACAGCGACTGGCCTGCCCGGGTCAAGGTCGGGCGAAAATATACAGAGCTACCGCAAAAAGTAGTGTTGACGAATTTCTGTTCAGGGCTAATCCGGGGCTAATCCGCGCTTTCTCTTAGAGGTCATCCAGGTCCACGGTCAGAGACCTCGCGCGTCTCGAGTTCATCGAAGCCGGTGAGGGCACCTTGTTCTACCGGTCGGTCGGCTGTGGGGAAGTCACACCTCGCAGCCGCGGATGGGCAGCTGGCGTGCTTGCGCGGCTACGACGACATGTTCACGACGCGCTTGAAGCCGGCTATCGCAAGAGCGAGCTCATCGCCATGATCGAGGCGATGCGCGTCGGTCACGAACGACGACGGCTTCGTCGATGTCCTTCGCCTCGGCGAACGTCTTCTCGACGCCTCCGTCGTCATCCATGAAGACGACTCCGAGGAATTCCGCCTTCTTCAGCGCTTGGCGACACGCCAATTCGCTCGACCGTTGCGGAGCACTCCCACGACGGCCGTCCCGTCCCCCGCGCGCGTCCCTCGCAGCCTGCCGCGGCGCGTCGAACGTGCCATCCGCGTGGCCGTCGGCACCTTGACCCCGGCTCCATCCGCCGTCCTGACGCCAACGATCATGCCCCGAACACCCGGCCCCGCTTCATAGATAGTGCCGACCCGGCGATAGAGCTGACTTTCCGCACATCCGACGGCCCTTTTACCTCCCCCACCCTTCGGCTCGCTCGACGCGTCGGATCTCGGCGTCTTCGAGCTCTGCGACAAGCTCTCTGAACCGGCGCGCCCGTTCGATCTCTGGTCGATAGCGCTCGGCCTGATCAGCCGAGAGCCAGCGCGTGATCCGCTTGCGCCCGGCGGTGTAACCCCACTGGAGATAGGGACCGTGTAGTTCGGGCGGGTCGGCCTTGCACCGGCAGTGCTGCTTGCCGCAGCGCAGCGAGCGCTCGATCAGGCTCCCCGGGAGCATCCCGTCTGTGTCGGCCAGAAGCTTGGCGAGGCGTCGCCTCAGCCGAGCCGCGCGCTGGGCGTCGTTCGCGCTCATCGAGCGTTGCCGTCGAGGGTCCACCACCTCATGCCCTACACTCTATACGGTGTAGGGCATGGGCGCACGCGGATCGGTGTCACCGGGTCCCTTCTCCCTACGCCAAGAGCTGCTCGGGGCGCTTCCGATCGTCGAGCACTTCTTGACCCTGCTCGGTGTCGACGACCTGCTCTCGACCTACGTGCCGTGCACCGACGGACGGGTGCGCCTCGCCCCGGCCAAGGCGCTCGGGGTGCTCGTGCGCAACCTCTGCGTGCGCCACCAGCCGGTGTACGCCCTCGGCGAGTGGGCAGCCGCTCACGACTCGGTTCTCCTCGGACTTGCACATGGCGAGGTGGCGATGTTGAACGACGACCGGGTGGGACGTGCGCTCGCCTCGTTGTTCGACGCCGATCGGGCCAGCATGCTCAACCGGCTGGTGCTGGGCGCGGTGGCGAGGTTTCGCATCGACTGCTCGACGCTGCACAACGACTCGACCTCGGTGCGCCTCCAGGGCGCGTACCGAGGTGCTGTTGGTGCAAGCAGAGGCGCAAAGCGCACCGTCGCTCCCGCAAGGGGGTTCTCCAAGGATCACAGACCCGACCTGTTGCAACTGGTCTGGATCCTGACGGTCAGCGCAGATGGGGCGGTGCCGGTCGCGCATCGAGTCGAGTCGGGGAACGTCGAGGACTCGACCACCCACGTCGCGACCTGGGACGCGCTGTGCCAACTGCTCGGGCGCTGCGACTTCTTGTACTGCGCCGACTGCAAGCTTGCCACCAAGGAGAACATGGACCACATCGACCGCCACGGTGGCCGGTTCGTGTCGGTGCTCCCTTGCAGCCGCAAGGAGGACGCCGCGTTCCGCGGCTGGCTCGTCACCCACGAGGCCACCTGGACCGAGGCGATGCGCCGGCCCGGGCGACGGCGCGCGGATCCCGACGACGTCTACGAGACCGCGGAAGCTCCATGGCCTTCGGCAGAAGGCTACCGGGTGGTGTGGGTGCGCTCCTCGGCCAAGATCGAACGCGACGCCGAGTCGAGGAGACGGCGCATCGCCGAGGGGATCGCCGCCTTGGACGGGCTCAACCAGCGCCTCGCGTCAGCGAAGACCCGAATGAAGACCGTCCTCGCCGTCGAGACCGCGGCCCGCGAGGCACTCGAGCGCGCCGGCGCTCAGCGCTGGGTCACCTTCAGCGTCGAAGAGACCACCGAGGTTCGCCACCGCCAGGAATCACGCGGCCGGCCGGGAGCCAACACCCGCTACCGTCGCCTCACCCGCATCCGCCACCAGGTGCGCTTCTCGGTTGCAGACGACGTCGTTGCCCAAGACGCCTGCTCCGACGGCTGCTGGCCGCTCATCACCAACGACCGCACGCTTCTCGGTGCCGAGCTCCTCGTCGTCTACAAGCACCAGCCCAGCCTCGAACGCCGCCATCACCTCTTGAAGGGTGACCAGCTCGTCGCACCGGTGTTCCTCCACGACCCGGCGCGCATCGAGGGGCTCATGGCCTGCCACTTCATCGCTCTCCTCGTCGGCGCCCTCGTCGAGCTCGTGGTCCGCCGGGCCATGGCCGACCGAGGGATCACCGAGCTTCACCTCTACCCCGAGGACCGTGCCTGTCCCGCACCGAGCGCTGCACGGATCTTCGAGGTCTTCGCTGGACTCTCCCGACAGCACCTTCTCGACGCCCACGGCAATCTGGTCCAGACCTTCTCTCCTGAGCTCAGCAAGCTCCAGCGCCAGCTCCTTGACCTACTGGGAGTGCCAGCCGTCCGCTACCGGTAAGTGGGTGGGGGGCTCAAAACCTCCCTCAGATGTGCGGAAAGCCAGCCCGAGGTGGCTACCGGACCGCCAACGCGAAGCACCCCGGCGGCACCTACGTGGGCCGGGAGCTGCACCTCGGCATCGCGGTTCCCACGGTCAAGAACACCGACGGCGTGAGCTACGTGAAGCTCGGCCCCGACGTGCCC
>DAHWOV010000036.1:0-33753 GCA_027339205.1 Acidimicrobiaceae bacterium | reverse complement strand
ATGGCCAGAGGAGCCGTGGTGCTCCCCCTCGGCAAGGTGGCCACAGCTGCAGTGCAGCGGCTCATCGACACAGATCTACTGAAGGCGAACCGCTGCGTGCGAGGCTTCCCTCACCCCTCACCTCAGAACGGTCACTATTGGCCTCAGTTGGAAGAACGCGAGGCGGACCTGAAGCGTCAGCTCTCCAGCGCCCTAAGGGCCGTTGCGAAGGTGTAGCGGGCTGCCGACTGGCCTGAGGACTCCTCATCGCCGGCCTGCCAACTCGTCAGCCTCGACGTCGATGATGAGCACGCCCACCAGCTGCGTGAGCGCTCCCCAGTGCCTCGGATGCGGTACCGCCGCTCAGCAGCGGATGCTCGATGCCCCAACGTGTTGAAGCGACGCCGGACGGCCGCTGCTTGCTCCACCACTCACCCACCACAGTGCTGTCGACAACAGTGCCAGCGAGGACGTAGTGACAGACTTGCGGATCGCGGAGGGGACCGAGGTGACCGTGCACCATCGGGTCCTCAGCGGCCGGAGAAGGGACCAGTCTGCGGGCGCGCCTGCCTTGATGACGAGGAGCGCACCGTTGGGCAGGACGACCGAGTCGGGTCCCAAGCCGCCAACTGTGAACGGTGCTGCCGGCAGTGCCACGTCCGACCACTCCTTGCCGCCGTCCAACGAGCGGAGCATGGGATACGAGGCGACAGCGTTCACGAACAGCTCGCTCGAGCGGCCGGTCGCAACGAGTGAGGAGGAGGTGCAGCCGTTCACGTTGGCAGGCCATGACAGTGCACGCCAGCTCTTCCCGCCATCAGTCGAGATCAGGACCCACTGAACCGTTCCGTTCATCGCACAGTTGCCCGGTACTGCCGCCCCAAACCTCGTACAAGGTCGCCTTTTAGGACACTGCAAGGAAGACGCCGTCCACGTATCCGTCGCGGTGCCGAAGGTCTCGACGATCGGCGAGACCATCCTGGCCCCGTCGCCGCTGCTCGCACTTGTCGACGCTGGCGTGTACAAGGCGACGACGCGGTCGCCTTGGTACTGGAATCCGGCGAAGTCTGTGACGTGCGCCCTCGGGGGAGGAGGCACGAGCGCCCAGGTCCGTCCGCCATCGGTCGTCTCGAGGGCGACGTAGGCGGCCACCGTTCGTGTCGGCACGACCGCCACGCTGAACGCTGCGAACAGCGCAGGACCCACGTTCGGCACTGCGACGTCGTGACACAGGACTGTCTCGGTGGCGACGTGGTAGCCGATCCCCGCGGTTCCCAACAGGCCATAGCCGATGCCCGCGTTCGCGATGGCCTGAGGAACGCCCGCCGTCGACACGCTGCCGAGCCTCGCGCCCCCCGAGTCGGCAAGGCCGATGATGCCCTGCCCGCACCACGCGATTCGATTGGGAGCGGCGGGGTTGGCAGAGACCGGCGTCGGCCCGTCGGCCTGCTCTCCGAGAATTGCGAGCCGCCCAAGGCTTGCAAACGTGGGTGCAGCACGGACTGTGAGGTTCGCCTGGCCGTAGCGCAGGGTGGAGCCGCCCTTCGGTGCTCGGCGAAAGGCGACCGCCGGACCGTTCGCGTCCCCTCGCAGCACTTCCAGACCATCGAGATTGGACGTGAGCGGGACGAAGCCGCGCACGCGCACGGCCTGTCCAGGCATTGCCGCGTCGAGGTGGAGCTGGAGGTATATGCACGTGGACGGCGTCTCAGACGTGCAGAGGTGCCGTCGGGCGCTGCGGGGCACCACGAGGTGGAAGATCGCCGAACCTTCGGTGTCCCTGGCGCAACCCTTCGACACGACGAGGCAGTCGACGCCCACCTGGTACGTCCCGCTCGCAAGGGGGGCGATCCGGTACCTCCCCACTCGAGAGGCGACCACCCAGGGCGCGGCTGGGACCCTGAAGTGCTCCACAAACGTCGTCGGCGAGGTCCAGTGCTTGGACGTCGTGTACTGGAGCCCGTCTGCACAGCCGTCCCAGCAGATGACGCCGTATGTTGTGGTGATCCTTCCCGGCGTAGGGACCCTCCCCACCACCTTGACCCTGGTCCCCGGGCCTCCTCTCGCCGGTTCGATGGTGAGGCGGACCCTTGTACTTGGCGAAGCGAGGTGCGCATGCAGCGGAGCTCTCGGGACTGTGAGCACCCCGGTGACGACGACGTGGTAGCGGCCGGCCTCCACTGGGCCGACCCGGAGGCAGCTCGTGAAGGAGCCGTCGGGCAGCGGGTTGACCATCGAGCCCGCCGGTGTGGCAGGACAGGCGGCAGAGGATCCGTATGGCACGAGCATGCGACGCGAGATCGACGAGACGACGGAGGAGCGAGGTTGCTGCTCGTCCGCTCCATGACCGCGTAGGCCCGGGGGAGGTGGCGACCCGGTGAGGACGACGGCCCCTGCGACAAGACCGGCCGCGGCGCAGACGGCGAGCGCGCGAAGCGCCCAGCGTCGACGCTGGCGCCGTCTCGCCTCACGCACCAGGACCTCGGGCTCATGTGCCGGTGCCTTGTGGACAGCCGGATCGGAGGTCAGCACTGATGGTATTCTATATGGCACCATGTTGGATGTCGAGATCGAGCCCGACGGGGACGTTCTGCTGCCGAGCACATACGCTGCATCGCGATGACGAGGCGCCACCTCATGGCGAAGGGGGCTGCGATCGGAGTCCTCGCTCTCTCGGTGATCGGAGCGGCAGTCGGAGCGGCACCAGGAGCGGCAGCGAGCCCCACGCACGCGTGGGCTCGGCAGCCTGCCGCCAGCTACACGCAGTTCCCGCTCTGGCGGTCCGGCAACTACTCCACGCTCTGCGACCCCTATGACGCCACACAGCGCGGGACAGCGAACGCCCCCATCGTCGCTGCCAACCTCACGGCCGGCGCCGAAGGCTGCTGGGCCGCCGGAGCCGACGGTGGAGTGTTCAGCTTCGGCGACGCCAAGTTCTACGGGTCGATGGGCGGGAAGCGCCTCGACTCCCCGGTCGTCGGGATGGCTGCAGACCCGGCTACCGGTGGCTACTGGGAGGTCGCCTCCGACGGCGGAGTCTTCTCCTTCCACTCGCCGTTCTACGGGTCCATGGGCGGGAAGCGCCTCGATGCCCCGGTCGTCGGGATGGCTGCGATGCCGACAGGCGGCGGCTACTGGCTCGTCGCAGCCGACGGCGGGGTCTTCTCCTTCGGCAGGGCACCCTTCCATGGATCGATGGGAGGCGTGCACCTCGACGCTCCTGTTGTGGGCATGGCGCTCGATCAGGCGACCGGCGGCTACTGGCTGACGTCGTCTGACGGAGGAGTGTTCTCCTTCGACGCCCCCTTCTACGGGTCGACAGGCGGGCGTGGGACATTGCCGATTCCTGTCGCTGGGATTCTCGCCACATCGGCTGGCACTCGGTACTTCCAGTTGCTGAGCGACCCCGCGGTGGAGCCGGGGGTCACCGGCCGCAGCGGCTACGACCTCGCGCGCCGAACCTGGGTCGATGACAGCAGACTTGACTGCGCGAGCCAGTCCCTGCCGTTGTTCCAGGGCGCGCAGTACCTCCTCATCGGCGAGCGAGTGGACGGCGGGACAACGAGCGGCTACGAGGCAGCGAGCAACGAGCTGTACCAAGAGTCCACTCTCCCCGGCATGGGTAGGACGTCCACCCAGCAGGCGGAGTGGCAGCGCGACACCGCCGCGCTCAACGATTTCTTCCACTCGGACGTGCCTGGGACCTGCGGCTGAGCTGCTCCAGGTTGGGCGAGCTCTTGGCCCCGGTCCACAATCGTTCCCAGCGCGTATGGGAGCGGCGGTAGCGTCGGTCTCCGATGGAGCAGACCGCTGATGTCTTCGCGCTAAAAGGGCCGGTGCCAGGCGAGGGCTCGGTCCGTGAGCGTTGAGCGGGATCACGTCGTGTCGCTGCGCGAGGATGACCGCGACCCGGTCGCACCACAGGACATCACCGCTGCCGTTCGCCGAAGCTTCGACGACGCAGCCGATGACCGCCTGCGGCTCCTCCTGCAGCAGCTCGTGCACCATCTGCATGCCTATGCCCGCGAGGTCCGCCTCACGAGGTCCGAGTGGCAAGCGGCGATCTCCTTCCTGACCGAGACGGGGCAAGCCTGCCGTGACGGTCGCCAAGAGTTCGTGCTCCTGTCCGACACGCTGGGCTTGTCGATGCTCGTCGACGCCCTGGACCATCGACCACTGTCTGGGGAGACCGAGTCGACGGTGCTCGGGCCGTTCCATGTCGACGGCTCGCCACTCCGACCGATGTGGTCGTCGACCGTGGAGAAGGCGGGGAGCGGCGATCCGGCACGGTTCACCGGGACCGTGCGGGGGATCGACGGCAGGCCGATTGCCGGCGCGCTGCTCGACGTCTGGCAGAACGCCGCCAACCGGCTGTACGCCGTGCAGGATCCCGCCCAGCCGAAAGAGAACCTGCGCGGCCGGTTCCGGACCGACGACGACGGCGCCTTCGCCTTCTGGTCCGTACGGCCCGTCGACTATTGCATTCCCGATGACGGGCCGGTCGGAAGGATGCTGGCGGCGACCGGGCGCCGGGCGTGGCGTCCCGCGCACGTGCACGTGATCGTGTCGGCACCGGGCTACCGCACCGTTGCGACGCACTTCTTCGATCGGACGAGCCCCTACCTCGACGACGACGCGGTCTTCGGGGTGAAGCCCTCGCTCGTCGTTGACTTCGTACCTCACGATCCCGATGAGCCTGGCGCACCGGAAGGATGGGAGGGGACCTGGTACTCGGTCGAGCGCGACGTGGTGCTCGTTCCACAGGACGCGGACCCCGAGCGCTGGTGACAAGGAGGGCTGATCACCAAGGGCTCCATCGACCATCCGGGCAGTGCACGGCAGGCAGCCAATCAGCGGGCTCTCATGAGCGGCGATGGAGATCGACGAGGTAGCGATGCTCCTCGCTCCCTTCGACGAAGAAGCGCTCGATCGAGTGGAAGCCCTCGCCTGCCCGGAGGACACGCTCAGCGATGCCCAGCATGTCGACGAGCGCGCGGATCCCCGCCGCTTCGACCAATTGCTCGGCTCGCTGGCGGTCGCCGATGGCGGCGTCGGGCTCGCCCGAGAGCGCACGTGCGAGTCGAGCCACCACTTCTTCGAGGCTGGGAGGGCCTTGGAATGTCACCAGGGCCACTCTTGCACGTCGTAGTCTTGCCTTGGAGGTGGAGGGCTGGTGTCCCAGATCGGCGATGACGAAGGGGTCGTGGCCGATACTGCATCCTCGGATGCAGGTTCGCTCGCGTCGAGCCCCTCGACCTCGGACGCGCACACAGAAGATTGGTGGAGCCGGACCTCCAGCGCGTTGACCGAGCGTGCGCAGGACCTCGTCTCCTCGCTGGTGGCAGCATGTCTCATCGTGCTCGCCGCCGTGATCCTGATCGCGGCGATCGTCGACTTCTATCCGTCGACCCACCATGGGCTCACCGTGGCGGCGACCGACTTCCTCGACAAGGTCCTGCTCGTCCTCATCCTGGTGGAGATCGTGCACACGGTGGTGCTCTCGCTGCGCGCGCATGCCCTCGCCGCTCAGCCCTTCCTCGTCGTCGGCCTGGTAGCAGTCATCCGGAAGATTCTCTTCGCCCTCGGAAGCCAGCAGAGGCTGAGCACCCAGACGCTCGCGCTGTACATCTCGATGGTCGCCGTGTTCGTCGCGGCACTCGTGGCGATCGAGGTGTTCGGCCGTCGCCGTTCGAAAGCTTCCGACGAGCCCGGTCTCCATTGACGCAGACACGGCTCGGCTCGCTCGCACCTCGACGGACTGCTCACGTCTCTTGACGCGTGCCCCCCGCCATGTCCTGACCCGCGAGCATCTCACTGGCAGCGGTGTTCTCCGCGGCGACCCGCGTCACGTGTGCGAGCTCCTGGAGTGCGTCCGAGACGAGCGGGCCGGCAGGCTCCGGTTTGCGGATCCGCTTCGCGCCGTCGGGCAGCCAGGCGAGGTCGGTGTCGAGCTGAGCCCTCGCCTCGCTGATCTCCGACCGCGCTCGAATCCGGCGACCGTCTCGTATGGCGGGCTGAAGCAGGGGGCTCGCGCCATCGGGGCCGGCCTCCTCGCGTCGCGCGAGAACGTCGGCGCGCCCGCGAGCCCGCCACACCTGCTTCGCCCCCGGGAGGGTCTCCTTGGCCGGCGAGAGCTTCATCACCGGACGACCGTCGACGTCGACCAGCTTGTAGACCGAGTCGACGAACGGCGCGTCTGCCGCCGTTCCCAACCGGGTCCCGACGCCTGCGGCGTCGATCGGCGCTTTGGAGCGCGCGAAATCCTCGAGCTGGTACTCGTCGAGCGAGCCGCTCACGAAGATCCCGACGTGCGAGAGACCCCGTCCGTCGAGCATGGCACGAGCCTGTCGCGCCAGTGTTGCGAGGTCTCCACTGTCGAGGCGGATCGCCACCTTCTCGGTCAAGCCCAGGTCTTCGATCACGCGGGCAGCCGTCTCCACCCCCTCAAGCGTGTCGTAGGTGTCGACGAGGAAGGTGTAAGGAGGTGGCAGATCCTCGGTGAATGCGCGGAATGCCGCTGCTTCACTGGGGAACGCCTCGATGTACGAGTGCGCCATGGTCCCCGAGGGCATGAGCTCCAGCGCTCTCGCCGCCTCGACGTTGCTGGTTGCGACGAAGCCGGCCATGGCCGAGATCCTCGCGACGGCCATTCCCGCCTCGACGCCGTGGGTCCGTCGCAATGCAAAATCGACGAGGTCGATCGGGCCTGCCGCGAGCTTGCAGCGGACCGCCTTCGTGGCGATCGCCGTCTGGTACGTGATTTGGTTCAAGAGGAAGGTCTCGACCAGCTGTGCCTCGGGAAGGGGGGCGGTGACCTCGAGCAGGGGCTCTTGTGGGAGGACGATGCGGCCCTCGTCCACCGCCTCGACGTCACCCGTGAAGCGGATGTCTCGGAACGCCTCGATCGCGTCCGCACTGAAGCCATGACGAGCCAGCCAGTCGAGGTCCTCTCCCTCGAAGCGGAACGTCTCGAGGTAGTCGACGCAGTCGTCGATCCCTGCAGCGACGAGGAATCCGCGGTCGGGGGGGAGTCCTCGCACGGTCAGCGAGAAGGTCGCCCGAGCGGTCATGCCGCGACGCAAATAGCTTGCGGCCATGTTCAGCTCGTAGAGGTCAGTGATGAGCGCACGTGCCATGTCCTTGCTCACGCTACCGACCTTGCTACCGTCTCGGGCCCGGGTGAGAAGCTCCGAGCGGGTTGCAGCAGCGCAACCCGTTCCCAAGGGGACAGGGGCTACCTTCACGTCGGCAACAGTGCCGCCTGCCTGCTAGACCAGCGCATGGGTAGACCAGCGCATGGGCACGATCCGACATCCCGAGGCAGCGTGATCATGTCCACAAGTCGCTCGGAGGGCCTAGCGGGGAAGTACCGCATGCTGGGATCGACCGGGGGATGCGGAGAGGGGCTCGCAGGACGAGCACCGCGGCGGCGATCGCCCACGGCGGCCGGCTCCGGAGCTCGCGCGTGAGCGTTGCGCACCTGGTCCACTCCTACGGCTACGCGGCCGTCTTCGTCCTGGTCGCTGCTGAGAGCCTGGGAGTCCCGCTGCCCGGAGAGACGGCGCTCATCGCGGCAGCGACGTACGCGGGTGCGACCCACCCCCACAAGCTCTCGATCGCCGCGATCTTCGCTGTCGGCGCGCTGGCGGCCATCCTCGGCGACACGACCGGGTACTGGATCGGCGACAAGGGTGGATACCGGCTCGTCTACCGCTACGGCCACTACGTGCGGCTCGACGAGAAGAAGATCAAGGTCGCGCACTACCTCTTCGAGCGTCGCGGCGGCGCGGTGGTCTTCTTCGGCCGCTTCGTGTCCGTCCTCCGGACGTACGCCGCCTTCCTGGCGGGCGCCACTCGGATGCGCTACCGGCGGTTCCTCTTGTTCAATGCCTCGGGGGGCATCGTCTGGGCAGCCCTGTACGCGTTTCTCGCCTACTACGCGGGCACCTTCCTCTCGAAGGCGTCGACGCCCTTCGAGGTTGGGTTCGGAGTGCTGGCCTTGGTGGTGATCGTGGTCGGATTTCTCCTCGTGCGGAGGAAGATGTCCACACTCGTCGAGCGCGCTGAGAGCGCCTACCCCGGACCGCTCGAGCCTCCCGCGGCTCGCAACGCCCGAGGTCGCCCAACGGCCGGCAGCCGACGAGGTCGCAGCGCCGAGGTCATCCAGCCTCCCCTGCCGACCGCCTCCGACGAGAAGTTGCCCACATGCGCTCCGGGACACGACGAGGATCAGGGCGGCACGTCTTCGGCGTAGAAGCGTGCAGGGACGCCGGTCTCCCGCCGGACGCGGTGTCGGCGTTCGAGGAGCACGAGGTGAGCGAGCGTCTCCCCGTTGGCCGCACGCCGCAGGAAGGCGGGCATGTCCTGCCATGGACGCGACCACTCGAGGGAGGTCGTGAGCTCCCAGACCGTCGAGCCGGGCTGCTCGCGGACGGCTGATGCGAGGTCGGCGAGCCGCGCGGCGTGGTGCTTCTCGATCTCCTCGAGGCGCGAGGAGAGACCGGTGAAGCGGTACTCATGACCGGGCATCACCTCCTCGGGAGCCAGCAGGCGGAGCCTCTCGAGGGACTCGAGGTAGTCGCCGAGCGGGTTGGGGACCTGCTGGGAGTGGAACGAGATGTTGGGGGTGATCCGCGGGAGCACGTGGTCCCCGGAAAAAAGGAGCCTCGTGTCCTCGCTGTAGAGGCAGACGTGGCCGGGGGAATGCCCGGGCGTCCAGATCACGCGCAGGTCCCAACCGGGGAAGTCCACGGTCTTCCCGTCCTCCAGGGCAACGTCGGGCCGCGCCATCGACACGAAGTCGCGCACCTGGAGGGAAGCCTCGCTCAGATCGGGGAGTGTGGCGGGGGGCACGCCCGACATCTCGAGGAGCCCGCGCATCGCGGCGACGAGGTCGCCCACGTCGACGTACCGCTCCTGGAGGAGCGACGCGTCTGCGGGGTGGAGCCCGACCCATGCGCCGGACACCTCGCGCACCCGGCCGGCGAGGCCGTAGTGGTCGGGATGGATGTGGGTCACGACCACCGCACGCACGTCGGCGGGGCCGGCCCCGAAGCAGCGGAGACCCTCCGTGAGGGAGTGCCACGCCTCGTCGGTGTCCCACCCGGTGTCGATGAGCCCCACGCCGCCGCCCGCGAGCTCAAAGGCGTAGACGAGCACGTAGCGGAGCGGATTGATCGGGATCGGCACCGGCAGGGACCAGAGCCCGGGGCGCACCTCCTCGACGGGCGGCAGGACCCCGCGGTCCCAGGCCGTCTTCTGTGCGGTGCCGCTGATCGTGATCATCGCCGTGGAACGGTAACCGCGCGCTCCGAGCAGCCGCTCCGCGAGGCGGTTTGTCCAGACGACCTGAGATGACGAGCGATGGGGGCCTGATGCGAGTGCCCGGCGCCGTTGGCCACGCCAAGGCGATGGTCACGTATGCCATTGAACAGGGACTTCTTGTCGGGGAGGGGGGATTCGAACCCCCGGCCTCGTGCACCCAAAGCACGTGCGCTACCAGGCTGCGCCACTCCCCGGCGCCTGCGCGACTGTGCGCGGGCGCCCAGCGTATGCCGGTGCGGAGCGTGTCGCTGGTCCGCACCCCCAGGCCGCGCCTCACCCCCAGGCCGCGCCTCAGCCTCGGGTCACGCCTCAGCCTCGGGTCACGCCTTCTTGCCGAGGATCCTGTTCATCTTCGTGCCGCAGACAGGGCACGACCCCTGGGCGGCACGCCGCCCGTTGGCCAGCTCGACCTCCTGGCCGTCGAACGTGCGCCTGTCTCGGCACTTGACGCAGTAGCCCTCGTAGTCAGCCATCGTGTGGCTCCCCTCCTCTGGGTCGTTCTCTGGGCGGTGGGTTGGGTGACTCGTCGGAGCGCGGGAGCGATCCGACACGCTGGCCGTCCTCGGCATGCGCCGCGTCCAGGCCCCGGCGGAAGCTAGCCGAGGGCGGCTGAGGGTTGGGGGATGGGAGCGGGACCGAGGTCCGCGCGACCCCTGGGACGGCGGTCCCCAGCAGCGGCGCGGGGGCCCCGGGACCGCCCGGTAGAGTAGGTCACCCATGCGCGCCACCTCTGAAGCAGTCGAAGGCAACAAGGTCCGCCTGTCGGTGGAGGTCGACGAGCAGGAAGTCGATGGGGTGCTCGCCGAAGCGATCCGCACGCTGACGCGCCAAGCGCGCGTGCCGGGCTTCCGCCCGGGCAAGGTCCCGCGCCAGGTGCTCGAGGCGCGCATGGGAGGTGCGGTCGCGTTGCGGTCGGAGGCGTTGCGCGAGGCGATCCCCGACTTCTACGCGCGCGCGCTCGCCGAGGCGGAGATCGACCCGATCTCTCCCCCTGAGATCGACATCACGGCAGGGCAGGACGCCGGTGCCCTGGCGTTCGACGCGGTCGTCGAGGTGCGTCCGGTCGTCGCGATCCCCGGCTACGCCGGCCTCCGGGTCACCGTCCCGTCTCCCGTCGTCACCGACGGCGAGGTCGACGCGCAGGTGGAGCGCCTGCGAGAGACCGACGCCGAGCTCCTCGAGGTGGACCGTCCGGCGAGGGATGGCGACCACGTCACCATCGACCTTCACGGGACGCTACCCGACGGCGAAGAGGTGATCGGCGCGGACGACCTCCTCTACGAGGTGGGAAGCGGTCGTGTCGCGGCCGCGCTCGACGAGCAGCTCCGTGGCGCAAAGGTCGGCGATGTCCTCGCGTTCACTGGGCGCGTGCCGGGAAGGGAGCCGGGCGATGAACGCGACGTGTCGTTCCGGGTCCTCGTGAAGGACGTGAAGGAGAAGAAGCTGCCCGCGGTCACCGACGAGTGGGCAGCCGAAGCGTCGGAGTTCCCCACCGTCGCAGAGCTCCGCGCGGACCTGCGCGAGCGTCTGAGGAGGGTCAAGCTCGTGCAGGCGCAGCTGTCGTTGCGACAAGGTGCCCTTGCGGCCCTTGCCGGGCTCGTCGAAGACGACCAAGTCCCCGAGGTCCTGGTCGACGAGGAGCTGCAAGAGCGGCTGCGCGACCTCGGCAACCGCTTGGAGCAGCAGGGCGTCGCCGTCGGCCAGTTCCTCGAGCTGACCGGTCAGAGCGAAGACCAGCTCGTTGCAGGCCTGCGGGCCGAAGCTCGGGAAGCGGTGAAGAGCGACCTCGCCCTGCGCGCGCTCGCCGAAGAGGAGTCGCTCGAGGTGGCTGACGACGAGCTCGAAGCCGAGATCCAGGCGATCGCCTCGCGCCTCGATCTCAAGCCGGATGTGGTCCGCGAGCGACTCACGCGCGCCGGCCGGATCGCCGCGGTACGCTCGGAGCAGCGGAAGACCAAGGCGCTCGCCTGGCTGCTCGACCATGTCGAGCTGGTCGACGAGGAGGGCGTCCCGGTCTCCCGGGACGACCTGCGGGTGGACCAGAGCGAGGAGGCGTTGCAACCGGGCAACGGTCCAAAGGAGGGCGTGGGGGACATCGGCGACGCGGTGGCGGAAACGGAGTCGGAGGCGATGACGGGTGAAGCCGGGACCGCCGCGAAGAACGGGGAGATCGACGCATGAGCGCCATGCAAGACAGGATGCGGGCACGCAACTACCTGGTGCCCACGGTGGTGGAGCAGTCCAATCGAGGAGAGCGCGCGTACGATCTCTACTCGCGCCTTTTGCGGGAGCGGATCATCTTTCTCGGGACGCCGATCGACGACACCGTCGCAAATCTCGTGTGCGCGCAGCTCCTCTTCCTCGAGTCGGAGGAGCCGGACAAGGACATCCACCTCTACATCAACTCCCCGGGCGGGGACATCACGGCGCTCTTCGCCATCTATGACACCATGAAGTACATCAAGCCCGACGTGTCGACGTTCTGCTTCGGACAGGCGGCGTCGGCCGCCGCGGTCCTGCTCGCGGCTGGTGCGCGGGGAAAGCGGTTCGCCCTTCCCCACGCGCGCATCCTGTTGCACCAGCCGTTCGGCGGGGTGGAGGGCCAGGCGAGCGACATCGAGCTGCAGGCGAAGGAGATCCTGCGCATGCGGGACCTGCTCAACGGCATGCTGGCTGCGGACACCGGCCAGCCCCCCGAGAAGGTCGGGAAGGACACCGACCGGGACTTCGTGATGACCGCGGACGAAGCGGTCGCGTACGGGGTGATCGACGAGGTGATCACCGCGCGCGACGTACCTGCGCTCGAAGCGGTGGGGGCCGCGTAGAGCGACAGGAGGGGCGCGCCCGTCGTGGCAGGAGCCCCGAGCGGGCGTGGGAACGGCGCTGTGGGAACGGCGGAGTCAGGCAAGGCAATGAGCGGCTCGGAGCTCACGAGCAGAGGAGAGGGCAGTGGCGAAGTTCGGCGAGGGGGGGGACCTGGTGAAGTGCAGCTTCTGCGGCAAATCGCAGAAGCAGGTGAAGAAGCTCATCGCCGGTCCTGGCGTCTACATCTGTGACGAGTGCATCGATCTCTGCAACGACATCATCGCGGAGGAGCTCACCGAGAGCAGCGAGCTCAGCTTCGAGGAGCTCCCGAAGCCTCGGGAGATCTTCGACTTCTTGAACGACTACGTCGTCGGCCAGGAGTATGCGAAGAAGATCCTGTCGGTTGCCGTCTACAACCACTACAAGCGCGTGCAGGCTGGAGCTCAGGGCGACGATGACGCTGTCGAGCTCGCGAAGTCCAACATCCTTTTGCTCGGCCCTACCGGCTGCGGGAAGACGCTCCTCGCCCAGACGCTCGCCCGCATGCTGAACGTGCCCTTTGCCATCGCCGACGCGACGGCCCTGACCGAGGCGGGCTACGTCGGAGAAGACGTCGAGAACATCCTGCTCAAGCTCATTCAGGCCGCTGACTACGACGTGAAACGGGCTGAGACGGGCATCATCTACATCGATGAGATCGACAAGATCGCACGCAAGAGCGAGAACCCCTCGATCACCAGGGACGTGTCGGGCGAGGGTGTCCAGCAGGCGCTCTTGAAGATCCTGGAGGGCACCACTGCATCGGTGCCGCCGCAGGGGGGTCGCAAGCACCCGCACCAGGAGTTCATCCAGATCGACACGACGAACATCCTCTTCCTCTGCGGGGGGGCTTTCGCGGGGCTGGACAAGATCATCGAGAGCCGGATCGGCCGCAAGGGCATCGGCTTCAGAGCAGAGGTGCGGCAGCGCAGCGAGCGCGACGACACCGAGATCCTCCGCCACGTGCTGCCCGAGGACCTGATCAAGTTCGGGCTGATCCCCGAGTTCATCGGCCGTCTCCCGGTGGTCGGCGCGGTGAGCCAGCTCTACAAGGACGCGCTCATCCGGATCCTCCTCGAGCCCAAGAACGCGCTCACGCGTCAGTACCAGCGGGTCTTCGCGCTCGACGGCATCGAGCTCGAGTTCGCTCCGGACGCCTTGGAGGCGGTCGCGGAGCAAGCGCTCCTGCGAGGGACGGGAGCGCGCGGGTTGCGCGCGATCCTCGAAGAAGTCCTGCTCGACGTCATGTACGACCTCCCGAGCCGCAGTGACGTCGGGAAGTGCGTGGTCGACCGGGCGGTGGTGCTCGACCGGGTGCACCCGACCTTGGTCCCGCTCGGAGAGTCGCCGGCGAAGGCTGCCTCGCGGAGCCGCCGGGCGGCCTCCTGAGCCAGCCGAGCAAGCGCTCGGTGACGCCCTTCTCCTCGCTCGAGCTGGCGCTCGCCTGGCTGGATGGTCACACCGACCTCGAGTCGAAGGTTCCCAACCGGCGGTCGTTGCCCACGCTCGAGCGCATACGCGAGCTCATGCGCATGCTCGGAGAGCCAGAGCGTGCGTACCCCGCCATCCACCTCACCGGGACCAACGGCAAGGGCTCGACCGCGGCGATGGCCACGGCCCTCCTCGCGGCTCGAGGGCTCTCCGTGGGGACGTACACGAGCCCGAACCTCTCCAAGGTGAACGAAAGGATCTCCCGCTCGGGGTCACCGATCGACGACGCCTCGCTCCTCGAGGTCCTGGGCGCGCTCGCCCTGATCGAACCTTCCCTCTCCGACAGGCCCACGCGCTTCGAGCTGCTGACTGCCGCAGCGTTCGCCTGGTTCGCCGACGTGGCGGTGGACGCCGCGGTGGTCGAGGTCGGTGTCGGAGGCACGTGGGACGCGACCAACGTGATCGACGGCGTCGTCGCGGTGCTCACCAACGTGAGCTACGACCACACCGACGTTCTCGGCCCCACCCTCGAGGGGATCGCCCGCGACAAGGCGGGAATCGTGAAGCCTGGAAGCGTCGCGGTGGTCGGGGAGGAGGACCCGGTGCTCGTCGCAACCGTTCGGTCAGTGGCCGAAGCGGCGGGTGCTTCGCAGGTTTGGGTCCGCGGTGAGGAATTCGACTGCACGTCCAACCAGCTTGCGGTCGGTGGACGCCTGGTCGACCTGCGTACCCCGGGCGGCTTCTACCACGAGGTCGCTGTTCCCCTCCACGGGGAGCATCAGGGGTTGAACGCCGCCTGCGCGCTCGCGGCCGTCGAAGCGTTCTTCGGCGCGCCGCTCGACCCGGATGTCGTAGCGGAGGGGTTCTCCACGGTCAGGGTGCCGGGTCGTCTCGAGGTCGTCGGCCGCAAGCCCTTGTGCCTCCTCGACGGGGCGCACAACGTGGCGGGGATGCAGGCGCTCGCCGCTGCGATCGGGGACTTCTCGGTGCCGGGCGAGACCGTCGCCGTCGTCGGGATGCTGACCGGCCGGGACCCTTCGGCGATGCTCGCTCCCCTGGCGTCAGCAGGGGTGCGGCGAGTGGTGGCCTGTGCGCCGAAGTCACCGAGAGCCCAGCCGGCGGGCGCCGTCGCGGACGCCGCACGTGCTGCGGGCATGGACGCCCTCGTCGCCGGCACGGTGGGCGAAGCGGTCGCGCTCGCCCGGGACGTGGCCGGAGGAGACGGCCTCGTCCTGATCTCGGGATCGCTCTACGTGGTCGCCGAGGCTCGCTCCCTCCTCGTCGGCGGGCAGGTGACCCTCCCCCCGGGGGCTGACCCCGGGCCTGGTAGGGTCCACCGCTCGTGACTCGCACCCTGGTCATCGTGAAGCCCGACGCCGTCGAACGCGGCCTCGCAGGAGAGATCGTCTCGCGCCTCGAGCGTAAGGGGCTCCGCCTCGCCGCCGGCGAGCTCCGCACGATCACCCCGGAGGTCGCCGCCCGGCACTATGCAGAGCACGAGGGCAAGCCCTTCTACGAGGACCTCGTCGCTTTCATCACGCGCTCGCCCGCCCTGGTCATGGTGGTCGAGGGACCGGACGAGGAGACCTATGCGGTGGTCCGGACGCTCATGGGGTCCACCGACCCCAAGCAGGCGGCGCCCGGCACTATCCGTGGGGACCTTGCGATCACGCTGACCGAGAACCTCGTCCACGGCTCCGACTCTCCCGAGTCCGCTGCCCGGGAGATCGCGCTCTTCTTCCCTGGGCTGACCCCCCGTGAGCTGGGCTGACCCCCGCCGAACCGGACTGCTGTCCCTGCCTGCCCGGTCGCGCGGCGCCCTTGTGTGGCACGATAGGGTCTCGTAGCCTTTCGGGGATGCCCGTCGTGGACAGGCCCCCACGTCCTTCCCGACTGCGTGCCCCCGGCGATCCGATCCTCGGAGAGGAGCCCTAGGTCGATGCCCGACAACCGTCTCAACCTGCTCGGCCGTGACATGGCGGTCGACCTCGGTACCGCCAACACCCTGGTGTACGTGCGCGGCCGCGGGATCGTGCTCAACGAGCCATCCGTGGTCGCCGTCGACGTGAAGGACGGCAGGCCGCTTGCCGTCGGCGCCGAGGCGAAGCGGATGATCGGTCGGACCCCGAGCAACATCCAGGCGATCCGGCCGCTCAAAGACGGCGTCATCGCGGACTTCGAGATCTGCGAGAAGATGTTGCGGTACTTCATCCACCGCGTTCACCAGCGCAGGTTCGCGAAGCCCCGGATGGTGATCTGCGTCCCGTCGGGGATCACCGGCGTCGAGCAGCGCGCGGTGATGGAGGCTGCGGAGTACGCCGGCGCGCGCAAGGCGTACATCATCGAAGAGCCGATGGCGGCGGCCATCGGGGCGGGGCTGCCGGTTCACGAGCCGACGGGCAACATGGTCGTCGACATCGGCGGGGGGACGACCGAGGTGGCGGTGATCTCTCTCGGTGGCATCGTGACGAGCCAATCGGTCCGCATCGGGGGGGACGAGCTCGACGAGGCGATCGTCTCCTACGTGAAGAAGGAGTTCAGCCTCGCGCTTGGAGAACGCACCGCCGAGGAGATCAAGATCGCCCTGGGCTCGGCATACCCGCTCGAAGAGGAGCTGCATGCCGAGATCCGGGGCCGCGACCTGGTCACCGGGCTCCCCAAGACGGTCGTCGTCTCGACCGAGGAGATCCGGCGCGCGATCGACGAGCCCGTCTCGGCGATCGTCGACGCCGTCAAGGTCACGCTGGACCGCACGCCTCCCGAGCTCGCCGCCGACATCATGGAGCAAGGCATCGTGCTGACGGGCGGCGGCGCGCTCTTGCACGGGCTCGAGTCACGGCTGCAGCACGAGACCGGGATGCCGATCGTGGTCGCTCGTGACCCGTTGAACTGTGTGGCGGTCGGCAGTGGGCAGTGTCTCGAGGAGTTCGAGGCGCTCAAGCGCGTCTTGATCACCTCGTCGACTCGCTGACCCACGCGGATTCGAAGTCGACGTGGCGAGGGCGGCACGGGCGAGGCGCTCGCGTCGGACGCTCACGACGCTGCTCGTGCTCGTCCTTCTCTCGGTCACGATCATCACCCTGGACGAGACCGGCCGCGCCAGCTTCCTCACCTCGGGCATGAAGTCGCTCGCGAGCGACATCTACTCGCCGCTGCGCACGGGGGTGAACTCGGTGCTCGATCCCGTCGGACGCTTCTTCGCCGGAGCGGTGAACTACGGCTCGCTGCAGCAGGAGAACCAGAAGCTTCAGAACCAGATCGTCGCGCTGGAGCACTCTCGTGCGGCCGACGCCTCTGCCAGCCGCCAGTACCGGCAGCTCCAGCGGCTGCTGGCGATCGACAAGCTCCCTTCGGTCGCCTCGATCCCCGCCATCCCCGCGGAGGTCACAGCGCAGAACGTGTCGGACTTCATGGCGAGCATCTCGATCGACAAGGGCCGCGATCAGGGGGTCGCGATCGGCGACCCGGTGGTCGGACCGGGCGGGCTCGTCGGTGAGGTCGTCACAGCCACGCACTCCAACGCGACGGTCAGGCTGCTCACGGACGGGAAGTCCAAGATCGGAGTCTCGTTCGGCCGCCAGCAGGAGGCCACCCTCGATGGCGAAGGAGCCAACCGACCGCTCCAGATCCAGTACGTGCCCTCCACAGCGCGGGTCTTGCGGGGGGAGCTGATCGTGACGAGCGGGCTCCAGGGCGGGGGGCTTCCGCCCGGGATACCGGTCGCCAGGGTGACGTCGGTCCGCAGCATCGTCGGGGCGGCCGACAAGCAGGTCACCGCGCGGCCTCTTGCAGACCTCTCGGGGCTGAGCTACGTAGAGGTCCTCCAGTGGACCGGTTCCTCATGAGAGGCGGAATGAGCCGATGAGCGGTCGGATGGTCCTGCGCACGCTGGCCATCGTCGCGTTGACGCTCCTGGTCCAGGTGACGGTGATCCTCGACGTCCGGGTCGACGGCGCGTCGCCTGAGATCATGTTCCTCCTGCCGATTGCCGCCGGGATCGCGGCAGGGCCCGTCGAGGGTGCCGCGGTCGGGTTCGTCGCAGGACTGGCGGCAGACCTCCTCACGGCGACCCCGCTCGGCATCAGTGCACTCGTCGGCACGCTGGTCGGCTTCGGGGTGGGAGCCGTCTCGGGAGGCGTCGTGCGCGAGGTGCGCGGGCTGCCCACGCTGGTCGCGCTCAGCGCCAGCGCGGTGGCGGTCATGCTGTACGCGGTGCTCGGCGCTGTCTTGGGCGAGTCCCAGTTCCTCCATGTCGATCTCGGCGTCGTCGTCGCGGTGATCTCCGTCACGAACGCGGTGCTCGCGGGTCCCGCAGTGCGGATCATGCGCTGGGCCTTGGCAGCGCCTGCCGAGCGGTCTCCGGCGAGGGGTCGTCCGTGAGCCGGCGCTCGCTGCGTCATCCGCTGCACAGGCGCCGCCGCCTGTTCCCGCGAGCCCTCGGTCGCAAGCACAGGTCCGGCGGTCGCGGCAGGTCCCATGCCGGGCGGTTGCGGATGCGCCCCCGCCGGAGCCTCAACGTCGCGGCGTTCGTCGCCTCGCCCGAGGAGGTGCCGTCCCGCCCCCGGGTCCGCATGCGCGTCGCCGGGGCCATCGTCCTCGTGCTCTTCGGGGTGATGGCACTGCGCCTCTGGGACCTCCAGGTGATCAACCGTCACCAATACGTGTCGGCGGTGAACCAGAACGCGTTGCGCACCGTGACAGTCCCCGCCCCCCGCGGGCTGATCGTGGACCGCCGCGACGTGGTGCTCGCAGGGAACAAGGTGGAGAACGAGGTCGTGCTGTCACGTGCCGAAGCAACGTCGAACCCTGCCATAGTCGGGAAGGTCGCAGCGCTGTGCGGGATCACTCCCGAGGCGGTTCGCTCCGCCTTGACAGATCTGCAGTACAGCCCGTACGAGCCGGTGCCCGTCCTCCAGGACGCGCCGCCCTCGGTGGTCCAGTACCTCGGCGCGCACCAGTCGCAGTTCCCTGGGGTGACAGTCGTCCAGGTGACCGTGCGCGACTATCCCCAAGGCGGGACGACCGCAACGCACGTGCTCGGCTATGCAGGCCCCATCACAGCGACAGCGCTCAAGAAGTACGCCAACCAGGGTTACACGCAGACCTCGCAGATCGGCAAGACGGGGGTGGAGGCAGAGGAGGAGAAGTATCTGCGGGGGAAGCCCGGGCGTGAGACCCTGGAGGTGACCCCTACGGGCACAGAGGTAGGAGTGGTGCGCAAGCGCCCGTCGGTACAGGGGGACACGGTCGTCCTCAATCTCACAGCAGCGTTGCAGAAGTACGCCCAGCAGGCACTTGCCCAGGACATGGCGGCGGACCGGTCGCACCTCACATTCGGGCACTTCCCCGCGGCGCCCAACGGCGCGGTCGTCGTGATGAACGCCGAGACGGGGGCGGTGTTGGCCATGGCCTCCAACCCGACGTACAGCCTCACAGAGTGGGTCGGCGGCATCTCGACCGCCAACTACGACGCGCTGCGAGCGGGCTGCACCGTGGCGACAGGCGGATGCCCGCTCAACGACTATGCCATCCAGGGGCTCTACACCCCCGGATCGACCTTCAAGCTCGCCACCGCGACCGCTGCGCTGCAAGACGGCCTGATCACGCCCACATCGACCAAGGACGACACCGGCATCTTCACAGTCCGGGCTCACGGGTACCCGACATGCGTCGGCAAGTGCTCCTTCCACGACGCGACAGCATTCGACGCCGGCGTCATCACAGTCCGGCTGGCGCTCACTGAGTCGGACGACTTCTTCTTCTACACACTGGGCCTGCAGTTCTGGATCGACCGTCATCGCTACGGCAACACAGCGATCCAGAAGGTCGCCCACGAGTACGGGTACGGGGACCTGACCGGCATCGACCTGCCCGGCGAGGTCAAGGGACGAGTCGACAGCCAGCGGATGCGCGAGGAGCTCCATCGGCTGACACCCAAGGGATACCCCAACACGTCGTGGTACCCGGGGACAAACATCGAGATGGCGTTCGGGCAGGGCGAGACCGTGCTCACCCCGATCGAGCAGGCGGACGCGTACGCCACGTTCGCCGATCACGGCGTACGGCACCGGCCCGAGGTGGTCGGCGCGATCGTGTCCCCTGAGGGCAAGGTCGTCCAGCGTGTCGCTCCGAAGGTGACCGGTCACGTGACGATCTCGACAGCCAACTACCAGGCGATGCTCCAGGGGTTCGTCGGCGTGACGCACACACCCAAGGGCACGGCCTACGGAATCTTCCAGCAGGACTCCCACGTTCCGAGCAATTACGTCATCGCGGGCAAGACCGGCACCGCGACAACCGCGACATCGACCACAGTGCGCTCGCCCAACGCGTGGTTCGTAGGGTTCGGGCCCGTCGGCGCCCCCACCCAGTACGTGGTCGCGGTCGCTGTGGCACAGGGCGGCTACGGCGACCTCGCGGCCGCGCCAGCCGTTGCGAGCATCTTCAACTACCTGTACACCAACCCCCCCAACCACACACTCATCCTCCCGACGGCGGCGCATCAGCCGTCGCTCACAGCCGCGAAGTCCAACCCGGCGGCCGGGACCCCCGTGCCGACGACCACCACGACCGTCCCGCCGGCCTCCATTCCCACCTCGCCGGTGACAACTGCGCCGCCCATCACGACCACACCCACGCCCACGACCACGCCGCCCACCACACCGACGCCCACGACCACGCGGCCCACGACGACCACCACGACCACGCCGCCCACGACGACCACCACGACCACGACAGCGTCGGGCACTCCAACCGCAGGTGGCGGTGCACTGGTAACCCTCCGACGGAGCCGAGGAGCGAGCAGGCGACCTGGAGGGAGCGTTCGCGGGCCCCCGTAGACTTGCTGGTTCATGGGGACGCCGCAGACGTCGACGTCGGGGCCGTCAGAGCTGCCAATGGTGCGGTCGTTGTGGCCGAGGATCGAGCCGCTCCTCCTCGGTGTACAGAAGCCCGCGAGGTACATCGGCGGCGAGCAGGGTGCGTCGTCTCCCGTGCACGGCGGCGGGAAGGTGGCGTGGCTGCTCTGCTATCCCGACGTCTATGAGATCGGGCTGCCCAACCAAGGGCTCCAGATCCTCTACGAGCTGCTCAATGACCGCGCCGACGCGCTCGCCGAGCGCGCGTACGCCCCGTGGGTCGACATGGAGCAAGCGATGCGTGCGACGGGCGTGCCGCTCTTCTCGTTGGAGAACCATCTCCCCGCACGGGCGTTCGACGTGCTCGCCTTCAACCTTTCCGCAGAGCTCGTCTACACCAACGTCCTCAACATGATCGACCTCGCCGGGGTGCCGATCCGCTCGTCACAGCGTGCGTCGTGCGACCCTCTCGTCGTTGCGGGCGGCCATTGCACGTTCAATCCGGAGCCGCTCGCGGACTTCGTGGATGCGTTCGTCGTCGGCGATGGCGAAGAAGTGATCGGAGAGCTGAGCGAGTTGCTCGTGCGGCTCCTCCCCGCCACGTCCGGAGGATCACGCGAGGAGGTCCTGCAGGAGCTCGCGATGATCCCCGGCGTCTACGTGCCGTCGCTCTACCGCCCGCGTTACGAAGAGGGCCGGTTGGCCGCGCTCGAGCGGCAGCCGGGCGCGCCCGCAAAGGTGGAGAAGCGGACCGTCGCTGACCTCGCGCAGTGGCGCTACCCGCGCCGGCAGCTCGTGCCGGTCACCGAGGTCGTCCACGACCGGCTCAACGTGGAGGTCTTCCGTGGCTGCACGCGTGGGTGCCGCTTCTGCCAGGCGGGGATGGTCACCCGCCCAGTCAGGGAACGAACCAGGTCCCAGATCCGCGAGATGATCGACGAGGGCCTGGCGCGCACCGGTTACGAAGAGGTGGCGCTGACGTCTCTGTCGACCGCCGACTTCTCGGGGGTCGAGACGCTCGTCGGCGAGGTGATCGGCGACCCCCGCTACGAGGGGCGGGTCTCAGTGAGCCTGCCGAGCTTGCGCGTCGACGCCTTCACGGTCGGGACCGCGGCCGAGATCCAGCGGGTCCGGCGCACCGGGCTCACGTTCGCACCCGAGGGCGGCACCTGGCGCATGCGCAAGGTGATCAACAAGCTGATCTCGGAGGAGGACCTCTACAGCGCCGTGGACGCGGCCTTCGCCCAGGGCTGGAGAAGGGTGAAGCTCTACTTCCTGATCGGACTGCCGACCGAGCGGGACGAGGACGTGACGGCGATCGCGGATCTCGGCCGTCGGTGCGCGGAGATCGGGCACCGCTACCACCGGTCGGTGACGGTCGTGGCATCGGTCGGCGGCTTCGTCCCCAAGCCCCAGACGCCGTTCCAGTGGGCACCCCAGGACACGGCTGCCGAGCTCCATCGCAAGATCGCGCTCCTGCGAGGCGCCGCGCGCGGAGTGCGCGGGCTCACGATCCGCTGGCACGACCCGGAGGCTTCGGTGGCGGAGGGCATCGCGAGCCGAGGCGACCGACGCGTGGGGGCGGTCATCGAACGCGTGTGGCGAGACGGCGGCACGTTCCAGGAATGGTCGGAACGTTTCGAGCTCGCGAAGTGGGAAGAGGCGCTCGCGGCGGAGGGGCTGTCCCTCGACGAGATCGTCCACCGCCCCCGCGAGCGAGACGAGTGCCTGCCGTGGGCGCACGTGTCTGCCGGGCTGCATCCGGACTTCCTGTGGGACGACTGGCAGGAGGCGCTGTCGGGCGGGACGTTGGAGGACTGCCGCTGGACGCCGTGCTACGACTGCGGCGCCTGCACCGGCTTCGGGCTGGAGCACGTCGTCGCGTCGCCGCGTCCTCCTGCGGGAGGGAGCCAGGGAACTTGCCAGGATCTCGACCAGGGCGGGCGCATTCCGGTCCACCTGGGCGGCGTCCGGCGCTGACACCGTGAACGACCCTGCGTCGGTCCCCGCGCAGCGCCTGCGGGTCCGCTACTCAAAGATCGGCAAGGTCCGCTTCACGAGCCATCGCGACGTCGTGCGAATGTGGGAGCGAGCCCTTCGCCGCAGCGGGTTGCCGGTCGCGTGGTCAGGAGGGTTCTCGCCGAGGCCCCTCCTCAGCTTCGGCCACGCCCTGGCGACCGGGGCGGAGTCCCTCGCCGAGTACCTCGACGTCTCGCTCCTCCCGGGCGCCGGTGACCAGTTCGGCTGGAGTGCCGGCGACCTGGGAGAACCCTCTGTCGTCGCTCGGTCGTCCGACGCCCTCTCCGCGCATCTCTCACGGCTCCTCCCCGAGGGCGTCGACGTCCAGGTGGTCGCGGCGCTCCGATCGGGGCGGGGGTCGCTCCAGCAGGAGGTATCATCGTGCAGCTGGAAGCTGGAGGTGCTCGGTTTGGCAGCAGAGGAGCTGGTGTCGCGTGTCGAGCGGCTGCTCGCTGCGCCGACTGCCCTCATCGAACGGGAGCGCAAGGGACGTTCCGCCCTCGACGACCTGCGCCCCGCAGTACTGGCCCTGAGCGTCGAGCCCCGTGCCGGTGACGGCCGTCATGAGCCGACGCATCCGGGGGGTCAGTGGCTCGACGCCGAGCTCGCCACCAGCCCGCGTGGCGTCCGGCCGAGCGAGCTGTTGGAAGTACTCGGACCCGGCGTGGCGCTCTCACGGGCTCGCCGGACGCATCAATGGATCGAGCGCGACGGGATTCGGATGGAACCGCTGGCCGTTGGGGGCCGCGAGGCCGGTGCCGTCGCCGCGCACGCCCGAGGGCGGGCGTCATGACTTGTCGAAGGAGGGATCTCCCTCATGGAAGAGCTGGAGAACGGACGGGCCGCCACCGGCCCTCCGCCGGAGGAGGCGACGCCGGCGGCGGATGCCTCGCGGCGGGAGACGACGCGCGGGAAGGGTGACGGGTCCGACCACGCCGACGAGAGGACGCGCCCGGACGCAGGGACCCTTGGGACCAGGCCGCGGATCGGGGACACGAGGCCGGCCCCTCCCACGCGCCCGCTCGTCGCATCCCCGACGGCAGGCTCGCGCCGTCCCTCGCCGCCGTTGCCCCCGGACCTCGTGGCCAGGCCCGGCGGCAACGGGCTTGCTCGCGTAGGCGTCGCCGGAGCCGGTGCCGGAGCCGGAGCCGGTGCCGGTGCCGGAGTTGGAGCCGCAGCCGGAGCCGGGAGCGCCGGAGCCGCCGCAGCCGAAGCCGGGAGTGCCGAAGCCGGGAGTGCTGGAGCCGGGGCCGAGCCCTCGCGCCGCCGCAGGCGGCGTGCCGGTCGTGACCGCAAGGCACGCTCGACCGGGCGGTACCTGATCTGCGTCCATTTCCAGCCCGGCCTCTCCCAGATCGCGGTCCTCGAGGGACGGTCCCTCGTCCAGCACTTCGTGTCGCGCGCCCAGGACGAGACCACCCAGATCGACGGGAACATCTACGTGGGGAGGGTGCAGAACGTCCTCCCCGGCATGGAGGCCGCCTTCGTCGACATCGGCATCCCGAAGAACGCCGTCTTGTACCGGGGCGACGTCCGCTACGACACCGACGACGTCGACGCCGGCGCACGCGGTCCCGAGCCGCGCATCGAGGACGTGCTTCGGCCTGGCCAGCTGATCCTGTGCCAGGTGACGAAGAACCCGATCGGCGCCAAGGGCGCCAGGCTGACCCAGGAGGTGTCCATCCCGGGTCGCTTCGCAGTGTTCGTCCCCAACAGCGAGGCGGTGGGGATCTCCAAGCGGCTCGGCGACAACGAGCGGCGGCGTCTGCGCAGGATCGTGGACGCCTTGCGCCCGCAGGGTCACGGCCTGATCGTGCGCACTGCGGCCGAGGGGGCCACACAGGACGAGCTGCGCAGGGACGTGCAGGGGCTGCTCCAGCAGTGGGAGAGCATCGAGCGGACGGCCCAACGGATGACCGGTCCCGGCCTCCTCTACCGGGAGCCCGAATTGGCGGTCCGGATCCTGCGCGAGGAGCTGAACAGCGAGTACCGCGGGGTGATCATCGACGATCCCGACCTCTTCGACGAGGTACGCAGCTACGTCGAGCAGATGAGCCCCGACCTCGCGGACCGGGTCGAGCTCTACGATCCTGCAGCGGAGGGCCAGCCGCTCTTCGACCGCTACCACGTCCATGAGCAGCTGCACAAGGCGCTCGACCGCAAGGTGTGGCTGCCCTCGGGAGGGTCGCTCATCATCGAGCGCACCGAGGCGCTCACGGTCATCGACGTCAACACCGGCAAGAACGTCGGGAAGAGCAACCTCGAAGAAACGGTCTTCCGCAACAACCTCGAAGCTGCCGAGGAAGTCGCGCGCCAGCTCCGGCTCCGGGACATCGGCGGGATCATCGTCATCGACTTCATCGACATGGAGCTGAAGGAGAACCGGGACAAGGTCGCGGCGGCGCTCCGGGCGGCCCTAGCCCGGGACAAGACGAGGACCCAGGTGTTCGACATCTCAGAGCTGGGCCTCGTCGAGATGACCCGAAAGCGCATCTCCGAGGGGCTGATCGAGTCGCTCTCCACCGAGTGCGAGGTGTGCCACGGGCGGGGGATCGTCTTGGATGCGTCGGTGCGCTGAGCCGGCTGCGATAAGCTTCCGCTCCCATGTACGCCGTGATCCGTAGCGGAGGCAAGCAGGAGCGCGTCGCCGAGGGGCAGCGCGTCCGAGTGGAGCGCCTTGGCCAGCCTGTCGGGGCCGAGGTGGCGCTCGAGCCCCTGCTCCTGGTCGAAGAGGGCGGCCAGGTTCGAGCCACCGCCGACGAGCTGGCCGGGGTCGCGGTGACCGGCCGGGTGGTGGGCGAGGAGCTCGGTTTGAAGATCGACGCGATGACCTACAAGTCGAAGACCAACCAGCGCCGCCGATGGGGCCACCGCCAGCGGTACTCGACGGTCGAGATCGTCTCGATCACGGCACGCTGACGGTCGAGCGGGCGACGAGGGTCGAGCGGGCGACGAGGAGGAACGATGTCGAAGACCAAGGGCGGCGGGTCCACCCGCAATGGCCGTGACTCGAACGCGCAGCGTCTGGGGGTGAAGGTCTTCGCCGGCACGAGCGTCCGAGCGGGAGCCATCATCGTTCGCCAGCGCGGCACGCGGTTCCACCCGGGAGTGAACGTGGGCCGGGGCAGCGACGACACGCTGTTCGCGACGGCTGACGGGGTCGTGAAGTTCGGCACCCGCAAGAACCGCAAGCTCGTCGACGTCGTCCCTGGTTAGCAGTCAAGCCCGTCAGTCCCTCGTCAGCCCTGGCGAGGACTCGCCGGCGGCTCGGGCCTCGCCTGCGGCTCGGGCCTCGCCTGCGGCTGCGGCCCGCCTGGGTCGTCCAGCCCCCGAAGGACGCCGGTCACCGTCTTCGCCACGACCGGCACCGCCTCGTCCGCCACGCGCGCGACGTCGTCCACGGCGAGTCGGCCCGCAGCCACGGCGCTGGTGACGACGGCGAGCCCGAGCACCTCTGCTCCGAGGTGGCGCGCCGCGATTGCCTCGGGCACCGTCGACATCCCGACGAGATCGGCACCGAGGACCGCGAGCATCCGAGCCTCGGCGGGGGTCTCGAACTGCGGCCCGGTCATGTGCGCGTACACGCCTTCTTCGAGCGGCGCGACGGCGCGGGCGAGCGCCCGAAGGCGGCCCGACCAGGCGTCCGTCATGTTGACGTGGCGGGAGACCCCGGGCATCTCGGTCGGCATCCCGACGAGCGGGGACGTGCCGGTCAAGTTCAGATGGTCGCGGATCGAGACCACCTCTCCCAAGGAGAGCCCGGGATTGACGGCACCCGCGCTGCAGGTGAGGACGACGACCTCGACTCCCGCTGCGATCGCCGTGCGGACGAGGTGGACGACCTCCGCCGGGCTCCGTCCCTCGTAGAGGTGGAGGCGGCCGGAGACGACGAGGGCGCGTCTCCCCTCGACGTCGACGGACCACGCTTCGGGCCGGTGCCCGGGGCCGGTGAGGCGGGCGAACCACGGCAGCGAGGTGAGGTCGACCGGCGGCCCTGTCGCACCGAGCGGCCCTGCAACCGCTGAGAGGTCCGTGCCGAGCACGATGAGGACGTCGTGACGTGGTGCGCCCGTCAAGCGCGCGAGCTCACGGGCGGCGATGCGCGCCTGGTCGAAGGGGTTCGCGCCGGCTGCCCCCGGGCTCGTCGTGGGCACGGGCGTCATGCTACGAGGTGCCGTCGCTTGCCTCTGGCCGGGCTCCCGAGCAGCGGCCGCCTTCTGACGCAGGACGCCGCCGGCCCTCGGGGCACCCTGATGGATAGGCTCGGCGAGAGTGGCGCACTCGGTGACAGACGACGGCTACCACCCTCCCGTCGAGGAGTACCTCCAGACGATCCACTCCTTGAAGGAAGAAGGCACGCTTCCGATCCAGGCACGCATCGCCGAGCGCCTCGGTCGCTCCGCGCCCTCGGTCTCCGAGATGCTCGACCGTCTTGCCGAGGACGGGTACGTCCGCAGGGACGGCCGTGTTGTCGAGCTCACCCAGACGGGCTCGCAACTGGCGGAGAAGGTGGTGCGCAAGCACCGCCTCGCCGAGCGTCTGCTCGCCGACGTGATCGGCCTCGAGTGGCACAAGGTCCACCGGGAGGCCGGCCGGTGGGAGCACGTGATCTCCGACGACGTCGAGGCTCGGCTCGTCCAGCTGCTCGGTGACCCCCCGACGTGCCCCCACGGCAATCCGATCCCCGGCTCGAGGACGCCTCAGCCGCTCGGCGCCCAACGTCCGCTCGCGGAGGTCGTCGAAGGTGACCGGGTCTGTCTCGCCCGCATCAGCGAGGAGGTGGAGATGGACACCGACGCCCTCATCTACCTCGATGAGCACCGGTTCGTCCCAGGGAGCGACGCCACCGTCGTCTCTCGCGCGCCGGACGGCACCTTGATGCTCGCGACGCAGGCAACGTCCGTCGCGATCGGTGCCGATCTCTCGCGCCGCCTCTACGTCACCCTCCGCCGGCGCGTGTGACGCTGCCGGGTGAAGCCCTGCGCGCGGCGGACCCTCCGGACGGCCCGCCCGCCGTGGTGCGCTACCTCGCCGACTGCGTGGTCACCATGGACGCGCAGTGCAGCATCCACCGTCCCGGCGCGCTCGACGTCACCGGGGACCGTGTCGCCTGGGTCGGCGCGGCGGCGGACGCGCCGCGAGCGAGGATCTCCGCCGTGCGGCGCGTGGGGGGGCTCCTCATGCCGGGGCTCGTGAACACGCACGGCCACTCTCCCATGACGCTGCTTCGAGGGGTGGGAGACGGCCTGCCGCTCGAGCGCTGGCTCGCCGAGGCCGTCTGGCCCCGCGAGGCGCGCTTGGCCCCCGACGACGTGTGGTGGGGGATGCAGCTCGGCTGCGCCGAGCTCCTTCGGGCCGGAGTGACGACCACCTGCGAGCTCTACCTGCACCCGCGGGCGGTCGCCGAGGCGGCGCTCGATGCCGGGATCCGCTGCGTCGTCACGCCCGGCATCCTCGACGTGCCGGGCGCCGGTCGTCAGAGCGTGTGGCGGCACTTCCTCGAGGATGCCGTCGAGCTGCACGCGCAGCTCGACGGGCACCAGGGCCGTCTCACCGTGGGGCTCGGGCCCCACTCCGCCTACACCCTTCCCCCCGAGGCGCTCCATGCCGTCGCAGGGGCCGCGAGGGAGCTTGACGCGCTCGTCCACGTGCACGTGTCGGAGACCCGGGCCGAGGACGCAGCCGTCCGCGCGCGGCAGGGATGCGGAGCGCCCGAGGCGCTGGCGCGCGCGGGGCTGCTCGACTGCCGGGTGCTCGCCGCGCACGCTGTGTGGCTGGACGAGGAGGAGATGGACCTCTTCGCCCAGCACGACGTCGCCGTCGCCCACTGCCCGCAGAGCAACGCGAAGCTCGGGAGCGGCGTGGCCAAGGTCGGCGCCATGCTGGCGCGGGGGATCCGGGTGGGGCTCGGCACCGACGGGCCGGCGTCCAACGACAATCTCGATCTTTGGGAGGAGCTCAGGCTCGCGCCGCTCCTCGCCCGTGCTGTCGCGTGTGACGCGTCGGCGCTCGGGACCCTCGACGCGTTGTCGCTCGCCTCGCGCGGCGGCGGTGCCGCGCTCGGGCTCGACTGCGGCTCGCTCGAGCCGGGCAGGCTCGCCGACTTCGTCCGCGTCGAGCTCGACGACGCCGCGTTCGTCCCCGCCGACAGCGACGCCGACATCCTGACGCTCCTCGTCTGGGCGGCGTCGAGCCGCCTGATCACCGACGTCTGGGTCGGGGGCCGCCGGCTGGTCGAAGGGGGCGAGTGCCGCAGCGTCGACGAGGCGGGCGCTCGCAGGGAGGTGGCCGCGAGAGCGCGCCGTCTCTCAGGGGGCTGAGGGTCGGTCGCGCCCTCGGCCCTTCACGAGGAACGTGGCCGTAGGATCCACGAGCGTGTCAGGGTTCGTCGACGAGGCGCAGCTGCACGCCAGGGCGGGGGACGGCGGCGCGGGCGCCGTCTCCTTCCGGCGCGAGGCGCATGTCGCGCGTGGCGGGCCCGACGGCGGCGACGGCGGCCGCGGCGGCGACGTCTGGCTCGTCGCCGATCCCAATCAGGCCTCGCTTTTCGGCTTCAAGGACCATCCGTTCCGCCGCGCCGGCGACGGGGCGCACGGGGCGGGCAGACGCCGACACGGACAGCGCGGCGCGGACCTGGAGGTGGCGGTTCCGGTGGGCACGGTGGTGCGCGACCGCGACGGTGCTGCCCTCCGCGACCTCTCGGTCCCCGGGGACCGCTGGCTCGCGGCCGCCGGCGGCAGGGGAGGTCGTGGCAACGCCAGCTTCCTCTCCAATGGGCGTCGGGCCCCGGCGTTCGCCGAGCAGGGGGAGCACGGCGAGGAGCGCTGGCTCGACCTGGAGCTGAAGCTCACTGCCGACGTCGCGTTGGTCGGGTTTCCCAATGCGGGCAAGTCGACGCTCATCGCCGCGATCTCGTCGGCACGTCCGAAGATCGCGGACTACCCCTTCACGACGCTCCAGCCACATCTCGGCGTCGTGCGGGTGGGCAGCGGGGGCGACGAGACCGAGCTCGTGGTCGCCGACGTCCCGGGCCTCGTCGAGGGCGCGGCAGAGGGGAGAGGGCTCGGGCACCGGTTCCTCCGCCACGTCGAGCGCGCGCGGGTGCTCGTCGTGCTCGTGGACATGGCACCGACGGCCGCGGCGCCCGCCGCCACGCAGCTCGCCGTGCTGCTCGCGGAGCTCGGGCGCTACGAGCCGGCGCTCCTCGCTCGGCCGCGCCTGGTGGTGGGTTCGAAGGCCGACGCGGCAGGGCCCGATGCCGCAGGTCCCGACGCCGCAGGGCCTGATGCCGCAGGGCCTGATGCCGCAGGGCCCGACGCCGGAGAGCCCGACGCCGCAGGGCCCGACGACTGCGGTGAGCCGCTGTTCGATCTCGTGATCTCGGCCGTGACGGGCGAGGGGGTCGGAGAGCTTGTGCAGCGCATGGCAGCGCTCGTCGTCGGCTCCCGGAGGGCGCAGCACAGCGCGCCCCATGAGACAGGCGCCCTCTTCCTCGAGACGAGCGGGGCCGGCACCGCGGCCGGCGGCGAGGAGCCCGAGGCGGAAGTGCCGACCGCCGGGACGGTGGTCGTCCATCGCCCGGTGCCCGACGGCGTCGTGGTCGAGCGCCTGGGTCCTCACGCCTGGCGCGTCGAGGGACGTGACGCCCGACGCGCCGTGAGCCTGTCGGACCTCACCGACGACGCCGCGCTCGCCGAGGCGGTGCGTCGGCTCCAGCGACTGGGCGTCGACCGGGCGCTCGCCCGCGCAGGTGCGCGCGATGGCGACGAGGTGTCGGTCGGGGTCCTCTCCTTCGCGTGGTTCCGGGACCAAGCGGTAGCGCCCGCCGAGCACGACGCGCGCCGCCCCCGAGGGCGGCGCCCCCCAGGCCGCGGCGGGAGGCGCTGACTTCGGGTCGTGCGCCGGGTCGGGCTGTGCCCCGAGGGCCTCCGCTACCCTCGTTGGCCTATGGCGGGAACGGCGGGTGCGGTCGTCGTGAAGGTCGGGTCGTCCACGGTCACGACCCCGGGCGGCGAGGTCGACGCTGAAGCGGTGGGAGCGCTCTGCACACAGGTTGCTGCGCTCGTACGCGCCGATCGCCACGTCGCGGTCGTGTCCTCGGGGGCCATCGTGTGCGGGTGGGCAGCGCTGGGGAGGTCGGGGGGACGGCCTTCGGATCCCGCCGTCCTCCAGGCGCTGTCCGCGGTGGGCCAGCAGCGGCTCATGCGGGCATGGCAGGACGCCCTCGGCGCGCACGGGCTGCTCGTGGGCCAGGTCCTGCTTGCGCCGCTCGACTTCGGCCACCGGCGCCAGTACTTGCACGCCCGCGCGACCCTGGAGCATCTCTGGAAGCTGGGCGTCGTGCCGGTGGTCAACGAGAACGACGCGGTCGCCGACGAGGAGATCCGCTTCGGTGACAACGACCGGCTCGCCGCACTGGTCGCGCATCTCGTGCGTGCGGACCTGCTCGTGCTGCTCACGGACACCCCCGGCCTCCTCAGCGCGGATCCCCGGCTCGGCGCCGGCTCGCTCATCGAGGAGGTGGTGGAGGTCGACCAGCACCTCATGGAGCTGGCGGGGGGTCCCGGGACCGTCGGGAGTGGCGGGATGGCCTCCAAGCTCGCAGCCGCGCGCATGGCGAGCCGCTCGGGGATCACGACGGTCATCGCCGACGGGCGCCGCCCGGGCGTGCTCACCGACGTGCTCGGCGGGGTGCCGGGGGTGGGGACCGTGTGCAGGGCGGGCAGCGAGCGGATGCCGGCGCGCAAGCTGTGGATCGCCTTCGCGTTGGGCGCCTCGGGACTGCTCGTCGTCGACGACGGGGCCCGCCGGGCGCTCGTCGAGCGAGGCCGCTCGCTGCTCCCTGCAGGCGTGGTCGAGTGCCGTGGAGACTTCGACCCCGACGACGCGGTGGAGATCGCGGGCACCGACGGCGCGGTGTTCGCCAAGGGCCTCGTGCGCTACGCGTCGGATCGCGCGCCGGAGTGGGTCGGTCGGCGGAGCGAGGAGCTGCCCGACGAGCTCTCGCCGGTCGCGGTCCACCGCGACGACCTCGTGATCCTCCTGGCCTGACCCGAGCAGGGATCGCCACCGGGTCGCCGGTAGGCTGGGGCGATGTCGACGTCCGACCTCGAGGGCCTCGCGCACCGGGTGCGGGCCGCGTCGCGAGAGGTCGGTCGAGCCTCGTCGGCCGTCCGCGACGACGCGCTGCGTGCTGCGGCCGACCTGCTCGTGGGCGACAGTGCCGCGGTGCTCGAGGCCAACCGCAAGGACCTCGGGCACGCCGAGCGCGAGGGGCTGGACGCGACCGCGCTGGACCGGCTGGCGCTCACCGAGCGCCGCGTGGAGCAGATGGCCGAAGGGCTGCGGGCCGTCGCTGCGCTGCCCGACCCCGTCGGCGAGGTGGTGGACGGGTGGGTCCGCCCCAACGGGCTGCGGGTCGAGCGGATCCGCGTGCCGCTCGGTGTCGTGGGCGTGATCTACGAGAACCGGCCCAACGTGACGAGCGACGCGGCGGGGATCTGCCTCAAGGCGGGGAACGCCGTGCTGCTCCGCGGCTCGTCGTCGGCGCTCGAGTCCAACCGAGCGGTGGCAGCGGTCCTGCGGAGAGCGCTCTCGAAGGCCGGCCTCCCCGAGGACGCCGCCGCTCTCGTGGAGGACACGAGCCACGAGACCGCGGTCGCCTTCATGCGGCTGCGGGGCCTCGTCGACTGCCTCGTCCCGCGCGGCGGCAAGGCGCTGATCACGTCGCTGGTCGAGCACGCCACCGTGCCCTACATCCTCGACGGGGACGGCAACTGCCACGTCTACGTGGACGAGTCGGCCGACCTCGACATGGCGGAGCGCATCGTGGTCAACGCGAAGACCCAGCGGCCGGGCGTGTGCAACGCGATGGAGACGCTGCTCGTCCACGCCGAGGTCGCGCCGGCGCTGCTCGGCCGGCTCTCCACCTCGCTCGCCGAGGTGGAGCTCGTCGCCGACGAGCGGGCACGTGCACACCTCCTGGCGGCCGCGCCGGCGACCGACGAGGACTTCGCCACGGAGTTCCTCGCGATGAAGCTCGCCGTCGCGGTGGTCGACGACCTCGACGCCGCGATCGACCACATCTCGCGCTTCGGCTCGGGCCACTCGGAGGCGATCGTCACGCGCGACCTTTCTCGTGCCGACCGGTTCGTCCGTGAGGTCGACGCGGCGGCGGTCCTCGTCAACGCCTCCACCCGCTTCGTCGACGGGGGGGAGCTGGGCCTCGGTGCAGAGGTGGGCATCTCCACCCAGAAGCTGCACGCGCGCGGTCCCATGGGGCCGAAGGAGCTGACCTGCGTGAAGTGGGTCGTGCGGGGAGAGGGCCAGGTGCGGCGGTGACCCGGCGGCCCAGTCCCGAGCGCGCCGGGCTCGGCTCGATCGACGAGGTGCGTGCGGGGCTCGGCCGGGTGGGCTACGTCGCCGACGAGCGCATCGCCGGGGTCGTCTACCTCGCCGGCCGCCTCGAGAAGCCCGTCCTGGTCGAGGGTCCTGCAGGGACCGGCAAGACCCAGCTGGCCAAGTCGGTTGCCGAGATGGCCGGGCGACGCCTCATCCGGCTCCAGTGCTACGAGGGGCTCGACGAGGCGAAGGCGCTGTACGAGTGGAACTACCGAAAGCAGCTGCTCAGGATCCAGGCGGAGCAGTCGGCGTCCACCTGGGCGGACCTCGAGGCCGACATCTTCTCCGAGGCGTTCCTGCTCACGCGCCCGCTGCTCGAGGCGATCCGCAGCGAGGACCCGGTGGTGCTCCTCGTCGACGAGATCGACCGCGTCGAGCTCGAGACCGAGGCGCTCCTCCTCGAGGTGCTCTCCGAGTACCAGGTGTCGATCCCCGAGCTCGGGACGGTGCGTGCCCGCCAGGTGCCGATGGTCTTCCTCACGTCCAACAACACGCGGGAGCTCTCCGAGGCCCTCAAGCGGCGCTGCCTTTATCTGCATGTGGATTATCCGGAGCTGACCCGGGAGCGGGAGATCGTGTTGCGCCGGGTGCCTGGGATCAGCGAGGAGCTCTCGGACCAGGTGGCGCGGATCGTCCGGTCGCTCCGCTCCCTCGAGCTGCGCAAGCCGCCCTCGGTCGCCGAGCTGTCGGGTGCGAGGCTGATCCGGCTGCAGTGCTACGAGGGCCTCGACGAGGCGAAGGCCCTCTACGAGTGGGACTACCGCAAGCAGCTGCTGCGGATCCAGGCCGAGCAGGTGGCCGGGGGCGGGATGGTGGGCGAGGGTGGCCGCTCCGCCGACTGGCAGACCCTCGAGGCCGACATCTTCTCCGAGGAGTTCCTCCTCACCCGCCCCCTGCT
>DAHWOV010000067.1:0-4372 GCA_027339205.1 Acidimicrobiaceae bacterium | reverse complement strand
CCCGAGGGGCCAGAGGGCGGCCGCACCTGCGACACAAGACCCGACCGGCTGAACGGACCACCCCGGCAGACCAGGTGGCCCAAGACCGTTCGGGGCCACCCACAAGGCGGGACTCAGTTCCGCTGAGTGTCTAGGAACGGTCGGCCTCAGACCTCGGTGTCATCACGGCTGGTGTCGGGGGCAGCGCTGGTGGCGGGGGCGGCAGGGTGCCGGAGCGTCTCTTCGAGCTCGGCCGCCACCTCCACGCCGGGGAGGAAGTCCTCGACCGCAGGGAGCTGAGAGAGGTTGTCGAGACCGAGCCGCTCCAAGAACAGGTCCGTCGTGCCGTAGAGGATGGGCTGGCCGGGGCCCTCGGCGCGGCCCACCGCCGAGATGTAGCCGCGTTGCTCCAAGAGCCGCACCACGCCGTCGGCGTTCACCCCCCGGAGCGCGCCGATCTGGGCCCTCGAGACCGGCTGGCGGTAGGCGATGATCGCCAGGGTCTCGAGCGCCGCGGTCGACAGGCGGTGCGAGACGTCGCGGTTGGCGAACCGCTCGACGTAGGGGGCGAGCTCGGGGTGGCTCTGGTAGCGGTAGCCGCCGGCCACCCTGGCGAGGACGAAGCCCCTCTGCTCCTCGCGATAGGCGGCGGCGAGCCGCGCGCAGGCGGCCTCGACGCGTTCCGCCGGCTCCTCCACGAGCTCCGCGAGGAGCCCCGGGGGCACCGGCTCCACGGCGACCATGACGACCGCTTCGATGGCGCGGGAGAGCTGGTCGTCGTTCATGGGGCGAGGATCTCCGGCGCGATCCGGGTCAACGGGTCGAGCGTCTCGGGCGCGAGCGTCTCGGGCGCGGTGCGGGTCAACGGGTCAGCCCTCGTACTCGTCGGCACCGACGAGCGCCTCGGCGAGTGGATGGTCCTCCCCCACCCACTCGATCTCCAAGTCCCCGAAGCGCTCGGCCTGGCCGACTGCCACCTTGCCCAGCTTGCACAGCTCGAGCACCGCGAGGAAGTGGACGATCACCTGGATCCGGGTCTCGAGGCCCGCGGTCAGCTCCCGGAAGGAGACTCGCCCGCGCCCGGGGAGCATGCCGGCGAGCGCCCGGACGGTCTCGGAGACCGTGACCGTGTCGACGGTCACGTGCGACAGGTCGACGCTCGGCGCGGGGCGCTCCGCCGTGGCGCGCAGGTACGCCTGGGCCAGCCGGTCGCAGGTGACGCCTTCGAGGAGGTCCGGCGCGTGGACGACAAAGCCGTCGTCGAGGCCCACCTCACGGGCGACCGAGCGGGCGGCGTGCTCGGCGAGCACCACGAACGCGTCGGCCGCCGCCGCGTACGCCCGGCACTCCAAGAGCCGCGAGATCAGCAGGTCGCGCTCCTCCCAGCCGCCGAGCTCCTCGTCCTCGTCCACGCCGTCGGGGCCGGGGAGGAGCCGCTTGGACTTGATCTCGACGAGGATCGACGCCATGAGGAGGAACTGTGAGCGCTCGTCCAGCGACACCGTCTCGGGGCGCTCGCCGAGCACGGCGACGAAGCCGTCGACGACCGGCGCGAGCGGGACGTCCAAGATGTCCACTTCGTGGGTGTTGACCAGGTGGACGAGCAGGTCGATGGGCCCCTCGAAGACCGGCGTCGCGACGTGGGGCGCAGGCGCGGACATGGCGTGCAGGTGTGTGGCAGCGACCGCGGTCACCCGTGCGACGTTACCAATCGCACCTTCTGAGGCGGTGCATGGTCGGGGCTCTGCGGGCGGGGCGCGTCGGGGCTCTGCGGGCGGGGCATGGTCGGGGCTCTGCGGGCGGGGCGCGTCAGCGAGCTCCGGACAACGCGTGTCAGCGGGCCGCGGGCGGCGCCGGGACATCGAGCGTCACCTCCACGCCGTCTGCTCGCGACACGTCGAGGGCGGGCGGTCCGTGCGGCGCCCTCGTGACCGCGAGCTCCAGGCGGGACCGGCCCACCCCGAGCCCGGAGAGGTGCACGTGCAACAGCCAGTCGGGCAGGAACGGGCGCAGCGTGAGGCGGTGGCCGGCCGCGTCTGCCTGGTACCCCATCAGCACGTCGACGGCGTGGATCACCGCGCCCGAGGCCCACGCCTGAGGGACGTTGGCGCCCAGGTACTGGACCGGGAAGTTGCTCGCGTCGCGCTCGATCCCGGCGAACAGCTCCGGCAAGCGTGACGAGCGGAACCGGGTGGCGGCGGCGAAGACGGCCCGGACGACCTGCGCGGCTTCGTCGTCCAAGCCGTAGCGGCGGAACCCGGCGGCCGCGATCACGTTGTCGTGGGGCCAGACCGAGCCGACCTGGTAGGAGAAGGGGTTGTAGGAGGGGTGGTCCGCAGAGATCGTCCGGATCCCCCAGCCCGACCACATGTCGTCCGCGAGCAGTCGTTGGGCGGTCCTGCGAGCGCGATCGGGGTCCACGGCCCCGCTCCACAAGAGGTGTGCCGGGTTGGAGGCGACCGAGCGCAGCGGACGCTTGGCGCCGTCGAGGCCGAGGTAGTAGGTGCCCTCCGCCTCCCACCAGAACAGCTCTTCAATCATGGCGGCGAGCCTGTCGGCCTCCTTGCGCAGGCGCTCGGCCTCCTCCGCTTCCTCGTAGACCTGCTCGAGGACCTCGGCCCAGGCACGTTTGGCGGCCACCACGTAGCCCTGGTGCTCGCAGAGCGCGATCGGAAGGCGAGCGAGCTCACCTCGCTCGTCGACGATCGCCTCGCCCGAGTCCTTCCACCCCTGGTTGTAGTACCCGCCCGACGCGGCGCGGGTCTGGTACTCCTGGAGCCCGTCGCCGTCACGGTCGCCGTCTCGGTCGACCCAGTCGAGCGCACGCTCGACGTGGGGACGGATGGCGTCGACCTCGGCCCGGTCGCCGTGCCAGCGCCACGCCTGCGCGGCGGCCCACACGTAGAGCGAGGTCGCGTCGTGGGTGCCGTAGTAGGGGGTGTGGGGCACCAGGTGCAGGGCGGCGAGCTCGCCGTGACGGATCTCGTGCTCGATCTTGCCCGGCTGCATGTCCCGGTCGTCGTCGTAGGCGTCGGCCTGCAGGCGAGCGAGCGCGCGCAGCGTCCCGAGCGCAAAGCGCGGGGACAAGCTGAGGGTCTGGAGCGAGACCACGAGCGAATCGCGCCCGAAGAGCGACACGAACCAGGGGACCCCGGCTGCAGGCACCCAGGCGTCCTCGTCGGTCTCGGCATCCCCCCAGGGGGCGGCGGTCTCGTCGTGCAGGTACATCCGGAGGCTCGCCAGATCTCGCACCGCCTGGGCGAGGATCCGCGTCACGGCCGGGTCGCTCGTCTCGTACGCGGTGGTCGCCTCCACCCAGGTCTGCTGAGCCACTTCGTGGGGTCTGTCACGCGAGGTGAGGGCACTGCAGCGGCGCTCGGGCTGGCGCTCGTAGCTGTCCCCGACGTCGACGGTCCAAAGGAGACAGGTGTGCCAGCTGCCGCCCGGGTCGAGCTGGATCTTCCAGGACATCCCGCCGTTGGCGAACTCGGTGGGCGAGCCGCTGTGCTCGGCACGGATCGCGATCTGTCGCTGGAAGGACCCGTTCTCGTAGCGGGTGGTGAGCGTGGCCGACTCCTTGTCCCACGACGACTGGATCGAGCCTCGCTGGAGCCGCCGCCGGCTCTTCACGTCGAAGAGGTCCGCGAAGTCCGACTCGACGCTCACCTCGAGCAGGATCTTGATCGCCGTCTGCGTGTGGTTGACCAGCTCGTAGTCCTCGTGGAGCCCGCCTCCGATCACCCGGTCGAGCCGCAGGTGCAGCGAGTTCGCCGGCACCGGGCCGCTCGCGGTCACGAGCTCGGGGTTGGTGTACTCGATCCTGGCGGAGCAGGGCTCGACCTGTGCCCCGTTCAAGAGCACCGGGCGCTCACGCCCGAGCTTGAGGCGGTACCCCGAGGCCAGCCGCGTGTCGCGCACGAAGAGCCCTTGGTCGGCGGTGCTCGACATCTGCCCGTTCTCCTCGCAGACGAGCACCTCGTCGTCGGAATGGATGCTCAGGACCGGAAGGCCGACCTGGATCTCCATCGCTGCCTCCTAACTCTGGCGGGGCCTCGGGGTGTCTCTGGCGGGGCCTCGGGCCGGCGGGCTGTTCGGTCGTCGGGCCGTCGGGATCGGGCCGTCGGGCCGTCGGGCCGTCGGGCCGTCGGGCTCTCTCTGCGCCGGCCTCGAGAGACCGCCTCGGCTACAGGATCGCACGGCGCCCGGCGCCTCGGGCAAGCGCCGGTGCGAGCCCGCCTACCATGACAGCGCATGCAGCGGGTCTTCTCGGGCGTGAAGCCCTCGGGCGACTTCCACCTCGGCAACTACGTGGGCGCGTTCCGCCAGTGGGTCGCCGACCAAGAGCACCACGACGCCTTCTACTGCGTGGTCGACCTGCACGCGCTCACCGAGG
>DAHWOV010000065.1:0-8001 GCA_027339205.1 Acidimicrobiaceae bacterium | reverse complement strand
GTGGCGCTGATCCGGCGTCGACGCAAGGCGGTCCCCACCGTCCTGCTCGCGCTGGTGCTCGCGCTCGCGTTCGCCGCGGGCGAGCCCCAGATCGACGTGTTCTTCATCCTCTTCGTCGCGGTCTTCGCGGTCGTGGTCGCGCTCGGCCGCGGCCGGGGGGCGCACTCGAGGGGCGCGGGAGGGCGCGGCGCAGGCGGCGGGTCACCCCGGCGCGCGCTGCTCGCGCACCTGTGGGCGCTCGTCGCGGCGGCGGGCCTGGTCGCGCCGATCTACCTCCCCGCGGGCCAGGTCCTCACCCGCTCGGCGCGTGTGCACGGGCCCTACGTCTCGTCCCTCCCACCGCACGACCTCACCCACCTGCTCTTCGTCGGCTACAGCGGGGTGCCGACCAACCTCACATCGATCATCGGCGTCGACAACCTCTACGTCTCGATGGTCTACGTCGGCTCGGTCGGCCTCGTCCTCGCGCTCGTGGGGCTCGTCTGGATCCGGCGCCGTCCCGAGGTCCTCGCCTTCCTCCTCCTCACGGTCGTGCTGCTCGTGGTGCTGTTCGCGCCGCCGGTCGCCGCGCTGATGCGCCACATCCCCGAGGCGAAGGTCTTCCGGCTGGACCTCGGCACCACGTTTTGCGACTTCGGCTTCGCGATGCTCGCCGCCTTCGGCGCGCAGGCCCTGGTCGAGTCCCGTCGCCAGCGCACCGCCGGCACCGGCGACGGCGTCGCCACCGACCCGCTCGTCACCGGCTGGACCGACCGCCTCCTCGTCGGGGGCACGGTGTTCCTCGCGCTCGCGCTCGCCGTGCTCGAGATCCGCCTGGGCGTCGGCCTCGGGCACCTGCGCCCCGCGCAGTCGAGCGTCCGGCAGGCGAGCTTCCTCTGGCCGACGATCGGGCTCGGGGTGTGCGCGCTCGTCGCCGTGGCGAGGCTTGTGCACCCCTCGGCGCGTGCGGCGCCCGGATCGCCGAGCGCGGGCGCGGGCGCGGGCGCCGGGCGGGCACGGCTCGCGCTCGCTCGCAGCACGGGGCTCGTCGCGGGCCGCGGCGGGCTGGTGCTCCTCGTCGGCGTCCAGGCGGCGTACTCGATCATCGGCGGGGCGTGGTTCCTCTCCTCGACCCCCGATCCGCTCCCGGTCACCCCGGCGATCGCCGCGCTCTCGCACGACACCGCCGGCGCGCTCGTCGGGATGGGGACATGCCCCCAGCTCCACGCCTTCCCCGGGACCGGGATCATGCCCGACGTGAACGCCACCTACGGGATCGACGAGCTCGTCGACTACGACCCGATCATGACCACCCAGTACTACGCCGGGCTGGGCGGCCTGCTCGGCACGTCGCGCACGCCGCCTGCGGGCGAGAACGCGCTCTTCTGCCCCAAGGTGTCCTCGGTCCGCACGGCCCGCTTCTTCGGCGCCTCCTACGTCCTCGAGCCGCCCGGCGCCGCCGGCCCGCCCGGGACGACGCTCGTCGCCACGATCCGAGGCGAGCGCCTCTACGCGGTGCCGGGCTCGGGACGTGCGACGCTCGTGGCGCTCCCCCACGGGACAGGCGGGGGCCAGGGAGGCACGTGGTCGAGCTCGTGGGAGGGGCGGCCGGGCGCGCCCGCCGTCGTCCAGCCCGCCCGCGAGTCGGAGGCCGGGACATGGCGGGTCCGGGTCGACGCCCACGGGCGCTCGCTCCTCGTCCTCCGGGTGACCGCGGTGCCCGGGTGGCACGCCACGATCGACGGCCGCCCGCTCGACCTGCGCACCTACGACACACTGCTCCTGGCCGCGGTCGTCCCCCCCGGGCGCCACGTGGTGGTGCTCCACTACTGGCCCTCGCTCTTCTCGGTGGGGCTGTACCTGGCCGCGGCGGCGGGGGCGGCACTTGCGGGGACGCTGGGATGGGCGTTGTGGGTGGGGCGGCGGAGGCGCCACGCTCGGGGCGGGGACGGAGGGGTTGCTCTCGGCGGGGCCGGTCGGAGTGGGGCCGGTCGGAGCGGGGCCGCTCGGGGCGGGGTCGCCGAGGCCGGGGTCAGTAGCGGGGCCGGCGGAGTCGGTCAGGCGAAGGGCGTGCGGCGGAGCCAGATGGCGCCGCCGGGTGTCTCGAGCATCGCGGGGAGCTCGGCCTCGACGCTGCCGGGGTGCTCGAGCGCGAGGTAGTGGTTCCACAAGAGGATCTCGAAGGCGCCGTTGAAGAGCAAGAAGGCGTGGAGGAGGTAGGCCTCGTTCCACGCACGGCCCGCCTCCACCCAGTGGCGCAGGCACTCGAAGGGCCAGAAGATGTCGTGGACGTGCACGCACACCCCCGGTGCGAGCACCGGCAACACGTTGGTGTAGAGGTGCTGGACGTCGCTCCCGGTCTTCAGCACGTGCGAGCAGTCGAGGAACAGGACGTCGCCGTCGCCGAGGCGCCGGAAGCGCTCGATCGGCACGAATTGCACTGGCTCTGCGATGATCTCGACAGGATCGCCCGGACGGAGCACCGCTTCCAGCACCTCTGGGTGGGGCTCGATCGCGGTCAGCGACATCTTGCCGTCGAGGAACCGCTCGTTGGTGTCGAGCGCGAGGGCGGTGGTGTAGCCGCTCCCGACCTCGAGGTACTGGGACGGCTGCAGGTGGCGCAGCATCGCCTGGAGCATCGAGGCGTCGCCGATCCCGTAATTCGGGTTCTCGACGCCGTAGCGGCCCGTGGTCCCGGGGACGGCCGGGAGCGGCGCCTCGCGGGCGAGCGCCGCGAGCGTGCCGAAGAGCTCGAGCTGCGCTGCCGCCCGGAGGTCGATGCCGGGCAGCTCCCGGGCGCTCGAGAAGAGCTGGTCGGCCCGCTGCTCGATCTCGGCGAGGTCGGGCACCGGTGAGTAGAAGTGGCCGGGTGCGAAGAGAGTGAGGAACGGCGCGACCGTCGGGGAGACGGGGGCCGGGGCGACTTCGGAGGGTGCGGGGGCTTGGGGTGCGGGGGCGAGGGGTGCGGGGGCGAGGGGTGCGGGGCCTCGGGATGCGGGGGCGAGGCGCGCTGCGAGCGACGCGTCGAGGCCGATCAGCCGCTCGCCCACCCGGCGGAGCACGTGGCGCCGGGCGAGCGCGGCGCCGAGCCTGCGGGCGAAGGTCGTGCGCATCGGGTCATCGTCGCGCGAGGGCGCGGCCGCACGACAGGTGGGCGACGGGGCCAAGGGCGGGGGACGCGGACGGGGCGCGGCGGTAGCCTCGGCCACCGTGCCCGGTCTCGACGAGCAGATGGCTGTGGCCGTCGGCAGCGCCTTCCCCGCCGGCGACCTCGCTCCTGGACCCGGCGTCGTCCGAGCGCTTGGCCACTACCTCGACAGGACCCTCGCAGAGGCCGGCGCCGGGCGCGCCCAGCTGCTCTGGCACCCCTTCGCGCTCCCCTCTCCCGACGCGGCCGTCTCGGTCAGGGCCGGCCCGAGCACTGCCTGGTGGGACGCGCTCTGCGCGCGGCGCACGGGGATGCACGTCGCCTTCCGCGGCATCGCCGGCCGCGGGCCTGCAGGCGCCGCGCGGCGCATGCCCGTCACGGTGTTCGACCGCTGGGACCCCCGTGCAGTCTCCCCGACGCCGCCGGGCTTCGACGTCCTCGCCATCGTCACCACCTACAACGAGGCGGACATCGCAGAGGACCTTTTGTCGCGCCTTCGCAGCGACGGCATCCGGGTGCACGTGATCGACAACTGGTCCACCGACGCGACCGCGCAGATCGTCGAGCGGCGGGCGGCGGGCGATGCGGGGATCACCTGGGAGAGGTTCCCCGCCGACGCGCCGCCCGCCTACTTCGAGCTCGAGCGGCTGCTCATCCGAGTGGAGGAGCTGGCGCACCGCTCGGGCGCCGACTGGGTGGTGAACCACGACGCGGACGAGGTTCGCGAGCCGCCGTGGGCGGGCGTCTCGCTCCGCCGGGCGCTGTGGTGCGTCGAGCAGTTCGGCTTCAACTGCGTGGACCACGTGGTCATGAACTTCCGTCCCGTCGACGACCGCTGGGACGGGCGCGGCCACGTCGAGGACGCCTTCAGCTGGTTCGAATTCGGCGACCACCACGCGGCCTTTCGCCAGCAGAAGGCCTGGAAGCCCCAGCCCGAGCCGGTCCGGTTCGCGGCGACCGGGGGCCACACAGCCGAGTTCCCGGCGCGCCGGGTCTTCCCGTACCGTTTCATGCTGCGCCACTACCCGATCCGCTCGAGCACGCACGGCCGCAGAAAGGTGCTCGGTGAGCGCCGAGGGCGCTTCAGCCCCACAGAGCGTGAGAAGGGCTGGCACGTCCACTACGACCATTACTCGGAGTCCTCTGAGTTCCTCTGGACTCCCGAGTCCCTGCACCGGTTCACCACGCTCGGGGACCTCGACCGCCGCCTCCTCGTCGAGCGGCTGAGCGCCGCCGCGTTGCCTGCCAACCCGTTCCCGGGCGAGTCCGTCGACCCCTCACCGCCACCGCCGCCCGTCGAGGGCAGGATGCTCGCCGAGGAGGCCCTCCGCTTCGGCATGCGGGTGGCACGCCGCGCGTACCGAAGGGCGCGGCACCAGGCGGGCTAACCTCGCCGCGGATGAGCGATCCCGGGACGCCGGCACCCGTCCGCTCCCTTCGCGTCCAGACCGTCCTCTACAAGACCCCACCGCGCGACGTCGCACGGTTCTCGGCGGGGATGTCGGCATCCTCGGCGCAGGCACTCGCTTCGGGAGCGATCGCCTCGGTCGAGCTCGCGATCGGCGACAGCTCGCCCGAGCCGGTGGCGGGAGGCGCAGAGGAGCTGCTGTGCGAGGGCCCGACCCCGTTCACCAAGGCGACCTACCTCCACTTCGGCGCCAACCTCGGCTCGGCGGGCGGCCACAACCGGCTCTTCGCCGACTCGGTCGCCGACGCGGTGCTCGTCGTCAACCCCGACACCTACGCCTCGCCGGACCTTTTGACCGAGCTCGTGGCGGGGCTCTTCGACCCGAGCGTCGGCATCGTCGAGGCGCGCCAGCTCCCGCTCGAGCACCCCAAGGCGCACGACCCGAAGACCGGGGACGTGAGCTGGGCGTCGGGGTCCTGCTTCCTCGTGCGCGCCGCGGTCCTCGATGCGACGGGGGGGTTCGACGCAGACCTGTTCTTCCTCGACGGCGACGACGTCGACTTCTCCTGGCGCGCCCGGCTCGCGGGGTGGCGGGTCGTCCACCGCCCCACGGCGCGGGTCTTCCACGACAAGCGCCTCGACCAACGGGCGGTCATCTGCCCGAGAGCCGGCGAGGTCGCACAGTCGGCGATCGTCAGCGTCCTCCTCCCCTGGCGCTACAGCCGACAAGACCTCGCCCTCGAGCGGCTCGCCGCGATGGAGCGCGCCGACGACGAGACCGTCCGCGACGCCGCGCGCGTGCTGCGAGCCCGCATCGAGGCCGGGCGGATGCCCGAGCCCATCGACCCCGACCACGAGGTGGCGGAGTTCGTCGGCGGCGACTACGCCCGCCACCGCTTCTCCTACGCAAACTAGCCCGCGCGCCCTGGGGGCTCAGGCGTCGCCGAGCCAGTCCTCGGTGAGGCTGCCGTCGGCGTGGTTGCGGAAGAGCGGGATGGCGCCGAGGGCACGCACCATCTCTGCGTCGTCTCCCAGCGCCCGGCGCCACTGCTCGCCTTCGGTCAGGAAGGCGCCGACCACCACGGGCTCTGCGCCCACCCGCCGGAGCAGGGTGAGCGACGCCCGCAGCGACGCGCCGGTCGACACGACGTCGTCGACGACGGCCACCCTGCGACCCTTCACCGCGCCGATGCGGGCGGGGTCGAGCCGCAGCGACTGTTCGGCGCCGGTCGTGATCGAGCGGACCGGCTCCACCCATGTGTCGCCGAGGTGGATCTTCGGCGTCTTGTGCAAGATCAGGTAGTCGTCGAGGCCGAGCGCCCGGGTCACCTCGATGGCGAGCGGGATCCCCATCGTGGCCACCGAGACCACGACCTCGGGCCTCGCGTCGCGCAGCAGCTCGGCGAGCTCCTTCCCGGCCTGCTCGGAGAAGGCGACGCCGTGGTCCACGCAGATGAGCAGGGCGATCGTGATGTCGGGCGCCACCTGCACGAGCGGCAGGTCGACCGTCTGGGAACCGACGGTGGTCCGGTAGGTGCGCTCGGTGATGCCGCGATGGTCGCGGACCGGACGGGCCGTGCGCAAATGCCCGCGGCGCGTGGGCGAGCGGACTACCCCTTCACCGCGCCCGCGGCGAGGCCCGCCACGACCTTGCGCTGGACGAGCACGAAGAGGACCACCACCGGCAGCGTGTAGAGCACGGAGGCGGCCATGAGCCCGCTGTAGTCCGTGCCGCGGTTGGTCTGGAAAGCCTGGAGCCACACGGTCAGCGTGTAGCGTGTGTTGTCCTTCATGAAGACGTAGGCGAACAGGTACTGGTTCCACGCCTGGATGAAGGCGAAGATCGACGTGGCGACCATGCCCGGCGCGATCAGCGGCAGCAGCACCCGGCGGAACGCCCCGAGACGCGAGCACCCGTCCACCATCGCCGCGTCCTCGATGTCCGCCGGCACCGCCTGGACGAAGCCGCGCAGCATCCAGATCGTGAAGGGCAGGTCGAAGATCACGTAGGTCGCGGCGAGCCCGCTCAGCTCGTTGATCTGGTGCAGCGTCTGCAGCGTGAAGTAGAGGGGGATCACGAGCGCGGTCTGGGGGACGGCCTGGATCACGAGCAGGACGATCAGGTAGATGCGGCGCCCCTTGAAGTGGAACCGGGAGAGGGCGAGCGCAGCCAGCACCCCGAAGAGGAGGGAGACGGCGACCGCGGCCACCGAGACGATCACGGTGTTGGCGACGTCGTTCCAGAAGAACGGCCTGTGGATCGCGTCGGCGAACCCCGCCAAGGTCGGGTGCAGCGGAGAGAAGTCCGGCGTCGGCGTGATGATGTCCCCGGTGGGCTTCAGCGCCGTGAGCAGCATCCAGTAGACCGGGAAGAGCGTGACCACGAAGAAGATGATCGCCACCGTGTTGAGCACGCCGGCGCGAACGAGCGCCCGCCGGGTGCGCGGCGGCTCCGCCGGAGGGCGGACCGCGCCCGACGCCAGCCGCACGCGCGACGGGGAGACCGGGGCGACCGTGCTCACCGGACCTCACCGCTTCGGATCAGGACCCGGACGTAGTAGAAGGACATGATCGCGACGAGCACCATCGACGCCACCGAGATCGCGGCGCCCAGGCCGTACTGGGTGGCGATGAACGCCTCGACGTAGGAGTAGACGCCGATCGTCTCGGTGCCGCCGTTCGGTCCCCCCTGGGTGAGCACCCAGATCTGGGTGAACACGTTGAAGTCCCAGATCGTCGAGAGGATCACGAGCAGGCCGATGATCGGGGAGAGCAGCGGCACGGTCACCCGCCGGAATTCCTCCCAGCCGCTCGCGCCGTCGACGCGCGCGGCCTCGTAGAGCTCCTGGGGGACCTGGGAGATGCCGGCGTAGAGGCTGAGCGCGACGAAGGGGACCGCCTGCCAGACGATCATCATCGTGAGCACCACGAAGGCGAGCAGCGGATTGCTCCCCGTCCAGTCGAAGTTCTGGAATGTGCCGAGGTGCAGCGCGGTGAGCAGCCAGTCGACGACTCCGTACTGGTTGGCGAAGAGCCACTGCCACACGATGGCTGCGCTGATCGGGGGCAGCGCCCACGCCAGCACCATCGCGATCGACACTGCCCCCCGCACCACCTTGTTGACCCGTCGGAGCAGCAGGGCGACGCCCATCCCGACCCCCATCGTCCCCCCGACGCACGCCCCGGTGAACAGGACGCTGCGCAGCACGGAGTCCCAGAAGGCGCCGCTCGTGAGGATGATGCGGTAGTTGGTGACCCCGTTCCAGACCGTCTTGTGGCTGAAGAGCTGGGAGAGCCCGTAGGCCTGGAACGACGTCTCGACGAGGCGGACGAGCGGGTACCCGAGGAGCACCGCGATGAGCACCAGCGACGGGAAGAGGAGCCAGTAGGGCATCCAGTCGATCCGTGCCCGCAGGCGGCGAGCCCGCCCGCGCGGCGGGCCGCCGCCGCGCTCGGGCTCCGCGCG
>DAHWOV010000081.1:0-9031 GCA_027339205.1 Acidimicrobiaceae bacterium | reverse complement strand
CTCGCTTTCCTCGACAGCCTGTGACTATCCCGACAAATTCCAGCCGCTCACCGCCTGCCACCTGGTTCGTTCACCGCCGTGTCGGGATAGTCGCGGTCTCGGCATAGGTCAACCTATCCCGATGTCGGGATAGGTCGACGAGTCCGTGCAGCTCGCCCTCACAGTCGCGACGGGACCGGTCGAGATCCTCACGACGTCGCTTCCTTCCGGCGTGAAGTCGTCCTCGTATCGCGCGACCGTGGTCGCCGGTGGCGGCCAGTGCCCGTACACGTGGAGCGTGGCCGGGCTCCCCGCCGGGCTCACGTACACACCGGGGCCGTCCCAGACAGTCCAGATCACGGGCACGCCGAGCGCGTCCGGCACATTCACGGTCACGGTGACCGCAACCGACGGTGACGGGAGCTCGGCCAAGCGCAGCCTCCAGCTGAGCGTGTTCAGCTCGGGGTGAGCTGTCGCGCCGCCCCGGGGGCCCGAGGCGCCGGCGCGCTAGGCTCGCATTCGGATATCCAGATGCCTTCGTGGGAGGTGCCGTGGGCTACCACCAAAGCGACATCGAGCTGCTGGCGCGGGTCCCTGACGACCCGGCCGGGCGAGACCTGCTCGCGCGCTTCTACCGTGCGCTCGGCGACGCGACCCGCTTGGCCCTGCTCGCCTTTTGCGCCGAGGAGGAGCGGACGGGCAGCGAGTGCGTCGCCCACGCGGGCCTCTCCCAAGGGCGCGTCTCGGCGCACCTGGCTTGCCTGGTCACCTGCGGCCTGCTCGAGGTGCGACGAGCCGGGCGCTTCGCCTACTACCGGGTGAGCGACCCGCGGGTGGCCGAGCTCGTCGGGCTCGCAGCGTCGATGGTCGCCGACCACGCCGCTGGGGTCGCCGCGTGCACGCGGGTCGCGCCCGCCCCGTAAGCGGCCCGCGTCAAGCGGACTGTGTCGAGCGGACTGTGTCGAGCGTCCAGCGGCTGAGCGGCCGAGCGGCCCGCGTCCAGCGGCTCAGCGCCTCAGCGCCTCAGTGGTTCACCGGCTCCACGGCGGCCGCGGTCCGGGCGTGGGGGTCGAGGTGCTCGGCCGCGGCGAGCAGGGCGCCCATCGTCGAGACCGGCACGCTGTTGCGGTACCGGATCCGTCCTGTGCTGCCGATGAGCACGTAGAGATCGGGCGTGCCTGAGGGGTCGTAGGCGAGGCTGAGCGACTTCGACGCCATTCCCCACTGCCAGCCCGGACGCTCGACCTTCGCGCCGACCACGGCCACCCGCCCGAAGCCCACCACCTGGACCGCACCGGGCTTCCCCGCGGAAAAGGCGCCGAAGAGACCCAGCGTGAGCACGCGAAGTCCGTCTCGTCTCAGCTGATCGAGGTGCGCGGCGACCGCGGGGATGCTCGCCTCGCAGCTCGCGCAGCCCCCTGCCACGAACCAGACCATGGTGGGCTTCCCGCGCAAGGACGCGATCGTCTCGGTCGACCCCGAAGGAGTCGTGAACGACCCGTTGGGTGCCCGCACCCCCGTTGTCGATGCCGGCGCGGACGCGGACGCGGAGGCGGGGTGGTGCGCCGCCACCGATGGCTGGGGGTTCGACGTCGCCGCCCTGCTCCCGGTGCCCGCCAGCGCGTACGCGACGAGCCCGGCGGCCAGGACAAGGGCGCCCCCCACGAGGGCCCGCTGGCGGCCCTGGCGGGGGGCGACGGCGCGCTCGTGCGCAGCGTGGCCGGTCATGCGAGCGCCTTTGCGGCACCGAGCAGCTGAGACATGGTCGAGGCGGGCGAGCTGTTCACGTAGGTGATCTTCCCCTTGGCGTTGATCAGGTAGTAGATGTCGAGGTGGGCCTTGGGGTTGTAGGTGTGGGTGAGGGTCGGCGACGCCTCGCCGAACGTCCAGTCCGGGTTCGCAAAGGCGCTGCCGGCGAGGGTCTTGGCGAAGGTGCCCATCGCGGGTCCCGACTGGCCGAGGTCCGCGTAGTTCTCGACCTCGACGACGCGCACGCCGTCAGCGGCAAGCGTGGCGACGTGCTGCGCCATCGCCTGGGTGCCGGCCTGGCACGACGAGCACCACGTGGTCACCAACCAGATGAGCGTGGGCTTGCCTCGCAGCCCCGCCACGGTCTCGGTCGTGCCGGTGAGCGTGGTGAAGGCGCCGTCGGGCGCGCTCGTCCCCACCGGGAGCGACGCCCCGGAGGTGCCCGAGGAGCCGCTCGCGGACGAAGACCTCAAGCTGCCGTTCGCCATGTGCAGCGCGACGATCACTGCGACGAGCGCGACGACGACGGCGACGCTGGCCCACATGAGCAGCCGGTTGCGCTTGCGGCGCTGCGCCTCGGCCCGGCGCCGGGCCGCCCCGGTCGGACGCGGCGGTCGGCGGCGGGTCGATCCCTTGCTCATCGATCCCTTGCTCATCGAAAGGCTCCCGACGTCGTCTCGACGGCGCAGCCGTCCTCGGAGGCGCAATGGGAGCGCGCGACCTTGCGCAGCCCCCACCAGCACATGAGGGCGAGCAGCACCAGGCTCGCAGAGAGGAACTCGGTCTGGTGGACGGCGAAGAAGTGCTGGAGGCTGCCGGTCGTGGTGTAGAGCCCCACCCCCGAGACCCCGACGAAGGCGAGGACCGAAGGGACGATCGGGGTGCAGCACAGGAAGCTCGGGAGCAGGCTCACGACGAACGCCAGGCCGCCTGCCGCGCCGCTCGCCGCCCGGGCCGCCGCGATCCGGCGCATCGCGTAGACCTGGACGCTCAGGACGAGCCCCATGGCGAGCCCGAGCACGATCGCCCAGGTGAGCAGGTAGGCGTCGAGGTAGTCCCAGTTGGCGAGCTCGAAGCGCTGGGTGTAGTCGAAGGGCAGGAGCAGGGTGTAGAAGAACGCCACCACGCCCGAGGCGGCGAGGAACCCTCCGACGCGCCCGGGCGTGCCCAGCACCTCGGCGAGGGCTTGCGGCGCCCGCAGGCGGGTGCGCGCAGACGCGGGCATCCTCACGTGCGCAGCGCCTTGTGTACCGGTACGCAGCACGCAGCACGGCGCCGGTGCCGCACGAAGAGCCCGATGGCGACGGCCAGGAGGAGGGCGCCGACGATCCCGCCGACCATGCCGAGGGTCGCCGCGCTCGCAGCCGCCAGGGCCGCGAAGATCGCCGGACCGCCACAGCACAGGACCGGCAGGACGAGCAGCAACAGGGCCGCGCCCGGCCCCTTCTTCTCCCTGGGCGGCTGCGGGTTGGGCGGCTGCGGGGCCTCGGCTCGTTGGCGTTGCGTCCCGTAAGGGCTCACCACCCGAACACCTTACTACATATTCGTAAGAGCGCGTCAGCGCGACACCCCGGCCGGACGCGACCGGGGCGGGACGGCGGGGGCAGCGGTCCGCGCGAGGTCGCGCACGCTCACACGTGGGCGTCGTGCGCGCGGTGGCGTCCCCACCCCCACATCGGGCGCAGGGCGACCAGGGCAACGGCGGCGAGGCAGCCGAGCGCCCCGACGGCGCTCGCCGGCGCGCCCGCGAGCACGCAGCCAACGACGGCCATCGCGCCGCCGGTGGCGACTGCGGCCGTGCCGACGATCGCCGTCGGCCACGGCGCGGACGAGCGGGGCCGCTCGAGGCGCGCGATCCGCCGGCGCAGGTGCTCGGCGTCGCCGAGACCTGGTGCCACCGCGGGGGTCCCGGAGCCCGCGAGCGTGGCCACATGGACCAGCGCGGACACGAGGGTCTCGGTGCCGACGACGCGCGCCGCCTCGTCGTCGGCTGCGGCCTCGAGCTCACGGCGGAGCCCCTCCCAGGCCCGGCGGACCGGGGGGACGCGGCCGTAGGCGGCGGCGATCGCCGCGCACACCACGAGCAGCCGGGGGTGCCCCAGGCGGACGTGCGCAGCCTCGTGCTCGCACACCGCCTGACGCTCGGGGCCGGCGAGCGAGGCGAGCAGGCCGGAGGTGACCACGGCCCGGCAGCGCCACAGGCCTGACGCGAACGCAGCCGGGTGGTCCGAGGGCACCACCCAGACCTCGCCGGCGCTCGTCGGGCGCCGCACGGACATGGAGAGGGCCACCCCCCGCATCTCGGCACGCCTGGCGGCTGCGGCGTGGCGGAGCCCGTGGAAGACGAGCACGCCGAGCACGAGCGCCCCGGGCAGGTCGCCGAGGAGCTGCCACTGGCCGTGGTCGAGCCCGAAGAGGCAGCCCCCGCCCGCGATGCGGATCCCCCCGAGCCACGACCCGAGCTCGCTCCCGAGGCACGCGAGCCACACCGCGGGCAGGAGCGCCCAGCCGAGGAGGCTCACCAGGTGCGCACCCGCCGCGACCCGGGGCGAGACGCCGCCGGCGCGTGCGGCGAGCAGCGAGAGCGCCACGAGCAGGCCGAAGAAGCCGAGCCCGGCGGCCGGGGCGCTCACCGCCGGCGCGCCCGCTTGACGGCCGGACCGCTCACCGCCGGCGCGCCCGCTTGACGGCAGACGCCAGCTCGGCCACGAGCTCGGGGTCGTCGAGGTCCTCCACGAAGTGCGCGAGCGCCACACGGGGGTGCGCGCTCGCCGAGAGCAGGGAGCGGATCGCCTGGGCGGTGAGCTCGTCGGGGTCGCCGGCAGCGCGGTAGAGGTGGCTCCTTCCGGCATCGACCCGCTCGACGAGGGACTTGTCGACGAGGCGGCCGAGCACGGTCATGACCGTCGTGTAGGCCCGCGGCTCGTCTTGTTTCAGTCGTTGTTGGACCTCGCGCCCGGAGAGCGAGGTGCGCGCCGACCACAGCACGTCGAGGATCTCGCTCTCGAGGTCGCCGACACGACGGCCCGCGACAACCCGTCTCGGCATCGACCATGACCTCCTGCGGGGACCTCCTTCGGGGGTCCTACGGCTCCGCAGTGTAGGCCGGCGCCCTGCGGGCGCCCCGCCACGGGCGCCCCGCGCCCCGCCACGGGCGGGTCCTGCGGGTCGGCTCCCGCTACGCCGCCTCTACGCCGCCTCTACGCCGCCTCTACGCCGCGCAGCAAGAGAGCTTCTCCACGTCGCGGGTGAAGGTCTGCGCGGCGAGCTTGAGGCCCTCGGCCATGGTCAGGTAGGGGTGGAAGGTGGCGGCCAGCTCGGCGGTGGTGATCCCGTGTCGGATGGCGAGCACCGCCGTCTGGATCACGTCGCCGGCCCCCTCCGCGAGAACCGATGCCCCGAGCAGCCGTCCGGTGCCGGCCTCGGCGACGAGCTTCACGAGACCGGCGGTGTCGTGGTTGACGAGGGCGCGGGGGACCGCCTTCAAGGGGAGGACCGAGGTCACCACCTCGTAGCCGGCCGCGGCGGCCTGCGCCTCGGTGAGCCCGGCCGCTGCGATCTGCGGCGCGGTGAAGGTCACCCGGGGAAGGCCGGTGAAGTCCACCTTTCGCCCCGCCCCGAGGAGCGCGTTGTCGACGGCGAGCGCGCCTTCGTAGGCCGAGACGTAGACGAACTGGGGCGCCCCCGTCACATCCCCCGCGCCGAAGATCCGCGGGTTGGCGGTCCGAAGCTCGTCGTCGACGACGATCGCCCCGCGCCCGTCGAGGGTGACGCCGGCGGCTTCGAGGCCGAGCCTCTCGGTGTTGGGCCGCCTGCCGGTGGCGACGAGGACCTCGTCGGCCACGAGGCCGATCTCGCGGTCTCCAACCTGCACACGGACCTCGACCTGGCCGTCGTGCCGGTCGACGCCGAGCACCTGGGCACCGGTGTGGATGGCCGCCCCCTGGGAGACGAGCACCTCTGCGAGCGCGCTCGACACTTCGGGCTCTTCGAAGGGGGCGATGCGCTCGGCCACGTCGACGAAGGTGACCTCGGCTCCCACGTGGAGGAAGAACTGGCCGAGCTCGAGGCCGATGGCGTTCGCCCCGATGACGACGAGGCGCTTGGGGACCTCGGTCAGCTCGAGGGCGGTCGTGGAGGTGAGGTAGCCCGCGTCGGCGAGGCCGGGGACGGGGGGCGCGGCAGGGGAGGCGCCGGTCGCCACGAGGTAGACCCGAGCCCGGATGGCGCGTCCGTCGACCTCGAGCACGTCGGGGCCGCTGAAGCGGGCGTGGCCGGGGATCACCGCAAAGCCGTAGTCGGCGACCAAGTCGGCGTACTTCATCTGGCGGAGATCGCCCACCAGCTCGTCTTTCTGGGCGACCAGGGCCGCGAGGTCGACCGGCCCCGAGCTCGTCGTGAGCCCGGCGAAGGGGTGATGCCCCGCCGCCCAGGCCAGCTCGCCTGCGCGAAGGAGGGCCTTGGACGGCACACAGCCGACGTTCACGCACGTCCCCCCGAGGGTGCCGTGCTCGACCAGCGCGACGCGATAGCCGGCCTCGGTGGCCTTGATCGCCGCGGCGAAGGCGGCCGAGCCGGCGCCCACGACGACCAGGTCGTAGTCGAAGTCACCGTCCCAGGCCTCCTTGGGGATGTCAGCGCCGCGGAGGCGCAGGGCTCCGGGCCGGTAGCCCGCAGCTTCGATCGCGTCCCGCAGGGCGTCCTCGGCGACCCCTCCGGGCCAGGAGAAGCGCGCCTCGCCGGTCCGCCAGGTGACCGCGACCTCCCTGGCGCCAGCGCCCTGCAACGCGGCGCTCACGTGGTGCGCGCAGTCGTCACAGGTCATGCCCTCCACCTCGAGTACCGCGGGTCGAGCGTTGGTGTGCATTGGCCGGCTCCTTGCCTCGTTCGCGGATCGTCCTGTCGTGGAATGCCACGATGCAGCGTCGTGGAGTGCCACGATGCCGTGCTCGTTCAACATATCCTAGCAACGGGATATAAGCATGTAACTGGGAGAGGGCCGACACGCCGAGGAGGGGGTCAGGGCCGACACCCCGAGGAGGGGGTCAGGGCCGATTCGCCGAGGAGGGGGTCGCCCCATGGCCGACGCTCGACAGACCGTCCGACCTGCAGCCGTTGGGATAGCCGTTGGGAACCTCCATGTGGAACCGATGCCCCGATCCGACTCGCCCAACCGGCTGCATGGGGCACGCACGAAGTGCTCTCGGAGAGCACGAAGGGCCCTCGGAGAGATGGTCCTCGCACCGTCCATGAAGGCCCCTTCTCGTCCCTTCTCGTCCCTTCTCGTTCTCGTCGAGGTGGGCTCTCGTCGAGGTGGACTCGAGGTGAGGTGGGCTGCCGAATGGGAGCTGTGGCATCGCGGACGACAACGGCCAGGTTGGCACAGTTATTTGACGCACGGTTGCAATGTCCGGTTGATGTGCCGTTGACCGGGAGTTGAGGCTGAAGGCGCACGATCCACGCGGCGAAGGAGCACCCTGCACCTCGTCCGCGCCAGGGGGGCCGCCTGCACCCCCCTCGCGTCGGAAGCCCGCAGGCAGAGAGCGAAGGAGGGTCTCATGCGACGCAGACTCCTCGTGATCGCGGCCCTTGCGCTCGCAGGGGTGCTGGCCGTTCCCTCGGTCGCCTTGGCGTCCAAGACAGCGACCGGCAACGGCGCCCCGAGCGGGCCGCACTTCAACCTGAACATCCACGGCATGTCCAAGAGCAACGGCACAAGCTACAGCGGTAACAACAAGAACGACATCTTCGTGCCCCTGACAGGAAAGTGCACAATCCATCTCCAAAAGGGCACACCCTTCGAAGTGGTGCAGCCCAACTGTACGAAGCACACATCCGCAATGTTCCAGCTCCCGACACCCTGCACGACGACGACGTGCACAACCTTCGCGTACGAGGTATGGGTGCGAGCTGTGACTCCCAAGGGTCACGCCACAATGTCGACGTGCTACGTGACACCGACGACCGGGACAACCTTCTGCAGCACCCGCGTCGTCACGCTCAGCAAGCACAGGAAGTTCTCCACAGTGACCACAACACTGCTCACGGTGTGCACAGCGACAACCGACACCTTCACGCCGATCTTCGCCACATCGAACAAGACATACCTGTGGCAGTACACAAATTCCGGTTTGCGGCTCGCGCAGTTCCGCTTCTACCCGATCACAAAGCCCACAACGATCGTGGGGACAGCCTGCACGGCCACCGGACCCAGCCCACGCTGAGCCCTCTACGGGTGGTCCCAGCTCACGCTGAGCCCTCCACGTGAGCGAGGGTGCACACGGCCGCGCGAGCAACGCCCGGCCGAGGTGCCCCGCTCGTGTGGTCACGTCGCCAGCGGTCAGCCCGTCGTCGCCTTGGACGAAAGGAGATGGGCGACGGCGGGCCTGCACCGCGCTCGCAAGCACTCGGCGAGCTCGACCGCCTCCTCGGCTCGGGGCAGCTCGTCCAGCGCATGGACGCATTGGATGGCGTCTCGCAGCGGCGGGGAGCAGTTGTGCCGGTCCCGCGACCAGCGCTCGATGTGCAGGCTCGAGGGCCGGCGCTCGGTAGCACTCTCGGCACCGACAGACCAAGCGCGCCACGAGCACAGTTGCGCGGGCGATCCGCAGGGAACATGTATGACGCAGTCGACTGAGGAGGACGGTGGGGGAGCTGGTGGAGGGTGACTTCGAGGTGACCTCGTGGAACGAGGAGCCGGCTGCGGGCTTGGAGGGCACGGTCAAGGTGACCACGGCTCGCATCGGGCAGCGTTTCAGCGGAGGGATCGAAGCCGACACGATTGCCGACATGGTGATGACCTACCGTCCAGACGGCACTGCCGAGTTCGTCGGGCATCACCGGGTGCTGGGCACGCTCGGCGGGCGGTCGGGGAGCCTGGTGCTACGAGCCACCGGCACGTATGACGGGGCGGTGGCGCGCACCGACTTTGAGGTGATCGACGGGTCGGGCACCGGAGAGCTGGACGGGATCCGTGGCTCGGGGATTGCCTCGGCCGACCACGGCAGCACGGGAACGTACCGCTTCGAGCTGGACTTTCCGGTTGGTCATTAGATCGGCGCCAAGTGCCGCCAACGTCCTCGGCGCCCTCGCTGTCGGTGTGCGCCTGGCGTCGTCGCTCGAGGCAGCTGTTGGCCACTCCCAGAGCTCGGACCCCTGGCGCTGTCGCGGATCGCGGAACTTCCCCAGAGTCGATCACCGAAATTCCCCAGTTGGCCCCGGGGCGGCGCGAGCTGGTTGGAGTGTAGATCAGCTCTTGGCGATCACCTCCTCTCCGACGAGCTCTGCGACGGTTGGGGGATCG
>DAHWOV010000074.1:0-5731 GCA_027339205.1 Acidimicrobiaceae bacterium | reverse complement strand
GCTTCTTGTCGGCACGGTCGAGGCGATCGTCGCAGGGCTGTCGGCGCGCGCGCTTGTTTTCGAGGTCCTGATCGTCGAGAACGGCTCGGTCGATGCGACGCCTGTTCTCGCCCGCGAGCTCGCAACGGCCCACCCCGAGGTGTCGGTGCTCGAGCTTCGCCACGCCGACTACGGCCTCGCCCTCGCCGCGGGCATCGGGTCGGCGAAGGGGGAGCACATCTGCTGTTTCGATGTCGACCACTACGACCTTCGCTTCCTCGATGCGGCCCTGGCGCTCGTCCATCGCAGGGGAGTCGGCGTGGTGCTCGGCTCGAAGCGGGCCGCCGGCTCGCTCGACCGGCGGCCCCTCGCCCGACGGGTGCTCAGCTGGGGCTCCAGCGGTCTGTGCCGTCGGGTGCTCGCCATGCGCGCGAGCGACGCGCATGGGATGAAGCTGCTCGTGCGGTCCGAGGTCGGGCCGCTTGTCCGCAGGTGCCGCTCGCGCGGGAGCGTGTTCGATGTCGAGCTCGTCGTGCGTGCCGAACGAGCCGGCATCGGCGTCGCCGAGCTGCCGGTCTGCGTCACAGCGCGGCGGCCGGCGCGCCTCGCGGCCTGGCGGCGGGTGCCGGAGGCGTTGTCCGGCGTGCTGTGGCTCGGCCGGGCCCTCCGACACGAGGCGCGACTGGCTGGGTGTGCGGGGAGCGGGCACGCGGTGGCGGGAGTCGAGGTCGCGGCGCGAGGGCGCCAGCAGCTCGCCGGGAAACCCGACGGTGCGTGAGACTGGGCGGTGCGCGCTCGGCCAGGTCATTGTCATGGCGCAGAAGAGCCCGTCGAGGCTGACACGGCAGGGGCAGGCGGCACGGCAGGAGCTGCTCACGACCAAGGCGCTTATCGCGCTGCTCGAGCAGGTCGATCCCGAGGGCAACCGGAAGGTGCTGCTCCAGCCTGCCTGGGGCCCGGGCTCGTTCGCGGTCGACGCCCGGGTCGAGCCCCTCTGGGACGACGGGGACTGCGTTGTCGTCCACGGGCGCGCATGACCGCGGCGTGCGCGGCCTCGGGCCGGCTGTTCGATGCCAACGCCGCACGCGCACACCGCTCGCGAAGACGTTGCTCGCGAGCAGGGCGCGCGGTGCTCGTCGAGCCCTGTGGCGCTGCAGTGCGGGCCGCCTGGACGATCCTCAGCACGGCGGCGAGGCGCGCGCGAGAGCGCGGACGGCTGTTGGACTCCAGCGCTCGCGGCAGCGGCCGGTCGCGGCGCGACTGTGGCGAGTGGTGCTACCCCGAGTGGTGCTATCCCGGCGTGAGCTGCGTGGGATGCAGCCGAGGCACGCCGCGGGCCCGTGCGGAGGATGCACCCGTCGACGAAAGCGGGTGCTGCCATGACGACTAGGTCGGCGGCGGCGTTCCCCGGGGAGGACGGTGACAGCTGGTGGATCGCCGGTCACGTGAGTGACGCGGAGGCCATCGCGGCTGCGCGGCACTGCGACGGCGAGGGTCTGTGCGGCGCCGAGCTGAAGGACATCGGAGACGACGAGCTGTGCGTGACACGGGGCTGGTGGCGCGACGCCCACGACCCGGCGGACGACGAGCGCTGGGAACGGTGCGCCGAGGGTGACGAGGGCGCGGAGCCCTGGACGTTGGTCGAGCTGTGACCGCGCAGAGTGGGCCGTGCGCCGGCCGGCGGGGTCGGGTCGTGACGAACGAGACGACCTCGGCGGCGGACGAGCCCGACCAGGAGATGGTGGACTACCGCCTCGGCTGTGAGGACGACGACGGGCGGCCTGTCTTTCCTGGCTGTGCGGACCCCGACGGGCGCTGTGGTTGCGGGCAGGGATGAACGGCGGGGCCCGAGCAACGCAGGTCCGCGACCGCCCCCTCCCAAAGCCCTGGCCGCGACGGCCGCCGCACGCCGAGCGCTTAATGCGCGTCCTGGTGCGGCAGGTCCGGGGGTCGCGAATTACATGTCTGTCCTTATCACGGGAACGCAAGGTCGCCTGGGTCGTTGCGCCGCTAACCCGTGTGGGAATCCAGGCTAGTTGTTGATGAGGCCGCCAGGGTCATAGACGACCACCGTCCCCGCCACCTTGTCGTGGAGTGCCTGGTGCTCGCGTCCGGACACAAACATGATGAAGGAGACAAGCTCGGTGATCCAGCCGAGGATGTTCTCGGCAATGCCGCCAATGATCTCGCGCAGCGCCATCCGCCAGAAATGGGCGCACTCACCTCTGTCGGGATACCACGCCTTCATCTTCAGCACCTTGAGTGCCGGGGTCGTCCCTTGGCTCCAGCAGACGAGGCCCCAGATCACATACCCGATGAACAGCGTGACGATGCAGAGGACGATCGACAGAAACCACGCACCGATCCGGCGCCCGACCGGAGCAAGCACAACCCCCTCCGGAAGACCGAGCTCCCGGTCAATCTCGACAAGTCCTGGCGCCCGCATCTGCATCTCGGACACGCCTCTCTGGTGCGCGGGACCTTGATCTCTGCTCTCATGGCCCTCGCTATATACGACAGTTCCATCGGTATCCACCACGGTGCCTCCTGTCCGTCAGTGTCCCTTCCGCCTAACGGCGTAGGTGGGCGAGTACTTGATATCGACCGATCGATTCATGCCGATCGCCAAGTTTGAAGCTGATGCAATACGACTGTCAATAACTCAAGGGCGGGTTGGCGTCAGAGAACAGACGATCCGCCAGAGAGCTGCGGCGCCACAGTCGGAGGCTCCTTCGGGGCTGTCATGGCCGGCCCAGATCGGAGGCGGCAGCAGTCCCGGCACACCAGGACGAGGGCGCCACGCACACGAACTACCTCGGCGAGCTCTACGACGGGCGCGCCGAGGAGGTGCTGGCCGCGGTGAGGGCGCGGGAGGTGCTAGGCGCGGGCAGCGACGGCACGTGACGGCGCGATGGGCCTGCGTCGTCGGCCCCTACGAGGCCTGCACGCCCTCAACCGGTGCTTCGCCGAGGACGTCCACGGCGCGCGCAGCCTCTTTCGCGCTCCTCCATCGCTGCTGAGCTCGACAGCGGCTTGCGTGCGTGCCGGCTGTTCCGATCTCGAGTGCGAAGGGCCATTCGCGTCGGCCCCGCGCCGGCGCACATCGCGGAGGGCGACGTCGCTCCGGCCGCCTCCGAGGAGGGGCTGGGGGCTGGCCGGCACGCAGCGGCGCGGACGCCGGCCCCCAGCCGCGGGCCAGCTACGGGTGCGGCCTCACGGGGCGTCCCACCAGGACACCCCGACGTCGGCCCAGGGCCTGCTCCACAGCATCTGTCGGACCGTCCCTGGTCTGAGCTCTGACGGGCAAGCGTTGTTGTCCTCGTCGTCATCATCGCCCGGCCAGAAGTCGGACTCGGGCCCAACAGACGGCGGCATGTGCATCCTTGGGTCTGGCTCGGGGTGCTCGTCGGCCCAGGTGACCGGCTCGTCGATGTCGTCGAGCTCGCCCGCGTACCCCGTTGCGCGGCTGAGCTCGGCGCGCAGTCGTCGGTCGTCGTTGCGCCATTTCGCATCGAACTCTGCGTCGTCCAACGGCTCGACCCGTACCTGAACTCCTTTCTCGTACCATGACCCCGCTGCCCGCTGCTGCTGCTTTTCTCGGTCCATACTTCGTAAGAGGGCGGCGGCGAAGCGAACGCGCGCTGGCAGGGGTCACGGTCGCGGCGCGAGGGCGACGGAGACTGAGCGGTGCGCGGTTGGCCGGGACTTTGTCATGGCACAGAAGAGCTGGTCGAGGCTGGCACAGCAGGGGAAGGCGGCAGGGCAGGAGCTGCTCACGACCGAGGCGCTCATCGCGCTGCTCGAGCAGGTCGATCCCGAGGGCAACCGGAAGGTGCTGCTCCAGCCTGCCTGGGGCCCGGGCTCGTTCGCGGTCGACGCCCGGGTCGAGCCCACCTGGGACGACGGGGACTGCGTTGTCGTCCGAGGGCGGTCCTGATGGACCGGGCAGGAGGGTACGAGACTGCGAGGCGCCTCGTCGCGGTCGAGGCGGCGATGACGCCGGGGCGGTGGGAGCCCCGGCGTGGGCACGAGGGCTTCGACATCTCGCCGGTCACCGACGACGCCGGGATGCGGGCTGCGGACGCCGCGGGCCTGGCGCTGTTGCGCAACGCGCTCCCCGCGATGATCCGGCTCGTCGAAGCGGCCGAGACGGTCGCGGGGTACGAGGAAAAGGCGGTCGGCGCGGGGCCGCACGCGCTGATCAGCCGCGCGCTCGATGACCTCCGGGCAGCGCTCGATGGCTTAGCCGGGCGAGGTCGAGGGGATCGGCGGTGAGAAGCTGCGTGTGACCCGCGGGTCGTGGCGCGATGCCCAGGACCTGGCGGACGACGAGCGCTGGGCGCGGTGCGCCGTGGCCGACAAGCGGCCTGAGCACCAGGGCTCAGACGGCGTAGCTCTGCACAGGGCCGGAGATGACCGGAAGGCCCTCGGGCCACCAACTCGGTCGCTTGATGCCCGCCTCTCGGACAAGGACGCCTTCGACGATTCCGCGAGCCCATTCCTCGAGGACGGCTCGTTTGGCCTTCGCGTCCACCGTGTAGGGGTGGGGCAGGGCGCGATGCTCGAGGGAGGCGCCGAGGTGGCACATCCGGTAGGCGCTCGAACAACGCTCGGCCTCTGAGTCGAAACTCCCGTAGAGCGCGCAGTAGGCGAACTCGCCATCTGCGACAAGCCGTCTCGCATCCCACCGCACCTGCGTCCCCTCGCCAACCAAGGCGCACTCGAGCATCTCGGGACCCCTGCCCGGCACCGAAGCGCCAACGAGCAGTTGCATGAACTGCTCGGCGGGGGCGTCTGGCCCTAGGAGTGCCCGCCAGTCGATGTATGCCTTACGGAGCGGGTCGGAGTTCTCGGACACGAACAGGCGCAGCACATCTTCAACCTCAGCGCCCAGGCTGAGCGCCTCGCTGAGCGCCGCCGCGAAATCGCACCCGTCGTGGTGGGCAACCCCGGTGATCGCCCCAAGCCGGTTGTCGACGCGGATGACCTTCTGGTGTCGTCCCTGCATGCGCACCCCGCCATGCTGATCGACCTCGACGAGGATCGAGTCGGCTGCGATCGCGGCCGCGCGCCGTCCCGCCAGCACCACCGCAAGGCTCACGGGCGGACCGCCTCGCGCGGTGATCGGCGAGGCGGCGTCGAGCCGTGCGGCGAACTCCATGTCGGTGGTATCGGCTACCGGGCGGACGGCACGGCATCCATCGCCCACTTGGCCGGTTGATCTCGGCCCAGTCCCCGCTGCGGGGCTCTTCGTGGGCCGGACAGTGGGCGGAGCGGCGCTCAGGCGGTGGTGGGACGTGAGGAGCATCATCTTGTCCGGCGTCGTCGGCAGCCGTGCCTACGGCCTGTCGACGCCGGAGAGCGACGTCGACCGGCTCGGGTTCTTCGTGACCCCGACCGACCTGCTGCTCGGCCTGCACCGACCGGCCGAGACGCAGGTGCGGACCACGCCGGACGTGACCTTGCACGAGGTCGGCAAGGCGGTGCGCCTGCTGCTCGGTGCGAACCCGACCGTGACCGAGCTGCTGTGGCTGGACGAGCACGAGGTCTCGACCTGCTACGGCGAGGACCTGGTCAGGCTTCGCACGTCGTTCCTCTCAGCGCGAACGGTGCGCAACGCCTACCTCGGCTACGCGACCCAACAGCTCCGCCGGCTCGCGGGCGTCGAGGACGCCGCGGCGGGGGCAGCACGCATCGAGAAGCACGCCCGGCACCTGCGGCGGCTCCTCGAGCAGGGGATGCAGCTGTGGCG
>DAHWOV010000058.1:0-56473 GCA_027339205.1 Acidimicrobiaceae bacterium | reverse complement strand
GTGGGGACGGAGGGATTCGAACCCTCACTGGAGGCGGTTTAAGCGCCCTGCCTCTGCCGATTGGGCTACGTCCCCCCCGCCGCACAGTCTTGCCCGCGCCAGCAAGGTCGTGTGCAAGGTCGCCGGCAAGCTGCCCCGTGCACACTGGGCGCACGCCTCTCACGCGAGGTCTCCGATGGACCGGACCGGGACGTCGAGTACCCCCTTCCTGCCCCCGTCCCGGCCGGTCCACCGGAGTGCCGAGACGTTGTCGGGCAAGGCCGGGACGTCGTGCGGTGCCGGCGCGACCGGCCAGCGGACGACGACCGTTCGGGTGCATGCCAGGCGTGTGTGGAGAGGTTGTCGAGCCGCCGCTTCCTGAGGTCGTCGTACGGGTGCTCGGCCGCGTCGAGATCGTGGGCGGGGCGCGCCCGTTCCGGCGGGCGTGGTGCACCGAACTGGTGACCTATCTCGCGCTCCATCCCGAGGGTGCGAGCACCGACGCGTGGACGACCGCGCTGTGGCCCGACCGTCTGGCGCCCGACGCCACGCGTTTTTCGACCGTCTCGGAAGCTCGTCGGGGACTGGGGCGTGCCTCCGGCGGCTCCGATCACCTCTTGCGTGCAGTCGGTCGGCTCCGGCTTGCCTCGACCGTGACGACCGACTGGGCGCAATTCCTCGCGCTCTCAGCGGCGCGCGGGCCCGGGGCGCTGGCTGCCTGGAGCGCCGCGCTCGACCTCGTCCGCGGGCCGGTTCTCGGCGGGCTTCGCTCGAGCGACTGGGCCGTGCTGGAGGGGTTCAGCGCAGCGATGGAGACCACGATCGTCCAGTTGGCGATCGATGCGGCGGAGCAGCTCCTCGCGGCGGCCGACGCGCGGGCCGCGGAGCGTCTGGTGCGGCGCGCCCTTTTGGTCGCGCCGTACGACGAACGGCTCTATCGGCTGCTCTTCGTCGCAGCGGACGGGCAGGGCAACCCGGCGGCCGTGGAGTCGACCATGAAAGAGCTCGTCCACCTGGTCTCGGGCAAGCCCGTAGAGGAGCTGCGAGGACTGGCTGGCCGCCTCGTCGACCTCGACGCGTGGCTGCATTCCGACACGGTGGCCGTGTACCGTGCGGTCAGTCGCCGGGCGCCGCTGCGAGCCGGTCGTCTCCCGCGTGAGCAGCCTGTCGCCCGGCGCGGCCGGCGGTGGCCGGCAGGCGCGTAGCTGCAGGGACGCACGCTCGCGCCCCGCGGGGGTGGAGTGTGAGCCGATTGCTAAGGTCTCACCCGCCATGCCCAGGAGCTCGACGGGGAAGTGGGTCGCGCGCGCTGCAGCGACCGGGGGCGGCCGCACCTACCGAGGACAGGTGCCGGTCAACTGGTACGCGGCCCTCGTCGTGATCGTCATCGTGGGCTTGCTCTCGATCGCGTTCGCCCGTATGGACTACCAGCGCGGGGCCGTGGCCAACACGATCCCGCCGGTGAAGGGCGGTGCGCCCTGGTATGCCGCGATCGACTTCGACGTCTGCGGGACACAGCGTCCCCCGCTGCCCTCCAACGCGCTCAGTACGGCGACGCAGTCCTTCTACACCACCGGCAACGGGGTGATCACGGTCTCCCCGAAGAAGACAAGCGACGCGGGGCACAACGCGGTGCTCGGGAAGTTCGTCTCCTCTTACAAGGGGCTCGTTCTCACTGCGACAGAGCTGCACCTCCCGGCCTCCGTGACATCGGCGGCCAGCTCCAAGTCCTCCAAATCCTCCAAGTCCTCCAAGAAGGCCAGCTCGGGGACCACCTATCGCAACGGCGAGAAGTGCCCGTCAGGAACCAAGGACGCCGGGAAGAAGGGTGTCGTGACCGTGACCTCCTGGGCGAACGCGTTCGCGCCGAAGGAAAGGCCCACGAGGGTGCAGGGCGACCCGCGGACACTTCGGTTCAGCAACGACCAGCTGATCACCGTCGGCTTCGTCCCTGCAGGCACCAAGCTGCCCAAGCCCAACGGCTCCATCGTGACGGCCCTCCTCAACGCCTCGGCGGGCTCGACCTCGACCACCGTCCCCTCGACGACGCCGACGACGGCGCCCACGACCTCGACCACGGCGCCCACGACCTCGACCACGGCACCCGGCTCGACCACCACGCCTGCCTCCTCTTCGACCAGCACCACGAAGGCGGGGTAGGGACGGCGCCGTGAAGGCGGTCGTGCTCGTGGGGGGCGAGGGGACTCGCCTTCGTCCGCTCACGCTGTCGGTTCCCAAGCAGATGCTGCCCGTTGTGGAGCAGCCGATGATCGAACGGGTGCTCGGGCACCTCGCTCGCTACGGGATCGACTGGGCAGTGCTCTCGCTCGGGTACCTGCCCGACTCCTTCGTGAAGGCCTACCCCGAGGGCGTCGCGGCAGGCGTCCGCCTCTCCTATGCGGTCGAGCCCTCGCCCCTCGACACGGCTGGCGCGATCCGCTTCGCCGCCCGGAGCGCGCAGATCGACGACACGTTCGTCGTCGTGAACGGGGACGTACTGACCGACATGGATCTCGGTGCGCTCCTCGCCTTCCATCGCACGCATGGGGCGCAGGGATCGATCTCGCTCCATCCGGTGGACGACCCCTCCGCCTTCGGCGTGGTGCCAACCGATGACGACGGACGCGTGCGCGCCTTCGTCGAGAAGCCGCCGAGAGGGGAGGCGCCGACCGACCTCGTGAACGCCGGCACCTATGTGCTCGAGCCGTCGGTCCTCGAGCGGATCCCGGACGACAGGAGGGTCTCCATCGAGCGCGAGACGTTCCCCTCGATGGTGGCGGACGGCTCGCTCTATGCGCTCTCCGACACCTCGTACTGGCTCGACGCAGGGACCCCGGAGTCCTATCTGCGCGCGCACTGGGACCTTCTCGAAGGCCGTCGTCAGGGCCCGCCCGCGCCGGGTGCGAGGGATGCGGGAGAAGGGCTCTGGGTCCTCGGTGTGCCGGAGATCGAGCCGGGCGCGGAGGTGCGGGGGCCCGCGCTGATCGGCGACGGCGCGCTCGTACGTGACGGCGCCTTGGTCGACGGCGCGGTGGTCGGGCACGACTGCGTCGTCGAGCGCGGGGCGCGGGTGGTCCGCTCCGTCCTGCTCGCCGGTGCGGTCGTGGAGCCCGGGGCCACGGTGGCCGGGTCCATCGTCGGGCCTGGCGCGCACGTGGGGAAGGGCAGTGACGTGCGTCCGCTCTCGGTGATCGGCGCCGGGGCCAAGGTCGGGGCCAGGTCGGTGGTCACCTCGGGGAGGCTGGCCGGCTGAGCGGCGGGCGCGACCGGCCGCCTCAGCGTGCAAGATGTGGCGCCATGCGGATGATGGTCACCGGCGGGGCCGGATTCATCGGGTCAGCGCTGGTGGACCGGCTGCTGGCGGAGGGTCACGAGGTTGACGTCGTGGACGACCTGTCCAGGGGCTCGCTCGTCAACCTCGCCGACGCGCGCGCGGCAGGGGGGCGAGCGCTCACCATCCACCAGCTCGACGTCCGCTTGCCGGAGGCCACCGACCTGATCGCGCGCCGCCGCCCGGTGGTGATCTTCCACCTGGCTGCTCAGACCGACGCCCGGATGTCGGTGGACGACCCCGTGGGGGACGCAGACGTCAACGTCGTTGGGGCCTTGCGCGTGCTCGAAGGGGCCCGGGCGGCGGCCACCGACCGGGTCGTCGTCGCCGCCAGCGGAGGCGCGATCTACGGAGAGCCGGATCCCGCCGACCTTCCGCTGCGGGAGTCGCACCCGCACCGTCCGCTGTCCCCCTACGGTGTCTCGAAGAAGGCGGTCATCGACTACCTCGTCGCCTATCGCGAGCTGCACGCGCTCGAATTCTGCGCGCTGGCGCTCGGCAACGTCTACGGGCCTCGCCAGGACCCGCACGGCGAGGCCAGCGTCGTCGCCGTCTTCGCCGACGCACTGGTGGCCGGCCGGCCCGTCACGGTCGTGGGCGACGGCGAGCAGACCCGCGACTACGTCTACGTCGACGACGTGGTCGACGCGTTCGCGAGGGCCGCCACGAAGGGCGGCGGGCTCGTGTGCAACGTCGGCACCGGGATCGAGACGTCGGTGAACGAGTTGCTGCGCACCGTGGCGGCGGCCGCCGGCGTGGATCCCGAGGTCCGGCGCGCGCCGGCGCGCGCCGCTGAGCTCCGGCGCAGCGCGCTCGATCCGACGCGGGCGGCCATCCATCTCGGGTGGCGGCCGTGGACGACCCTCGGGGAAGGGGTCGCCGCAGTTGTCGGGGAAGCGAGGCGCAGGCTGCGCGCGCCGACCGGGCCGCCGCTGGGTGCGGGGCGGGTCAGCGGAACAGGTCCTCGGACGGCCCGCGCACGACCTCCTCTCGGACCGAGCCCTCGCGCAGCCACCCAGCCGGGACGCCCCGCACGACCGCGGCCGGGACCCCCCGGTCCTTCCCCATGACGAGCTCGGCGGCTGCGGCGATCTCGTCGGCGACGCAGACCTGGGTCGCCACCAGCTCTCGGCCGGTCGCGTCCAGCGTGCCCCGCAGATCGACGACCGCCGCCAGGCCGGCCGCGCCGATCGCGACGTCGGTGACGCCCTGGCGCCACGGCCGCCCGAAGGTGTCGGAGATGACCACGCCCACCGTGACGGACAGGCGCCGGCGCAGCTCTGCACGGATCCGCCTCGCCGAGCGGTCCGGATCGACCGGAAGCAGAGCCGCCCAGCCCTCGGCGACGTTGGAGAGGTCGACGCCGGCATTGGCGCACACGAACCCGTGGGCGGTCTCGGTGATGAGCAGGTCGCCCCGTCGACGCAGCACCCTGACGGACTCGGACTCGACGACCGCCCGCTTCGCGGCCGGGTCGGCGTGGTCGACGGGCACGAGCCGGCCCTCGGCCTTCGAGACGATCTTCTGGGTGACGACCACGATGTCCCCGTCGAGGAGCGCGCCGTTCCCCGGGGGGCCGAGCGCACCCGCGAGGAGCGCGCCGACGTCGGCGCCGGAACGGACCTCGCCCAGACCGGCCACGCCGTAGACGCGGAGCGCGCTCGCCTCATCGAGCGGCATCGAGCACCGTCCCAGCGAGCGCAGCCGCGATCTGGGGGCTCGTCATCACGGTCGGCGCGATCACCGCCCGCACGCCCTCGGCCTCGACGGCGCCGCGCAGCTGCGCGTCCCGTTCGTCGATCACGAGGGACCCCACCCACTCGTGGCAGAGGCGGGCCACGCCGACGGCGGACGACTCGTGGCCCAGCTCGGAGAGAAGACGGTCCGCCGGCCCCTTGAGCGCCGCGCCGGCGACGATCGGGGACACCGCGACGACGGTCGTGCGCCGGGCGACGAGCGCCTCGCGTACCCCCGGCAGCGCGAGGATCGGGCCGATCGAGACCACCGGGTTGGAGGGGCAGACGACGACCGCGTCGGCGTCCCTGATCGCGTCGAGCACCCCCGGGGCCGGGCGGGCGGCTGTCGCTCCGTCGAATCGCACCGCGCGGACCGCGACGGCGTGCGCGAGCCGCACGAAGTAGTGCTGGAAGGACACCTCGGTGCCGGCAGGGTCACCCATCGCCTCCTCTGCGAGCACGACGCGCGTGCGCACCGGGTCGTCGGACATCGGCAGCACGCGCACGGCGAGGCCGCGAGCTCGCGCGAGCTCGGCGGTGACCTCGTGGAGAAGGGCACCTTCTCCGAGACGCTGGGTCCGGTAGAGGTGGGTCGCGAGGTCACGGTCGCCCAAGCGGAACCACGCCTGGCCGCCGAGCCGCTCGAGCTCTGCCATCACGCGCCAGCTCTCTGTCGCCAGCCCCCAACCGGTCGCAGCGTTGTGCAGCCCGGCGAGCGTGTAGACGACCGTGTCCACGTCAGGGCTGATGTGGAGCCCGTGGAGCTCGAAGTCGTCGCCGGTGTTCACCACGGCGACCAGCTCCGCGGGGTCCACGACTTCCACGAGCCCGCGCAAGAGACGCGCGCCGCCGACGCCTCCGGCAATGGCTACCAGCACCCGGCCATGGTAGGTGGAGGGGAGAGAAGGGCACCCGACGGTACGCTCGACTGCCCATGCGCTCGCTCGATCTCCTCGACCGCTGGCCGGTACGCGCCGCAGCCGCAGGCGTGCTCTCGGCCGACGGAACCGTTGACCGCTCTGCCGTGGTCGCGGCGCGCGGAGCGGGTGAGGTGCGCCAGCTCCGGCCGGGCGTGTCGCTCGTCGCGACGACCGGAGAGCTGGACCGGCGGTTCCCCTGGGCGTCGGTCACGAAGCTGTGCACGGCGCTCGCCGTCCTCGTCGCGTGCGAAGAAGGCACCCTCTCGCTCTCCGAGCCAGCGGGTCCGCCGGGCGCCACCGTCGCGCACCTGCTCGCGCACGCCTCGGGCGTCGCCCCGGACCGGCGGGAGGCGATCGCGCCGCCCGGGACGAGGCGGATCTACTCCAATGCCGGGTACGAGATCGTCGGCGACCTGCTCGCCGAGCGCGCCGGGATGCCTGCGAGCCGGTACGTCGCCGAGGCCGTCTTCGCGCCCCTGGGGATGGCCGGCGCGCGCGTTCCCCCTGGCGCTTCGGTGGCGTACGGCGCCGAAGGCACCCTGTCGGACCTCCTCGCGCTCGCGGCAGAGCTCGTCGCCCCACGGGTGGTCACCGCCGAGACGCTCGGTGCCGCGACCGCGGTGGCCTTCCCGCAGCTCTCGGGGGTCCTTCCCGGCTTCGGGCTGCAATCGCCCAACGACTGGGGGTTCGGCGTCGAGATCCGCGGCGCCAAGCACCCCCACTGGACCGGGTCGCGCAACAGCCCGAGGACGTTCGGCCACTTCGGCCGGTCGGGTGCCTTCCTGTGGGTCGACCCCGTCGCAAGGGCCGCCTGCTGCGTGCTGAGCGACCGCGAGTTCGGCCCGTGGGCCGCCGAGGCGTGGCCTGCGCTCTCCGACGCGGTCCTCCAGACACTCGGGCACGGGCCGCGCGAGACGGCCGGTGCGCGTGCCAAAGGGCCGGCGCATGGCTGACCCGCTCCGCGTGGCGCTTGACGCCACGCCGCTCATCGGGACCCCGACCGGCGTCGGCGCCTTCTGCGCGGGCGTGCTCGAAGGCCTGTCGCGGCGCGAGGACGTGGCCGCCCGCGCCTTCGCAGTCAGCTGGCGGCGTCGCCACGCGATCGACGGACGGGTCCCTCCCGCTGTGGCGATCGCGAGCCGCGCGATGCCCGCTCGTCCCCTCCACGCGGCGTGGGGCCATGCCGAGATCCCCCCAGTCGAATGGTTCGTGGGCGCGGTCGACGTCGTCCACGGCACCAACTACGTGGTCCCCCCGACCCGCAGGGCGGCCCGGGTGGTGACGGTGCATGATCTCACGACGGTGCGCTACCCCGAGCTGTGCAACCGCGCGACCCTCGAATTCCCGCGCCTCGTGCGGCGCGCCTTGGCGCATGGCGCGTGGGTGCACACGCACTCGTCCTCGGTCGCCGAGGAGGTGGTCGACGTCTTCGGGGCGGACCCCGCCCGGGTGCGCGCGGTCGCCTCGGGCGTGCCGCCGCTGGCGCCCCCCGACGCGCACGCGCCGTCCCGCTACCTCCCCACGGGCGTGGACCGCTACGTCTTGGCGGTCGGCACCGCAGAGCCCCGCAAGGACCTGCCCGGCCTGGTGGCCGCCTTCGACCTCGTCGCGCTCGACCGGCCAGACCTCGGTCTCGTGCTCGCCGGACCGCGAGGTTGGGGGGACGCCACGCTTCGTGAAGCCCTCGACGCCGCCCGCGAGCGGGCACGAGTAGTGCGCACCGGCTGGGTGGACGACGCGACGCTGGCCGGGCTGCTCCAGCGCGCGAGCGTGCTCGCGTACCCGTCGCGCTACGAAGGCTTCGGGTATCCGCCGCTCCAGGCCATGGCGCTCGGCACGCCGGTGGTCGCGACGCGCGCCGGCGCGCTCGAAGAGGTGCTCGGCGACGCCGCGTTGCTCGTCGAGCCCGGTGACGCCGTATCGCTGGCCGAGGCGATCGCGTCCGTGGTGGACTCCCCGCGGACCGCCGCGGCGCTCGCCCAGCGCGGTCGCGAGCGGGCCGCGAGGTTCGACTGGGACACCTGCGCCGCAGGCCTGGTCGCGCTGTACCGGGATGCCGCGGCGGGCGGGCGGTCCCGGCGGTGAGCACGAGGAGCCCGGCCGGCATCGATGGGCGTCTGGTCGTCGCCGTCGAGCAGCTGCGCCGCCCGGTCCCCGGGGGGATTGGACGGTACGCGCGCGGTCTCCTCGACGGCCTGCGCCAGCGACGCTGCCAAGGGGTCGAGCTGCTCGCGAGCCGCCGGCGCGCGCGGGCACGCCTCGACGGCCCGGACCCCCTTTCGGCCTGGGGGTTCCCGGTCCGCACCTCGGCGCTCCCCGCGCCGTTCCTCGTCGCCGCGTGGGACCGGGGAGCGGCCCCTGTCCGCAGGGCGCGCCTCGTGCACTCCGTGTCACTCGCAGCGCCCCCCGTCCGGCCGCGCCGTGCCAGAGGAGGGCCGGCGCTCGTCGTGACCGTCCATGACCTCGCCTGGCGCGCCCACCCCGAGGCCACCACCGCGCGGGGGAGGCGGTGGCACCAGGCGGCGCTCGAGCGTGCGCTCGAGCACGCCGACGCCTTCGTCGTCCCCTCTGCCGCGGTCGCCCGCGACCTCGAGGACGCCGGCGCGCCCGCCGGGCGCGTCCGGGTGATCCCCCACGGGGTGGACCACCTGCCGGCGCCCGACACGGACGGCGCGGAGTCTCTCCTCCGTCGGCTGGGCGTGGGAGATGGGTATCTGCTCACGGCTGCGACCCTCGAGCCGAGGAAGAACCTCCGCCGCCTCGTCGCCGCGTTCTCTTCGGCGCGCAGCTCGCTGGCGGGGCGCTGGCCGCTCCTCGTCGTCGGGCCCGCGGGCTGGGGCGACGCCGCGCCAGGCGGCGACGGATCCGAGGGGGTGATCGTGACGGGGCCGGTCGACGACGCGGTCCTCGCCGCGCTGTACCACGACGCCCGCGCGTTCGTCTACGTGCCTCTGACCGAGGGGTTCGGACTCCCGCCCCTCGAGGCGATGGCCTGTGGCGCGCCGGTCGTGGTGAGCACCACCACGCCGAGCACCGCCGTGGTGAGCACGCCGGCAGCGGACGGAGCCGGCGGCGTCGGGGCCGCGCTGAGGGTGGACCCGACCACAGTCGACGACATCGCGGCAGCTCTCGTACGCGTCTCGGGCGACGAGGCGCTGCGTGCCTCCCTCGTCCACAAAGGCAGAGAGCTCGTCGCGCCGCTCACCTGGAGAGCCTCTGCCGCAGCCCACGTCGAGTGGTGGGAGTCGCTCCTGTGAAGGTCTCGCTCCGGTGAAGGTCTCGCTCCGGTGAAGGTCTCTCTCGACGTGACGGCGGTCCCCGAGACACCCGCAGGCGCAGGGCGCTACACGATCGAGCTCGCCGCGGCGCTCGCACGGAGGGACGACTCCCGGCTCGTCGTCCTCGCCCGGCGGACGGACGCCGAGCGGTGGCGGCAGCTCGCGGGGGGCCGCCTGGACGTGCTCGCGTCGTCGCCGTCGGCTCGGCCCCTGCGTCTGGCGTGGGAGCAGCTCGCGCTCCCGCGCGTCCTGCGCCGTGCGCGCCCGGCCGTGCACCACAGCCCGCACTACACGATGCCAGAGCGCTCTCCGGTCCCGGTCGTGGTCACGGTCCACGACTGCACGTACTTCGACCACCCCGAGTGGCACGAGGCTGCCAAGGTCCGGCTCTTCCGCCGCGCGATCCGGGTCGCGGCGCGACGCGCGGGCGCGCTCGTCTGCGTGAGCGAGACGACGGCTCGGCATCTCGAGTCCGTGTGCCGGGTGTCGGTGCCGGTCGTCGTCGCGCCCCACGGCGTCGATCACGACCGCTTCCGCGCCGCGCCTGGTGTGCCCGGAGCGGACGACGCCGTGCTCGCGCAGCTCGGCCTCGACCCGCGCCGGCGGTTCGTCCTCTTCCTCGGGACGATGGAGCCGCGAAAGGACGTCCCGACGCTCATCCGCGCGTTTGGCACGCTCGGCGACGACGAGCGCGACCTGACCCTGGTCCTCGCAGGCCGTCGGGGGTGGGGCACCGGCCCGGTCGACCAGGCGCTGGCGGCGTCGCGGCATCGCGATCGGATCGTCTCGACCGGCTACGTCCCCGACGCGGCCGTCCCCGCTCTCCTGCGCAAGGCCGCGGTGGTCGCCTACCCCTCGCTCGCCGAGGGCTACGGGCTCCCGGCGCTCGAGGCGCTGGCGTGCGGGGCGCCACTCGTGACGACTCGAGGCACCGCGATGGCCGAGCTGTCCGGGGAGGCCGCCACCCTGGTCGCGCCCTCGGACCCCGACGGCCTCGCCGACGCGCTCCGCGCGGTCCTCGAGGCTGCCGGCGGTCCCGAGTCGGCGCGCCGGCGCGAGATCGGGCTCGCCCGCGCTGCCGCGTGCACGTGGGAGAGGAGCGCCGAGCGCCACGTCGAGGCGTACCGGATCGCGGCAGGGGCGTAGTCGCGTAGGGTCGTCGTCCGTGCGCGCGCTGGTCACGGGCGGCCGGGGGTTCGTCGGCCGATGGCTCGGTCGCCACCTGCGCGAGCAGGGGGACGAGGTCAGCGTCGTCGACGTCGAGATCGACGTCACCGACGAGCGCGCCGTCGAGCGCGCGCTCGACGCGTCACCTCCCGACGTCGTCTACCACCTCGCGGCGCGCACCCACGTCGGCGAGTCGTGGCGCGAGCCCCTCGACGTGATCCGCGTCAACGTGCTCGGCACCGCCGCGGTCCTCGCAGCCGCGAGGCGGGCCGCTCCCGGCGCGACCGTGCTCGTCGTGAGCTCATCTGAGGTCTACGGCGCGGTCAGCCCCGAAGAGCTCCCTCTCAAGGAGGACGCGCCGCTCCGACCGGTGACGCCCTACGCCGCGTCGAAGGCGGCCGCCGAGCAGGTCGCGCTGCAGTCGTGGCGGGGCTACGGCCAGCGTGTCGTGGTCGTGCGGCCCTTCAACCACGTGGGGCCGGGCCAGGCGGCGACCTTCGCGGTGCCCGCGCTCGCTCGCCGTGTGCTCGAGGCACGCCGGGAGGGGCGCCGGGAACTCGCCGTGGGGACCGTCACGACCCGGCGCGACTTCACTGACGTGCGCGACGTGGTCCGCGCCTACCGCCTGCTCGTCGCACGTGCAGAGGGGGGAGGCGTCTACAACGTCTGCTCGGGCCGTGACCATGCCATCGCAGAGATCGCCGGTCGGCTGATGGCCCTGGCCGGCGTCGAGCTCACGCTGGTGACCGACGAGCGCCTCGTACGGCCCGTCGACGCCCCGGTGCTGCGGGGCGACCCTTCGCGACTGGTCGAGGCGACCGGGTGGGCGCCGGCCATCGAGCTCGACGAGACGCTTCGCGACGTGCTCGCCGAGCTCGAGCCCGAGGGGGGTCAGGCGCCGGACGCAGGGAAGTGACGCAGCTGGGCACCGAGCTCGCCGAGCGCCGCGCGCGCCTTCAGGGCGAGCTCTCGGGCGGGCTCGGGAAGCTGCTCGCCGAGGGGCGCCAACTGGCTCGAGACGAGCTCGACCGTGTCGTCGAGCCACGCACCGACCCGGTGGCTGCCGGCCTCGACGCCCGCACGCAGCCGGGCGACACCCTCGTCGAGGCGGTCCTGGGCCAGCAGGTCGTGCTGGCCCAGGTCGTGCTGGGCGGCACGCGCGCGCTGGAGGCCGAGGACTCCGAGGCCCACGGCGACGTAGCCCGCATAGCGTGCCCGCCGTGCCAGGGCTCGAGCGAGGGCACGCATCTCGTCGGCGATCTCGTCTGCCATCTCGTTGGAGCCAGGCATGGGAGCACTCCTTTTGTCGCCTCTTGGCCCCGGCCCGCTCGGACCGGGAAGGTCATGTACAACTGTATATGATAAGAGATACTTTTGCAAGCATGTGCACCGCCCATCCCGTGACGGTGGCGGGGCGCGGGGGGGAGTAGCCTGCCTGTCCTGATGGCAGAGGGGGCGGCGAAGACGGCGCGGGCCCCCGCGGTGGTGGCGGTCGTCGTGACGACCGACCCCGGCCAGTGGTTCGACGAGACCCTCCAGGCTCTCGCTGCTCAGGACTACGACAACCTCTCGGTGCTGGTGCTCGTGTCGGGGGGCGGCGTCGACCCGACTGCGATGGTCGCCGAACGCCTCCCCGAGGCGTTCGTACGCCGCCTCCCCGGGCCCGCCAGCTTTGGGGCCGCGGTCGCCGAAGCGCTCTCGATGGTCGAAGGCGCCTCCTTCTTCCTCTTGTGCCATGACGACTGCGCGCCGGCGCCCGACGCCGTGCACCTCATGGTCGAAGAGTCGTTCCGCTCCAATGCCGGGATCGTCTCCCCGAAGATGGTTCGCTGGGACGACCCGCGCATGCTCCTCCACGTCGGCCAGCACGCGGACAAGACCGGAGCGGTCGTCGAGCGGGTGCAGGACGGGGAGATCGACGCCGGCCAGCACGACGCCGTCCGCGACGTGTTCGTCGCGCCGGGCGGGTGCACGCTGGTGCGCGCCGACCTGCTCCGCGCGCTCGGCGGCTACGACTGCGCGCTCGTCGCGATGGGCGAGGATCTCGACCTCTCGTGGCGGGCGCACGTCGCCGGGGCCCGGGTGGTCGTCGCGCCGTCGGCGACCGTGCGCCACCTCGAGCTGCTCGCCTCCGGGCACCGGTCGCCGCCGCCCTCTGACGCCCCGTCGCTGCAGTCGCTCCAGCGGCGCCACGAGCTCGCCGCCGTCCTCACCTGCTACACGTGGGGCCACCTGCTCCGGGTCGTGCCCCAGGCGCTGCTGCTGGCCCTCGGGGAGGTCCTCGTCTCGACGCTCGCCGGCGACCGGCGCAGGACCCGCGCGATCCTCCACGCATGGCGATGGAACCTGGCCCGCCACGCGGAGCTGCGCCGCCGAAGGCGCGCGCTGGCGGCGATCCGCGTGCTCACCGACGCAGAGGTCCGGAGCCTGCAGGTGGCGGGCAGCGCGCGCCTCTCGACGTACCTGTCGCGGCTCACGCACCAGGGCATCGACGCGGCGCATGGCCTCCAAGGCCTCCGGGAGGAAGAGGGGGCTGGGCTCGGCAGCGCAACGGCGGGCCGGGCGCTCGGTGCCGGCGTCGGCGCGGCGGAGCTCACTGGCTCCGTCGGCGCCGCCTTCTCCGAGGATGCCGACTTCGACGAGCTCGACGACCTGGGCCGGCGCGCAGGCCACCGGCGCGGCGCCGCTCCAGGGAGAGGCTTGCTCGCATCGCGTCGCGCACGCGTGGGAGTGGCGCTGGTGGCGGCCGTCGTGCTCGTCGTGGGCTCGCGCGGGCTCCTCGGCACGCCCCTGCCGCTCGTGGGCCAGTTCCTGCCGTTCCCCTCGTGGACGGGGCTGTGGCACCAGTTCCTCTCCTCCTGGCAGCCTGCCGGTGTCGGCTCGCGCCTGCCGGCGAGCCCGGCGTTCGGCTTCCTCGCGCTCGCCGGGACCCTGGTTGCCGGGCGCAGCGGGCTCCTCCAGCAGGTCGTCGTCCTCGGGTGCCTGCCCCTTGGGGCGTGGGGCGTGTCGCGCCTCCTTGGACCGTTCGGGTCGCCGCGTGCGCGGCTCGCCGGCGCCATCGCGTACCTCGCGCTCCCGCTCGGCATCGACGCCCTCGCCCGTGGCCGCTGGGACGGGCTCGTCGCCTACGCCGCGACGCCGTGGATCCTGCTGCAGCTGGCGCGGGCGACCCGGCTCGAGCCCTTCGCACCGGCGAGCGGCGGGTCCGCCGCCGTGACCGGGCGGGCCGTCGCGGCCGACGCCTTGGGCTGGCGGCGGTCGTTCGGCTTCCGAGTGCTCGCGCTGGGTGCGATCGAGGCGGTCGCGATGTCCTTCGCACCCGCCGTGGTCGTCGTCGTGCTCCTCGCAGGGTTGGGCGTCGCGGGCGGGTCGCTCGTCGCCGGCGACGTGCGACGCGGGGCACGGGCCGCTGCCGCGGCCGCCGGCGCGACCCTGGTCGCCGCGGTCCTGTGCGCGCCGTGGGTCGTGGCAACCCTGCGGGCCGGCCGCGGGGCGCTCGGCGTCCTCGGGCTCGCGACAGGCCGCTCGCCGGTCACCGGCTGGAGCGTGCTGCTGCGCACGGCGGTCGGCCCCGTCGGCAGCTCGCCGCTCGTGTGGCTCCTCCTCGCCGCCGCGGTCGCACCGCTCCTGCTCGCCCGCACGGTGCGATTGGCGTGGGCGATCCGGCTCTGGGCGGTCGCCATCCCGTCGTGGCTCGTCGCGCTCGTCGCGGCCAAGGGCTGGGCCCTTCCCTTCGCTCCCTCGGTGGACGTGCTCCTCGCCCCCGCCGCGCTGGGTGTCGCGGCGGGGGTCGGCCTCGGGGTCGCGGCCTTCGAGACCGACCTCGCCGGCTACCGGTTCGGCTGGCGCCAGGCGCTCGCCGCCCTGTCGATCGCGGCCGTTGCCTTGGGGGTGCTGCCGACGCTGGTCGAGGCGGGCAACGGGAGGTGGGGGCTGCCGGTGTCGGGCTACCAGGCGGCCGCCGGGCTGCCTCGCGCCCGGCCGCCGGTGCCCGGCTACCGGGTGCTGTGGCTCGGCGCCCCCCAAGCACTGCCCCTGGGAGGGTGGTCCATCGGCCCGGGCCTCGCCTACGCGACGTCGAGCGACGGCACACCGACCCTCGCGGACCTGTGGGCTCCCGCATCGCCCGGTGGCGCCGGGAGGATCGCGGACGCGCTCGGCGTCGCGATGCGCGGGGAGACGGTGCACCTCGGTAGCGTGCTGGCGGCCGCGCGCATCCGCTACGTGGTCGTCGTCGACGCGCTCGCGCCGAGCACGCCAGGGGCGTCGTCCGCGGCCGCGTTCCCGCTCCCCGTGGGGCTCGTGCGCGCGCTCGCCCGCCAGGAGGACCTTCGCACAGTCCCGGTCGGTTCGGGCGCCATGACGGTCTTCGAGGACACGGCGCGGCCACCGTCCCGGACGCCGCCGGTCGCCGCCGCCGGCGGCGGCACCTCCGCGCTCGTGGACCCGCTCGCCGCCGCCGGGGAGCTCCTCTTGTGGGTCGTCGTCGCGCTGGCGCTGCTCGGCCGGCGCCGGTGGCTCGACTCTTGGTGGGCACCGCTCGCGCGCTCGAGGAGGAGGACCCGACAGAGGCGCCGTGGCGCCGTGGAGGTCGGCACGGGCCTTCTCACCGGCGCGCCGGCGCCCGCGGAGCAGCCCGCGGAGCAGCCCGCGGAGCAGGTGGTCCTGCCCGAGGCGACCGCTCAGCCACTGGCAGAGACGTGACTGTCGTCCGCCGAGGCCCGAGGAGGGGGCGGGGGCGGCTGCTCGCGCTCGCGCTCGTGGCGGCGGCTCTCTGCGGAGGCGGCGTCCTCGGCGACGTCGCGGCGCGTCAGCCGCCGCGAGTCGTGCTCCAGCCCTCCGCGCTCGCGGCGGAAGCGGCCCCTGCGGGGTCGGCCTCGTCGACTTGGTACTGCCCGGCCGGCCCGGGCGAAGACGCCGGGACGACGCACGTCGTCCTCGCCAACGCGGCGGCGCAGCGGGTGCGGATCGGCGTCGTCGTGGTGTCGGCACGCGGAGAGCGCCGTCGCGTCGCGCTGCGGCTCGGGCCGCACGCGGAGTCGGCCCTCACCCCTGGACGGCTCGTCCACGGCGCGTGGCTCGCCAGCGGCATCGAGGTGGCGGGCGGCGCAGTGAGCGCGACCGAGGTCGTGGACGGCAGGAAGGGCCGTTCCCTCGCCTCGTGCGCGTCGGAGGTCTCACCACGCTGGTACTTCGCCTCGGGGAGCACGGCGTCCGGCAGCACGCTCAGCGTCACCCTGTTCAACCCGACGCCCAACCTGGCGGTCGTGGACCTCGCGTTCGTGACCGGCACTGGCGACACAGTGCCGGCCCCCTTCCAGGGGCTCGTCGTGGAGCCGTGGGCGCTCCGCACGCTGACAGTCGGCCGCTACGTCCAGAACCAGCGATCGGTCGCGACCGTGGTCGCCGCGCGGGCCGGGGCCGTGGTCGCGGGCGAGCTCGAGCTCTACGGCCCGGGCGGGACCGCGGGCCTCTCGCTCTCCCTCGGCGCGCCCGCTGCGTCGAGGCGCTGGAACCTGCCGAGCGTCGAAGACCTCGCAGGAGGGATGTCGGACCTCGCCGTGTTCAACCCGTCGTCGAGGCGGGAGCGTGTCGTCGCAACGGTCCGGCTCGCGACGGGCCCCGTCGAGCCGTTCACCGAGACACTCGGGCCCCAGAGCGTCTGGACGCTCGTGACGAGCGACCAGCTTCGGATCGCCGCCCAGGAGCCCTACACCGTCGAGGTGCGCTCGACGGGCCCGGGCACGGTCGTGGCGCGCACCGGTGCCGGCGGGCCGCGCAGCCCGGCCCCGTGGTGGGCAGCTGCCGCGGCGGTGGACGCTCTCCAGTCGAGCGCGGCCCGTCGTTGGCTCGTGCCGGCGCTTCCGGGCGCCGTGCAGCAGTCGGCAGGCGTGCTGGCGGTCGAGAACCCCGCCGCAAGGCCGGTCGCTGCCGAGGTCGTGTGGTGGACGCGCTCAGGCACGAGGCGCCTCCGCCGGCTCCAGGTGCCCGCCCATGGGCGCGCCACGCTCAACGCGCCGAGCAGGGCGGCGGTGGTCCGGGCGGACGCCCCCCTCGCGGTCATCGCCGACGCGTCGCCCCCTGGTACGGCGGGAGTCGTCGGGATCCCGGCGGTGCCGCTGCGCTGACCTGGCCCAAAGCGGCCCCCGGCCTGCGGCCCGCGGCCCGCGGCCCGCTCGTCACTCGCCCTTCGGCGCCTCTCCCGGTGCGCCCGCCGCGTCTTTCGGATCGCCCTGCGAGGAGCCGGATGTCGCTTGCCCGGGTTGCCCGGGAGGGGTGGGCAGCGGCGCGCCGGGATGATCGCCGGGCGCAGGCCGGTACGTCGGAGGAGGCGGCCAGCCTGGTGAGGGGGGACCACCGGGTGACGCCCAACCCGGAGGCTGGGGCCACGGGGGCGGCCAACCGCCCGGCGGCTGCGGCTGCCCTTGGCCCGGTGCCGGCACCGGTGGGTGGCTCCGCAGCGAGGTGAGCCCCGTGTGCGGCCCCGCCGCCGGAAGGGAGGCTGGCTCGTGGCCCTTGGCGCCATTGCCCGTGGCACCGTTGGCACCGTGGGCGCCGTTGGCACCGTTGGCACCGTTCGACCGGTTCACCTCGAACTGGATCGTCTTCGCCTTGCGGCCTTCGGCGTGGACCGGCCGCCCGTACGCCTCGTCGACGAGTCGACCCACCTCGCCCCCGTCGATGCTCTCCTGCTCGAGCAGCGCGTGGGCGACCTTGTCGAGTCCCGCCCGGTGGCGCGTGAGCAGCTCCATCGCGCGCTCCTCCTGCGTGCGCAGGATCCGTTCGACCTCGTCGTCGATGACCCGGCTCGTGTCCTCCGAATAGTCGCGGGTGTGCATGAGGTCCTCGCCGAGGAAGACCTGTCCCTGCGAGCCCCACGCCATGGGACCGATCTCCTCGCTCATGCCCCATTCCCGCACCATCTTGCGGGCGAGCTCGGTGTTGCCGACGAGGTCGTTCGCCGCGCCAGTCGACAGGTCCCCGTAGACGAGCATCTCGGCGACACGGCCCCCCATGCGCACGCACAGCGAGTCCTCGATGTCCGCACGCGGATGGATGTGGCGCTCCTCGACCGGGAGCTGCATCGTCACCCCGAGCGCCATGCCCGTGGGCAGGATCGTCACCTTGTGGACCGGGTCCGCATGCTCGAGGACGTACGCGAGCACTGCGTGACCACCTTCGTGGTACGCGACCCGCTCCTTCTCCTCGTCGGACAGGACGAGGCTCTCGCGCCGCTGCCCCATGAGCACCCGGTCGCGCGCGGACTCGAAGTCCGTCATCTCGATGGTCGCACTGCCTCGGCGCACCGCGTGGAGGGCCGACTCGTTGACGAGGTTGGCGAGATCGGCGCCGCTCATCCCCGGGGTCCCGCGTGCGACCAGGTCCAGGTCCACGTCGGGCCCGATCCGCTTCCCGCGGCAGTGCACCTGGAGGATCGGCAGGCGCTCCTCGAGGTCGGGGAGAGGGACCACGATCTGGCGGTCGAAGCGCCCGGGGCGCAGGAGGGCGGGGTCGAGGATGTCCGGACGGTTGGTCGCCGCGATGATCACGACCCCCTCGGCGGGGTCGAAGCCGTCCATCTCGCTCAGCATCTGGTTGAGCGTCTGCTCACGCTCGTCGTGCCCGCCCCCTAGGCCGGCGCCGCGCTTGCGGCCGATCGAGTCGATCTCGTCGACGAAGATGATCGCCGGCGCCTGCTTGCGGGCCGTCTGGAACAGGTCGCGGACACGGCTTGCGCCGACGCCGACGAACATCTCCATGAAGTCCGAGCCGCTCACCGAGAGGAACGGGACTCCCGCCTCCCCTGCGACCGCGCGGGCGAGCAGGGTCTTGCCGGTCCCCGGCGGGCCCACGAGGAGGACGCCCTTGGGGATCTTCGCCCCGATGTCCCTGAAGCGCGCGGGGGTCCGCAGGAAGTCGACGACCTCGCTGATCTCCTGTTTGACCCCGCTGTACCCCGCCACGTCCTGGAAGGTCGTCGTGGGGCGATCACTGCTGAACAGGCGCGCCTTCGAGCGGCCGATCGACATGATGCCCGACATCTGCCCCCGGGCCTGGCGACTGATAAACAGCATCAGCACCACCGCGATGCCGACGAAGAGGATGTAGGGCAGCAAAGCGCCCCAGATGTTGGAAGGGGGGTTGGAGTAGTTGACCGACACCCGGTGCGAGCGCATGAGGTCGACTGTCTGTTGGCTCGCCGGATGCGGTCCGGTGACCGAGTAGGACTGCCCGGTGGTCAGCTTGCCGGTGATGACCCCGGTTGTGTTGTTGATTGTGGCGGACTTGACCACGTCGTGCTTCACGTCGTTGCGAAAGACGTTGTACGCGATCGGCTTCGCCGAGCTGTGGGGAAGGAGCGAAGGGACGACCAGCACGGCGAGGACCGCGAGGATGAGGACGCCCCAGATCCACCGCCAGCTCTGGTCCGGTCCCTGACCCGAACGCGGCGGCATGTTGTCTGGCCGTTGCTGGCTCACCGGGCCATGCTATTCGTCGCCTGATCCCAGCGGTGACCGGGGGCGTCCGGGCGTGACCGGGGGCGTCCCGGGCGTGACCGGGGGCTGCAGCGGAGCGGACCGGGCCGAGGGCCGCCCCCGGCGCCCACGCGAAGCCGTCGCAGGCCGGGCCGGCGGTAACGTGGCCCGATGGCCCGCCCCGGCGAGACCGAGCACGGCTCGGCGGAGCCGAACGGCGAGCTCCCGCCGGCGTCCTTGGGACCGGCGCCGACCGGGTCCCCGCCCGCTCACGTCGCGTCGTCGTCACCGCACGCGGTCCCGCGCTACCCACCCCCGGCGTACCCGCCCCCGCCGTACCCGCCCCCGGCGTACCCGCCGTACCCGCCCGGCCCGCCCCCGCCGTACCCGCCCCCGCCGTACCCGCCCGGCCCGCCGGGACGCGGACGCGGAGGCGGAGACGGGTGGTTCCCGTCCACGGGAGAGGTCCGCCCGACTGCGCCGGGAGGGGGACGGTTCTTCGACCACCCGGGCGAGCCGCCGGCGAACAGGGGGGCGGCGGGCTTCTGGATCCTCATGGGCCTTGTCGGCTTCGCGATCGGCCAGGTCGTCGGCGCGATCTTCGTCGCAGTCGCCGCGGCCGTCGCGGGCGAGAGCGGTCAGCTCTCCAAGTTCGCGACGATGGCTGCGCCGCCAGAGTGGTACGTCGGAACCTCGCTCGTGGGTCTATGGATCGGGTTCTTCCTCGGCCCCCTGGTAGCGAGCAAGGTCCGAGGGACCGGACGATTCCTGCGCGACCTCGGGGTCCGGTTCCGGCTCGTGGACCTTGCGGGCATCCCGTTGGGCCTCGCCGGACAGCTGGTGCTCGACGCCCTCTACGCGCCGTTCATCAAGCAGCTCAAGCACTTCACAGCGCCGACCCACAAGCTGGTCGGCGCATCGCACGGGTGGGGGTTCCTCGTGATCGCGGTCCTCACGGTCTGCGGGGCACCGTTCTTCGAGGAGATCCTCTTCCGGGGGCTCGCGTTCAAGGCGCTCGCCCGACTGTTCACGCCGTTGGCGCAGGGCCCCACGCGGCGGCGTGCGGCCGGCGTCGTGCTCGCTGTCGTGGTGGACGGCGTCCTCTTCGGCCTCGCGCACTGGGAGCTGTACCAGTTCGCGGGACTCGCGGTCTTCGGGATGCTGCTCGCGACCGTGAGCTACAAGACCGGCCGGCTGGGGATGAACATGGTCGCCCACGCGTCGTTCAACCTCGTCGCCGTGCTGGCGGTCCTCGCCTCTGCGGGTGGTGCCGTCCACTGACCCGGCGTGGCCGGACCGCTCCGAGGCGAGGGTGACCTCCCCCGTGCGCGGTGTCGACGTCTCGAGGCCGCACGGACGCGCGGGCCGCCTCGAGCCCGAGCCAAGCGAGGAGCCCGAGAGCGCCGGCACCGGCGCGGACTTCCCCGGTGCGGCACCGATGGGTCCTGTGGGCGGGGCGCTCCTCAGCGCAGCGCCCGGGCTCGCGAGCGCGGTCGTCGTGCTCGGCGTCGTGGCCGTGGTGCTCTGGCAGCTCCACCTCCCGATGCTCTTCACCGACACCACGACGACGGGCGGCGACACCGGCGCGCACTTCATGATGCCGTCCTTGTTCAACACGGTCCTCTTCCCGCACCTCACCGGGTGGGACCCAGGCTGGTACGACGGCTATCCGGCCTACACCTTCTACTTCGTCCTGCCCGACGTCCTCGTCGCGCTGGCGTCCCACGTCATCGCCTACGACGTGGCCTTCAAGCTCGCCACGGTGCTCGGCTCGGTGCTTCTCCCGCTCGCCGCGTGGGCGTCGGGACGGCTCTTCGGGCTGCGAGCGCCGGTCCCCGCAGCGCTCGCCGCCGCGACCCTGCCGTTCCTCTTCGACTACACCTGGACGATCTACGGGGGGAACCTGTTCTCCACCCTCGCCGGCGAGTACTCCTACTCGCTGGCGGTCGCCGCGCTGGTGCTCTTCCTCGGTCTCTTCGCGCGGGGCGTCCGAACGGGACGCCTCCGAGGCTGGGCCGCGATCACCCTCGCAGTGTGCATCCTGGCCCATGTCGTCCCAGGTCTGCTCGCACTCGTGGGCGCGCTCGTGCTCACCGTGGTCGAGCTCCTTCCCGCTCGGGTCCGGCTCGCCGACGGCGGTGGTGTCGAGGAGCCTCGGAGGCCCGGGGCCACGATGTGGTGGGCGGGGTCGACGGTCGGGATCGGGCTCCTTTTGTGCGCGTGGTGGCTCGTCCCGTTCGGTCTCCGCCTCCCGTACTCGACGTCGATGAACTACACCAAGGTGACCACCTACGTGGCGGTGCTGTTCCCCGGCGCCGACCTCTGGGCGCTCACCCTCGCGGGAGTCGCGCTGGTGGTGGCGGTGGCGATGCGGAGCCGCTTCGGCCTCGTGGTCTCGGCGCTCGGCGGCGTGTCCGCGCTCGCGGTGGTGGCGGATCCGCTGCGAAGCCTCTACAACGTGCGCTTCCTGCCGCTGTGGTTCCTCTGCGTCTACCTCATGGCCGGCTGGGTCGCCGGGGTCGGGATCTCGGCTGGCGCGCGGGTCATGCGCCGGGCGCGGCTCGCTCGCGCGGCGGCTCGGCGCGCAGAGGGGGTCGCCGGTCCGGGGCCGCCGCGTCTCGCTCCGTGGCCACCCGGCGCGGTCGGCGGCTCCTTGCTCGTCCTCGCAGCCTCCCTGGCAGTCGTGGTGCCGCCCTTCGTCCCCGCGCTCGCCTCGTCGCTGCCCCGCATCGGGGTCCGGCCAGGGCCCAACGAAGTGAGCGTGTGGTCGGCATGGAACTACTCGGGCTACGAGGGAAAGCCCGCGTACCCCGAGTACCGCGCGCTCATGGGGCTCATGGGAAGGATCGGCCGCACGCACGGGTGCGGGCGCGCGATGTGGGAGTACAACGCGAACGAGAACCGGTTCGGCACGCCCGAGGCGTTGATGCTCCTGCCCTACTGGACCCACGGCTGCGTCGACTCGATGGAAGGGCTCCTGTTCGAGTCCTCGGCCACGACGCCGTACCACTTCTTGAACCAGGCCGAGCTGTCCGCGTCGCCGTCCGAGGCAGTGGTCGGCCTGCCCTACGGCGCGGTCACAGTCGCCCTGGGCGTCCGCCACCTCCAGCTGCTGGGGGTCCGCTACTTCATGGCCTTCAGCACAGAGGTCGTCGAGGAGGCGTCGGCGGACCCCACACTGCGACTGCTGGCGACCAGCGGCCCGTGGCGCTCCACATACCAAGGTGAACGTCTCTCGGTCACCTGGAGGATCTACGAGGTGGCGCACTCCTCGCTCGTCACGCCGCTGTCGAAGGAGCCCGCGGTCCTCTCCGGGGTCGGCCAGTCCCAGACAACATGGCTCGGGCGGCCCCGCCCCCAGGGCACGATGAGCGAGGGGCCGTCCCTGCGCTGGTACCTCGACCCCGAGGCGTGGGGCACCGAGCTCGTCGCCGGCGGCCTCCCGGGGTGGCCTCGCATCAAGGCGGGGAGGGCGACCTCTCCTCCCTCGGTCCCGGTCCGGCCGACCCGTGTCTTCGCCATCCGAGCCGCTCCGGAGTCGGTCAGCTTCGACGTCTCGTCGCCGGGCACGCCTGTGCTGGTCAAGGTCTCGTACTTCCCGAATTGGCACGTTCAGGGCGCCAGGGGTCCATGGCGCGCCACGCCCAACCTCATGGTGGTCCTCCCCACCCGCCGCCACGTCGTCCTCACCTACGCCAGCACCCCGGTGACACAGGCGGGCGACGCCGCGACGCTTGCGGGTTTGGCCGCGCTGCTCGTCGTGGTCGTGGGGTGGTTGGCGAGGCGCTCGAGACAAGGCCGTCTCCGCCGCCGGATAGGCTGACCGGCCCATGGGCTCGACGGCCGAGGTGTTCAAGGCGTACGACATCCGCGGCACGGTCCCAGACCAGATCGACGCCAACATGTGCCGGGCCATCGGCGGCGCGATGGCCCGCTTCGCCGGCGCGGACCGCCTGCTCGTCGCCAGGGACATGCGGGAATCCGGCCTCGCGCTGTCCGACGCCTTCGCGCAAGGTGCACGCGCCGAGGGCACCGCGGTCATCGACCTGGGCATGATCTCCACCGACTGCCTCTACTTCGCGTCGGGGAAGCTGGACGCGCCCGGGGCCATGTTCACCGCGTCGCACAACCCTGCGGCCTACAACGGCGTGAAGCTCTGCCTCTCCGGCGCGCGACCGATCGGCCGGGACACCGGGTTGCGGGAGATCGAGGCGCTGACCAACGAGCTGCTCGCGGCGCCCGCCCCAGCGGATCGGCCGCTCGCACCGATCGAGCGGCTCGACGTCCTGGCGGACTTCGCCGCGCACGTCCGCTCCTTCGTGGACGTGACGGCGCTCCGGCCGCTCCACGTGGTGGCCGACACCGCAAACGGCATGGGCGGGCTCGTCGTCCCCCGGGTGATGGAGGGCCTTCCCTTCGAGCTGGAGATCCTCTACGGCGACCTCGACGGGACGTTCCCCAATCATCCTGCCGACCCGATCCAAGAGGAGAACCTGCGCGACCTGAAGGCGGCGGTCCTCGAACGGGGAGCGGCGGTGGGGCTCGCGTTCGACGGCGACGCGGACCGCTGCTTCCTCGTCGACGAGCGCGCCGAGACCGTGTCGGGTTCCCTCACGACGGCCTTGGTCGCCGTCGCCATGCTCGAGAAGCACCCGGGTGCGACGATCCTCTACAACTGCGTCTGCTCGCACGTGGTGCCCGAGGTCATCGCCGAGCACGGCGGCAAGGGCGTGCGGACGCGGGTGGGGCACTCGTACATCAAGCAGGTGATGGCCGAGACCGGTGCCGTCTTCGGCGGCGAGCACTCGGGGCACTACTACTACCGTGACAACTACCGTGCGGACTCCGGCGTCATCACCGCGCTCTTGGTGCTCGAGCTCATGAGCCGGAGCGACCGTCCGCTCTCCGAGCTGCTCGCTCCGTTCCGCCGCTACGCGGACTCCGGGGAGATCAACACCCGGGTCGCCGACCCGGCCGGGGCTGTCGAGGCGGTGGCGGCCGCAGAGGCGGCGCGCGGCAACGAGGTCGACCGGCTGGACGGCCTGACGGTTGACCGCGGCGACTGGTGGTACAACCTCCGACCGTCCAACACCGAGCCGCTGCTGCGCCTCAACGTGGAGGCGCGCGACGAGCAGTCATGCGCCCGGCACGTCGTAGAGGTCCTCGACCTCGTCCGCGCTGCCGGCTGACGCACGAGGGAACAGGAAGAGGAGGAGCAGACCCGTGGCGCTCGACCAGCTGCTGATCGAGGTCCTGGCGTGCCCTTTGGACAAGGGGCCGCTCTTGTGGTTCGAGGACGAGGACCTCCTCTACAACCCGCGGCTCAAGAAGGGCTACGAGGTCCGTGACGACATCCCCGTGCTCCTCGTCGAGGAGTCCCGGGACGTCGACGAGGCCGAGCACGAGCGCCTGATGGCAAAGGCACGTGCAGGCGGCGTGCTCGAGACGGGATCGGCCGGGCGGCGAGCGCCAGAGGCTGCGCCGGAGGCGCCGCAAGACGTGGGCGAGCCGCCGGCGTGAGCACGGCGGCAGGGTCCCCGCTCCGTGTGGACTCGCTCGACATGTGGGGGGCCACCGCGGCGCTCCCCACACAGATGGCGGAGGCGATCGACCGCGGGGTCGACGTCGATCTTCGCGGTCTGGAACGGCGAGGCCCGTTCTCCTCCGTCGTCGTGGCCGGGATGGGGGGAAGCGGGATCGCGGGCGACGTGCTCTCGGCCCTGGCGTTCACCCGCGCCAGAGTCCCGGTCGGCGTGGTGAAGGGGTATCGGCTCCCCGCCTACGTCGACGAGTCGACGCTGGTCGTCGCGGTCTCGTGCTCGGGCGACACCGAGGAGACGCTCTCGGCCGCCGACGACGCGCGCAGGCGGAAGGCTCCCGTGGTCGCGGTCAGCGGACCGGGCACGCTCTCTGGCGCCGCCCTCGAGGCGGGGTGGCCGCTCGTCTTGGTGCCGGCCGGCATCCCGCAGCCGCGGGCCGCCTTCGGTGCCCTGGCCGTCCCCCCGCTCGTCGTCCTCGAGCGGCTGGGCGTGCTCCAGGGGATGGAGGTCGCGCTCCGCGAGGCGGTGGAGGTCGTCGCCCAAAGCCGCGATGCCCTGGTCGGCAGGGCGAGCACCGCAGAGGAGCTCGCGAGGCGCATCGGCAGGACCATGCTCCTCGTCCACGGGGCTCCCGGCCCGACCGGCGTGGCCGCGCAGCGATGGAAGACCCAGGTGAACGAGAACGCCAAGTCGCCCGCGTTCTTCTCCCTCCAGCCCGAGCTCTCCCACAACGAGGTGGCCGGGTGGGGACAGCACGGCGACGTCACGCGCCAGGCGCTCACCGTGGTGGCACTGCGCTACCCCGGAGAGCACCCGAGGGTGGCTCGCCGGTTCGAGCTCGTCGAACAGCTCACGACAGAAGCCGTGGCCAACGTGCTCGACGTGAGGACCGACGCGGCGAACGACGTCGCGGCCCTGTTCGACCTCGTGCTGCTCGGAGACTTCGTCTCGCTCCATCTCGCAGCCGCCGAAGGCGTCGATCCGGGCCCGGTCCCGGCGCTCGCCGAGCTCAAGCAGCGTCTGGCGGCGTGGACAGGCTGACGGCGCTCGAGGGGCGAGTCCTCGGGTCGCTCGTGGAGAAGGCGCTCACCGTCCCGCAGTACTACCCGCTGACGCTCAACGCGCTCGTCGCTGCCTGCAACCAGTCGTCGAGCCGTGACCCGGTCACCTCGTACGACCACGCGCAGGTGCTCGGGGCGGTCGAGTCCCTCAAGTCGAAGAGGATGGTCCGTGCGGTGCTCCCGTCCCACGGGCGCTCGGTCGTGCGCTATCGGCACGTGCTCGACGAGACCCTCGGCCTCGACGCGCCGCAGCTCGCCGTGCTCGCGGTCCTCGTGCTGCGCGGTCCCCAGACGCTAGCCGAGCTGCGTGCGCGCACCGGGCGGATGGCCGAGATCGAATCGGTCGACCATGAGCTCGACCTGCTGGCGTCGCGTGCAGAGCCCCTTTGCGGGCGCTTCCCCAGGCGCCACGGGCAGAAGGAGGACCGTTGGACGTCCCTCCTCGCCGAGCCGTTCCCGGGCGCCGAGGCCGGTTTCGACGGGCCAGGCGGCGGCGCCGGGGAGGCGCTCGGGGAGGTCGACGAGGTGCGACGCGACCTCGACGCGGTCAGAGCGGAGCTCACGTCGCTCCGAGCGGAGCTCTGCGCGCTGCGCAGCGAACTGGACGACCTGCGCACCGCCCTCGGCGGGTGACCCGCCCTCAGCTGAGGCGCTCGACGATCATGGCCATGCCCTGACCGCCGCCGACGCACATCGACTCGAGCCCGATCGCCTTGTCCGCGTCCTCGAGCCCGTTGAGCAGGTTGGTCATGATCCGGGCGCCCGTCTGGCCGAACGGATGGCCGAGCGCGATCGCGCCGCCGTGCACGTTGAGCCTGTCCCATTCGATCCCGAGCTCTGCGGCGCACGGGACGACCTGGGCCGCGAACGCCTCGTTGATCTCGACGAGGTCGATGTCGTCGATCGTCATCCCCGCGCGCTGGAGGACCCGTCGCACGGCGTCGATCGGGCCGAGCCCCATGATCTCGGGGTTCAAGGCCGAGACGCTGCTCGCCACGATGCGCGCCAGCGGGGTCACGCCGAGCTCCCTGGCGCGCGTGTCGCTCATCACGACGACCGCCGCCGCGCCGTCGTTGAGCGGGCAGGCGTTCCCCGCGGTGACCGTGCCGCCCTCCCTGAAGACCGGCTTCAACTGGGCGAGCCCCTCGAGCGTCGTGTTCGGCCGGGGCCCGTCGTCCTTCGTCACCACCGTGCCCGAGGGGGTGGTCACCGGGACGATCTCCCGCTCGAAGAACCCGTTCTCGACCGACGCGACGGCGCGGGTCTGCGAGACGAGCGCGTACTGGTCCTGCACTTCGCGGCTCACCTTCTTGTACTCGGCAACGTTCTCCGCCGTCTGTCCCATCGCGATGTAGACGTCGTCGAGCCCGCCGTGGGGCTCCCAGGGATCGGTCACCTTCGGCGCGCGCGCGAGCGTGCGCCGCTCGGCGTCGGCGAACGCCTCGTTGTGCGCTCCGGAGTCCGCGAAGCCGTTCCCGTATCGGCTCACGGTCTCGACACCTGCCGCCACGAAGGTGTCGCCCTCTCCGGCCATGATCGCGTGGGCGGCCATCCGGATCGTCTGCAAGGACGACGAGCAGTAGCGGTTCACGGTGACGCCGGGCACATCGTCGAGCCCGGACATGACCGCGACGACCCGCGCGATGTTGTAACCGGACTCCCCCGCTGGCTGGCCGCAGCCGACCAGAAGGTCCTCGATCATGTGCGGCTCGACCTGCGGCACCTTGTCGAGGACCGCCTTCACGACGTGCGCCGCCAGGTCGTCCGGCCGGCACTCGACGAGGGATCCTTTGGCGGCCCTGCCGATGGGGGTCCGCCCAGTGGCGACGATCACGGCTTCGGGCATTCGGCACCTCTCCTCGTCTCTTCTCGTCTCATCTCGTCTTGTTCCTATTGCTCCTAATTGTTCCCTGCCGCGTCCCCGGCTGCGCTTGCAGCCGCGCTCGCAGCCGCGCTCGCAGCCGCGATTGCGCTCCCAGCCGCGCCGTCCTCCTCGCTGCTTCCTGGCACCGGTCCGAGGTCGCCCGGGCGAGGGGGCGGGCGGTCGGGTTACTTCTCAGGAACCTAACCCGTGGCCCCCCGCGGACGCACCTTCGCTACGCTGCCCGGATGGGCCTCCTCTCGAGCGATGCGAGGCACGACGCCGACCTTGTGCCCGCCGGCGGCCCCGACCCAAAGGGCGCTGAGCCGGGCGCGCCGGCGATCGAGGTTCGTGACCTGGTGCGGCGTTTCGGCGGCCTCGAGGCGGTGAGGGGAGTGAGCTTCCGCGTCGCCCAGGGCGAGACCTTCGGCTTCCTGGGGCCCAACGGCGCGGGCAAGTCCACGACGATCTCCATGCTGTGCACCCTGCTCAACCCGACGTCGGGAACCGCCCGGGTGGCCGGGCACGACGTGGTCGCCGAACGCGCCGAGGTGCGCAAGCGGATCGGTCTCGTGTTCCAGGACACGACGCTCGACGACTACCTCACGGCCCAGGAGAACCTGCGCTTCCACGCGGAGCTCTACGGCGTGCCGCGCAGCCAGACGGGTCCGCGCATCGACGACGTGCTCAGGATGGTCGGGCTGGTCGAGCGGCGCGACAGCTTGGTGCGCACCTTCTCGGGCGGCATGAAGCGACGCCTCGAGATCGCGCGCGGCCTGCTGCACTCGCCGCGCGTCCTGTTCCTCGACGAGCCGACTGTCGGACTGGACCCTCAGACGAGGTCGCACATCTGGGGGTACATCAACGAGCTCCGACAGCGTGAGGCGATCACCATCTTCCTCACCACCCACTACATGGACGAAGCAGAGCACTGCGACCGGATCGCGATCATCGACGAGGGGAGGATCGTGGCCGAAGACACGCCCGAGCAGCTCAAGGCGGGAGTCGGCCAGGACCGTGTGCAGATCTCGACCGACGACGACCGCGCGGCCATCGCCGTGCTGCACGACCGCTTCTCGATCGATGCCACGATCAGCGAAGGCACGGTGGCGTTCTACGTCGCACGAGGAGAGGCCTTCGTCCCGAGACTCTTCGCCGAGCTCGGCGTGCCGATCAAGTCCGTGAGCGTCGCGCGGCCTACGCTCGACGACGTCTTCATGACCTATACGGGGCGGACGATCCGCGACGCGGAGGCGTCGAGCAGCGAGCGGATGGCGGCCGCTCCGTGGATGCGGGCGAGGCGACGTTGAGCGAGGCGGTCCGCGAGGACGTGACACGAGGAGACCCGTCCAACGCGACACTCCGCGCGGCCGCACACCCGGCGCGCCACCGGGCTGCGCCCGCGGCCGTCCGGGTCGCAGGCGGCCGCTGGCAGGACGACCTCCGGGCCGTGACGATGGTCTGGAAGCGCGAGCTCATCCGTTTCAGCCGGAACCGCCTTCGCATCATCACCTCGCTCGTCCAGCCGGTGCTCTTCCTGTTCGTGCTGGGGACTGGTTTGTCCTCGCTCATGGGGAGGGGCCTCGGGTCGGGCGCAACCGACTTCCGGACCTTCATGTTCCCGGGCGTGGTGGCGATGACCGTCCTGTTCACGGCCATCTTCTCGTCGGTCTCCATCGTCTGGGACCGCGAGTTCGGCTTCCTCAGGGAGATGCTGGTGGCGCCCGTCCGGCGAGGCGCGCTCGTCGTCGGCAAGTGCGCGGGCGGTGCCACCGTTGCGACGATCCAGGCGCTGATCATGCTCGCGCTCGCGGGGCTTGTTCACGTGCCCTACTCTCCCGCGCTCATCTTCACGCTCGTCGGCGAGATGGTGCTCGCTGCCGTCATGATCACCGCGCTCGGCACGGCGCTGGCATCGCGCATGGCGCAGGTGGAGTCGTTCCAAGTGGTCATGCAGTTCGTCGTGCTGCCGCTGTTCTTCCTCTCGGGCGCGCTGTTCCCACTCCACTCCCTGCCGACCTGGCTCGCCGTCCTCACGAAGTTCGACCCTCTTGCGTACCTCGTCGACCCGATGCGCAGGGCGGTCTTCGCGCACGTCCGCACCACTGCCGAGGTGCGCACGCTGTTTGCCGGCGGCGTCACCTGGAACGGCTGGACGGTCCCGGTCGGCGTGGAGCTGGGCCTCGCTGCGGTGCTCGCCGTGGTGCTCCTCGCCGTCGCGATCTACGAGTTCGCACGGACGGACTGACGGATCGGTGCGCACAGGGCCGCTGCGGTCTGCGACGAGCGTCCGAGCTCAAGACCCGGGCCTGGCCTCCGAACCGCTCCCGGCCCTCCGCTCCCAGGTGCCCGAGCGGCCACCCGACTTGTGCCAGAGCGCAAGTGTGGTGAGCACCGCTTCCTGGTCGTAGTTGCGCAGCGCCATGAGCAGCGTCAGTCCGGTGAACGCGCACGCAGTCAATGCCTCGATCTCGACGCCGGTCCTCGCCACGACCGCGGTGGTCGCACGCACCGCGACCTTGCCGGCCGTCACGTCCACTTCGATCTCGACGTCGACGTCGTCCAGCGGGAGCGGGTGGCACAGCGGGATGAAGGAGGGCGCCTGCTTCGCGGCCAGGATCCCGGCCGCTCGAGCGAAGGGCGAGAAGTCCTCGTCCTTCACCGCGGACTCGAGCGCGCCCGCGGTCGATCGGACGATGCAGCGCGCCGTCGCGCGGCGCTCGGTGACTGCCTTGCCGGTGACGTCGACCATCCGGGCCCGTCCGGCCCCGTCTACGTGGGTGAGGACGGGCTCGCCGGCCGTGGGCTCGCCGGCCGTCACCGGGGCGTCCCCTTCACGCGCCACGCGCCCGCGTAGAGGTTCGCCCTTCCTTCGCGGACGAACGCTGCGAGCGTGATGTCCAGCGTCTGTGCCGTCGCGACCGCGAGGCTCGAGGGGGCGGAGACCGCGACGAGCACGGGGATGCCCGCGACCGCTGCCTTCTGCACGATCTCGTAGCTGACCCGTCCCGAGACCACGAGCACCGAGCGGGCGAGCGGGAGGCGCCGCCGCATCGCCGCCCAGCCGACGAGCTTGTCGACCGCGTTGTGCCTCCCCACGTCCTCTCGCACCGCGAGCAGGGCGCCGTCGACGTCGAAGAGGCCGGCCGCGTGCAGACCGCCCGTCTTTGCAAAGACGTGCTGGCGGTCGCCGAGCCGGTCGGGCAGCGACGTGAGGACGTCCGCGTCGATCGCCTCGCCCGCCGGCACGGGCGGGCAGCGGTCCTTCAGCGCGTCGAGGGTGGCGGTCCCGCAGACACCGCAGCTCGCGCTGACGCGGAGCTCGCGGCGGCGGGGCCCGATCTCGACGGGATGCGCGGTGGTGACGGTGACGACGTTGAACGCCTGCGGATCGCCTGGAGGCAGGTCGCAGTACCGGACCCCCCGGAGGTCCGACTGGTCGGCGAGCAGCCCCTCCGCGAGCAGGAAGCCGACGGCGAGCTCGAAGTCGTGGCCGGGGGTGCGCATCGTCACCGCCACCGGCTCCGCCGGCCCACCGGGACCGGAGAGACGCACCTCGAGAGGCTCTTCGCCGACGACCTCGTCCGGGCGCTCGGCGCGGCTCTTCGATTCGAGCGCCGTGACCATCACCTGCTCGGCGGGCGCGGCCCGATGTGCGGTGCCGAAGATCCCCGTCATGGACGCGCGCCCGTCATGGACGACGGAGCCTCACGAGAGCGACCGTACCAGCGTGGCCCAACGGCGGCGTCGCGGTCGACCGGGCGCGAGCGCACGTCCCCGGGGCCGGGCCCGGGCCCGGGTCCGGTCACTTCGAGCGGTCGAGCATTGCGGCCAGCCGAGCAGCGGCCTCTTTGGCGGCGGCGGGCTCGACGCCGGCACGGCCGACGAGCCACGTGGAGAGCGGCGCCGCGACCCTCTCGGAGGCGTGGGCGGCGAGCCCGGCGATCGCGAGGAGGTCGTCGATCTCCTCCTTGCTCGGCGGGGTCGTCCCGAGCTCTCGGGCGAAGAGCCCGGCCCAGTCGGATGCAGTCGTCTTCTCCTCGTTCTCTTCGAAAGCCACGACGACTGGTCTACCTCTCCGGCGGCCGCGACGAGCGGTCTACCCCTCCAGCTTCCCGCCGTCCGGACTGCCGGCGCACGCCGTGCCCCTACCTCCCGAGGTGTCGCTCGGCCTGGACGAGTGCACGTCCGACGACCCTGCGAGCGCCGCCGCTCGTCGCCAGCGCCGCCCGGGCCGCGTTCCAGCCGCAGGCCCCGTGCACGCCGCCGCCGGGGTGCGCGCCCGCCGAAGCGAGGTAGAGGCTGGCCACCGGGGTCTCGGGGCGACCGAGCCCAGGGATCGGCCGGAAGACCAGCTGCTGGTGGAGCGACGAGGTGCCCCCGTTGAGCGCGCCGTGGACAAGGTTCGCGTCGTGCGCCGCCAGGTCCGCCGGCCCCATCACGTGCCGTGCCACCACGTGCGCGCGGAATCCGGGTGCCTCTGCCTCGATCCGGCACTCGAGCCGGTCGGCGAATGCAGCGAGCTGCGTCTCGCTCCAGGAGCCTTGGAGGACTCCGCAGGGATCGGCGCGAACGACGGCGGGCACGTGCGTGTACGCCCAGATCGCGACCTCCCCGCCGCTCGTGCGGCTGGTGTCGGCGACGGCCGGCTGCCCGACGATAAGGAATGGCTCGGCGGGCACGGCGCCCGTCGCGAGCGCTGCACTGCAGCGGGTCAGCTCGTCGACGCTCCCGGCGAGGTGGACGGTCCCGGCGCGCCGAGCCAGGGGTGCCCGCCACGGTATGCCGGCCCGCACCCGCCAGTCCACCTTGACCGTCGCGGGGTCCCAGTGGAACCGGCGCACGTCGTCTGGGACGCGCTGCGGCAAGAGGCGGGGGTCGAGGAGCTCGCCGTACAGGGCGGTCGGGCTGACGTCGGCGAGGACCGCCCTGCGGGCGTGGTAGGTGATCCCCTCTTCGGTCTCGACCGCCCGTGCCCGCCCCCGCGCCACCGTGACGCCGACCACTCGCGAGCCCAATGCCAGCTCGCCTCCGCGAGCTTCGAGCCGGCGGACGAGCGCCGCCGTCAACTCGCCCGCGCCGCCTCGCGGGACGGGGAACCCGTACGACTGGCCCAGCATCGCGAGAAGCCATCCGATGAACCCGCCGCCTGCGGATTCCGGCGAGAGGTCGGTGTGCGCGGCGCAGCCCGCGATCAGCACGGGCCCGTGGGTGCCGGCGAACTCCTCCTCGCCGAGCCGACGGGCGCTGAGCAGCGCCAGGCGCACGAAACGCAGGAGACCGCCCGCGCCGAGCACATGGAGAAGGCGTGCGGCGGGCCGCAGCGGCGGGAAGGGCGTGCAGAGCGCGTCGAGGAGCGCAGGCGACGCACGGCGGTGCAGGTCGAAGAGCCCTCTCCACGCAGCTCCGTCGCCGCGCGCGTCCGAGTCGAGTCTCTCGGCCGTCTCCTCGAGGTCGGGGTACAGCGCCGCCGCGTCACCTCCCGGAAACGGGTTCGCCAGCACGACCGGCGCGTGGCACCACTCGAGACCGTGCTCTGCCAGACGCAGCGAGGTGAATGCCGGAGAGGCCGCTGCGAGGGGGTAGAAGGCGCTGCAGACGTCGGCGGCGAGGTCGGTGCCCAGGTACGGTGCGCTCGCGACGGCCCCCCCCGGCACGGGTTGCTCCTCGACGACGAGGACTCCCCATCCCGCGTCGGCGAGGACGTTGGCGGCCACGAGGCCGTTCGGTCCCGCGCCGACGACCACCGCGTCGTAGTGGTCACGTCGCGGCGCGCGCCGGCGGGCGATCAAGCGCGATCCGGGAGGTCCGGTCCGTCCGACGCCAGCGCTGCGGCCTCCTCGGCCAGACGGCCGTAGTCCAGCTTGCCGCTGGGGGACCGTCCGAGCGTCGGCACCACCCACACTCTGCGGGGCGCTTTGAAACTGGCGAGGAGCGACTTCACGTGAGCGATCAGCTCGTCGACCACGGGCGGCTCGTCCGACGCGGTCTCGACGATCGCGACCACCATCTCGCCGAAGTCGGGATCAGGGACTCCCACCACGGCCGCGTCACGCACCGAGGGATGGGTCTTGAGTGCTTCCTCGACCTCTTCTGGGAACACCTTCTCGCCGGCCGTGTTGATCGAGCTCGAGCCGCGGCCGAGGATGTGGAGCGAGCCGTCCGCCCGGACCTGCGCGTAGTCGCCGGGCACCGAGTAGCGGACGCCGTCGATGACGGGGAACGTCGACGCGGTCTTGGCCTCGTCCTTGTAGTAGCCAACAGGGTTGCGCCCGGCGAGGGCGAGCATGCCGATCTCCTCTGATCCCGGCTGGATCGGGCGCCCCTCACCGTCGAGCACCTTCACGTCCGGGCCGAGGGCGAACTCCGCGGTCTTCGAGGCCGACGCGCCCGAGGACATCGACGTGCCGAGCCCGACCGCCTCGGTGGAGGAGAAGAAGTCGAGCAGCAGCATCTCGGGGCGGTGCCTCAGCAGACCCTCCTTCACCTCCTCGCTCCACATCGCGCCTGAAGACAGGATGCCGAGCAGCGAGGAGAGATCCCAGCGCCCTGGATGGGCGTCGAGCGCCGCGAGCATCGGACGTGCGAACGGGTCGCCCACGATCACGATGCCGTTCACCCGCTCGCGCTCGACGGTGTCGAAGAGCTCGACGGGATCGAAGTGGCGCCCTTCGAGCAGCACGACCGTCCCGCCCTCGTTGAGGCACTCCATCGCGGTGAACCCGCCGGTGCCGTGCATAAGCGGGCAAGCAGGGAGGAGCGACATGCCCGGTCCGCGCTCCTCGAGTGTGGAGACGACCCCCGCGACGCCCTTCGACTCGTCGTAGCGGCGGAACCCCGACTCGTTGGTGCGCGCGAACAGGTCGTCCTGGCGCCACATGACGCCCTTGGGCATGCCGGTCGTGCCGCCGGTGTAGAGCATGATCAGGTCGTCGGCGCTCCGCCCCCAGGGAGGATGGACTCGGCCCGCAGCGGACTTTGCGGCGTCCTCGTACCGGCTGGCCCACTTCGGGCAGGGCCCGGTGCCGTCGTCCACCCAGAGCCAGGCGCGGACCTTGGGGAGGCGTGCCCGGACGCGTTCGATCCGTGCGCCGAAGTCCCCGTGGAACACGACCGCCACCGCGTCCGCGTTGTCCCAGAGGTAGACGAGCTCGTCGTCTGCGTAGCGGTAGTTGGTGTTGACGGGTACCGCGGCGACCTTCAGCGCGCCGAAGAGCACCTCGAGGTACTCCGGGCAGTTGTAGAGGTAGAGCGCGACCTTGTCCTGGTGGCCGACGCCCCGTCCGAGCAGCCACCGGCCGATGCCGTCGGCCCGGTGGTCCATCTCGGCCCAGGTCAGGCGCCGCTCGCCTTGAACCTGGGCGACCGACCCGGGCTGCGCGTCGGCGACCGCCTCCCACACGACGGCGTAGTTCCAGCTGGTCTGCGTCACGGTCACCACCTCGGGCGAGCCTATTTGCCTGAGAAAGGCGCGCTCCAGCCCGGGAACCGGCGCCTCCCCTTGATAGTCTCCGGCGACTTCGACTGAAGCGGAGCACAGTCCGTGGCCGTCACCCAGCGACACACGCCCAGTCTCTCGAAGGCCCGCGGCGGCCCTGCCGCGATGGCCAGCCGGACCGATCACGCGTTCGTGCCAGCTGTCGTCGCGGCCCTCGGCGGCACGCTGTTCGTCCTCGCACGGCTCTTCGTCGTAGCGAAGGGGGATCTCTCGCGGTTCGTGATGGCCGGGCGAGACTTCGTCGACCCGGCCACCGCCCCGCCGGGTCTCCACGTCTTCCCCGGCACCGGTTACGACGGCCAGTTCTACTACCGGCTCGCGCTCGACCCGGCGAACCTCCACAAGACGGCGTTCGGCGTGACCCTCGATGCGGGATTCCGCATTCAGCGGATCGGCATGTCTGCGCTGGCGTGGCTGGTGTCAGGTGGGCAGCACCAGCTCGTGCCCGCCTCCCTCGTCGCGGTGAACCTCGCGGCGCTCGTGGTCCTCGCGTGGCTCGGCGGGCTGATCGCTCGGGACGCCGGGCGGCACGCAGCATGGGGGCTCCTCGTCGCCGGCTACTGGGGCTTCCTCTTCAGCATCGGCCGGGACCTTCCCGAGGTCGTGGCGAGCTGCTTCCTCGTGGCCGGCCTGGTCGCGCTCCGGAGAAGTCGGCCGGTGCTCGCGGGCGTCGTGCTCGCCTGCGCGGTGCTCACTCTCGAGACGACGCTCGACGTCGTCATCGCCGTCGCTCTTGTCGCGTTCGTCCAGGTTGTCGTGCGGCGAAGCCGGCGACCTGGCATGCGTGACGCCGCGTGGGTCGTGCCGTTGCTTGCATTCGTCGGTTGGCAGCTGACCGGCTGGGCGGTGACCGGCACGCTGCCGATGCGCGCGGACACCGGCGACAACCTCGGCGTGCCCTTCGTCGCCATGGTCGGTGCCATCGTCCACTACCTCGTGCGGATCACCTCCCTGGGGTCTCTCGTGTGGCTCGGCGAGCTCTTCGTCCTCGCCGTAGTGACGCTCTACGCCGCCTGGTCGCTCGTCCGCTCCCGGGTGCCGGTCTGGGAGAAGACGGCGTGGGTCATCGCGTTGCTCGTCGCAGTCTCGCTCGCTCGCGGGATCTGGTACGGGCGGGCGGACTTCCGTGGGTTCGAGGACCTCTATCTTTTGTCGTCGATCGTGCTCCTCGGGTCGCGCCATCGGCTGTGGCTCCCCGCGGCGCTGGTCGCAGTGGCATGGGTCGTCACGTTCGCGCACCACGTGGTGGAGCTCTGATCGGCCGGCGCGGCCGGCGCGGCCGGCGCGGCCAGCGCGAACGGCGCGGCCAGCGCGAACGGCGCGGCCGGCCTCTCGTCGAGGTCGCCTACTCGTGCGAGCTGAGCGGCCCAGCGTCCGGGTAACCCTGTCGCACGCCCCGGCCCGCCCGCCGCACGAGCTGCTCGGGCTCGTAGAGCATCCAAAAGGCGTTGCGCGCGTGCTTGCGGGACCGGTCCTTTAGGACCGGGACGAGGTCGGTGGGGTCCTGCTCCTCGTCTTCGTGGACGAACACCTCGAGGATGGGGGTGCTCGTCATCAGTTGGGCCATCATGATCCCCGTCGATGCCTCGTGGGCACAGGTCTTGTCGATCGGGGCCCTGCCGGGCATGCCGAGCGCCACGACGATCCGGCATCCGTCGATCTCGATCATCCGCTTCGCCGCCACCGCCAGGTCCTTGAACCCCGGCACCGTCCGGCGGATGACCTCGAACCGCTCGCCGTACCCTGGGCACTGCCGAAGCTCGTCGACGGCCTCCGCCCCCATGTCGTAACGGGCGAACATCGTGTCGACGACGCCGATCCTGTCCGCAGGCCTGTCCACGGGGTCATTCTCGCGTGGAATTGCCCGTCACCCAGCCCGGCAGACCTGTCAGCCCCGAGGAGCGGTCAGCCCCGAGGAGCGGTCACCACCGGTAGAAGCGGCGGCTCCCCGCACGCTCCCCGCGCCCGATCGCGTACCCGACGAGCCACAATACGAGGAAGATCGCGGCAATGATCCAGAGGAAGTGGAGCGCGAATCCGAGCCCGAAGAAGAGCAGGACGATCAAGAATGCAAGCAGCAGTAGCACGCTTGGACCTCCGAGTACGGAGTGACCCCGTCGTCACTCTCGCCAAGGTCCTACCCGCGGCCGACCGGAGTGAATCCTTTCGTGGCCCGATCCGATCGCTCGAGGCGCGACACCCTGCATTGGCAGGCGGACCTGGGGGTGGACCGGCGGGCGGACCGGTCGGCGGACCGGTGGGCGGACGTGGCTACGATGCCGGGCGGGCGGTGGGTTCGTGCTGGACAGGCGTCGGCGTGCCCCCGGCCAGGCCACGCGGGGCAGCTCGCCGGACCCGAGGGCTTGGCTCCTGGCGGCCGAGCCTGTGGCCAGGCAAGAATGGGATGAAATGCTTGCGGGGCTGAAGCATCGTATCGCTGCAGAGCTCGTCTATGAGGAGGGGGGTCCGTTACTGCTCCGGCGCTACGCGATCGCCGGCTTCCTGGCGGGCGCGGTGGTCGTCGCGGGCGCGATGGCCGGTGGTTCGAGCTTCGTCTCCCATCTCCCGGGTGCGTGGTACTTCGGCACGCCGGGGGGGCCGCTCGGGTTTGTGGGCTCAGCCTCGAAGCGGGCGCCCGCGGTCAGCGTCCTCGCGGTCTACGGAGGCCTGGCGGTCCTGGGTGCGGTGTGGTGGCGCCTGCTGCGGGCTCTGTGGCGGAACCCCGGCGTGCAGGTGCGCGCGGTGGCGCGGGTGCTCCTCGTGTGGGCGGTGCCCTTCGTGATCGCCCCGCCGCTCTTCAGCCGCGACGTCTACAGCTACGCGGGCCAGGGGGCGATGGTCACCTTCCACATCGACCCTTACAGCTACGGAACCGGCGTGCTCGGCGCAACCCGGTTCAACCTGCTCGCCGGACCCCTCTGGGCGAACACCCCCTCGCCGTACGGACCGACGTTCCTGTCGCTCGACGGCCTCCTCACCCAGCTGTCGGGCCACGAGATCCTCGTGGACCTCTTCCTGCTGCGGCTGCTTGCGGTCGTTGGCGTCGTGCTCATCGCGCTGGCACTCTCGTCGCTTGCGAGGAGCATGGGGCGCGACCCGGCTGCGGTGGTGATGCTGGGCGCAGGGAGCCCGATCGTGCTCGCGACGCTCATCGGCGGCGAGCACAACGACGCGCTGATGGTCGGGCTGCTCCTCGCCGGGCTGGCAGCATGGAAGCGGTACGGGCCCGTCCCTGGCATCGTGCTGTGCGCGCTCGCCGCCGGCGTGAAGGCGCCTGCCGCGCTCGGGATCGTGCTGATCGGGTGGAACTGGGGCGGCTTGCACGCGCGGATTCCCGAGCGGATCGCCCGGACGCTGGGCGCGCTCGCCATCGGGGCCGTCACGCTCGCGGCGCTCTCCGCCGTCTCGGGGGTCGGCTGGGGCTGGGTGCTGACCCTCACCGCGCCCGACAAGGTCTCGACGGGGGTGACGCCCGTCGTCGCTGCGGCGCACGCTGTGACGGGACTTCTCCACCTCGTCGGCGACCGGACCGCGCTTGCCCCGGTACGCACGGTCACCTCGATCGCGGGCGTTGCGCTCGCGGTCACCGCCGGGACGTGGCTGCTCTGGCGCTCACCCCGCCTTGGCGACATCCGAGCACTCGGCCTCGCGCTCTTGGTGCTCGCGCTGATGAGCCCGGTGCTCTGGGCGTGGTACCTCACCTGGGGCCTGGTCGTGCTGGCGCCCGTCGCGACCGGGTCGCTGCGCCGAGTCCTCGTCTGGCTCGGAGTTGGAGAGACGCTGGTGGGCGCCTCCTCGGTGGTCGGCATCGTGCACTCGCTCGGCGCGATGAGCGCGCTGTCCATCATGATGGTGGTCGTCGGGGTGCTCGCGGCGGCTGCCGCAGGCATCTTCGCCCCCTTTCAGGCAAGGGCGCACCGCTGGCGGCTTCGGTCCCCGGACTCCCTCGCCCAGGCCGCGACGGTGCCGGCGAGCCCTGCTCGCCGGCCGCTCGAACCCTGACGCGCCGCCTCGCTCAGCGCAAGAGGCGCGACATCCTGCGGTCGGCAAGCACCGCGCCGTCCGTCTGGCAGGTGCAGTAGGCGATCTCGTAGGACTCGAACGAGACGCGACGGATCGCCGCGCCACAACGCGCGCAGGGCTGCCCGACTCGCCCGTGGACGGCGAAATGCTCGCCCAGGCGCGCCTCGGACAGGCCGCCGCTGCGAGTGCGCTCGTGCGCCAAGCCCTCAGAGAGCACCTCTTGGACGGCGCCGACGAGCCGATCTCGCGCGTCGTCGTCGAGCGAGCGGAGGGTGGCGAACGGAGAGAGTTGCGCCCGGTGGAGGGCATCGTCGGTGTAGCCCCTCCCGATCCCGGCGACGACGTGCTGGTCCCGCAACCAGGTGTACAGCCGACGTCCGCCGCGCTCCTCGCGAACGAGGGCCGCGAACTCCTCGCTGTCCGGCTCCGGGCCGAGACCGGCGAGCGGGCCGTCGTCGCCCGGAGCGAGAAGCCACCACCCCGCCTTGCGCTGCGTGCCATGCTCGCGCAGCAAGACCGCCGCGTCAGGGCCGGAGAACCTGAAGCGCACGAGTGCACCGCGCGGTCGCGTCGCCTTGGGTGGTAGCTCCACGTCCACCCTGCCCGCCTGCGAGAGATGCAGTGCCACCCGGTAGCCGCCCGCGAATCGCAGCAGCGCGTACTTGCCTCGCCGTGACACACCCTCGAGCGAGCGCCCGGTGAGGACGTCGGTCGTCGGCACTGCCGTCTTCAAGCTGGCGAAGCCGAGCAGGTCCGCTCGCTCGAGCACCGCGCCTGCGAAGGCGGCGTCGAGACGCTCGGCGAGCGCCTGCATCTGCGGCAACTCCGGCACGGCACCCCCGAGCCCTTCTCAGATCGGTGCCGTCGCCTCGAAGGCGATCGCCTGTTCCAGCGCTGCTGCGGACCGGAGCACGACGAGGTCGGCGTGCTGGGGTCCGACGAGTTGGACGCCGACTGGCAGCCCGTCGGCGTTCAGGCCGGCACACACCGTCGCGGCGGGAGAACGGGTCATGTTGAACGGGTAGGTCAGCCGCACCCAGTTGGGATCCTCCACGCCGTTGACGACGCCCTTTCCTCCGAGCGCGTTGGGCGGAGGCGGCGCTGCCGTGGTCGGCGTCACGAGGAGCCGGACGTCCCTGAAGAGCTCCACGAGCCTGAGGTTCATCTGGTGGCACCGGTCGAGGGCCCGGACGAGGCGCAGCGCGGGGATGGTCCGGCCGTGCTCGACGAGGGAGACGAGCACTGGTGTGACCTCGTTCCAGCGTGCCTCGTATGGCTCGAGTGTCCGCAACAGACACGCGCTCACGATGGTGAGCCAATCATCGAGCGGGTCCTCGTCGAAGACGGTGTCCACCTCCACCACGTCGGCTCCGAGATCGTCGAGGACTGTGACCACCCGCTCGGCCACTGCAGAGACGGAGCGGTCGATCTCGGTGTAGCCGAGCGCATGAGACCATGCGACGCGCACCGGGACGCGGGGTTCGACCAGGGCGCTCAGCCAGCTGCTCTCCGGGTGCGGGAGCGCGCGCAGGTCCGACGGGTCGGGTCCGACGACGGCGTCGAGCGCCGCAGTGACGTCCTGCACGGTCCGGCCGAGCACCCCTTTGGAAGAAAGCCCGAGCCAGCCGGCTCCTCCCTGGCCTCCGGCAGGCACCCGGCCCTGCGAGGGCTTCATCCCAGAGAGCCCGCAGCAGGCCGACGGGATCCGGATCGACCCACCGCCGTCACTGCCGGTCGCCAGCGGGACCATGCCTGCGGCGACTGCGGCGGCCGAGCCTCCCGAAGAGCCGCCGGCACTGTGGTCCTGCGACCAGGGGTTGCGCGTCGTGCCGAAGAGCGCGTTCGACGTGTGGGCGGTCCATGCGAACTCTGGGAGGTTGGTCTTTCCCACGACGACCGCGCCAGCGGCGCGTAGCCGTGCGACGAGGACCGAGTCGTGGCCCGCCACCGGTCCGGTCGCGTGCAGCAGGGAGCCGTGGGTCGTGCGGTAACCGGCGGCGTCCTCGCTGTCCTTCACCCCGATCGGGACGCCTGCAAGAGGTCCCGGATCGGCTCCGGTGGCGACGAGCTGGTCGACCGCCCCAGCCTGCTCCAGCGCGCGCTCGGCATCGACGGCGACAAACGCGAGGAGGGCCGGGTTGATCGTCTCGATGCGCTCGACGGAAGCGGTCACGACCTCCCGGGCCGAGATCTCCCGGGTGCGCACGCGGCGGGCGAGCTCGGTGACCGAGACAGTACGGAAATCCACGGCTACCTCTCGAGATCTCCGGCGAGCTCTCTGGCGAGCCCCATGACGGCGCCTCGAAGGTCGCTCTCCGCGGTCACCACCATGAGCACCGGCACCGTGACCCCCTGTTGGACGTAGCGAGCCACGTGCGCGCGGCAGTCTCCGGGGTCACCGTGGACGACCAGCGCATCGACGACCTCGTCCGGGATAGCCGCGAGCGCCGACTTGCGGTCTCCGAGGTTCCATGCGTCCCACATCGGCTGGAGCAGCGGCCCCCTCCCCAGCCAGCGATGGAGCGCTGCGTACGCGGGAACACTGAGATACGCGGCGATCAGGCGGCGAGCGACTGCTCGTGCGAGCGACGCGTCGGCTTCCGCCACCACGAAGATGCGCGCGACGACATGACGGGCCGGATCTCCGGATTGGCCATCTTCAGAGCTCTCGACGCCTGCACGGACCTCCTCGAGGGAAGTGGCCACGTCGTCCGCCGAGAGCCAATTGAGGATCACGCCGTCGGCCATCTTGCCGGCGAGCCGCAGCATGCCAGGCCTCAGCGCGGCGAGGTACAGCGGCGGGGGAGCGGTCACCGGGCGGGCCAGGCGGAATCCGTGGACGGAGAAGGTCTCGAAGTCGGCGGCGACCCTCGCGCCCGAGAGGGCCAGCCGGAGGAATGCGAGGGTGTCCCGCGCCCGTGCGAACGGTCGATCGAACGCGATGCCGTTCCACTGCTCGACGATGACGTCCGAAGACGTGCCGAGACCGAAGGCGAACCGTCCAGGTGCGGCCTCTGCCATCGCGGCAACGCTCTGCGCGAGGAGCGCGGGGCCACGGGTGAAGGCGGGGGCGACCGCGAGCCCGAGCCGCAGGTCCGGCTCCCACGCGGCCGCAAGCGCCAGCGGGGTGAACCCGTCGGTGCCGTCTACTTCGGCGGACCACGCGTCCGTGTAGCCCGCCGCGCGCGCCTCGGCGAACCAGCTGCGGTGCGCTGAGAGCGGGACGCCGGCGAAGGGCACGGTGATGCCGAGACGCTCCATCGCCTGCACGTTAGCGGGGGAGGGGGTCTTCTTCGAGGTGCGCCTGGTCACGCGCTCAGGGTGGCCGGTCAGCTTCGAGAGGTGCGCCGCACACCAGGCGCCACGTCCATCGCCGCGCTCACGGCCCGATGCACCGCTGCCACCGAGCCGGCGATCACCAGGTACTCGCGGTTGTAGAGATGCGAGACCGTCCCGACCTTGACTCCGGAGGGATCGTGTATGCCGATGCGGGCCCCGACGTAGCGCGCCGACTCGAAGGAGAGCGTGACCACTTCCTCGTGCCGAGAGCACATGTCTTCGAGGTCATCGACGCCGACCCACGCCTCGTCGTTGTAGGAGAGAAGCAGGAGGCCGCAGTCCACCGACGCGACCGTCTCCGCCAGCGCGCCGGGCATGGTGCGCTTGGAGTTGAATTCGCTGCGCGTCGAGGGGTCCCTCGCGTCGAGCCGCTTGCAGGCGACGCCGTAATGGGGAGGGGCATCCCAGGCGACGAGGGTCTCCCACACGTGGTAGTTCGTGAAGTACCGGTGCTGGTTGTAGGGCGGATCGAGGTACGCGAGGTCGAAGCTGCCGAGGTGGCGAGCGAGCGTGCGGGCGTCGCCGCGCACCGCGCGGCCCGCGCCGCAGAGGAGCGCCGGCGCCATGAGCTCGAGGCGCTTGTACGAGCGCGGCGCCCATTGCTTGACAAAGGCCATCTGCAACCCGACGGTCGAGTCCACGCGGTCGGCAGCTTCGATGAGGCTGGTGAGCAGGACCGGCTCGAGGGGCGAGTCGGCGAACTCCGAAGCGATCGCGTCGCGCACGGCGTCGATCCGCTCGCCGTTGAAGGGCTGGAAGAACCGCGCGCGCCGGCAGAACGTCTCCGTGACATAGCCCGGGCTGCCGGCCAGCGCGTTCAGGTGGGCCAGGGCGTCGGACAGCTCGCGCGCCGAGACGCTGGACGCGTCGGTCTCCACGTAGCAGCGGGCGAAGACCTCTGCGTACCTGGCCAGGTCGACGGCGGTCACGGCGATCCCGAGGCGCTTGAACGCCTGGGCGACGCGCGTCGTTCCGGTGAAGAGGTCGAGCGCGCTGCGTGCTCCGCTCGTTGCCGCCACCGCCTCGAGCACGGGAACGAGGCGCCGTTTGGAGCCCAGGTACTTGATCATCGGTTCATCGGGCGAGCGCGCGCCGGTTCTCCGCCTGCTGCCCGCTGCAGGGTGGTCACCTCAGGATGTTCACCGCTCGGCTGGCGACGATGGCCACGGTGACGATGGACACGAGTGACTCCGCGCCCATGAGCGCTTTGGCGGCGCGCGTGAGAGGCATGGTGTCGGTCGGGCTGAAGGCCGCCGCATTGGTGAGTGCCACGTAGAGGTAGTCGAAGAACTCAGGGGTCCACGAGACCGGCGACGCGTCAGGAGTCACCATCTGGGGGAACTGGAAGTCTGCGTGCCTCTCACGGTGGCGCGCCCGCTCGAGGGGACCGCCGCGGTCGAGCTGCCAGAACCAGAGCGCGTACACGATGATGTTGGTCAGCCATACCGACACGGCGCCATAGAGGAGGGGGCGGCCCTTCGCCAGGCTCCCGTAGAGCAGGGAGTCGACGAGGAGCCCGACGGACACCATGTTGGCGATGTTGAGCAGGGCGATGACTCCGATCATGAACTCGCGTACGTCCGCTTCCTCGCCGGCCCTGCGGTAGGCGCGAACGAGGTTCAGCCCGACGACCAGGACCCCCTCGATGACCGGGATGAGCCAGCGGGGTCCGATGGCGAGCTGGTCGGGGAGGAGCAGGTAGAGGCCGAGCGCAGCGAGGATCGCGAGCGAGGGCGCCCAGTGCCCTACCCGAGGTGACGGTGCGGGTGTCGCCGGGAGCCGTGCGGAGCGGTCCGCCATCCGTCCTGACCGTACTGCCGGATCGTTGCGGGATCGGGGATCTCCCGGCGCGCCTTCCCGCGGAGGCGCGTTCTTGCGGAGGCGCGTTCCCGCGGAAACGTCCGGCTGGGAAACACCTGGCTGGTGGCTGGCGCGCCTTCCCGCGGAGGTGCGTTCTTGCGGAAACGTCCGGCCGAGATCCAAGAGACAGCCAAGAGACAGAGTCAGGAAGCCGGTGTATGGTGGCGAACATATGTTCGGTTCACCCGCCCCGCGGCCCCAGGGACCCGCCCCGCGGCCCCAGGGTCTCCAAGCGCTCGCCGAGCGGGTGCGGCCAGTGGCCTCGAGCAGGACCCGCCTGCTCCCCGCGCTGCCCCCGATCGCCGCGCTGCTGCCCGACGGCGGCCTCCGACGGGGTGCCGTCGTCCGGTGCACCGGGCCGGCGGCGTCGAGCCTGGCAATGGCCGTGGCGGCAGGGCCGTCGGCAGCGGGGTCGTGGTGCGCGACGGTGGGGATGGACGAGGTCGGCATCCTCGCCGCCGCGGGGTACGGGCTGGATCTCGAACGACTGGTGGTCGTGCGGGCAGCTCCCGCTGAATGGGCCGTCGCGGCGGCCGTCCTCGTCGACGGCCTCGACCTCGTGGTGCTCGTGCCGCCGCGCCATGCGAGATCGGCCGCGGCGCGGACGATCGTCGCCCGAGCCCGCGACCGCGGCGCTGTCGTCCTCGTGGTCGAGGAGCTCCCCGGCTTCCCCGCCGAGCTCGAGCTCGCAGTGGAGGCGGCGCGATGGCACGGTCTCGCCGAGGGTGCCGGTCGCCTCCAGTCCCGCCGGGTCACGGTCGTGGCGCGAGGGCGCGGCCCGGCGGTCCGGCCGGTCCGCCAGGAGCTGTGGCTGCCCACCGCGGCCGGGAAGGTGGCCGCGGCATGACCGGAGAGACCCGTGCAGTGACCCGCGCGGCCAGAGAGGCGGCCGGGCAGGTGCCCTTGCCCCGCCTCCTCCTCGTCGAGTGCCCGGGGCTCGACGCGTCCGGCGCGGACGGCGGCGGCGAGCACCTCCGCCGGTTCGGCCGGGTGGTCGAGGCGCTGTCGTCGGTGTGCCCGTGGGTGGACGCGGTCCGTCCCGGAGTGTGCATCCTGCCGATCAAGGGCCCGGCTCGCTACTTCGGCAGCGAGGATGCCGTGCTCGCCAGGGTGGCGGAGGCCGTGGCGGGCGCCTTGCCCGCTGCGGAGGCCGACGACCTGTGCAAGGGCGACCGGGTCCGGCTCGGCGTGGCCGAAGGGGTCTTCGCCGCCGCGCTCGCGGCCAGGAGCGGGGCGGTGGTGCCGGCGGGGGAGACCGCACGCTTCCTCGCCCCTTGGCCCGTCGACGAGCTCTCGGACCCCGAGCTCGCCGACGTCCTCATCCGGCTGGGGCTGACGACGCTCGGGCGTTTCGCCGCTCTCCCCGTGGCGGACGTCCTCGCCCGGTTCGGCACTTCCGGGGTCCGGGGCCACCGGCTCGCGCGCGCGCTCGACGGAGAGCTCCCCGGCTACCGGGTCACGGGCATGAGCGCCCGGCTGGTCGCCGCCCTCGGACGCGCCCTGGCGCTCCAGGACCGTCAGCCCGGCTTCTGGGGAGGGGTCAGCGCCGCTGACGAGCGCGCCGCGGAGGTGCTGACCGCGCTCCAGCGTCGGCTCGGCACCGCCGCGGTGACGGTGCCCGTGCTCCAAGGTGGTCGCGGACCGGCGGACCGGTGCCGGATGGTGCCCTGGAGCCCCGCCGCAGCGTCCCTGGCGTACGCGCCCTTCCCCGGGCAGAAGTCGCCGCGTCGGAACCGGAAGCCCTCCTCCGAGCCGCCGTGGCCGGGGCGGCTTCCTCCGCCCGCGCCCGCGCGGGTGATGGCGGGGGATCGGAGCGCTGACCTCGTCGACGGTGCCGGCGTGCCTGTCGTGGTCAGCGGGAGGGGGTTGCTCACCGCAGAGCCGGCACGACTCTCGGTCGGCGGCGGCCCGTGGATCGCGGTCACCGCCTGGAGCGCGCCCTGGCCCGTGGAGGAGCGGTGGTGGTCGACCGCACGCCGACGTGCCGCGCGCCTGCAGGTGCTCTCGTCGGACGGCACGGCACGGCTCCTCGTGAGCGAGCGTGGTTGCTGGCGTGTCGAGGCCGTCTACGACTGAGAGCTCTACGACTGAGGAGCCGAGATGCCGATGACGGCGCCTTACGCGGAGCTGCACTGCCACTCGAATTTCTCCTTCCTGGACGGCGCCTCCCATCCTGAGGAGCTCGTCGCGCAAGCTGCGCGGCTCGGGCTCTCCGCGCTCGCGCTCACCGACCACAACGGGCTCTACGGGGTGGTGCGCTTCAGTGAGGCGGCGCGGCGCGTCGGCCTCCCGACCGTCTTCGGGGCCGAGCTCACCGTCGATCCCTCCGGGCGCGTCCCGCCTCCCGCCTCGGGGCCCGAGCGCACCCCCGGGCCCGTGCGCACTGGCGAGCCCGATCCCGGTGGCCGGCACCTGGTCGTGCTCGCCCGGGACCCGCTGGGCTACGCGCATCTCAGCCGCACCATCGCCGAGGCGCACCTGGCCGGCGGGGAGAAGGGCCGTCCGGCACTCTCGCTCGCGGCGCTCGCCGACGCGTCCACCGCCGCCCGCGCCGGCGGGGGGAGCTGGCAGGTGCTCACGGGGTGCAGGAAGGGACCGGTGGCCGCCGCGCTGACCGAAGAGGGGCCGCGCGCGGCCCGTCGACGTCTCGACGAGCTGGTGGCCGCGTTCGGGAGGGACAGCGTCGCGGTGGAGCTGTGGGACCACGGAGACCCGCTCGACTCCACGCGCAACGATGTGCTCGCTCAACTGGCCGTCCACGCCGGCTGTGCGATCGTCGCCACCAACAACGTCCACTACGCCTCCCCGAAGAGGTTCCCGCTCGCCACCGCGCTCGCGGCGGTCCGGGCACGCCGGCCGCTCGAGGAGCTGTGCGGGTGGCTGCCCCCGACGGCGGCAGCCTGTCTGCGCACCGGAGGGGAGCAGGAGCGCCGGTTCGCCCGCTGGCCGGGCGCGGTGGAGCAGGCGGCGGAGATCGGGGCTGCGTGCGCCTTCGACCTGCGCCTGGTCGCGCCCAAGTTGCCGGACTTCCCGGTCCCGGCCGGGCACGACGAGGACAGCTGGCTGCGCCACCTCGTGGAGGATGGGGCGACCAGGCGTTACGGCCCTCGGGGCGCCGAGCGGGTCCCCGGCGCCTGGGAGCGGCTCGACCACGAGCTCTCGGTCATCGAGACGCTCGGCTACGCGGGTTACTTCCTCACCGTCTGGGACATCGTCGAGCAGTGCCGGCGCACCGGCGTCTACTGCCAGGGCCGCGGCTCGGCCGCGACCTCCGCGGTCTGCTACGTGCTCGGGATCACGCTCGTCGACGCGGTGTCGCTCGGCCTGCTCTTCGAGCGGTTCCTCTCACCCGCACGGGACGGGCCGCCCGACATCGACCTCGACATCGAGTCGACGCGGCGCGAGGAGATCATCCAGTACGTCTACAGCCGCTACGGCCGCCGCCATGCTGCACAGGTGGCGAACGTGATCACCTACCGCCAGCGCTCTGCGTTGCGCGACATGGGAAAGGCGCTCGGCCTCGACGCAATGGACGTGGACCGGTGGGCCAAGCAGACCGATCGCACGGACGCGCTCGGAGGGCGCGAGGAGGTGCCCGCATCGTTGCGCGGGCTGGCCGCAGAGGTGCTCGACTTCCCCCGCCATCTCGGCATCCACTCGGGGGGCATGGTCATCTGCGACCGTCCGGTGGTCGACGTCTGCCCCGTCGAGCCGGCGCGCATGCCCACACGCACGGTCCTGCAATGGGACAAGGACGACTGCGCGGCCGCGGGGCTCGTGAAGTTCGACCTGCTCGGTCTCGGGATGCTCGAGGCGCTCCACCACATGGTCGACCTCGTCGCCGAGCACCACGGCGTCGTGATCGACCTCGCGGCCCTCCCGCAGGAGGACGCCGTCTACGACCTGTTGTGCCGGGCGGACACGGTCGGGGTCTTCCAGGTGGAGAGCCGAGCGCAGATGGGCACGCTGCCCCGCGTGCAGCCGCGCTGCTTCTACGACCTCGCGGTCGAGGTCGCGCTCGTCCGGCCAGGCCCCATCCAGGGCCACGCGGTGCATCCCTACATCCGGCGCCGGCGCGGTGAGGAGCCCGTCACCTACCTCCACCCGCTGCTCGAGCCGGCCTTGCGCCGCACCCTCGGCGTCCCGCTCTTCCAGGAGCAGCTCATGCAGATCGCAGTCGACGTCGCCGGCTTCACGCCGACCGATGCGGACGAGCTCCGTCAAGCCATGAGCCACAAGCGCTCGGACGAGAGAATGGAGGCGCTGCGCGACCGGCTCTTCGCGGGGATGGCCGCGCGCGGGGTGTCCGACGACGTGGCGCAGAAGGTCTTCGAGAGCCTGTCCGCCTTCGCCAACTTCGGCTTCCCCGAGAGCCACTCGCTGTCCTTCGCCTCGCTCGTGTACGCCTCCGCATGGTTGAAGCTGCACTACCCGGCGGCCTTCACGGCAGGCCTCCTCAATGCACAGCCCATGGGCTTCTGGTCGCCCCAGAGCCTGCTCGCCGACGCCAAGCGCCACGGGATCGCCGTGCTACGTCCGGACGTGAACGTGAGCCGGGCCGGCGCGGCACCGGTCGGCGCGGCGGCCCTGCGCATCGGTCTCGCCTCCGTGCGCTTCGTCGGCAGGGGGACCGCCGAGCGGATCTCCGCCGGCCAGCCCTGGGCGAGCCAGGAGGACCTCGTGCGCCGGGGAGGGCTGAACCGCGCGCAGCTCGAGGCGCTCGCGCTGTCGGGCGCGCTCGACGGGCTCGACGGGCTCGACGGGCTCGACCGGCTCGACCGGCTCGACGGGCTCGACGGGCGGACCGGCGCGCCTGACCGCCGCGCACTCGTGTGGGCCGCGGGCGCGGCCGCCCAGGCAACTCCCGGGCGCCTCCCGGGGATCGTCACCGGCGCCGTCGCGCCTTCGCTGCCACCCAGGGCGGCGATCGAGGAGGTGAGGGACGATCTGTGGTCGATCGGGGTGGCCCCGGACCGGACCGCCATCGAGCTCGCCCGCCCCGAGCTTGAGCGGCGCGGGGTGGCAACGATCGCTGAGGTCGTGGAGGGTCCTTCGTCCAAAGTGGTGGTCGCCGGGGTGGTGACCCACCGCCAGCAGCCCGACACCGCCCGCGGCGCGGTGTTCTTGAACCTCGAGGACGAGACCGGGATGCTGAACGTCGTGTGCTCGAAGGGTGCGTGGGCGCGCTGGCGTGCGGTGGCGAGGAGCTCGCCTGCGCTGATCGTGAAGGGGCGTCTGGAGCGGGCACAGGGCACGGTGAACGTGGTCGCCGAGCGGTTCGAGCCGCTCGCGCTCGGGCCGGTGCCGGGGTCCCGTGACTTCCGCTGACTCCGCTGCCAACGAGCCCTCCGGTCAGCTACGGGTTCGCGGGATCCCAGCCTTCTCGAGCACTTGCGCGCTGACGCCGACCGCACGCCACGCCGAGTAGGAGAGGCCTTTGCGAGTGCTGTAGCTCTTCGCGACCCTGACGAAATCCTTCTCGATGGCCGCGACGTCGACGGACTGGCCCGAGTGTGCGAGCTCGGCCTCGAGGTCTCGCTGCTCCTGCACCAGATGCAGCCGGTTCAGGGGGCTCGCAGACGCGATCTCCTTTTCGATCGCGGCCAACTTCTTGCGGATCGATTCGACGGTCCGCTTCCTGCCCCGTCGCGGCTTGGTCGTCTCGAGGGCTTCGAGGTACGCCCGGACAATTCGACCCTCTTCGCGCCCCTTTGCCAGCGCGGCCTTGTGGGAATCGGACATCGGGCCCGGCTTGCGAGCCCTTCTCTTAGAAGCAGTCGCACTCTTGGAAGCAGTCGAAGTAGCCATGGCTCGTCACACTACATCACTTCCACCCTGCGTTCGAACCTTTCTGGCTCACTGTGCCTCGCGCACGCAGAGCTGTCAGGCGCGTTCTCCTGCCGCTGACTCCGCACTGATCTCTCAAAGCCTCGAGCGCGGAGGACCCCCAGAGTCGCTCGCCATGCGGCGCCTCTGGTCGTCCTTCCTGGTGGAGCCGGGCGGATCGCTGCCTCCCTTCCTTCCGCTCGGCGGCTCGGTGGCCCACGTTTTGCACTATCAGTCTGTGCTTTCCTCCCGGGCCCAGTACGAGCCATGACAAGGAGCACGGCAGAAGCTGCGACCGGTCCCTCGGGACTTTTGCCGTGCGCCACGGACGGGTTCCGGTTGGTGCCTTCGGAATGGGCCCGGCATGCGGTGCTCGGGAATGCGGTATGGGCACTGCGGAAGGGGCCGAGGGAGCGGGTTGGATGCTCCGGAGCACTTGGTGACGACATCGGCATCGGTGAGGCTCCATCAGGAAGTCGTCAGAGCGGGAGATGGCGACCACGGTGCGATCCCGCAGCGGGGCAGCTTCGCCGATGCATGAAGGGGATGGCTCGGGGGTAGGAAGGAGGAGTCCGGGTACCACCGGGCGTCAGTCACAATGCATCGGAGCCCCCGGAGCCCGGGGGCTCCGATGCGTCCGGAAGCGATGAAGCGATTCCGATGCGTCCGGAAGCGATGAAGCGATGAGGTCGGGGGGCGCGTATGCCCCAGCGAAGCGGACCTGCAACGTGCATAGGATCTGGCTGTGATCACGTGGGACGACTTCGCGAAGGTCGACGTTCGTGTGGGGCGCATCATCGAAGCGTCCGCGTTCCCCGAGGCGCGCAAGCCCGCTTGGAAGCTCCGTATCGACTTCGGTCCGGAGATCGGCGAGAAGCGCTCCTCGGCGCAGATAACCAACTACGCGAAGGAAGAGCTCGAGGGCCGGCTTGTCCTCGCGGTCGTGAACCTCCCCGCCCGCCAGGTGGGTCCGTCCCACTCCGAGGTGCTGACCCTCGGGACCTACCGCGGGGAGACGGTGCTGCTCGTCATGCCGGACGCCGGGGCGCAGCCCGGCGACAAGCTGGGTTGACCGGTCGACGGCGTTGCGCAGCGGTCTGCGCGCCGTGGTCGCTGCCGCGCCCGTCGCGGGCTCGATGCCCCGAGCTTCCCGGTCGCCACCGATGTGCACGCTCGCAGGGCGGGTGGCCATGATGGGACAGTGGCAGACGATCTCGTCACGTACCTCGGTGCCGTCGACCAGGGCCTCGTCGGCTACCTCGACACCACGGGAAACCTGTCGGCCGAGACGGTCCGGAGGCTGCAGCGCTTTGCAGTCGCCCTGTCGGAAGGCTCGATGACGCCGGGGCTGGCCCGCGAAGACTGGCCGGACTTCTACCCGTTGGCCGCAGCCTTCGTCGTCGCGTGCGGCAGCGACGAGCTGCGAGGGCTCTACGACCAGGCGACCGTCTTCAGCGCGGTGGTGCGCGGCGACGTCGCGTTCACCGATGCCGACCGGGTCTTCCTCGTGCAACTCGCCGACGAGCTCGAGCAGTACGCGAGCACCTGCCACCGCTGAGCGCGCCGGCACGGACCCGGGCGACTTCTACGGTGTCGCACCTCACCGGCAAGCGCCGCGGCCGAGCCGCTTCTGCCACACCGTCGCCGTGCCGGTGAGCCTGTAGCCCAGCCGTTCGTTGACGCGGATCATCGGCTCGTTGGACGCGGCATTGGTGGTGACGACGCGCCGGGTCGCCGGGAAGCGCTCGACGAGCCTGCGGAGGTTGGCCACCTTGAGGAGCGTCCCAAGCCGATGGCCGCGGTGGGCGGGCACGACGTAGGTATCGAGCTGGTACGCGACCAACGGCGCCGCACGCGGGACGCCGATCTCGCTGTACCCGGCGAGCTCGCCGTCGGGTGAGATCGCCGCCACGGCCATCGTGGCGCGGTCCATCGCCTCGACCACGTGCTCGTGCTGGCGCAGGCGGGCGACGTCCCACGATTCCGGCTCGACCTCGAGACCTCCAGAGGGGATGTCGGTCGACATGCCGGCGGCTGCCCGGACCCGCCCGGCTGCCCACTCCCGAGGGCAGCTCCCCTCCCAGCTCACGAGCCGGTAGCCGCTTGCTCGCACGTGTGCCTCGGAGGCCAGCGCACAGAGGAGCTCCGGGTCGACTGGGACGTCGAGCTCTCGACGCGCCTCGGCGAGCACCGGCTCGTACCCCGCGGCCCTTGCGAAGCAGTCGCGGCGCCCGGTCTCGGGGGAGCCGAGGGGGGACTCGGACGTCCCCGACAAGACGTGCCGGCCGCGGTCACGCGCGATCTGCTCGGCCGCCTCGAGGAGCGCCCGGCCCACTCCGCGGTGCTGCCACGCAGGATCGACCCAGATCTCGATGTCGGCGGCGTCGAGGTTGTCTCGCAGCTCCGTCCGGACCTGGAAGCAGCCCGCGACGACGTCTGCGAGCCGCGCCACGCCGAGCACGTAGGCTCGCACGCCCGGCTGGTCCAACATGGCGGCCCGCTCGTGGAGGAGCCACCCCGGGTCGTCGGGCCAGTCCGCCTCGAGGACGGCGGAGAGGGGGGAGAACCACTCCTCCAAGAGCGCCGGCCCGTCCGGGCGGACGAGCTCTGCCTCGAGCCCCGAGAGCCGGGTCACGGGCGCACGATAGCGGGCGCACGATAGCGGGCGCACGATCGCGGGGCGCACGATAGCGGGCAGCACGATCGCGGGCAGCACGATCGCGGGCAGCCAAGGAGCCCCTACGTGCGGACGTCTCCGGTATCCCCGCGCGCCCGCTCGAGACGCGGTGTCGAGTCGAGCGAGTGGACCTTTCGTCCGCGGCGTAGCGTAGCGAAGTGCTGCCTCGTGAACCCGTCACGCTCGACGAGATCGACCTGTCCGCTCTCGAGTTCTGGGCGAGGACGCCCGAGGAGATCGATGGCGCGTTCGCAGCGTTGCGCCGAGAGCGGCCCATCGCGCACTTCGACGAGCGGGACCTGCGGGACCGGTCGCCCCACATGCCGCCGCCGGGACCGGGCTACTGGGCGGTGACTCGCCACGCGGACGTCGCCCGGGCCAGCCGGCATCCCGAGGTCTTCCGCTCCGGGCAGGGCGCGGTGAGCGTGATCGACATGCCCGAGGAGATGGTCGAGTACTTCAGCGGGATGATCTCGACGGACAACCCGCGTCACGCTCGGCTGCGCCGGATCGTCGGCGCCGCGTTCTCCCCGCGCATGGTCGCGGCCCTCGAGGCACGCGTGCGGCAACGCGCGAGCGCCATCGTGGACGACATCAGCGAGAGGGGGAGCGGCGACTTCGTCACCGACGTCGCGGCTCCACTCCCGCTCGGGGTGATCTGCGACATGATGGGCATCCCCGAGGAGTCCAGAGACGCCGTCTACCGGTGCTCCAACGTCATCCTCTCCGAGGGGGACCAGGAGTACGTCCCCGATGGGATCGACCCCATCGAGGCCTTTCTCCAGGCCGGTGCCGAGCTCACCGAGCTCATGCACGCGATCGGCGAGCAACGGCTGTCCCGGCCGGCCGACGATCTCGCGACCGCGCTCGTCACGACCAACGTCGACGGCGAAGCGCTCACGCACGCCGAGCTCGCGTCGTTCTTCATCCTCCTCGTCGTCGCAGGCAACGAGACCACGCGCAATGCGATCGCCCACACGCTGTGGCTCCTCACCGAGCATCCCGACCAGCGGAAGATCTGGCAGGAGGACCCTGAGCGGGTGACCCCGACGGCGGTGGACGAGGTCGTGCGGTGGATCTCACCGGTCACCTGGATGAGGCGCACCGTCGCCTCGCCGACCGAGCTCGGCGGCCAGCGGCTCGACGCGGGCGAGAAGGTGCTCCTCTTCTACCGCTCGGCCAACCGGGACGACGAGGTGTTCGACGATCCCTTCCGCTTCGACGTCCGACGCTCGCCCAACCCTCACGTCGGCTTCGGCGCAGCCGGACCCCACTTCTGCCTCGGTGCCCACCTCGCGCGCCGCGAGATCGGGGTCATGTGGCGCGAGCTCTTCACGCGGCTCCCGGACATCCGAGCGGTCGGCCCACCCGAACGCCTCCTCTCGACCTTCGTCAACGGGATCAAGCACCTGCCTTCGGAGTGGACCCCGCCGTCCGGGCGGGCTCGGCACGCATGAGCGCTGCGTTCCGCGTGGCGGTGCCGGTCTCGAGCTTCTCACTCGCTCCGCATGCGCTTCTCATGCGCTTCTCATCCACGGCGCCGAACGCGTAAAATGGTGTCGGGTCCCACAGTGGGCTCGGGAAGGAGGAATTGGGAGGCTTGACCGACTGAAACTTCCAGAACCGGGTTGGCCGATCGAGGATTGCCTCTGCTCACCTGCTCGGCAGGTGCTGACGGAGGCGGTGGCCTGAGTACACGGCAAGAGCCTCGAAAGAGGAACGTGCAAGAACCGGAGCCTTCACGGCTCCTGGCCGCCACTGCTCGACCCGGCTGTCCTGGGGGACAAAGAGACGGGGCGCCCGGTCCCTGCTGCCGAGCGGGGGCGGGCGCCCTGCCGCGGATCACGGGGCGCGTGAACCTTCGGCTCTCTGTGTCTGCCACGCGGGGTTTGCGCCTGTCCGGCCAGGGCCCGGCGGCTGGCCACGACCAGCCCAGCCCATGACCCGTCCCGTCCATGACCCGTCCGGCCGAGAGGGGGCGTCTGGGCGCCTCTCGGTGCCGACGAGACCCGGGTGCGTCTCGCCGAACTTGCCGGCTGGACACGACCGGCCGGAGTCGCTCGAGGGCCGTCGATCCGGGAGTCTTGAGAGTCATTGCTGCCCCGGTCCGCCGCCGGGATTCCAGGGCTCGACAAGGCGCACACGGCTCGTCGGTTCCGTGCAGCGCGGCAGCCCGGAAGGTGCGCTCGCTCGCTGCGAATCTCTGCCCTCAGAGTCCACATCACAGCCGAGGGCTGACGCTCTCGGCACGGACCGGTACGACTCTCTGATCTGACGTTCCCGGACAATCATCGTCCTTCGGACCCGAATATCGGCCGAGTTATCCAGGCAGCACCGTGATCCCGGGTCTCGAACAGCTTCAGCCGATACCTTCGGCTCGAAAGGTGGGCGGTTAGCGCCCACCCAAAAGACGCGCGAGGAAAGTCCATGAGGACGAGTTCGGAGAACCCCGCACCTTTGAGGTTCACCACGTGCCACTTCGTTTGGCCTCTGCTCATTACTCCAACGGAGGTCGTACCCACGCGGCCGCACGCTTCGCAGCTCGCTGCGACGTAGGCGGTCGTCGCACCGGCAAGCTCAAGCGCCTCCGGCTGAGCTCGAGGCGCTGCGGGCAGCCGATCTCTGCCAGGGTTGACGCCAGCTAGATGCCAGTATCGACCACCGTTAGAGCTGTCATAGATTCCGTACGTCTCTCCTCCCGCATAGCCAGCTCCCGGGGGCTCGATTAAAGCCCAGATCGTCGCAGGCGAAGCGCAGGAGAGGATGCGAAGACCGTATGGCGATGCGCCCGCATTGCGGACGAGTTGTGTTTCGATGGGTCGTCGCACCCAGGTCGCACCTCCGTTGAGCGTGCCCCAGATGACCTCTGGGCCTTGCGAATGTGACGACCCCATGATCCAGCCGTCGTCACCATTGGCGAAGCACGCTTCAGAGGGAGTGACCGGCGTATGTATGCGCTGCCAAGATTCCCCAGAATCAGTCGTCTCCCACAATGTGCTGGCGCTGAGCGCCCACCCTTTCGCAGAAGTGATGAATGACATCCACCGGATGGCGGGTCTTCGGCTCTTCAACAACCAAGTCGAACCCCCATTTGTCGTCGAAAACAATCCCTTGTGGGTGAGGAGGAGTCCGTCACGTCTGGTTAGGAACTGCACCTGCTCAATAGACCCCAGACCCGGTCGAATTGCAATCCACGACCGCCCTGAGTCGGAGGTGTGAACGAGATAATTCGCGTCGGCTACGTAGCCGTCACGTGGCGTTGCAAACGTTATCGAGGTTGGAAGCGAACGGACAGTCACGGTGCTCGCAGACGTGATAGCCTGAATTGTCGACCGTACCGCGGTGGACGACGCTTGCGCCGCACTAGTTGGCACGGATCCGCAGATGCTGACTGCCCACCCCACTGCGAGGCTCACAATCCATCGTCGATGCTGTCGTCGTCGGCTTCGCGGCTGTTCGCTCCACGCGATCGAGCGTCCCGGTGTTAGCGGCATGACTCCCTGATCACGAGCTGGCGGTGAGCGGCGACGCACTTTGTGCACCGATTCGGCTGGGGGTTTTCCAGCGACGTGCGATGGCAGGAGGATGTGGCGTCGCTGAACCGTCACGACACTCGCTCAACTTCGGTTCGGTAACGTCCGAACTGGGCTCATCTCATCTCCCGGTGCCGATCTGGGATCCCTGGTCTGAACCGTTTACGTCTGAGGCGGTTCGCGGACCGTCCCGAGTGGTGGAGAAGACGATCTCCTATTCAAACTTTCGTGAGCTGCGAGAACGGCTCTCTGCGGTGGTCGACCTAGACGAGCCGGAGGCCCAAGCTCACCGCCACGCCGGACTGCGCTTCGTCTCGGGAGGCGAAGCCGACGTCCTCTCCTGGCTCGACCAGGCTCGGTAACGTCA
>DAHWOV010000054.1:0-1732 GCA_027339205.1 Acidimicrobiaceae bacterium | reverse complement strand
GCACCGGTGTTCCCCTTGTGGGCCAGACCGACGCACGAGATCGCTCGACGGATCGTCGACGGCGGCATCCGCGCCATCGTGACGTGCGTCGACCCCCGCCGGCTGCACCCGGAGATGGCGGGGCGCACGTACGACGCTCAGTTCCTCGCGGAGCTTCCCGGGGATGTGGACCCGTGTGGCGAGCGTGGGGAGTTCCACACCTTCGTATGGGACGCGCCTGATTTCACTGCGCCGATAGAGGTGGAAGTCGGTGAGGTCGTCGAGCGTGACGGCTTCGTCTTCTGCGACGTCCTGCCGCGCTGAGCCGGTTCGAAAGGCGCCGAGCGCGCCGTCTCTCTCCGCCAAGAGCGGTGTCTCGAGACGTCTCCCGGGGCATGCGGGCTAGCTTGGGCAAAATGGCGTTCGGGTCGGGGGGTGAACGGTGATGGTCGGGGAACGAAGTCGGAAGTTTCGTCGGGAGAGCACGTGATCCGACGCCGACATCCCGTTTCGACGACCATCCAGTAAGGCCGTCGGCACAGGTCGTGGCGCACCCCGACCGGGCCTGCTGCCTTTTTCCGTCCCCATGAGGCGGCGTCTCGACGTCAAGGGGTGGGCGGTGCTGTGGCTGCTCGGCCTCAGCCTGCGGATCACCGTTCTCGCCCTGGCGCCGTTGCTCCCCGTCGTCACGCGTGACCTGAGGTTGGACCAGACGGCGATCGGGGCCGTCACGAACCTGCCCGTCCTTCTCTTCGGCCTCGGGGCGGCGATCGGCTCGGCGGTGATCCGCCGTGTCGGCACGAAGCACGCCGTCGTGCTGGGCCTGCTCATGGAGACCGCCGGTGGCGCGCTGCGCGGTGCCGGCACGTCGACGGCCGTGCTCTTCGGCTGCACGTTCGTGATGGGCCTCGGTATCGCGATCCTCCAGCCTGCCCTGCCCGCGCTCGTCCGCCGCTGGAAGCCGAGCACGGTCGGCACCGCAACGGCCGTCTACGGCAACGGTCTCCTCATCGGTGAGGCCATCGCGGCGTCGCTCACGTTGCCGGTGGTGCTCGAGGCGACGGGCAGCTGGCAGGAAAGCCTGGCCCTGTGGTCGGCACCGGTGGCGCTCACCCTCGTCCTCGTGGCCTTGGTGATCGGCCGGGATGCTCCCCACCCTGCGCCATCCCACCCTGCGCCATCCCACGCCACCGAATCCCACGCGGCGCCGGCTCCCGGGCAGGCGAGCACCGCCGTTCCGACGGACCCTCGGCCTGGAGGTGCATCGGCATGGTCCCGCCTGCGGGCAGGCGGATCGTGGAAGCTCGGGCTCGTCCAAGGTGGCGCCTCGACTGCCTACTTCGCGGCGAACGCCTTTCTTCCCGGCGTGCTGCACGCGACCGGGCATGGTGGCCAGGTGGGCGAGGCGCTGACGGTGCTCAACGTGAGCCAGCTCCCTGCCTCGGCGGTGCTGCTGGTGCATGCCGACCGTCTGGCGCGGCATCGCTGGCCCCTTTGGACCGCGTCGGCCGCCTTGGTCGGCATCTCAGCGGGGCTGCTGGTCGCCTCGCCCCCGGTGCTGCTCGTCCTCGCGGGGCTCCTCGGGTTCTCGTCCGGCTTCCTCCTGCTCCTTGCCTTGGCCCTCCCTGCCGCCGCCGCTCGGGAACGCGACGTCGCGCCGATCTCGGCGGCCATGTTCACGATCGGCTACACGATGGCCTTCGTGCTCCCGCTCGCAGGCGGCGTCGTCTCGGACGCGACCGGTTCTCTGCGC
>DAHWOV010000040.1:0-8069 GCA_027339205.1 Acidimicrobiaceae bacterium | reverse complement strand
GCCGGGCGTGCCGGGCGTGCGCCGCGCCGGCGGCCGCGGCAGGACCGCCGGCCGCCCACGTCACGAGGCTGCCGGCGAGGAGGACGATCGCGCAGGTCAGCATCGCGATCGGTCGGCCACGCGCGCTCATGCGCTCTCCTTCTATCACCCGCTCCCGGTCCCGTCTCAGCATGTTCTCCCAGGTCAGACGAACGTTTGTTGGCGAGCCGGCTCGGATGGCGCCTGCAGCACGCGCGGGGATGGCGCTTGCAGCACGCGCGGGGCCTATCGTCGACATCGACCCGAGGAGGACTCGAGGAAGGAGCTGCCATGGAGGTTCGCAACACCTTCTACGTCGGCGGCGGGTGGGTGCCGCCGGCCGGCGAGGGCATCTTCGAGGTGCTCGACTCCAACACCGAGGAGGTCTTCGGGAAAGTCCCCGAGGGGACCGCCGAGGACGCAGCGCGCGCGGTCGAGGCGGCAGCCGACGCCTTCGGGCCGTGGTCGGCGACGCCTGCCGAGCAGCGGGCCAAGCTCCTCACCCGCATCTCCGAGCGTCTCGCCGACCGCACCGACGCGATCGCCGAGACGATCTCGCGAGAGGTCGGGATGCCTCTCGGGTTGTCGAAGGTCGTCCAGGTCGGTCTCGCCTCGGGCGCCTTCGCCGACGCTGCCGCACGCCTCAAGGAGGTGAGATGGGAAGAGGAGATCGGCAACTCGCTGGTCGTCCGCGAGCCCGTCGGCGTCCTGGGCGCCATCACCCCGTGGAACTATCCCCTCTACCAGATCTCGCTCAAGGTTGCGCCGGCGCTCGCCGTCGGCTGCACGGTCGTGCTCAAGCCTTCGGAGATCGCGCCGCTCAGCGCCTACGCCCTCGCGGAGATCATCGACGAGGTCGGGCTCCCTCCGGGCGTCTTCAACATGGTCGTCGGGCCGGGACCGATCGTCGGGGAGGCGATCGTGACGGACCCGCGTGTCGACATGGTGTCGTTCACCGGGTCGACGCGCGCGGGGCGCCGGATCATGGAGCTCGCCTCGCGCTCGGTCACCCGGGTCGCTCTCGAGCTCGGGGGCAAGTCGGCAAACGTCATCCTCGACGACGCGGACTTCGACGCCGCGGTGCCTGCGGGCGTCTTCGCCTGCTACCTCAACTCCGGCCAGACGTGCTCTGCGCTCACCCGCATGCTTGTGCCCAGGTCACGGCTCGCAGAGGCAGAGGCGCGCGCCGTCGCCGCCGCAGAGCGCTACGTCGTCGGCAGCTCGCTCGACCCCGCGACGACTCTCGGGCCCCTCGCGTCGGCGGCGCAGCGCGAGCGCGTCCGCGGCTACGTCCGAGCGGGCGTCGCACAGGGCGCGACGCTCCTCACCGGCGGCGCCGAGCCGCCAGAGGGGCTCGAGCGCGGCTACTTCGTGCGCCCGACGGTCTTCTCCGAGGTGACCAACGACATGACCGTCGCGCGCGAGGAGATCTTCGGGCCGGTGCTGTCGATCCTTCCCTACCAGTCCGAGGAAGAGGCGGTCAGGATCGCCAACGACTCGGACTACGGCCTCGCGGGCGCGGTCTGGGCAGCCGACCCCGCGCGCGCGGAGCGGGTGGCGCGCCTGCTGCGGACCGGGCAAGTCGACGTGAACGGCGCCGCCTTCAACCCCTCCGCGCCGTTCGGGGGGTACAAGCAGTCGGGCTACGGGCGCGAACGGGGACGGTTCGGGCTCGAAGAGCTCCTGGAGTTGAAGTCGATCCAGCGGTAGCGGCGGCGAGGCCTTCCCGGGGAGCGCTCAGCAGGTCGAGGAGTACGCGGACACCCCAGGGCCTGTGGAGGGATCGTCCACCACGCCGTGGACTGTCCCTGTGGGCCGTGTGACCGCTCCCAGGTGGACGACGTACCACTGCCCGCGCCAGGAGATCATCGACGCGATGCCGAAGGAGCGGACCACGCCTCCTTCCCGATAGACGAGACGCGAGTTGGGCACCTCGTAGTAGCCGATGGAGTTTGTGCAGACCCCGGGTGTGATCCAGTGCGCGTACTGCTCGGGCACCTCTACGCCCACGAGCGCCGACGACGACGCCGACGACCCGAGGAGCGCATGCGCGGCGCCGAGGTCGGCGCGCAGCTCGGCGACGAGACGGTCTTCGTAGTCCGCCGCCGGATCCGCGAGCGTCTTCAGCTTCACGTAGGCCGACTCGGGGAAGAACGCGGGCAGCGCAGCGGCCACGTCGTCTGCGACGACGCCCTCCCACAGATCGACCATCTCGGCGCTCAGCTGCGGCGAGGAGGCAGGCGGCAGCGCGTCGGTCTGGGGCAGTGTCCCAGGGCCGGTCGTCGTCGTCGTGGAGGGGGGCACGCTCGAGGGTGGCGCGCTCGAGGGTGGCACGCTGGAGGGGGGCACGCTGGAGTGCCGGCTGGCGTTGGCGTTGGCGGTGGCGTGGCGTGCTGCAGCGCCGCCGGAGGCGCCCTTCGCCGCGCTGTGGGAGCCGGACGCGAGGTACGCGGCGCCGGCTGCGGCGGCCACCACGAAGACGCCGACGACCATCCTGGCCGTCACCGAGCGCCACCGCGGCGCGACGGCCCGCGTTCGCTCAGGCACAGCCTCGTCCTCCCTGGGTTCGCTCGGCATCAAGGAGATAGCGTCGTGCGCCATGACCGACGCGATCAAGGCCGAGACGATCCGACTCGCCGGTCACGGCGGCGACGAGCTGGAGGCCTACTTCTCTCAACCGCTCGCCGAAGGCCCGTACGGCGGGTTGGTGGTGATCCACCACACTCCCGGCTACGACGAGGCCACCAAGGAGATCACCCGGCGCATCGCGGACCACGGCTACTTCGCGATCTGCCCCAACCTCTACAGCCGCGAGGGCATCGGGTCCGATCCCGCCGAAGCCGCCGCAGCAGTCCGCCAAAAGGGAGGGGTCCCTGACGACCAGCTCGTGGGGGACGTCGACGGCGCCGTCCGCTACCTGCGGTCGCTCGACCGCTCCAACGCCAAGGTGGGCACGATCGGCTACTGCTCCGGGGGCCGCCAGTCGTTCCTCGCGGCATGCAGCCTCCAGCTCGACGCGGCGGTGGACTGCTACGGCGCCTTCATCGTCCACGAGCCACCTGCGGAGCTGCACCTTCGTGCCCGGCCGATCGTCCAGCTCGCAAGGGACCTCTCCTGCCCCCTCCTCGGGCTCTTCGGCGCGCAGGACGAGCACCCTTCCCCCGAGGAGACCGCGGCGCTCGCCCGAGCCCTCGAGGACGCGGGGAAGACCTTCGAGTTCCACACCTTCGAGAATGCCGGCCATGCGTTCTTCGCCACCGACCGCCCGATGTACCGGCCCGAGGCCGCCAACCGAGCGTGGCCGATCGTCTGGGACTTCTTCGAGCGGACGCTGCGATGACATCTGCCGGGCGGCGCCGGGAATGCCGGGCGGCGCTCAGCGGCCACCGGCAGGCTCGGCAAACTCGAAGCCGACGCTGCCCATGGCACCCAAGAACTGCTTCTCCCACTCGACGGCGCTCCTCACCGGCCAGGGCGGGTGCTCGGGCTGCTCGGCGAAGATGAACTCGACGGCGGCCTCCACCGAGGCCGGCTCCGGCGAGCAGGCGAGCGCCCCACCCTGCTCGAGCTCGTGCAGCGCGTTCTCCCGGCCGTGCCCGGGCACGACGTCGAGGACGACGAGCCAGCGTCCGACTGCGCGCGCCTCGTGGCAGGTCTGTCCAGGAGAGGTCACCACCGCGTCGGCGGCTGCCATCAGCTCGTGGACGCGGTTGGTCATCGCGAAGGGCAGGACCCGCCGGTGCCGCGACGCGACCGCTCGCAGGCGCGCGTACAGGCGCCCATTGGCTCCCGCGACCGCCAGGACCCAGTAGCCCGCGCCGGCGAGCGCCTCGGCGGTCTTGTCCAGCGGGCCTAGACCCCACCCGCCCCCCATGAGCAGCACGCAGCGCTCGTCCGGCGCGACGCCGAGCCCCGCGCGGGCAGCCGACTTCGCCGGGACGTCGTAGAACTGGGGCCGGACCGGCGGCGGGATGACCGCCACCGCGGCCCCGGGGGCGTACCGCTTGACGGTGAGGGCGCCGACCGGCGAGCACACCACGTAGAGGTCCGTGCCCTCGGCCACCCACATGCGGTGCGCGGTCGCGTCGGTGCAGACCGCCACCGCCGCGAGCGTCGGACGCTCGCGCTTGAGCGCGGCCACCGTGCAGACGCCCGTCGGGAACACCGACACGACGAGGGGGTTGCTCCCCGCTGCGGCGACGGCACTGGCTACCGACGGGAGTAGCTGGCGCACCGCCTGCTGCGCGAGGGCCTGCGGCACCCGGTTGCCGTTGCGCAGGTAGCTGAAGTGGAAGCCGTCGTAGAGGGCGGGCAGCGAGATCATCCGCCTGAAGACCGAGGTGCCGAGGCGCGAACGTGCGCCCCCGAGCATCGACATGCAGTCGAGCACCTCCGAGCTCACGCCCACCGCCTGCAGTGCCGCCTCGCAGGCCTCGGCCACCGAATCGTGTCCCTTGCCGATCGACCCGGAGAGCACGACGGCCGAGTCGAAGGGCATCGCGCGAAACGGGCCTTCTCCAAGCTCGACAGGCTCGGCGGACGGCCGAGCCGCGGCAGATCCGTCCACGTTCATCTCGAAAGCTCCGATCTTGGGGCGCACATCACCAACACCTCACGAGCAACACCTCACGAGCACCTTGCCCTGCAACCACCTTGCGCACACGCCGACCCCGAGCTGCGGGCTGCGGACCGCACGCAACGGGGGTTACGCAAGGGGGGTGCGCAACGGGCAACGATGGGTGTGCCTGAATGCGCCGGCACACGACCGGTCCCGCTCCGGACGCCGGTTCCAGGCCGGCCATCACGCCTCGTCCAACAGCTCGTCGAGCCTGACCGCCTCCAGGTCGCGCCGGCGCAACTCGTCTGCGACGAAAGGCAGCGCGTCGGCGACGAGGCGGGACATCCCTCGAGGGCCGAACCGGTCGCTGTCGTGGAGGAGCACGATGGCACCTGGTCCCAGTCTCTGGCGGACGCCGCCGGCGACCTCGGCGGAGCCGGATGCGACCCACTCGCGGCCCGAGGACGACCACAAGACGGTCTCGAGCCCCATCGTCCGAGCGACGGCGAGCGTCGCACCGGTCGCGTGCCCGTACGCAGGTCGGTACCACCGGGGTGCGTGGCCGAGGGCAGCCATGGCGTCGCGCGCGCGTCGAAGGTCCCGACCAACCCACGCCGGTGAACGCAGGAAATGGCTCGAGTGCACGTCCCCGTGGGACCCGAGCTGATGTCCGCGTGCTGCGACCTCCTCCACCAGGCCCGGATCCCGGCGGACGTGCTCGCCCAGGACGAAGAACGTCGCCCGCAGGCCCAGGTGGTCGAGCGCATCGAGGACGCGAGGCGTCCCCTCCGGATCGGGCCCGTCGTCGAAGGTGAGGGCGATTCGGCGTGACAGCCCTGATCCCCGCCACCGGCACAGGCCCCCAGGGAGCGCCCGGAGCCTTCCCCACTGTCCGATGGCGACCAACGCCGGCAGGTACTCGACGGCCAGCGCGCCAGCGGCGAGCGCTCCCAGCGCGCCGCCAGCGCAGCGAACCGCCCCGGGAACACCGTCGTCGCGAGCCATCGCTTCCTTGCCGCTCGTCTTCTTGGCCGTGCCCGGTGCCTCTTGGCCGCGCCCGGTGGGCCAGCAGCGGCAGCGTCCACGGTACCGCCGGCGCCAGGTGCGAGCGCCGCGCCGGCTCGCCCTCCGCCCGCCCGGTCCGCCCGCCCGGTCCGTCCACGTGGCTCGTCCGCGCTGCCCGTCTGCCCGGTGCGCGTCACGTACACTGCCCGGTGCGCCTCTAGCTCAATGGCAGAGCAACGGACTCTTAATCCGCAGGTTCGGGGTTCAAGTCCCCGGAGGCGCACGGCAGCACCGCACCAAGCAGCACCAGGAAGAACGGGGACCCCCGAGGCGGCCGGAAACGGGCGACAGCCGAGGCCCCGGGCCGGAGACGGGCGCTACGGGGCGATGAGAATCACCGAGTTCCTGCGTCTCCATGCTGAAGGATGCGATGCATGAACAGGAGGACATCATGACAGGGCCGACTCCCCCGACGCCGTACATCCACTTTGCCGGCACCGCCCGCGAAGCCTTGTCCTTCTATGCCGACGTCTTCGGTTGCTCGGCTCAGCTGCACACGTTCGAAGACTTCCATCGAACCGATGGGCCTGCTGACGCCATTGCCCACGGCTCGCTCAGCGACGGGCCGGTCCGTCTCTTTGGTGCCGATGTTGCCGGCGACGAGAAGCCAGTGCGATGCGAAGGGCTGATGCTGTCCCTTCTGGGCACCGCTCCCCCCTCGACACTGAGGGACTGGTTCTCCAGGCTCTCGGACGGCGGCGAGGTCGTCGATGACCTGCAGGTGCGGCCGTGGGGAGACTCTGACGGACAGGTCATCGACCGGTACGGCATCCACTGGCTCATCGGGTTCGAGGGCACCGGCAACTGAGGAGCAGGCCCGCCCTCTGCTCTGAGTCTTGAGGCGCTGCGGGAAGTCTTCCGCGCCCTCTGTCGTCGCCCCTTCCCGCTCCCCGGTGGGCGTCCGCTTCCCGTGGCTCGTTGCCGTTCCCGCGGCGGTCTTGTCCCCGTTCGCGCGCGTGCCTTCTCCACCTCGCCGGGCAGTCTTCACCAGGCCAGGCCAGGCGAAGATGCCCCGTCCGCTGTTGAAGTTCGGCGGTGGCCACAGCTGGTTCAGGCTGCTGCCTGATCGTACTCGGGGGGTGTCTCACTCACTGGGTTGAGTTGGCGACCGAGGGCGTCGACGAGCTTGTCCATGTCCTTGAAGCCGCGCACTCGACGGAACGAACGCTCTGCTTCGAGCATGCCGGCTGCGATCCAGCGCTTCTTCATGGAGCCGTCCTTCCATCGCGTCAGGCGTCCCGTCGTGCGCCGAGCGATCGAGATCATCGACTCGATGCAGTTGGTGTTGGTGAGCGTGCGCGCGAGCACCCCGTTGATGCCCATGCGCCGGACGGTGAACATGTCTTCGAGCCCCTCACGCAGCGATCCGGCGGCGTCGGGGTGATCGGCCTGGAGCTCGTCGGCGAGGCGGCGAGCTGCGGCCAACGCGCGGTCGGCGTCGGGGTCCGAGAAGATCGTAGCGAGACGCTTGTCGACGACGCCCGCGCGCTCTTTGGGGAGATGACCGACAATGTGGCGACGCGAAAGTGCAGCGCTGCACCGCGGCGTGGTCCCCGAACACCTTTCTCACATCGGCGGCGAGTGCCTTTGGACCGTCGAGGACGCACAAGACGCCGGCTTCGGTGCTGAGTCCTCGTGCCACGAGGTCGCCGAGCAGAGCCGTCACGACCGTCTTGTTCTCGGTGTCGCCGAGCCACAGCCCGACGGGGACCTTCGTGCCTGTCTTCGTGATGACGAGCGCCACCACGACGCAGGACCCCGCCACTGTGAGGCCGTCGATCATGACCACGGTCACGTCCAGGTCGGCGAGGCTCCTGGCCATGAGCTCGGCCATGGCCGTCTCGGTCGCCTTCACGAACCGTCTCGAGATCGCCGACTTGGACAGACCCTTTGCGCGCCTCTCTACCTCTTCGCCGATCGGCTCGGCGACGTCTTGGTGCCGGCGGGTCGCTACGCCTGCGAGCATGCGGTCGACCACGAGCGAGCTCAAGAGATCCTTCGAGCTGAACGCCTTCCAGGTGACGAGCTCGATCTCACCGTCGGTCGTCGGGGCACGCGGGCGGCTCGCCTGCACCTGGCGGCCGCCCAAGACGACCGATCCGGTGGTGGTGCCGTGCCAGTTCCCGACCCGGTCTGCCGCGGGGATCTTGGCGTGCTTTGGGCCGATGCGCTCGGTGAGCTCGGCTTCCATCATCTGGTGCATCACGACGAGCCCCGCCGCCGACGCGAACGCGAGCCCCGTCTACCACTGGAAGGAACGACGAGTCCGCGGCCACATCGCGCTTTCCGTGCTGGCGGCCACCATCGAGGCGGTGATGACCAAAGACCTCGCCACCGCAGGGGTCATGGACCCCGACCTCGACGGACAGGTCCTCTCGGCGCGCCGTGCCCTAGCCGAGCTCAACCGCATCCGCCGAGTCTCACTCGA
>DAHWOV010000027.1:0-1665 GCA_027339205.1 Acidimicrobiaceae bacterium | reverse complement strand
CGCGCAGCTCGCCCGGCTCGAGACGTCCTCGACGCCGACAGGGGCGGGGTGGCGAGGGACCGGCGGCCTCACGGTGGCCCAGGGGCAGTACTTCGGCGACGGCGTCGCCGGGGCGGTGGTGGCCGCGGACGGGCCCTCGTCGGGCGCTCCCGAGCCGCTCGTGCTCACGGAGAGCCCTGCGACGGTCGGCGCGCCGCTTGCCGCCTTCCTGCACATGGCGGGCACGACAGGGCTCGGCGGCACTGCCGTGACGCACCTCACGGTCCTCGGCGGAGCGCTCGCGCTCCCCGCACAGACCGTGGACGAGATGGGCGCCGACCTGTGACCTTCATCTGCGACCTTGGTGGCTTCTGCGACCTTGGTGGTGGAGCCGGGCGCTCCCGACGTCGGTTGACGCCGGCTCGCTGCCTACGGGAGACTGAGCGGTGATGTCCGTCGCATTCCCGCTCCAGGTAGCCATCGGCTAGGCGCGCTCGAGCTGCCCTGCGCGCCGTCGGCCGTCCACCTGGTGGGCGGTCGTTGCGTGTCGGGGGACCTCGCCGGCGACCGAGCGCATCGGATCCCGACCGCCGGCGACCGACCGCCAGAGCCGACCTTCAGAGCCGACCAGCAAAGTCTGAGATCCTGATGACCATGCAGACCGCCCCATCCCGACCGACCGACGCCTCCGCTACGCAGCCAGGGGCCCAGCACGCCGACGCCTCCCCACCCCCGCGCGCCGCGCACCGCGTGGCGGTCATCGGCGGGGACGGCATCGGGCCCGAGGTGGTCGCCGAAGCGCTCAAGGTCGTGAGGGCTGCGGGCGTGGAGCTCGAGACCACCGAGTACGACCTCGGCGCCAGCCGGTATCGGAGGACGGGAGAGACCCTTCCGGACTCGGTCCTCGAGGAGCTCCGAGGGTACGACGCGATCCTGCTCGGCGCGGTAGGGCCCGCCGTGGGGGACACCACGGTCGCCTCGGGCGTGCTCGAGCGGGGTCTCCTGCTGCGCCTGCGCTTCGAGCTCGATCTCTATGTGAACCTCCGTCCGTTCCGCGCGGTGCCGGGCTCGGTCGCTTCGGGCGCCGCCGACGGGGCCACGGTCGACTTCGTGGTGGTCCGAGAGAACACCGAGGGCGCGTACGCCGGCGAGGGCGGGTTCCTCCGCAAGGGGACGCCCGACGAGGTGGCGACCCAGGGCTCCGTCAACACGCGCATGGGGGTCGAGAGGATCGTGCGGTTCGCGTTCGAGCTCGCCGAGCGGAGGGACACCCCGCAGGTGACCCTCGCGCACAAGACGAACGTGCTCAACTTCGCGGGCGACCTGTGGAAGCGCACGTTCGACGCCGTTGCGGCCGAGCACCCCGGGGTTGCGACGGCCTACCAGCACGTGGACGCCGCGTGCATCCACATGGTCGAGCACCCCGACAGCTACGACGTCATCGTCACCGACAACCTCTTCGGGGACATCATCACCGATCTGGCCGGCGCGCTCTGCGGGGGCATCGGCTTCGCGGCCTCCGCCAACCTCCATCCCGGTTCGGTGTCCATGTTCGAGCCGGTCCACGGCGCCGCGCACGACATCGCAGGCACGGGCCGTGCGAACCCCACGGCCGCGATCGCCTCGGCAGCGCTCATGCTCGAGCACCTCGGTGAGACGGAAGCCGCCCGGCGGGTCCACGAGGCC
>DAHWOV010000015.1:0-29926 GCA_027339205.1 Acidimicrobiaceae bacterium | reverse complement strand
GCCGCCGGCACCGCCGCCGATGACGGCGAGGCCGTAGGAGCTCGCTAGACGCGCGGGCGCGGTGCACGAGCGACCTGCCATCTCCTGGGTGCCGCTGCCTCCTGCGGGTCTGCTGGCGATCGCGCTCGCCGGCGGCCCGCTGTCAGGCACCGTGGTCGCCGCGGTCGGACGCGTCGCCTCGGGCGAGCTGCTCACCGAAGTGCCGCAGCCGCTCGATCGCCCGGGGGTCGACCGTCCGCTCCCGTTCGCCCAGCGCCGTCTTGATCTCCTGGTAGACCTCGGCTTCGAGGCCGCACCGGCGGCAGTGCTCGAGATGCTCGGCGACCCGCCGTGCCGCCACCTCGTCGAGCGCACCGTCGAGGTAGGTCTGCAGCACCCGCATCGTCGCCATGCAGCGCATCCGGCTCGCTGCCGCGTTCCACACCTTCATCGCATGCTCCTCTTCGGTGCGAGGCCAGCAGCGCTGAGGCGCTGGCGGATCCGGGTCCGGGCGCGGTGCAGCCGGCTCATGACGGTGCCAACCGGCACGCCGATCGCCTCTGCCGCCTCGGCGTAGGAGAGCCCGTCGATGTCGACCAGCTCCACCACCTGGCGGTGGCGATCAGGAAGCGAGGCCAGGCACTGGGCCACCACCCCGTCGAACTCCGCGCCGACGACCACGTCCTCGGGAGACGCCACGCCGCCACGCGGATCGACAGCCTCCCTGCGCCCGGCTTCGTCCGGGTCACGCAGCAGCTGCGGCCGACGCCGACGGTGCCGCTTGGCCTCGGCGTTGCGCATGATGGTGAACAGCCAGGCCCGGGGATGGGCGCCGTCGAAGCGTTCGATCGCCCGGTACGCGCACAGCAGGGTCTCTTGGACGAGGTCCTCTGCATCGGCGGTGTTGCGGGTGATCGAGAACGCCACCCTGGCGAGAACCTCGAGCTCGGGAAGCACGTACCGAGCGAAAGCGTCCTCGCCTTGCAGGCGCTCACCGGCCTCGTGCACGTTCGGGGAACCTCCTCCACGAGCTCGGTATTCCACGGAATGTACCCTTGGGCAGCCGGTTTTCGAACCCGGTGAACCACTTCGAGCATCGGAAGCTGCGCAAGGGCGTGGCGGCCTACGTCGACGGGGAAGCCGACGCCGCGTTGGCGGTCGCGGTCCGCCGGCACCTCACCGAGTGCTGGTCATGCAGTGAAGATGCCGAGTGGCTGGCCGTCGTCAAGGCGGCCCTCGTGCACGTCGGTGCCCGACGTGCGCCGGAGCTGACCATCGCCCGCCTCGGCCGCTTCGCCCTTTGCCTGCTCGAGCAGCCACGGTCGACGTCGTGAGGAACACGGCCCCCGCCTCGGCAAGCTTCCGCCACACGCCGAGGAGGCCGCCTCGGGGTAGGGTCGGCCGAGGCAGCGGCGCGGCTTCGCGTCGGCGCGGGGGACCCTGCGATCTGGTGCATCGCGGTAGGCTTTCATTCGGATATCCAAATGTCTTATCGGAGGTGCCTTGGGCTACAACATGAGACGGCACACCACGTCCGGGCAGCCATGGGCCTCGGACGCCGCGCGCCGCGCGCCATGAGTGCTTCGGCTGCCGGTGCGCTCTCTGCCACCTCCTTGCCCGCCCACGCCAGCCTCTCCCTGGCTCGCGTCTCGGCACACCTCGGGTGCCTGGTCGGCTGCGGCCTGCTCGAGGTGCAGCGAGCCGGGCGCTTCGCCCCCTCCCCGGTGACCGACCCACGGGTGACCGAGGTGGTCGAGCTGGGGGCGTCGATGGTTGCCAACCACGCGCAGGGGGTCGCGACGTGCACGAGCGTCGCATCCGTTCCGTGAGCATGCGGCGGCCCCGCGAACGCAGGCTCGCTGCGACCCGGACCAACCGCGCGCGTCCCCCTTCGACCTCCGAGGCGTCGACAGCCGGAGGCCCAGCCCGGGCCGAGGCTCCCCCGACGTGGACGTGTGCCTCAGAGGCGTTCGACGTCTGCCTCTTCCCGCCCAATCGCAGGCGGATCGCCGCCATCGCCTTCGTGGTGGGCAGCCTGCTGGTGGCGATCAACCAAGGCGGGACGCTTGCATCGGGGCACGAGGACTGGGTCGTGTGGATCCGCGTCGCCCTCGACTACCTCATCCCTACGTGCGTTTCCACGCTGGGTGTGCTCGCGGGATCACGGCGCAACGGTGCGGCGTCTCGCCGAGGCGCGTCGTAGGACATCGTGACCGGTGCCAGGTTCGACGGGTCGGCCTGGAGCGCACGTCTCGCTCTCGACGACCCCGGTGGCGCTCATCCAAGCCGGGGCATGACTGAAGCGCCCTAGGTTCTTGGTCGGCGGAGCGCTCGGGGCCGCAGGCATTTCGACCACCTCGAGCCCCCCGGCCCTCGCCTCGTGCAGCTGGACCGACGAGGGGCCGACCGGTCAGCTCGTCCGGGCACCGTCGCTCGTCTTGCCCGCGTTCTCCCAGCTCAGTGACCGTGTGCACACTTCGGGCCAAAGTGTGTGCGGGCTCGAGTCGGCGAGCCAGAGACGCTGGCCATCACCCGCGATCTGCAGGGTGGAGGTCGAACACCTGGTCGATGCCGCGGCGTCGCAGCTCGGCGGCCCAACGCTCGGCGCTCGGCGCTCATGTAGAACCAGGCGCGGTCGTTCAGCAACAACCGCACAGCGTGGCCGCGTGCGACCAAGCCATCGAGGAGTGCAAGCCCGGGCTCGACGACGTCGGTCGCCAGCAGGCGGAGCGCCAGCGCGTAGGTGAGCTTCGCAAGCGCGGACGGGTCCTCGCCCACTTCGGGGTTCACCTCGCCGAAGCAGAGCGGGGCGGGAGCGACTGGATCAGCGAGGGTGAAGCGTCCCGAAGCTCTACGGCGAGCGTGACGCGGACTTCGACACAGCTGTCGGCGAGCAGGAAGGGGTCGACGCTGCCTACGCCGCTTTGGCGAGAGAGCAAGCGGCGACCGACGCCGCGCTGGCCAAGTACGCCGACCTTTCGGAGCGACTCGGTCAAAGGGGGATCGCGGTGCAAGAGGTGTGGGTCCACCACATCGATGAGTACGCCCGCCACCTTGGCCACGCGGATCCTTCAAGAGCGGACCGACGGGCGCGTCGGACACCAAAGACAGGTCGACGGTCCGGGAACGGCGCCCCGGCCCGGCGATAGAGGACAGGTGCGCGACACAATCGGCGCGGTAGCGGTCACCCAGCCGTGCCGGCGTCCACGAGCTCCAGCACATCCCGGTTCCTGACCCCCGCAGCCTCAAGAGTGAGGGTCCGGTCGAGCACCACCTTCTGCTGAGTCTCGAACGTCGGGTCCCCACCTTGGTACATGAGCTTGCCCGCGGCTACGTGCGCGGCGGTCCCCACCACGTGGTCCTTCGGGAAGCGGAACTCCCTTCCGCCTGGGAACTCAGCCGAGCGCACGGTGACGTACACGAACTCGCCTTGCTCCAGAACCTCGCTGTACGTCTCGGCTGCGTCCTCCTCGGTCTCGGAGCCGACGGGGATGCCGATGGCAAAGGCGTGGATCATTCCTTCCTGCCCGTCGATGATGATCCGTCGATGTACACGGAGCTGTGTGATGGTCAGGTGGGGCCAGACACATGGGCCGACCACGGTCTCGACAGCGGCCTTGGCCTTGGCCAGGTGCTGGCCATCGCCGTAGACGCCGGGCTTCCAGGTCTCGCGACGGTGCGGGACCTCGGGAAGCTTGTGCCAGTCACGGTCCCCTTCGCCTCGGGAGTTCGGGTCCGGCCGGGCCTAGCACACCATCCGGTCCGCTCTTCGGATGTCGGCGCAGAACGACCCAGGGTGTAGGAGACAAGCCATATCCCTCCGGCCCTCGTCAACATCGGCTGCTCGCGATCGCTCGTCGAGTCGGTCTCCGGACGTCAGCGTGGCGACGCCGCAGTGAACATGCTGCTCAAGACCTGCGACGTCAGCGAGGAACTGCCAGCACCTCTCGCCCGTCGCTCAGGCGAACTTCGCCACCGCGCCCGCCGTGGCTGCGCAGTCGACGCCATCGTCGTCGCCAGTGCTGAGCCGGGAGGGGTCATCCTCTCCGGCGATGTCGAGGATCTCGGAGCACTCGCGTCGTATGCAAACGGCGTCCGCATCGTGCGGGTCTGAGCCGCCCATGATCCCGACCCGGTTGCTGTTCTCCCGCAGACGCCTCGGACGAGGTACCGGGACCCAGCGCCCAGCGCCGCATAGGTTGCGGCTCCTCCTCGACCAGGGATTCCCCAAGCCGCCGGGATTCAGGGTCGAGGGGGTCGACCGATCGATCGAGGTCGTCCACTTCGGCGACTCCTACCGGGACCTCGCCCGCTCCAGGACGCCAGACTGGCTCATCTACGCCCATGCATCCCGGGACAGGCTTCGACCCCCTCGTCACCCGAGACAAGGCCCAGGTCGACCAGGCGCTCGAGATGTGGGTGCTGTCTCGGTTGGTGAGCTTCAGCGTCGTCACGTGGCGGCGGCGAATCGACGACCCGATCCAGGAGTGGGGGAGACTGCTCGCCTACCTCCCCGAGGTGAAAAGACGGCTCTCGCAGCGGCCCGAAGCTCGGGGGGGCAAGTTGGGTGATCCTGCTCCCCTCCAGAGAACCTGGAGTTATAACCCGACGGTGTGATCCGCGATCTCGCGAAGGGCGCGACGTACCCTCCTCAACCTGGACGCGAGCAGCGTGCATCGGCCCCACACCACGTTGCAGGCTGAGACGTCGGCTCGTGGAATCAGCGTCCAGCAGGTCGGTGACGGGGCAGCCGCCGAGCTGCGAGAGTGGCTATCCCACGCAGGCCGCGCCAACGACGAGCTGCGTGCCGCCGGTCGACCGGCGACACTCGCCCGCAGCGCAGGTCCGCGTTCCCTGCCCCGACGCCGGCTGTCCCTGCCCCGACGCCGCCGGCCCCGGGCGACGCTCCCGGGGGCCGGCGTGCAGGTCGGGCATCAGAGCGGGATTGTCCAGCCGAGGACGAACTTCAGCACCGTGGCGAACATCAGGTAGATCAGCCACATGCCGGTGCCGATGTGAAAGAACCCGAGGGACCGCTCGGCGAAGTTACCGATCTTCGGCGGGAGGTCAGCCTTCACGGTGGCGAACATGTCGCTGACGTAGACCCCGGTCAGGCCGATGAACAGGCCCGCCACAGGGTGGTCGTGTGCCCCGAAGAAGACGATGATCCCGAGGATCGAGATCAAGAGGAAGCCGATCGTCATCCCCAGACTGGCCCGGCCGTCGGCGCCGTGCAAACGGTTCCAGCCGATGACGAACCAGTGCACACCATAGGCGGTGAACGCCAGGCCGGCCATGTACAGCGGCTTTGTGGGGAAGGTCCCGAGTACCAGCCCCAAGAAGATGAAGACGCCGGTGAAGAACTGCAAGAAGCCGGGCAGGGCGATCCCCCACAGCCCGGTCGGCCAGTCGACCTCCTTGCTCCGCTTCGGGTACCCCAGGAGCTCCTGCGGTCCGTAGATGAGATAGCCGGTCCCGAGGCCCATGAAGCCCACGGCGAGCGGCGGGAACGCTGAGGCGTGAAGGCTCACGACAGCAGTCAATACTGACATTTTCCCCTCCTGTTGGGTGTCGTTGGCACTGCTCTTGTCTTTACTTCCCCCTCACTTCCTTCCTCTTGCTCCCGCCCTCCCTGAGTGAAGATTCCTGGAGCCTGAAACGAACGGCCCCGCAGCGGCTCAGACGACCGGCGCACGGGCTCTTGCGGACCGTTCGGAAAGGCGCTCCGAGTGCCCCGGTCCGCTCGGGCTCACGCCTCGCGCGGGCTCATCCGCCCCCTTGCGCGAACTCGAAGCCGAAGCGGCCCTTCACGCACAAGTTCCCGCTGGTCACGTCGTGGTCGAGAGGAGAGGTCACCTTCACGACGCGGTTGTCCTGCACGTGCAGGTCGAGGTTGCACCCCACCCCACAGTAGGGGCAGACGGTGCGGGTGATCTCCTGGCGCGACTCGTCCCACTCCCCCCGCGCCCGGAGATCGTGCTCAGTCACGAACATGAGCGCGCCGGTCGGGCAGACGCCGATGCAGTTCCCGCAGTACACACAGGCCGAGTCGGGCAATGAGACGTCCAGCTCGGTCGAGATGCGGGCGTCGAAGCCACGGCCGGCGACGGCGATGGCAAAGGTGTGCTGCGCTTCCTCGCCGCATGCCTGCACGCACTTGTAGCAGAGGATGCACTTGGAGTAGTCCCGCACGTATTGGTCGTTGTCGCGCTTCACCGCCTGGGCCACCGTGGCGGCCGAGCCCGTCTCGGGTGCCTGGTGGTGCCCGGCATGCGCGTGGTCGCGCTCGGCCGCAGCCGCGGGCGGCCCGTGGCGCTCAGGTCGTGCCCCGTACTCCTCGAGCCAGCGATGGACGTCGCCTCCGGCGGTGGACAGGTCGACCGAGGACGCCAGCAGCTCCAGCACCATGCGCCGGCTGGTGCGGACGCGCTCGGACCCGGTGTGCACCACCATGCCGGCCGCGACCGGGCGCGAGCAGGACGGCACCAGGGCACGGGAGCCCTCGACCTCGACCACGCACACCCGGCACACGTTCACCGGTGCCAGCGTCTCCAGGTAGCACAGCGTCGGCACCTCGATCCCCGCGTCCCGGCACGCCTCGAGGACCGTCGCCCCTTCCCGGGTCGTGACCGTCTGCCCGTCGATCGTGACCTCGACCGTTCGCCGCAATGCCACCGGTGCCACCGTCGTCATCCGCCCCGCCTCCCGTCCCGTTCCGTGCGGTCGCCGATTCCGAGCAGGCCCCGCCGCACGGCGGAGGAGACCAGGCTGCTCGCCGTCTGCCCGAGGCCGCAGATCGAGGCATCCCGCATCACGGCGTCGAGGTCGGCGAGGAGCGCCAGCTCGGCCTCGAGCGAGCCGAGGGGTCGGCCGGCGGCGAGGCGGCCGACCACCTCTTCCTGGCGCTGGGTGCCGACCCGGCACGGCACGCACTGCCCGCAGGACTCGTCCCGGAAGAACCGGGCCACGCGGGCGAGGATCGCACCGACATCCACCGTGTCGTCGATGACCATCACCACCCCCGACCCGAGAGTGGCTCCGGCCTCCCGGGCGCCCTCGAAGGAGAGCGGAAGGGCGAGGTCGTCGGGCCCGACGAAGGTGCCGGCCGCTCCGCCGAGGAGCACCGCTCGCAACGGGCGTCCTTCGGCGACGCCGCCGGCGAGATCGAGCAGCGCGCCCAGCGTGGTGCCCATCGGCACCTCGTAGAGCCCGGGGCGTGCCACCCGACCCGACAGGCAGAACAGCCGCGTGCCGGTGGAGCCCGCCGTCCCCAGCTCGGTGTAGGCGGCGGCGCCGCTCGAGAGGACCTCGAGCACCGAGAGCAGCGTCTCCACGTTGTTGATCCCGGTGGGCTTGTCGAACACCCCGCGGTCGACCGGGTACGGCGGCTTGTTGCGGGGCTCGGGCCGCCGACCTTCGATGGAGTTGAAGAGCGCCGTCTCCTCACCGGCGATGTAGGCACCGGCACCGCGACGGACCTCGAGGTCGAAGCACAAGCCAGACCCCATCACGTCGTCGCCGAGCAGGCCGCGGGCCCGCGCTTGCGCAGCGGCGTGCTCCAGGCGGGCGGCGGCGGTCGGGTACTCCCCTCGCAGGTACACGAACCCTTTCTCCGCGCCGGTGGTGAGCCCGGCGATCGTGAGCGCCTCGACGAGGGCATAGGGGTCGTGGTCGAGCAGCACCCTGTCCTTGAAGGTGCCGGGCTCGGACTCGTCGGCATTGGCCACGAAGTAGTGCGGGCGGACCGGATTTCGGGCGACCGCCTCCCACTTGGCACCGGTCGGGAAGGCCGCGCCGCCGCGCCCGAGAAGCTTGGAGGCCTCGAGTTCGGCGATCACGCCGGCCGGTCCCAGCCTGAGCGCCTGCCGGAGGGCCTCATAGCCGCCCGCCGCCCGGTAGGCGTCGAGGGACGCCGGGTCGACGCGCCCGACGCGACGCAGCAGCCGCAGGTCCGAGCCCTCCGCGCCGATCTGGGGCACGAGCGCGAGGGGGACCGGCAGGTCGCCCAGGTCGAGGTCCGGGCCAAGGGCCACGAGCCGGTCCATGTCACCGGCGGCGAAGGGGGCCAGCGAGGCCCGGCCGCCGCCTTCCCCGGCCTTCTGGACCAGGGCGGCGGAGCCGTGCTCGCAGTGACCGAGGCAGGGGCTCGGCTGCCAGGTCACCGTCGTGCCCGACCCCGGAGCCCCGTGGCGAGCGGCCAGCTCGCCGGTGGGATCGCCGCCGCGCGCCGCACGGCAGGCGACGTCGTCGCAGACGTGGACCACGAGCTGCGCCCCCGGCTCGAAGGTGAACAGCGCGTAGGCACTCGCCACCCCGTACGCCTCCGCCGGGGGCAGGTCCAGGCGCTGGCACAGATAACCGAGGGCGGGAAGGCTGATCCAGCCCACCCGTTCCTGGATCGCGTGCAGGGCCGGCAGGAGCAGGTGGCGCAGGCTCCGCGCTCGGGACATGCCGCCGAAGGCCACGTGCCCGTCGAGCGGGGTGCGCTCTCCCCCGAACCAACCCGACTCGGGGGGGCCGAGGACGGCGTCGAGGGCCAGACGCTCCTCGGCGCTGGGCGGTGCGTCAGTCGTGCGGAGATCCATCAGCCCACCGATGCCGTCTCGGTCGTCAGGACGCTCCGTGCCGCCTCGGGCAGCCGGTCGACGCGTACCGCCGTCGCCTTGAACTCGGCCGTCCCGGACTTGGGATCCCACGTGTCGAGGGTGAGCACGTTGGTGTCGGCCTGGTCGGGGAAGTGCAGGGTCATGAACGCCAGCCCGGGCCGGAGCGTCCTGTCGGCGTGGACCGGCACGGAGATCGCTCCTCGGCGCGAGCTCACCTGGACCAGCTCGCCCTCGGCGACCCCGAGGCTCGCCATGTCCTCAGGGGACAGGTCGAGGGTCTCGGGCCGGCGCAGCGGCGACGCGTATGCGCCGGTCTGGACCCCGGTGTTGAAGGAGTCGAGCCTGCGCCCGGTGGTGAGCCGGACCGGGTACTCCTCGGTCAGCTCGTCGAGCGGAGGCTCGAACGCGACAGGGTTGAACGGCGCCGGCCGCCCTCGTCTCTCGGGGTCCTCCTCCCACAGCCGGGCGTGGAGGAACGGGGTGCCGGGATGGTCCTCGGACGGACACGGCCACTGGATGCCGCCGAGCGCCTCCAGGCGGTCGTAGCGCATCCCGGCGTGCATCGGGGAGAGGCTGCGGCACTCGTCCCACACTTCCTCGGCACTCGGGTGCCCCCAGTCGCGGCCGAGCCGGCGGGCGAGCTCGCTCAGGATCTCGAGATCGTCGCGCGCGCCCTCGGGCGGCCGCAACGCCGGGTGCAGCCGCTGGACCCGCCGCTCGCTCGAGGTGACGGTGCCCTCGGACTCGAAGGCAGTCACGGCCGCCGGCAGCACCACGTCGGCCAGCTGCGCGGTCTTGGTGAGGAAGATATCCTGGACAACCAGGTGCTCGAGCCCTTCGAGCAGTCGGACGGCCCGGTGGGTGTCCGCCTCGGACTGGGCGGGGTTCTCCCCGAGGACGTAGAGGGCGCGCAGGTCGCCCTTCTCCATCGCGTCGAACATCTGGGCGAGGTGCCAGCCGCGTTGATGCGGCACGCTGACACCCCAGGCGGCGTCGAAGCGGGCGCGGATCGTGTCGTCCTCCACGTCCTGAAAGCCGGGGAACTTGTTGGGGAGCGCCCCCATGTCCCCGCCACCCTGCACGTTGTTCTGGCCGCGCAGCGGCACCAGCCCCGAACCGAAGCGACCGACGTGACCCGTGAGGAGGGCGAGGTTGCACAGCGCCAGGACGTTGTCGGTGGCGGTGTGGTGCTCGGTGATCCCGAGCGTCCAGCAGAGCTGGGCCCGGCCCGCCCGTGCGTAGTCGTGGGCCAGACCGGCAATGACGTCGGCGGGCACCTTGGTCAGCCGCTCGCCCTCAGCCAAGGTGAACGGTTCCACCGAGGCGGCGTACTCCTCGAAGCCGGTGGTCGCCCGGCGCACGAACTCGGTGTTGACCAGCCCAGAGCGGATGATCTCGCGCCCGACCGCGTTGGCGAGCGCGATGTCGGAGCCGACGTCGATACCGAGCCACACGTCGGCCCACTGGGCAGACGTCGACCGGCGCGGGTCGACGGCGTACATCCTGGCCCCCCGGCGCAACCCCCTCAGCAGGTGGTGGAAGAAGATGGGGTGGGCCTCACGGGCGTTCGAGCCCCACAGCACGACGAGGTCGGTCTCCTCGACCTCCCGATAGGAGCTGGTGCCGCCCCCGGCACCGAAGACTGCCGCCAGACCGGCGACGCTCGGTGCGTGTCAGGTGCGGTTGCAGGAGTCGATGTTGTTCGACGCCATCACCGCGCGGGTGAACTTCTGGGCGAGGAAGTTCACCTCGTTGGACGACTTCGAGCAGCTGAACATGCCGAAGGCCGGCCCGCGGTGGGGTTCGAAGCCAGCCGCGGCCCGGTCGAGGGCCTCGTCCCAGCTGGCGGCCCGGAGCGAACCACCCTCTCGGACGAGCGGTTGCGTGAGACGGTCGTAGTGGCGAGCCATTCCCATGACCTCCTCTCTCGGTCGTGCCGTGAACGGGCACCGAGCTGGAACCACTTCGGACCTTACCGCACTACCATCCCCCGGTGGCTTTCCCCAGCATCCAAGAAGCGTGCGGCCTCACCCCCGAGCAGCTCGACGCCCTCGCCGACCTGGAGCGTCGGGTCCTCGCGCACGACGGCGGCCGCCTGAAACTCGAGTGGGGCGTGCTTCGCCAACGGCCAGCGGACGAAGCGAACGATCTGCTCACGTGGGACGGCGGCACGCTCGCCGGTTTCTGCGGGATCTACGCGTTCGGGAAAGAGCCGGAGCTCTCCATCGTCGTGGATCCTGCGTACCGGCGCCGGGGTGTCGGGTCTGCCCTGCTCGATCGCTCGCTTCGACTCGTCGCACGGCGCGGCCATCCGAGCGTCCTCCTCGTCACGCCTCGCGCGACCGATTCGGGGCGCCGCTTCGCGCAGGCAAGGGGCGCGACGTTCGACCATGCAGAGCATCACATGGAGCTGGACGGCCCGCCGACGGGACCACCTGCGCCCCGACCCTCGACTGATGACCTCGTGGTCCGCCCGGCCGTCGACGCCGACCGGGCAGCGGTCGTCTCGATCCTGGAGGACGCCTTCGGCAACGGCGCAGCATCATTCGCGGGAACCGAGCCCAACGATCTCGCGCTGGTGGTCGAGCGAAACTCGGCCGTCGTCGGCACGCTCCGCCTCAGCTGGGAAGGACATGTGGCAGGCGTGTACGGGCTCGCCGTCCGTGCGGGGCTCCGCGGCCAGGGCATCGGGCGCGCGGTGCTCTATCAAGTCTGCCTCGAGGCGCGTCGTCGGGGTGCGACCACGGTGACGCTCGAGGTCGAGGTCGGCAACGACCGAGCACTCGGTCTCTACACGTCCGCCGGGTTTCGGGCGCGCACCACCGAGGACTACTTCAGTCTGGCCGTCTGAGCAAGAGCGGCCGACGGCTCCTCGCGCGCGACCACGGCGGGCGCGAACGGCGCCGCACCGGCCGGCGAGCTCACAGCGCTGCCCTCCGTGGGAGATCTCACTGGGCGCCCGCACCGAGACCGTCGTGCAAAGCCACCTGCTCTGTCAAGAGCGGCGATAGCTTTCGCCTGAGACCCAAACCTGGCGGACCATGCGACGCTCGAACTCTCAGCGATCGACAGGCGTGAGCGGAAGTGAGCGCCCGTGGCTTCGGACGCTTCGGCGCGCCGCGAAGGCGGTCGGGCTCGCGGTCGTTGCGGTGGTGCTCGTTGGTGCCGTCGCCTTCTACTTGGCGATCGGCCTCCAGAACGCGAACCCGCCCGTCATGGCCGTGCAAGGGAACGCCATGCGCCCCGCGCTCACCGAGGGCGACCTGGTCGTGCTTCAGGGCGTTCAGCCGGCGGCGCTGCGCAAGGGCGACGTGATCGCAATCGCGGTGCCCGCGACCGTCCGGGAGCGTACACATCTCCCACCCGACATCGAGCGCAGGATCGTCGGCATCCTCCACTCGCCCCACGGCGTCAGGTTCAGGACCCAGGCGGACGCAAGCCCGAGACCGGATCGCTTCTCGGTGCCTCCCTCCGAGATCCTCGGAGAGGTCAGCGGTTCGATCCCATCTCTCGGCTACCTCTTTCTCTTCCTCGGAAGCATTCCTGGCGATGCATTCCTCGCGATCGGGGCGCTTGCAGTCGTTAGCTATGTCCTCGGGCGATGGACGGTGCGGCGCCGAGCCCACCTGCCCAGTCTGGAGGCGAGCACGGATCGGCGCGCAGCCGTGGGACGGGCCGGTGCCGCGCTGACCGTGCTGGCGGGATCGCCGCCTGGAATCGACGGGACTGGGGTCGCATCCGATCCGCCAGCGGCGACACAGAAGGACGGCACCGCACCACAGGACGAGCACGGCACCGCACCACAGGACGAGCACGACACGGCCGAGGTGCTCGAAGAGCTCTTGGCGGAGATGCGCGCGACGAGCGGCCAGAGCCGAGCCTCTGCGACCGTGCTGCGCGAGCTCATCGGCGCGGTGAACGAGTACGGCGCCCACTTGCGCTCGCACACCGCCGTCATGCGCAACTTGGCCGCGACCACCGATCAGCTCCACCAAGCGGTGACTCTCCTGACTGGGGCGGTGACGAGCACGGCGTCCATGCGCCGGGTGGAGACAGAGCGACCGCGCGACACCACTGAGCAAGCCACAGCACCTGCTCCTCCAAGGGCTGGGCACAAGGTGGGCGTCCACGACGTGACCCGGCCGGCGATCGACGCGGAAGCCTGGCGCGAGCCCTTCACCGGTTCGGAGCTTCGATGGCCGAATTTGGAGCGGATCGCCGACACCTATCCGGCTCAGCAAGTCGACCGGCTGCTGGACCGCGCGGCTGACGCCCTCGAGCTCGCGGAGCGGGAGCGCAACAGCCTTCGCGACCGCCTGCTCGTGGTGGAGACGCGGCTTGCGATGCTCACGGAGCAGCAGGACACCATCGTCGAGGCGAGGGTCGCGCAGCGGGAAGCCGATCGGGCAGCCGCACGCAGCCGCCACGACGCGCTGATCGCTCTGCAGGACGCCACCCGCCGTGCCACTGAGATCGCTCGCGACGTCGATGAGGAGCGCAGGAGCCTGCTCGGCATCGCAAGAGAGCTAGGAGGGCACTTGTTCGTCGGGGGGCCGCTGGGATCCGGTGGTTCCACAGGCAGCACGCCCGAAGCTGAGCAACTGGCTCAGGGCAGGCCCGGATCATCGATCAGGCCCGGATCGTCGATCAGACCCGGATCATCGATCACACCCGGATCGTCGATCAGACCCGGATCATCGAGCAGACCCGGATCATCGAGCGGGCCTCCGCCATCGAGCGAAGCTCCGCCTTCAAGTGGGCCTGGACCATCGATAGGCCCCGGCGTGCCAGGCGCCGATCGTGAGCCCCCGGACATCCCGCCCGTGTGGGAAGTCACACCTCCTCCGGCGAGTTGAGCGCGCAGTGCCGCTGGCTCCCGGTGCCCTCCTTTGGGGCGGATCCCGGCGTCGTGACCGTGGCGGGCCCCGCCGCCGTGACCGTTGCTGTTGCCGGCCGCGCCGTTGGCGACGCCCGCGACTGGGACCATGTCATCGGGGTCATCGGGGCTCGCGCCGCGAACGGGCCTGGCGAACACCTCCTCGACGCTCTCCCCGAGGAGGAGGCGGTCGGCCGGAGGCGAGGCGTGGACGTACCTGGCTCCCCGCATCAGCGACGAGATCGCCGCAAGTGCGCAGGCGATGGCGCCGAAGGTGAACGCGATCGTGAGGCCGGAGGCAAAAGGCCTCGACAACAAGTCAGGGAAGAAGGCCCTGCCACTGAGCACGTGAGCTGAGCGTGCAGGAAGCTTCGACAGCGTCACGGGACCGAGGATCTGCTTGATCGGGTTGTACCCAAGCAGCGAGGCGAAGAGGCTCGTGATCGGCGGCAAGTGGGACAGGCCCGCGGCCGTGGCGACCGGCACGTGTTGGCGGACCAGCCCTCGATAGAGGGATCGGGGCAGGTCCGAGGCGATGCCGGAGATCATGAGCGTGAAGAAGATCCCCATCGACAGGACCATCGCGGCGTTCTGGAACACACCCGACATGCCCGCACCTGCGCCACGCTGGTCCGGAGGAAGGCTGTTCATCACGGCCGCGCGGTTCGGGGATGCGAACAGCCCCATCGCCAAGCCGTTCACGAGCATCAAAAGCGCGAACTGCCAGTACGAGAAGTCGATCGGCAGGAAGTCGAAGCCGATGAACGTGAGCGCGGCGATCGCCATCCCCGCCGTCGCGAAGGGCCGAGCCCCGTAGCGATCCGACAACACGCCGGAGATCGGCCCGGCGAGGAGAAAGCCTCCGGTCATCGGGAGCATGTAGATGCCCGCCCACAGGGGCGTGGCGGAGAAACTGAAGCCGTGCAACGGCAGCCAGATTCCCTGGAGCCAGAGGACGAAGAGGAACATGAGCCCGCCTCGTCCGATGCCCGCCAAGAGCGACGCGAGGTTTCCGAACAGAAACGCCCTGATCCTGAAGAGGCTCAGTCGGAACATCGGATGAGCGACCTTCAGCTCGACGACCACGAATCCGGCGAGAAGCGTGACGCCCCCTGCCAGCTCAGCGAGGACCCGGGGACTCCCCCACCCCATCGCCGAGGTGCCGTAGGGCTCGATGCCGTAGGTGATGCCGACCAGCACCAGGGTGAGGCCGACGGCGAAGAGAGCGTTGCCCCACCAGTCGATTCGTGCCGGCGACCGAACCCCGTTGTCCTTCAGCTTGAGGTACGCCCATGCGGTGCCGAGGACGCCGAAGGGGGCCGACACGACGAAGACGAGCCGCCAGTCGACTGGGGCGAGCACCCCGCCGACGACAAGGCCGATGAACATGCCCGCGACACCCACGATGTTGTTGATGCCGAGCGCCATCCCGCGCTGAGTGCTCGGAAAGGCGTCGGTCAGGATCGCCGGCGAGTTCGCGAAGAGGAACGCGCCCCCTACTCCCTGTCCGATGCGCATCCCGACGATGAACGCCCCTGCGGCGTCGCCGTGCAGCCAGTTCACCGACAGGAGGACAGAGAACAGCGTGAAGATGGCAAAGCCCAGGTTGTACATGCGCACCCTGCCGTAGATGTCGCCGATCCGTCCCAGCGTGACCACGAGCACTGCGGTGACGAGCATGAACCCGAGGAGGATCCACAAGAGATAGAAGGAATTGCCGGGCACCAACGGGTTCAGCGCGATGCCTCGGAAGATGTCGGGGAGCGCGATGATCAGGATCGACTCGTTGATGGAGACGAGCAGGACGCCGAGGGTCGTGTTGAAGAGGGCGACCCACTTGTAGGAGTCGCCGCGCTCGGGCGGCGACTGGGTCGGCGCCGAAACAGGCCGGTTCACCGTCCCCGCCCTGCTTCGGCAGTGCTGAGCCGGCGCTCGGAGCGTCGGGCGATTGCGGCCTTCGGGGCCGGCGAGCCCGGTGTGCCGTACTGGGCTCCGGCGACGAGCCGCTCGTAGATCCCAGCGAGTGCCTCCAGCTCGTGGTCATCGAGCGCCGAGAGCACCTCTTCGATGCGCGCACGCTTCAGCTCACGGAACCGTTCGACCATTGCGCGCGCCTCGGAGCTGAGCGAGAGCCGGACGATCCGGCGGTCGGAGGGGTCGGATTCCCTGACGACCATGCCGTGGGCGACGAGCCGGTCTGACAGAGCGGTCCCCGCGCTCTCCGAGATGTCGATTCGCTGGCAGAGCTCCCCCATCGTGGCGCTCCTCCCGGAGAGCGCGGTCAGTGCCTCGAGCTGGTGTGCGGTCAGGGACATCCACTTTTCCCGTTCTTGCCCGGTCGGGCGGACTTCAAAGATCTTGCGAACGATAGGGGCGACCTCGGTGATCCGTGAGATCGACGTCGCCCTCCCGGCGGGGGACGAGCTCGAGCGGTCGCTCTCGTTGCGCTGGCGCGCGGCGGCCTCGGATTGGTATTTCATGTGTCAAACATTGTACCAGATGAACCGGGCAGGAAGCGCCGTGCCCCGGATCGGCGTCGGAGCCCGCTGTCATGGCGCTGTCAGGGCGCTGTCAGCCCGCGGCCAGACCCGCCGTGCCAGCGAGACCCGCCGTGCCAGCCAGACCCGCCGGGTGCGCCGGCAGCTCGATCCGGGCGGCGGCTCCGCCACCGACCCGATTGCCTACGCGTGCGCTCCCTCCGTGGGCCGTCGCGATCGCCTCGACGATAGCGAGGCCCAGCCCCGCGCCGCCTTCCGCCCGGGTCCGGTCGCCGGTCGGGCGGCTGAACCGCTCCAACGCGTGCGGCAGGTACTCGTCGGGGAACCCCGGACCGCGGTCGAGCACGTCGACCGTCAGCATCGCCGTGTCGGCCGAGGCACGCAGCTCGATCTCGGTGCCCCTTGGCGCGAAGCGGAGGGCGTTGTCGAGGAGGTTGTCCACCGCCTGGCGCAGCCGTTGCGGGTCGGCCTCGGCCCAGAGGACGTCGGGAGAAGAAACTGCAAGTCGGACACCGGCTACGTGGGCCCGGTGTCGGTTGACGCGTGCCACTTGACGGAGCATCGCCGCGACGTCGAGACGTTCGGGTCTGACGACGACGCCCGCGGTGTCGCTGCGGGCGAGGAGGAGAAGGTCCTCTACGAGCATGGTGAGCCTCGTCACCTCCTCGGCGGCGCTGGCGACCGCTTCGGCGAGCTGCTCCTTGGTGCGGCCGGGCTTCCCGGCGAGCTCCAGCTCCCCACGCACGACGGCGAGGGGAGAGCGCAGCTCGTGGCTCGCGTCCGCGACGAAGGTCCGCTGGCGCTCGAGCGATCCGTGCAGTCTCTCGAGAAGAGAGTTCATCGTCCGGGCAAGCGTCGCCAGCTCGTCACGCGTGGTGGGGACGTTGATTCCCGCCGCCTCGCCGGTCGCCGACAACGCCTGCACCTGCCGCCGCATGCGCTCGACCGGTGCGAGCGCCCAGCGGGCGAGAAGGTAGGCGCCGGCCACCCCGACCACCAGCACGGCCGCTCCACCGAGCGCCACCCCGAGCTCGATCGTCCCGACGCTCTTGTCGTAGGACTCGAGCGAGACGGCCGCGACGGCGACCGATCCCCGATGCCCGGCGTAGGGCTCGGCGACGACCCTCGTGGGCTCCCCGTCGACGACCCTGGTCAGGGCCACTCGTCCCGAGGACGCCGTCCGCAGCGTGGTTGCGCTCACGAGCGGCGCGCTGCCCGCGTCGGGGCCCGCTGCGACGAGCCGTCCGGACTCCCCCCAGACCTGCAGGAGGTATTGACCGGGGAGCTGGACGTCCGGCGCGCTGCGGTCTTCGCCCGCGGTGACGTAGCGGCCGGCGATCCCCGCTGCCGTGGCGAGCTGCGCGTCGATCGAGCGAAGCATCGACGACGAAAGGGCGGCGACGAACAGCCAGCCGCCGAAGGCGACGAGCACCGCCGCAACCGCGCCAAAGGCGAGGGCGAGGCGGATCCGGATCGGCACGTCAGCCCGGCTCCCGCTTCGGCGTCGCGCGGCACAGGCGGTATCCCATGCCGCGCACGGTCTCGATGTCATGGCGACCAAACGGCCTGTCGATCTTCTTCCGGAGGTAGGTGACGTACTGGTCCACGACGTTCGAGGTCCCGTCGTAGGCGAAGTCCCAGACGGCGTCGATCACCTGTGCGCGGGTCAGGACCGCGCCGGGGTGGCGTAGGAAGAGCTCGAGGAGCGCGAGCTCCTTGGGAGAGAGGCTGATCTCGGTACCGCCCCTCCAGACCTGCTTCGTCGCGGGATCGAGCTCGAGGTCGCCCTCCGAGAGCACGCTCGGACGTGCCCGGTCGTCCCGGCGGACGAGCGCGCGGATCCTCGCCGCGAGCTCGAGCAGGCTGAACGGCTTCACGAGGTAGTCGTCGGCGCCCACGTCCAGGCCCTTCACCCGATCGTCGACCGCGTCCCGGGCCGTGAGCATCAGCAGCGGCGCCCAGACGTCCGCCGCACGCAGGCGCCGGCAGAGCTCGAACCCGTCGATGCCCGGCAGCATCACGTCCAGGACGATGGCCGCGTAAGGGTTCTCCGTCGCCATCCACAGCCCCTCAGGACCGTCCCGCGCGACGTCGACGGCGTGACCCTCCTCTCCGAGACCGCGTCGCAGGAGCGAAGCCATCTTCACCTCGTCCTCGACGACGAGCAGCCGCACCCTTGAGACGTTACGGGCGCTTCATGAAAAGACGATGAGAAAGTGACGCTGCGCCGACGCGGCATCTGCGAGCACTGCCACGCGCGGCGCCACATGCGGGCGGCTCGTGTCACATAAGGGCGGCTCACATGTCGCGCTCATGACGGTCTCATCGTCGGTCCTTCAGAGTTGCCACACGTGATGTGCAGCGGTGCGCTCGGCACCGACGGACCCGAGGAGGAGCGATGGGGCTCGACCAGCAGCCGCAAAGGACCCGCTTGCCGAGAGGCGACGGCGCCCCGGAACCTCCGCCGGACATGGGCGGGGTGGGTCGGAACGGGCGAGACGTTGCGGCCCGGCGACGTGAACGGGGGCTGCGAGGCGTGCGGCACCTCTCGAATTGGACGCTCGCCGCGCTGCTCGTCGGAGTGGGTGCGGCGAGCGCCGCGATCGCCAGGGCGACGCAGCCCGCGGCGGCGCCGGCCGCCTTCTCGGCGGGGACGGCGGTCAGCGGTGAAGGAGACGGCGCGATCGCTGCCACCGGCACGGGCACGGGAACGGGGGCGGGCGCGGGCGGCGGCATCAGCCGAAGCGGCGCACCGAGCGCCGGCTCACCCGTCGCACTGACCACCCCCTCGGGAGTCGTGATCGCGGGGTCCTCGGCAGGCGGGACGACGACCAGGCCGACTGGAACACCGGCCACGGGGCGCAGCGTCACATACCAGAGCGACACATGACCTCGCAGCTCCGAGGTGACCGGCTCCGCCCCGCGGAGATCGCCTCTGCGACGTGGCGCGTGTCCTTCGTGCCTGCGACCACGGCGCCGCCGTCGACGGCGCGTGTCGCCGTGTGCGAGCGCGCCGCGCTCGGTACGAGTGCTCGGCTCGCCATCTGGCCGGCAGGCGCCCAGGACGCGGCATGCGCGGCGGTCGATCGCATCCTCGACGAGCTGGACCGTCAGGTGAGCCGGTTCAGGGCGGACTCCGAGCTCGAGCGCGCCCACGCTGCCCAAGGCCTCCCCTCGCTACTCTCCCAAGGTGCCGCCGACGCCGTGACGGTCGCGTTGGCGGCTGCCTGTGTGAGCGGCGGGCGGGTCGACCCGACCGTCGGCGCGGCGCTCTGCGATCTCGGTTACGACCGGGACTTCTCCGCGATCGACCCGAGGCGGCCACCTCGGGACCCAAGGCCGGCACCCGGATGGCGATCGGTTCGGCTCCACGGCCGCGTCCTTCGGACCGCCCCTGGAGTCCGGCTCGATCTCGGTGCGACGGCGAAGGGCCTCGGTGCGGACCGCGCGGCCTTGGCGGCGCTCGGAGCGCTCGATGGACGCGGCGGGGTGCTGGTGAGCCTCGGCGGAGACATCGCGGTGGCCGGACCTCCTCTGGGGTCGGGATGGCCCGTCGGGGTCAGCGAGGACCCCGGTGCCGACCTCGACGCCGCAGCGCAGGTCGTGCAGATTCGCCGAGGCGGCCTCGCGACGTCGTCGGTGCTCCACCGGCGCTGGCGGAGCGGAGGCACCGCCTCGCACCACATCGTCGACCCTACGACCGGACAACCGGTGAGCGGTCCCTGGAGGACGGCGACCGTCGCCGCGCTGAGCTGCGTCGAAGCGAACACGGCCAGCACGACGGCAATCGTCGCCGGGGACGACGCAGAGGACTGGCTCCGGTCGCACGACCTGGCCGCGCGGCTCGTGGGCCGTGACGGGCACGTCCAGCTCGTCGGCCGGTGGCCACACGCCATGGGCGGCCAGGTGCCGATCCCGCTCCGATCGATCTTCGAACGCCGCGACGAGGCGGCACGGCAATGATGGTCGTCGTCTCGGCCGGCGGCTCGCAGCTCTTGTGGTTCGTCTCACGGGCAGCCGGACTGGTCCTGCTCGTGACGCTGAGCGTCGTCGTGGCGATGGGAGTGGCCACGCGGCTCGGATCGGCGTTGCCGGGCTTGCCCCGCTTCGTGACGGCGGAGCTCCACCGGACGCTCTCGCTGTTCGCGATCGCCCTCCTGGCACTCCACGTGGCGACGGCCCTTCTCGATCCCTACGTGTCGATCGGCTGGCTGTCCGCCGTGGTGCCGTTCGCCTCCCACTACCGCGCCGAGGCGATCGGGTTGGGAGCCCTGTCGGTCGACCTCGTCGGCGCCGTGGTCGCGACGAGCGTCCTCCGCCGCCGGCTGGGCTACGGAGCGTGGCGCGCCATCCACTGGCTCGCGTACCTGTCATGGCCCGTAGCCCTCGTGCACGCGTACCAGTCGGGTCCTGACACCCACCTGTGGTGGGCGGCCGCGCTCGAGTGGGGATCGGTGGGCATCGCCGCCACCGCGATCGTCGCACGGCTTCTCCAGGTGCTGCGACGCGGTGAGGGCGCGCTGGCCCCGCGTGGCGTCGCGCGTCTAGGCGGGGAACCGTTGGAAGAGGACACGACATGAGCACCCGGGACTTCACGGCCGCCCCCGTCCACCACGGACCGGCGGGGCTGGGACCGGCGGGGCTGGGACCGGCGGGGCTGGGACCGGCGGGGCCCCGAGACGGGCGGCTACCGCGGATCCTTTGGCCCGACGGCACGCCTCCCGACCCCTCGCTGGCCACGCATCTCCGGCGGCACGGACCTCCCCCGTCCCTCTCGCGCAATCACGAGCTCGAACAGCTCTGGGACGAGGTCCTCCGTGCGGGCGTCCTGGGACGCGGGGGCGCGGGCTTCCCGCTCTTCTCCAAGCTCAGATCCGTGCCGCGGGCCGGCCGCTCACCGGTCGTCATCGCCAACGGCACCGAAGGGGAGCCCGCCAGCGACAAAGACAAGGTCCTCCTCCTCCAGTCTCCGCATCTCGTCCTCGACGGGATCGACGTGGCGGCCGCGCTCGTGGGCGCGGCGCGTGCCTTCCTCGTCGCTCCTGACGAGGTCCTCCTCTCGCTCGGCCGCGCGCTGGACGAGCGGCACCGTGCAAGCAGCGTCCCGGTCCACCTGGTCCCCGCGGCGCGCGGCTTCGTCGCCGGCGAAGCCAGCGCTGTCGTGAGCTGGATCGAGCGCGGATCGGCCCTCCCCCGGATGACCCCGCCTCGCCTCGCCCACTCTGGGCTGAGCAAGCGGCCGACCCTGGTGCACAACGTGGAGACCCTCGCGCACCTGGCCCTCGTCGCCCGCCACGGCGCCGACTGGTACCGGCAGGCAGGCACGCCCGAAGAGCCCGGGTCCATGTTGGCGACCCTGTCAGGGGCGTGCACGCACCCCGGGGTCCGCGAGGTCGAGATCGGCAGACCGCTCGTCGAACTTCTCGAGATCGGCGGCACCGATCCCGATCGCCTGGGTGCGGTGCTCGTCGGGGGGTACTCCGCCGCCTGGGTGCGGGCCCGGGACGTCGCGTCCCTCGCCCTCTCACGGGCGAGCCTTCGGGGTGTCGGCGCATCTCTCGGCGCGGGCATCGTCGCTGCGCTGCCCCGTGAACGCTGCGGGCTCGTCGAGAGCTCTCGCGTCGTTGACTACCTGGCGGGCGAGTCAGCCGGACAGTGCGGACCCTGCATCTTCGGGCTCGCCGCCGTCGCAGCCGAGCTCGGCGCTCTCGCACTCCGAGGCCAGGGTGACCCCGGACTCCTTCGCCGTTGGACCAACCAGCTCGACGGGCGCGGCGCCTGCGCGCACCCCGACGGGGTTGCGCGTTTCGTCCGCAGCACCCTCGAGGTCTTCGGCGCAGAGGTCGAGAGCCACCTCGCGGGCTGGTGCACGGGCACGTCCGACGTGCCCGTGCTGCCCGTTCCCGGACCCCGAGGACGATGACCGGTGCGCCTGGTAGTCGACCCAATCGCCTGCGACGGGCGCGGCCTGTGCGCCGAGGCGTTGCCGGAGCTGTTCACGCTGGACGACTGGGGGTTCCCGATCGTTGTTCGTGACCAGCTCGACGAGCGCCTCGAGGAAGAGGCCGCCGAAGTGGCGCGCCTGTGTCCGCGCCTCGCCCTGCGGCTCGTCACATGACGGGCGGGGCGGCGGGGCGGCGGGCGGGGAACCGCCTGAGCCGCTCCCGCTCAGGAAGACGGTGCCACGACACGAAGTCGGACGGTGGCCTCGAGCGCCTCGAGCCCCTTCACGAGCGCGGCGGGCGGAGGCGCCGAGATGTCCGTGATCACGTAGCCGACGTCGCCGCGGGTGCCGAGAAGCTCACCTTCCACGTTGAGCCCGTGCTCGGCGATGAGGGAATTGACCTCGGCGAGCACTCCGGGGACGTTGTGATGGATGTAGAGGAGGCGCCACGGGCTGGCGGGCTCATAGAGGTCCAGGGGCGGCAGGTTGACGCTGAGCGCCGTCGCCCCGCGCTCCACGTACCGGACGAGCTTGCCCGCCACGAAATTCCCGATGTCCTGCTGGGCCTCCTCGGTCGAGCCACCGACGTGCGGCGTCAGGATCACGTTGGGGAGGCCCCGCAGCTCTGAGACGAAGGGCTCCGAGCTGCTCGCCGGCTCACGGGGGAAGACGTCGACCGCGGCGCCTGCGAGATGCCCCGAGACCAGGTGCTCACGGAGTGCCGTGTGGTCCACGACGAACCCGCGGCTCAGGTTGAGGAACAGGCTGCCGCCCCGCATCCGCGACAGCTCTTCCTCGCCGAACAGCTGCCGGTTGGCAGGCCGTCCGTCCACGTGCAGCGTCACGATGTCCACGGACTCGAGCAGCTCCTCGAGGCTGCCACAGGCGCGGGCGTTGCCGAGCGCGAGCTTGTCAGCGGTGTCGTAGAACGAGACGCTCATCCCCAAGGTCTCGGCGAGCACCGAGAGCTGGCTCCCGATGTTGCCGTAGCCGACGATGCCCAGGCGGCGCCCGCGGATCTCGTGGCTCCCGGTCGCCGACTTGTCCCAGACCCCGGCGTGCATCGCCGCGTTCTTGTCGGTGAGCCGCCTGGTCAGGGCGATCATCTCGGCGATCGCCAGCTCGACAACACTGCGGGTGTTGGAGAACGGGGCGTTGAAGACCGCGATGCCTCTGGAGGTGGCCGCGGCGAGATCAATCTGGTTCGTTCCGATGCAGAAGGCCCCGATTGCGAGGAGCCGGGGGGCCGCGTGCAGCACTGCCCCGGTCACGAGGGTTCGTGACCGTATCCCCACGACGTCCACTCCGCCCAAGCGCGCTCCGAGCTCCTCTGCGTCCAGGGCCCGGTCGACGGTCTCCACCTCGAACCCAGCCGCCTCGAGCTCGGACACCGCGTCTCGATGGACGTTCTCCACGAGGAGGGCTCGGAGCTGCCGTCGATCCCCCGTCCGCGGCTCGCTCACCCTCGATCCCCCGTCCCCGGTGCGCTCATCGCCGACTTCCCAGCTCCACCGCGCCATCTTCCCTCGCCCCGAGCCGGGCCGCGGTGCAGGCCGTCATCGTGGCGGAGATGTCGAAGCAGGCGAGCCGGACGTCGCTCATGGCCGCCGGTCGGCGGCCGCCGCGCCGATGACCTGCGCTCGGAGCCCGGACAACCACTCGTCCGCCTTCTTCCACGCGGCCTCTGCCTGCTCACGCCGCTCCGGCGCGTGTCGCCCCCCTGCCGGGTACGACCCCAGAAACTTCACGTCCGCCAGGCTGGCACGCAGATCGCGCAGACAGTCGGCGACGACCTCGTCCGCGACGTGCCCGGCGAGGTCGATGGCGAAGCAGTACTCGCCGAGACCCTGCTTGGTCGGGCGGGACTCGAGACGGGTGAGGTTGATGCTCCGTGCGGCGAATTGCCCGAGGATGCCGTGGAGGTTCCCCGGGCGGTCCGCATCCTGGAAGCAGACGATCGTCGTGCGGTCGTGTCCGGTCGGCGCGGGGATGCCTGCGCTGCCGACCCCGACAAACCGGGTCTGGTTCCCTTCGAAGTCCTCCACGTCCTCAGCGAGGACCGTGAGGCCGTAGAGGTCGGCGGCGAGCCGCGGCGCGACTGCCGCGGCATGCGGGTCGGGGTGGCTCCCGAGCTGTCGTGCCGCGTCGGCGGTGGAGTTCGCCGCGACGGTCTCGACGTAAGGAAGCCGCTCGGCGAAGAACCGCCGGCACTGCGCAAGGGCGACCGGGTAGGACACGACCCGGCGCACGTCGTGGAGGGCCGTCCCGTGCGGCGCCATGAGGTGGAGCCGGACGTCGAGCACCACTTCGCGTTGGATCAGGAGGTCGACGTCGAAGATCAGCGCGTCGAGCGTGTCACGCACCACGCCGTCGATCGCGTTCTCGATGGGCACGAAGCCGACGTCGACGCCCCCCGAGCGCACGGCCTCGAGCACGTCGCCGATCGTGTCCATGGGCTCGAGCGCGGCCGAGGCGTAGTCCTCTTGGGTGAGGAGCGCCTCCTCGGTGAAGGTGCCGAGCGGCCCGAGGAAGGCGACGGAGCACGGCGGGCGGGTCGCAGGGCGGGGCATCGCAGGGCAGGATAGTGAGCCACCATGGATCAGTCGTTCATCCACCAGTTGCTCGTCGACGTCTCGAAGGGGGACTGCGACCCGGACGAGGCGGCACGTCGGCTGCGGCACCTGCCGTTCGCCGACCTGGGGTTCGCGCGCGTGGACCACCACCGAGCCCTGCGCCAGGGCTTCGCCGAGGCGGTGTACGGACCCGGCAAGTCCCCTGAGCAGTGTGCGTCCATCGTCGTGGAGCTCCTCGACGCGTCCGGTGGGCCGGTGCTCCTGACCCGTGCCGATCCGGCACAGGTCTTCGCGGCACGCCAAGCCGCGATCGAGGCAGGTCACGGCGAAGCCAATGTCACCCCCACGGGCAGCCTCTCGATTGTCGCGTGGCGCGCCGCGCCCAGGCGGCCGGGCCGCATCCTCGTCCTCACCGCCGGGACGGCGGACCTGCCCGTCGCCGACGAGTGCCGTGCGGTGCTGCACGCGCTGGGTTTCTCTCCCGCATTGCTCGCCGACTGCGGCGTCGCAGGGGTGCACCGGCTGCTCGCGTCGGTAGAAGAGCTCCAGGACGCGGACGTGGTCGTCGTCGTTGCCGGGATGGAAGGGGCACTTGCGAGCCTCGTCGGCGGGATCACCGCGGCTCCGGTGGTCGCAGTGCCGACGAGCGTCGGCTACGGCGCCTCCCTCGAAGGAGTGACGGCGCTCCTGGCCATGCTTGCGTCGTGCGCCTCGGGGATCACGGTCGTCGGGATCGACAACGGCTACGGCGCCGCCTGCGCGGCTGCACGTTTCCTCCGGTGAGCGCGGTGAGCGACCCCAGCGCCGGGGGAGAGCGGGCCGGGGCTCGCGAAAGGCGGACCGGGGGCCGGGGAGGGCGGGCCGGGGGCCGGGGAGGGCGAACCGGGAGCCGGGGAAGGCGGGCCGGGGGCCGGGGAGGGCGGGCCGGGGGCCGGGGAGGGCGGGCCGGGGGCCGGGGAGGGCGGGCCGGGAGATGAGCCCGCTCACCGCGTGGTTCCACTGCTTCGCCGGCATCGCCGGCGACATGGCGCTCGGGAGCCTGCTCGACGCCGGAGCCGACGAGTCCGAGGTGGTGGCGATGCTCGATCGCCTGCCGCTCGACGGATGGAGGCTCCTGGTGGAGCCGGTGCTCCGTGGTGGCATCGCATGCACCCGGGCGATCGTGCAGGTGGACGATGCAACGAGTGACGTGCCCAGGGGCCGGACGTACGCGGACGTCGTGTCGGCGGTGCACGAGGCGACGTTGCCCACGAGGGTCGCACAACGTGCGCTCGCCACGTTCGAAGCGCTCGCGCAGGTCGAGGGGCTGCTCCATCGCACCGACCCCCAGCAGGTCCACTTCCACGAAGTGGGTGGCCACGACGCGCTGATCGACATTGTCGGCACCGCCGCGGCGCTAGAGGTGCTCGGCGTCGACACCGTGACCGTCTCTCCGATCGCGCTCGGCACCGGAACGGTGCGCGCCGCGCACGGTACGCTCCCCAACCCGTCACCAGCGGTACTCCGGCTTCTCGAGGGGTTCGCCACCTACGGACGGCCCGTGCCACTCGAGCTCACCACGCCGACGGGCGCCGCGCTGATGCGAGCGCTCGTGTCGCCGCCGTCTGACTCTGGGCACGGCCCGATGCCGGCGATGACGGTGCGGGCGTCCGGGTACGGCGCGGGTGCGGCCGAGCTCGACACCCTCCCCAACTGCACGCAGGTGGTCCTCGGCACCCCCGTCGGGTTGCGCACGGGCCCAGGGCAGCCGGTGACGGTGCTCGAGGCGAACCTCGACGACGCGACCGGCGAGCAGCTGGCCGCCGCGATCGTGTCACTGATGGACCGGGGGGCGCTCGACGCCTGGGTGACTCCGGTGGTTATGAAGAAGGGACGTCCCGGCCACACGGTCCACGCGCTCTGCGACCCTGCGAGCGCCGAGCTCCTCGCCGATGTGATGCGCCGGACGACCGGCAGCTTCGGCGTACGCGCACTCGGCGGCGAACGATGGCCCGAGTCGCGCCGCGTCGATCAGGTTCTCGTCGAGGGTGAGCCGGTCCGTGTGAAGCTCGGCTTGTCGAGAGTGAAGGCCGAGCCCGAGGACGTCGCCCGTGTCGCGGCGGCCACCGGGCTCGGCGTCCAGGAGGTGGCCGCCCGCGCGGAGGCCCTTTGGCACATTGGGGAGCGCGGAGAAGGCTGGCGCCGCGCGGACCGAGGGGACGGAGGGGACAGCAGCGGCCGAGGGGACGGAGGGGACCAACGCAGGGGCACGTGAGCCCGCAGCTCGGGTGCGAACGTCTCAGCCGGGCTGCACGACCTCCACGGCGATCGGGAGCCTCTTCAACCCGTTGGTGAAGTTGGTCCTCGTCCGTGCGGGCTCACCGGCGAGCTCGAAGCGGCAGACCCGCCTGCAGAGCTCGTCGAGGACCACTCGCACCTCCAGCCTCGCCAGGTGTGCGCCCAGGCACATATGGGGCCCGCCGCGGCCGAAGCTCAGGTGCGGGTTGGGCGATCTGGTGACGTCGAATCGATCGGGCTCGGTGAAGACCTCCTCGTCGCGGTTGCCAGACACGTACCAGAGGATCAGCTTGTCGCCCACCTTCATGTCGGCATCGCGCAGACGCACGTCCTCTGCGAGGGTGCGGCGCATGAAGTGCGTCGGGCACGACCAGCGGAGCACTTCTTCGGTCGCTGAGTTGAGCAAGCTCGGATTGGACCGCAGCAGGTCCCACTGCTCGGGATGCTCGCAGAATGCGAGGACGCCCTGCGCCAGAGCGATCCTCGTAGTCTCATTGCCTGCGATGACGAGGATCGAAAAGAAGTTGTCGAGATCGACCTCGTTGAGCCGCTCGCCGTCGATCTCCGCGTGGAGGACGGTCGAGAGCAGGTCATCGGTGGGATGGCGGAGCCGGTCCTTCACGAGCTCCCGGCCCATATCCCAAAGCTGCTTGCCGTAGGGGCTGCGGAAGGGAAAGTTGCGGTACGCCTCGGTGTCGTCGCGCCCCCAGACGACGTCCGTGATCTCCGGGTCGGTGTTGGCGATGAGCCGGTCTCCGAGGTCGATGAATTCGTCGAGCCGGTCCTCGGGGAGCCCCATGATGCGGGCCAGCACCCGGATCGGGACCTCCTTGGCTACGTGGTGGACGAAATCGAACTCGCCGCGGGGCAGGCTCTCCTCGAGCGCGACGTTGGTCAGCGCGCGGACAAAGTGCTCGTAGACGGCAACGGCGCGCGGGGTGAAGCTCGGCGCGAGGATCTTGCGAAGCTTCGTGTGCGCAGGAGGGTCCATGTCGATGATCGTGCGGCGCGTGGCCATGTCCTCCGCCGTGGGCTCCTCGAAGGAGACCCCTGTCGCAGAGGAGAACCGCGCCGTGTCCCTGCTGATCTCGACGATGTCCCCATAGCGGTGCACCGACCAGAAGCCGTGGTTCGGCGGCGCCTCGTCGAACCACGCGATCGGCGCCTCCTGCCGAAGGCGGGCGAACTCCTCGTATGGGACACGCTTCTCCCATGCGTCGAGGTCCGTCAGGTCGACGTCGATCATCCAGGCGACTCCTTCAGCACCGGGACTTCGACGCCTTCGCCGCGCGGTCGACAAGCCAGAGGAAGCCGGCATCGGGCTGCGCGCCCAGCAACATCTCTGGATGCCACTGGACCGCGAACACCGATGAGCCGGGAAGCTCGAGCGCCTCGACCGTTCCGTCCGGCGAGCGTCCCGAAGCAACGAGCCCCGATCCCAGCTCGTCGACGGCCTGGTGATGAAGGCTGTTCACCTGCACCTCTGTGCCGTAGAGGGCGGCGGCCAAACTGCCCGGCTCGAGCTTCACGGAGTGCACGCTGGCCTCTCGGGGCACGTCGAACCGCGGATGTCCGTCTCCAACGTCGGGAGCGAGATGCTGGAGCAGGGTACCGCCAAGTGCCACGTTGAGCACTTGGATACCTCGACAGATGCCGAAGATGGGGAGGCCCGCGGTCAGCGCAACTGCAATGAGCGCGAGCTCCCACGCGTCACGCTCCTCTTCGACTGTCCCGCATTGAGAAGATCGCTCCTGCCCGTAGCGGGCGGGGTCGACGTCGGCACCGCCGCTCAGCACCAGGCCGTCGATCCGCCGGACCATCGCGTCGACCGGCGCGTCGCGGCTGAGCCCGACGGGCAACCCGCCTGCGAGCACGATCGCTCTGGAGTAGTCAGCGAAGTGCAGATCCACCTGCGCCGCGCGGATCGGCGCGGCGACACGGTCGCCCAGTACGTCGGCGGGCCACCTCCTGCCGGTCACTCCGATGAGTGGGAGGTTCCTCCGTTGCACTCCGTCCCCGACCACGTCGTCACGCTCCTTGTGCGGTCGCGCGACCTGCGGCGTTGTCGTGGCCTTCGGCGTTGTCGTGGGAATGCACGTCCGAGGCGCCGGTCAATTGCGACTGAACCACCGCTGTCGATCGTAGCGGGGCGCCCCGGCTCGGTGTTCTCCCGGGTCAGCCACACTGAACGTGCCGGTGTTCTGCAGGCGGCAGCCCGGGGCGCATTGCAGCAAGGTTGGCGGGGTTCGGTACAGTGCGCGCCGTGCATGTCCTCGTACTCCGTCATCACGCAGAGGACCTGCCCGGATTCATTGGCGACGCGTTTGCGGCACGAGGCGCGACGGTCGACACCTACCTTTACCCAGCCGAGGGACGGCTGCCCGATCTCGAAGGGTACGACTACCTGGTCGTGCTCGGATCGAGCGCGTCGGTTTACGAGACGACGGACTGGATCGCAGCAGAGTTGGACTGGCTCCGAAGTGTGCCGCTTCCGGTTCTTGGGATCTGCTTCGGCGCACAGCTGATCTCAGCCTCCTTCGGAGGGGCGGTCGAGCAGTCGGTCGTCTACGAGGTGGGCTGGGTCACGGTGGAGCCCGTCGGTTCGAGCAGGCCGGGCGCCTCGGGGGTTGCGCCTGTCACGGCGAACGGCCGACTCGCGCCGGTCATCGGCCGTGGGCCCTGGTTCCAGTTCCACGGCGACCGCTGCGTCCTACCACCGAAGGCGCGCCTCTTGGCACGGAACCCGGTCGGCGTCCAAGCCTTCACGATCGGAACACATCTGGGCGTCCAATTCCATCCCGAGGTCGATGCCGCACAGTTGCGACGCTGGATCGAGCACGGTGGCAGCGAGGCAATAGCGAGTGCCGGGAAGGATCCCGAGGCACTCTTGGAGGAGACGGCACGCCGAGAACCGAGCGCCCGGGCCCGTGCGCAGGAGCTCGTAGACAGCTACCTGCGGTACACGAGACACGTGCCCGACTGACGCCTGCTCCGTTCCATGCCCCCGCCCCTGCCTCTGGCGATCGGCCCATGCCCCTGCGCCGGGCGCCGGCCCGCCCCGCCACACCACCGGGCGTCGGGGCGCCAGGGACGCCAACGACCCCCGGGGTGGTGCCGGGGGGTCCGGGTCGTCTCGGGGCTCAAGCTCGCCGGTCACCTGGGGGGATCACCTG
>DAHWOV010000125.1:0-12405 GCA_027339205.1 Acidimicrobiaceae bacterium | reverse complement strand
GAGCAGCTCGACCACCGACACCTCGACGCCGACGCGGGCCATCATGAACGCGAACTCCATGCCGATCACCCCGCCGCCGATGACGACCAGGCGCCGGGGGAGCTCGCGCGCCTCGAGCAGCTCGACGTGCCCGTCGGCCAGCTCGATGCCCTCGACCGGGAGCTTGGGCAGCTTCGCCCCGGTCGCCACCACGATCGACGTGCCGTGGAGGACCCGGTCGCCCACGGCGACGGTGTGCGGGTCGACGAAGTGCCCTGCGCCGGCGACGAGGGCTGCCCCGCCGTCGATCAGCTCCTCGGGCTTCGGGTCGGCGCACGTCGCCACGATCGCCTGGGCGCGGTCGACGGCCGCGGCCCAGTCGACCTGCGGCTCGCTGATGCTGATCCCGAACTCAGAGGACCGGCGGAGCAGCCTGAGGATCTCGGTGACCCTGACCAGGGCCTCCTTGGGAATTCACCCGTAGTGGAGTCAGGTGCCGCCGATCTTGTCGGGCTCCACCAGCGCCACGCTCGCTCCGAGCGCCAGTGCTCGGCGCGCCGCCGCGCCGCCACCTGGCCCGGCTCCGAGGACCACCAGGTCGTAGCGCTCGACCGCGTCCATCGAGCCTCCTTCCGCCATGGGCAGGTCTTCCTGGGCTGTCGCCCGTCGCAACCGTACGTCGGCCTCGGCCCGAGCACAAGGGACCATCGGCCCTGGGCCGGCGCTGCGTGGGAGCAGAGACTCTTCGTCGGCACGGCTGGTCGCGCCGCCTGCGCGCACCGGGAGGACAGGAGGTAGGGCGATGGCACAGCGGATCGTGATCCTGGGCGGCGGGACCGGGGGGACGCTGCTCGCCAACCGGCTGCGCCGCGCCTACGGACGGCGCGAGGCCAGCATCGACGTGGTCGACCGGGACGACCGCCACATCTACCAGCCCGGTCAGGTGCCCGTCGCCTTCGGCATCAGCCAGCCGAAGGACATCGTGCGGTCCCGGCGGCGCCAGCTGCGGGCCGGCGTCGACTTTTACGAGACCGAGATCGACCACGTCGACCTCGAGGCGGACCAGGTGCACCTGGCCGGGGGCGACGTCCTCGACTACGACGTGCTGGTGGTCGCCACCGGCGCCCGCCTCGCCCCCGAGGCCACGCCCGGCCTCACCGGGCCCGGATGGATGGACAAGGTGCTCACCTTCTACGACTTGGAGGGCGCTGGCGCCCTGTCGGCAGCCCTCGAGCGCTTCGACGAGGGACGGCTCGTCGTCGGCGTCGTCGACATGCCCATCAAGTGCCCCGTCGCCCCCCTCGAGTTCTGCCTCTTGGCCGACTGGTACTTCACCGAGCGCCACGTGCGCGACCGTATCGAGATCACCTTCTTGAGCCCGCTGCCCAGCCTCTTCGCCGCCCCGATCGCCGACGCGAGCGTCGAGCGGCTCTTCGCCGACAAGCGGGTGGGCCAGGAGACCGACTTCCACATCGCAGAGGTCGACGGGGCGAACGGGAGGATCGTCGACGCCGCCGGCCGCGAGGTCGGCTTCGACCTCGCGGTCGTCGTGCCGTCCTTCCGGGGCGCCGCCTACGTCGGGCGCTCCCCCGGGCTCGGCAACGAACGGGACTTCATCGAGGTGGACACGAAGACCCTGCAGTCGCCCGCGCACCCGAACGTCTTCGCCATCGGCGACGCGGCCGATCTCCCCACCTCCAAGACCGGGTCGGTGGCGCACTTCGAGGGCGAGGTGGTCGTCCGCAACATCCGCCGGTTCCTGGCGGGCCAGCCCCCCGACGCCCACTACGACGGGCACGGCACCGGCTTCATAGAGACCGGCTTCCACAAGGCGATGCTGCTCGACTCCAACTACACCACCCAGCCCCTCCCCGGCCACTTCCCGACGGCCGTCGGCCTGCCGCTCCTGAAGGACTCCCGCCTGAGCCACCTGGCCAAGGTCGAGTTCCAGTGGTTCTACTGGCACTTCCTCCTCCCCGGACGCGACATCCCGGGGCTCGGCTCGGCCATGCCGACGCGCGGCAAGGCCAGGGTCGCCGACATCGACGCGGTGCCGTCCTCTCCGAGCACGCCCGGGTGAGGACCGGGCTGCGGCGCGGCTGAAGCTCGAGATCGGTGGTCTCTCCGACGGCCCGAGACGCCCGCGCGGTCCCGGCGCGCCGGATCGTGCTGCTCGCGCGCCCAGGGGCGGGCAAGAGCACCCAGGCCGCGCTGCTCGCGACGCGCCTCGGCGTCCCCCACCTCTCCACCGGGGCGATGCTGCGAGACGAGGTCGCCTCGGGGTCCGCGCTCGGGCAGCTGATCGCCCCGGTGCTCGAGCGCGGCGACCTCGTGGCAGACGAGCTCGTCGTCCCCGTCATCGCCCAGCGCCTCGACACGGCGGCCGCCGCAGGGGGCTACGTCCTCGACGGCTTCCCCCGTGACCTCGCGCAGGACACGGCGTTCGCCGAGCAGCTCCCCGGCGCCGTCCAGCCGCAGGCCGTCGTCCTCCTCGACGTGCCGGCCGAAGAGTGCCGCCGGCGCCTGCTCGCCCGGGCCGCACTGGAAGGGCGCAGCGACGACACCCCCCAGACGATCGAGCACCGACTCGCCCTCTTCGACACCGACCTCGTGCCGGTGATCGAGCGCTACGAGCGGCGCGGGCTCCTCGTGCGCGTCGACGGAGAGGCGGACCGCCACGTCGTCACCGGGCGGATCCTCGACCGACTGGGGACCACGTGAGCGCTCGAACGGGCGGTGGACATGACGAGCCGCTTGCCCACGACCTGTTCCAGATCGTGTTCGTCGTGCTCTTCCCTGTGCCCGCTCCCCGGAACTTCGCCGGCTTCCCGCGCCCGGCCGACGGGATCGACCCGCTGCCCGAGGCCGCCGTGAAGGCGCGGATGGACCAGCTCCACGACGTCCAGGCCGCCATCCTCGGAATGGAGTACCTCGAACGCCACCGGGTCACCCGCTGGCCGCTCGGACGAGTCCGGCTCCCCGAGGACGAAGGCACCGGACCGACCGTCGCCGACGTGTTCTTGGTGACCCACACCGCCGGCGGGGCGCTGTGGGAGGCATGGATGGCGCCGCCCGACCAGCAGCTCGAGCCCGACCGGTTCCTCTCGTGGCTGCGCTCCGACCACGAGAGCCCGGTCGCCGTGCTGCGCGAGGCGCTTGGCCGCCTCAGCCGTGAGCTCCTCTCGGGCGACGGACCCGACGAGGGGTTCCCCTTCACGGTCCTACGCCTGCCTGGGGGCACTGCGCCCTTGGACGCCGTGGTCGCCGCGCACGCCGAGGACCTGGTGCGGGTCCTGTACCTCGACCGCTCGACGCTCGCGTTCAAGCGGCGGATCGTCGACGAAGAGCTCGCCCGCGACTTCTGCCTGCGCGAGGGAGGGATCTCGCTCGTCGCGGGACGGGGCGCCCTCGACCTTCGGGTCGGCGAGAGCGTGGGATCCGAGCCTTCGAGCGACACGGTCCTCGTCCCCCGCAGCGCGCTGCCGCTCCTCATCTCCATCGAGCTCCTGCTCGTCGAACGCGTGGTGCTCCAGATGTTCCTGCGCCAAGTCGCCGGTGGCGAGGTGCCGCAGTCCCTCTCGCACCTGCTCGAGCTCAAGACCGAGATGCTCGACGGACTGGCCGAGTACCGCGGCACCGTCGCCGAGTCCAACCGCTTCAGCGCCGAGGTCACCTCCTACGGCGAGAAGGTCCTCGGCCTCGACACCCTCTATTCGACGCTCACCGAGCGGCTCGAGGCCCTCACCTTCGACATCACGATGCGTTACCAGCAGAGCACCAACACCCTGCAGTTCGCCCTCACCGTCGTCCTGGGGAGCTTCCAAGCGGCGAGCGTCGCCGCGGTGATCGCCTCGGTCGCCTACCGACAGGGGCCGCTGCTCGTGCTCGCCTGGGCGGCCGGGACGGCCCTCGCCGCCGCCGCGTCCATCACGGCCCTCCTGCGCCGCCGGCTGCGCTGACCACGGGCGCCTTCAGCCCGGGCCCTCGTCATAGCGGCGAGCCCAGGGGCCGGCGTCGCGCGCTCTTGCGCCGGTGGCGTCGAGGTCGGGGTCGTAGGGGCTCGTCGCCTCGACCGGCGGGCCGACGGACCGGTTGACGGTGTCGGTGCGCCGGGCTTCGGCGAGGGCGGGAGGAAGGTCGAGGTGCTCGAGACGCCGGGCGTGGTAGTGGTCGCCGGGCGCGCTCGCGAGCAGCACCTGGCGGACCCAGTCCCACTGCGCGGTCTCGTGGACGGCGAGCAGCTCGCGCTTGGTGCCTTCGTCGAGGTCTCCGAGCAGGGCGGCTTCCCACGCGCCGATGTGCTCGGGGAAGAAGCCGGGCTCCTCGCGCACCTCGAAGCACGCGCCGCTCGAGCGCACCTCCAGCTGGAAGCCGACCCCGAGGGTGTCGTCGAGGCGGTGGGTGCCGTAGCGGGCACGCCCGCCGGTCAGATAGGCGGCGACGTCGCCCAGGCACGGCGAATTCTTCGACACGACGACGAGGTCGCTTCGATCGATCGGTGCGGTGCCGAAGGCGAGGTCTGCGAGGGCCCGCATGGCCCAGACGCCGCGCAGGAGCCCGTCGCAGGCGTGCCCGTGGAACAGGACCAGATCGGCGACCGTCACGGTCTTCGGACGCGGGTCGAGACGCCCCTGTGCGGATCGCGTGTCGATCACCTCGAAGCTCGGGAGGCCGGGGACCTCGAGCCACGCCGGTACGTACCACCGCTCCCGCAGCGGGCGGCCCAGGTGCGCGGACGCTGTGGGCTGGTCGAGGGCGCCGGGCTGGGCGGCGGCTGTGGGTTGGGCGGCGGCTGTGGGTTGGTCGGCGGCTGTGGGCTGGTCCGCGGCCACCGGATCAGAAGTTGAGGACGGTCGCGCCCTCGAGCGCGTAGCGGACGTAGGCGTCGCGGGCGTACTGCAAGGCGATGCCCCGCTTGGTGAGCGCCTCCTCGGTCCCCGCGGCGCGCGCCGCGTTCAGGCACGCGCCGACGGAGACGCCCGCCGCGACCAGCTCGTCGATCTGGCGGTTGTACTCGACGCGAGTCGGGTCCGCCGAGGTGTCGCTCAAGGCACCCTGGGCCGGCCCGAAGCAGTAGACCTCGAGGTCCACGCCGCGCTCGGTGGCCACCTGCCGGACCCGCTCTGCGACGTGGGATCCCGCGGCGAGCGAGTCCTCGTCGGCGTGGAAGAGGTGGATCACGACCTTGGCCATCGTCGGCCTCCTTGTGGGTGCTGGGACGTCTTCACTGCCCGCTCATGTCCTCTCATCGTGCCATCGTGCCTGCTCGTGCATCGGGGGTTCATGCGGACAGCGCGGCCGGCGAGGCGAGGAGCCGGGTCAGCGCCTCGACGCCCGATGGGGTGTCGGCGAGCATGGGCACCAGGGCCAGGCGAGACGTGTACAGGGCGCGCACCTCCGAGAGCCGCTGTCGCTCAGCGGCAGCGCGCGCGCTGAGCAGCGGGTCGGTCGTGGCCGTCGCCGCGAGGCTCTGGTTCGCGACCCAGGCGAACGGCTCGATCCCGGCACGCCGCAGGTCCTCCTGGAGGGCCGCCGCCTCGTGGACGGGGGTGGCCTCGGGCACGGTGACGACGAGGACCGAGGTGAGACCGGGATCGGTCAGCCGATCGAGCAGCGCCTCGACCTCGGGGGGCACGGCGCCGCCCTGGCGGCCGACCTCGCGGTGGTAGGCACGTGCCGCGTCGAGGAGGAGCAGGGTGTGGCCGGTGGGAGCGGTGTCGAGGACGACGAAACGCTCCGTGGCTCCCGCCACCGTGCGGGCGAAGGCCCGGAACACCGCGATCTCGGCCGTGCACGGTGAGCGCAGGTCCTCCTCGAGCACGGCTCGACCGGCGTCGTCGAGCATCGCACCGGCATCTGCGAGCACCTCGGCGACGTAGGCGGCGGTCTCGCGCTCGGGATCGATGCGGCTCACGGCGATGGTGCCCACGGCATCCTCGTCGGCGAGCACCGCGTCGAGATGGGCGGCGGGGTCGGTGGTGGTGAGCTCGACCGGGTGCCCGGCCCGTGCCAGCTCCACGGCGATCGCCGCCGCCAGCGTGGTCTTGCCGACGCCACCCTTGCCCATCGCGAGGACGAGCCCTCGCCCGCGCTCGGCCAGCTCGTCGACGAGGGCGCGAAGGGTCGTGGTGTCGGGCAGGGTCTCGCCCGGTACCTCGACCGGCGGGGTCGCGCCGTCGAGCAGCGCCCGCAGCGCGGGGACGCCGACCGGGCTGAAGGCGACGAGCGGCACCTCGTCGCGGGGCAGTCCGGCAAGCTCGGAGGGCAGCGTCTCGAGCGCGGCTGCAGCGCGCGAGGCGAGCGCAGCGGCCAGCGGGTCCTGCGAGCCCGGGGCGGAGAAGACCCCATTGACCACCAGCCGCTGGTTCCCGACACCGAGCGCGCCGAGCTCCGCCGCGGCACGCGCGGCCTCGCCGAGCGCCAGCGCATCGGGGCGCGACACCAGCACCAGCACCGTGCGCCCGGCGTCGGCCAACGTCGCCACCGCAGCCCGGTAGCGCTCGTGCTGGCTGTTCAGGCCCGACAGCGGACCGATGCACGAGGTGCCGAGCGTGCTCGTGTCGATGAACTCGCTCCAGGCCGCCGGCAGCGACAGCAGCCGCAGCGTGTGGCCGGTCGGGGCCGTGTCGAAGACCACGTGGTCGTAGGCGGCGGTGGTGTCGGGATCCGCCAGCAGCGCGCTGAACTCGTCGAACGCGGCGATCTCCACCGTGCAGGCCCCCGACAGCTGCTCTTCGACGCTGGCGACCGCCGACTCGGGCAGCACGCCGCGGTAGGGGCCGACCACGCGCTCGCGATAGGCAGCGGCAGCGGCCAGCGGGTCGATGTCGAGCGCGTCGAGGCCGGCCACGTCCGGCACCGGCGTGGGCGAGCCGCTGAGGGAGACCCCGAGCACCTCGTCGAGGTTCGACGCCGGATCGGTCGAGACGAGCAGCACACGACGCCCGGCATCGGCCAGGCCGACCGCGACCGCCGAGGCCGTCGAGGTCTTCCCCACCCCGCCCTTGCCGGTGAAGAACATGAAGCGCGGGGCGCTCGCCATCAGGCCACCGAGCACCCTTCGACCTGTCGAGTGATGGTCCGTTGCAGCGGCGGCGCCCCGCGCCGTGGCGCCGGGGACCGCCGTCCCTTCCGGCTCAGCCACAGCAGCCCGAGGACGACTGGTTGGCGGCGACCCCGACGAGCGGCACGTCGACGGGCTCCGAGCTTCCGCCGCAGCACCCTCCGACACTCTCGGCTGTCTCGGCGGTCTCGTCGGGCTCCGAGCTTCCGCCGCAGCACCCTCCGGCGGTCTTTGCGGTCTCGGCGGTCTCCGCGGTCTCCGCGGTCGGCGCCGCGGAAACGGTGCCTGCAGCCGGCGCGCCCAGGGCGGCCGCCTCGGTGCCGAGCAGCTTGGCGGCGAGCTCCAGCACGGAGCGTGCGGGGGTGTCCTTCACCGTCTGGGCCAGCCGCACGGCCTCGGCCATCACGCCGGGCGCGACACCGAGGCGACGAGCCTGGTCGTAGTGGTACTTCAGGCATGGCTCGCAGTTCGCACCGATCGCTGCGCCGATCGCCACGAGCTCGGCCGTGACCGCGTCGAGACCCGCCGCCGCGTCGGTCCCGAAGGCCCAGGCCGCGAGCTCGGCGCGCGACGGATAGCGGCCCGACGAGCGCAGCGCGCCATCCACCACCACCGCGGGCAGCGCCTCGTCGCCGCGCTCGGCGAGCAACGCACGCACGAGCTCCTCGTCCGCGAAGGCCTTTGGCTCCTGGGACAGGTTGTGGCGCTCGACCACCGCGCCCTGCTCGGAAAGCCACGCCAGATCGGCAGCGAACGCGGCGAGCGCCGGGTCGACGCTCGGACCGCACACCCCCGTCGAGCAGCACATCGGGGGATCGAACACCTCGACCGTCGACATCAGGACCTCCTCGAGTTCATCGCTCATCGTCGATGAGCGATTACGATAGCAGATCGAAGCGTCGCCACAACCGCTCGGCGATCTCGTGGGAGGCGCCGGCTCAGAGTGAGGGCTCAGAGTGAGGGCTCAGAGTGAGGCCATGGCCGCTTGCAGGGCGAAAAGGCCCGCGCGGTTCAGGCAATACGAGGTGCGGGGTCCTTCGATCTCGCCCTGGATCAACCCTGCCTCACGCAAGATCCGCAGATGCTCCGAGATCGTCGACTGAGCCAGCGGCAGCACAGCGACCAGGTCACCGGTCACGCACGCATGGCGCTCGGCCAGCAGGCGGATGATCCGCAGGCGCGCTGGATGACCGAGGGCCTTCGCCATGACCGCCAGCAGCTCGTCGTCGATCACCGGCGCGGCCACGCCCGCCACCGGCTCCGGTCCTCCTCCGGGAGCGCAGCAGGGCGCGTCGGAAGGCGCAAGCGTCGCCGTCCTCGACGTGGTGCTGAGACCCATCTCGGCCCACATTCTACCGGCGTCGACTGCGCCGACCCGGGGTGCGAACATCACATTGACAAGTCTCAATACTACGAAGCTACGATGAATCGGCAACGAACGATCTCATCGTGGAGAACGAACGATCTCATCGTGGAGTCGGAGCATGCCTCGAACGGCATTCACGTCGACGAGACCCCGCGCATGCAGGCCGGTGACGGAGACCAGCGCCGGCGACGAACGGTCGGCGAGACGAGCGCCCAGGCCGCCGGCGTGACGGCGGGCGACCTCATGGACCCCCCGCCTGCGCCGGTCGAGCCCGGTGACGAGCTTCGCCGCGCCGTGCGGGTACTGCTCGACGCCGGCCTGACCGCCCTGCCTGTCACCGACGGCTCCGGCCGCCTGGTGGGCCTGCTGGACGAGGAGGACCTCCTGGTGCTGGCCGAGGACCGCCACGTGGTCGAGCAGGAAGCCGAGGTGGCCCGGTTCTGGCCCATCGCCGGCGGGCGACGCGCCGCCAGGCACCTCCAGACGATCCAGGCGAAGCGCGTCTCGGAGGTCATGGCGCATCACCCCCCCTCCGTGCACATCTCGGCGCGCTGCGAGCACGCAGCCGAGGTCATGGCCGATCACCGCGCCGGGGTGCTCCCCGTCACCGACGACGAGGGCCGCGTGGCCGGGGTGCTCACCCGCCGCGCACTCATCGACGCCTGGTGGGCGGGGCGCCTGTGCTGAGCCTGGGCGGAGCGTGGCTGACCTTCGCCGCGGTGGCGATCTTCGTCGCCACCTTGACCCTGGTGATCGCCCAGCCCAAGGGACTGTCGATCGGCTGGTCCGCCGGAGGAGGCGCGGCACTCGCGCTGCTCCTCGGTGTGGTGCACCTCGCCAACGTGGCCACGGTGTGGGACATCGTGTGGAACGCCACGGCGACCTTCGTGGCGGTCATCGTCATCTCGCTCGTCCTCGACCGGATCGGGTTCTTCGAGTGGGCGGCGTTGCACATGCTGCGCGCGGCCAGGGGCAGCACGATCCGGGCCTTCGTCTTCATGATGGTGCTCGGCGCGGGGGTCGCCGCGCTGTTCGCCAACGACGGGGCGGCGCTGATCCTCACCCCGATCGTCTACGAGCAGATGCGAGCCCTGGGATTCGAACGCCGCCAGGCGTTGCCCTTCGTGATGGCGGCCGGGTTCATCGCGGACACGACCAGCCTGCCCCTGGTGGTGTCCAACCTGGTCAACATCGTGAGCGCCAACTACTTCCACATCGGCTTCACCAGCTACGCCGCGACGATGGCCCCGGTGGACTTGATCGCTTTCGCCGCGAGCGTCGGGGTGCTCTACGTCTTCTACCGCCGCTCCCTCCCCGCCCGCTACGACCTCGCGGCGCTCCCCCAGCCGCAGCGCGCGATCCGGGACCTCCGGCTGTTCCGGATCGGCTGGGTGGTCCTCGGCGTCCTCTTGGCCGGCTACCTCCTCTCCGAGCCGCTGCACTTCCCCGTCTCGGTCCCCGCAGCAGCCGCGGCGGTGGCGTTCCTCGGGCTCGCGGCACGTTCCGAGGCGCTCTCCAGCGCCAGGGTGCTGCGCGAGGCGCCGTGGAAGATCGTGGTGTTCTCCCTCGGCATGTACCTGGTCGTCTTCGGACTGCGCAACGCCGGCCTCACCGTCTACCTGTCCGACGCGTTGCGCGCTGCAAGCCACGCCGGGCTGGTCCCCTCGTCCCTCGTCAGCGGCTTCGGTGCCGCCGGGCTGTCCGCGGTGATGAACAACATGCCGACGGTGCTCGTCGGCGCGCTGTCGATCCACGGCGCGCACCTGGGCGGCCTGACGCGGACCGCTGCGGTCTACGGCAACGTCGTGGGCTCCGACCTCGGACCGAAGTTCACCCCGATCGGCTCGCTCGCAACCTTGCTGTGGCTGCACGTGCTCGAGACCAAAGGGATCAAGATCAGCTGGGGCCAGTACTTCCGCCAGGGCATCATCCTCACCGTCCCCGTCCTCGGCGTCACCCTCTTGGCCCTGGCCGGTTGGGTGACCCTCGTCCACTGACCAGACAGTCAAGCCGTCGAACGACCAGCGCAAGCGTCCAGTTGCCAGACGTGCGTGAAACCAGACCTGCGTGGAAGGAGCGCCCATGAACCCTGCCGACCGGCATGCCGACGGGGACCCGTCGCCGACGAGCGTCCCCGTGGTCCTCTACGCCTGTGTCCACAACGCCGGCCGCTCGGTCGCCGCGCGGGTGCTCACCGAGCACTACGCGCGCGGTCACGTCGAGGTGCGCTCCGCCGGCTCCGAGCCGGCGTCCTCGGTCGACCCCATGGTCGCGGCGGTGCTCGCCGAGCGGGGTCTGTCGACGGACGCCGAGGTGCCGACGCTGCTCACCAGGGCCGTCGTCAGGGACGCCGACGTGGTGGTCACGATGGGGTGCGGCGAGACCTGTCCGGTGTTCCCCGGCAAGCGCTACTCGGACTGGGACGTGGACGACCCCGCCGGCCAGGGGCGCGCAGCAGTCGAACGCATCGTGGACGACATCGACCGCCGCGTCCGCCGGTTGCTCGGCGAGCTCGGGATACCGATACCGTCCGAGACATGACCGCCGCCACACAGTTCACCCAACGTTCATCAAAAGATCACCAGAAGGACACCGGCAGTTCCTGGCCGGGTCATCCGTGCCGTCCAGGATGGTCGGCGTACCACCGCGGAGGGTGCGAAGGGTGCGGAGGATGAGGAGGATCACGCGCGTGCTCGGCGATGCGACCGGGAGTGAAGGCTGTGGATGATCATGCGGCGTCGGTGACGGAGCTGTACCGGTCGCTCGACGAGGCCGAGGTGGGCCGCAAGCACTGGCTGACGGTGTTCACGGCCGGCATGGGGTTCTTCACCGACGCGTACGACCTCTTCATCATCGGCACGGTCACGGTGCTGCTCACGCCAATCTTCCACCTGAGCACCAACCAGATCTCACTGCTCAATTCGGCGTCGCTGCTGGCGTCGGTGGCCGGCGCGCTCACCTTCGGCAAGCTCATGGACCGCCTGGGCCGCAAGCGCATGTACGGCGTGGAGGTGGCGATCCTGGTCCTCGGCGCCGTGTTGACGGCGTTCTCGTGGAACTTCACTTCCCTGTTCATCTTCCGACTCGTCGTCGGCTACGGGGTGGGTGGCGACTACGCCACCTCGGCCGTGATCACCTCCGAGTACGCCAACAAGCGGTCCCGGGGGCGCCTCGTCGGCTCGGTGTTCGCCATGCAGGGCCTCGGGCTGCTCGCCGGGCCGGCCATCGCCTCGATCTTCCTCGGCGCGGGGGTGCCAGACGGGATCGCCTGGCGGCTCATGCTCGGTCTCGGGGCCATCCCGGCGGCCTCGGTGATCTACCTGCGGCGAAAGATCCGGGAGACCCCCCGCTACACGCTGAGCGTGAAGGGCGACGTGGCGACCACCGCCAAGACGGTGGAGTGGGTGACCGGCCAGCAGCCGGCGGCTCGGGTCAACGGCTCGAGCCCGGCCAGCTCTGCGAACCGCGCGCTCAGCACGCTCAAACCCAGCACCGGCGGCAGCGCCAACGGCAGCGCCAACGGCGTGAGGGCACGGCTCACCTCCAAGCCCTTCCTCCTGCGCCTGATCGGCACCGCGGGGAGCTGGTTCTTGATGGACATCGCCTTCTACGGCAACTCGGTCTCGAGCCCGCTCATCTTGAAGCTCCTCCAGCCCACAGGCACCCTCCTCGACCACACCCTCATCTCGCTCGCCATCTTCGCCGTCGCCGCCTTCCCCGGCTACTGGCTCGCCGTGTTCCTCATGGACCGCATCGGGAGGAAGCGCATCCAGTGGCAGGGGTTCACGGTCATGGCTGCGGCCTTCGCGCTCATCTGGCTGCTCCCCGACGGTGCGAGCGCGGTCGGCGTGTTCCTGCCGCTGTTCGCCATCAGCTACTTCTTCGTCGAGTTCGGCCCGAACATGACCACCTTCGTCTATCCATCGGAGATCTTCCCGACCTCGGTGCGCGGCACCGGGGACGGCATCTCGGCCGCCGCCGGCAAGACCGGCGCGTT
>DAHWOV010000043.1:0-3173 GCA_027339205.1 Acidimicrobiaceae bacterium | reverse complement strand
CCTTGCGGAGGGACCGTCGCTCGCGCTGTCCACGACGAAGGCACTCCTCGATGCCGCGTGGAGCACGTCTTTCGCCGAGGCGATCGAGCGCGAGGCCGAGTGTCAGGCGGCAAACCTCGCAGGTGCCGACGTGACGGAGGCAATCGCCGCATTCTCGGAGAAGCGTTCGCCGCGGTTCGTCGGGTCCTGAGGATCGTCGACCGGTGCTGGCGTAGGGGAAGGAGGCGCGTAGGGGAAGGAGGGGACGGCTCGCCGCCCGATCGGTCATCGCTGTCGGGGAACCCGAGCAGGATCGCGAGAGGGCGATGGTTACGATCGTCTGGCACGGACCTGATGAATGAAAGGTATGACTGCCATGGATGGCTACAGCGAACGCTCCAGCGCGCACCCCAGGTTCCTCCCGCCGACGAACGTGCGCGTCCTCGAGGGTGACGAGGAGCTGGCGGCTGCCGTTGCGCGGGCGGCGGAGGGGGCAAGACGGCTCGACGACCGACTGGCGGCGCGCGCCGCGCGTGACGCTTGGATGGCAGAACACACCGAACAGCGGGTTGGCTGGGTGCGCTTCGTGCGCGAAGCAGGTGACGTCGGTCGACGCTCAGGGGCCCCCGTCAGGGGTCGCGACCAGGCCACACCAAGCCTCCAGCCGTTGACGTCGAACCCTCCTGCCGCCTGAACAGGGGGGTTCGTTCGGCCCATCTGGCGCATCTCGGGATCCTGTTCCCAGTCGGCATCTCCGGCTTCGGCCGTTTCCAGATGGTCCAGGGGACCCTTGCCCACCGGCGCAACGTGCGGCCTGTCGGAGACCGTTGGGTCGTGTGACCGTTACTGTCCATTCGGCGACCTTGACCGGGGCGGCTGGGAGGCCGGTGGTCGTGGAGGTGCACGAGTCAGGGGGCCTTCCCGGGTTCACGATCGTCGGTCTTCCGGACGCCGCCGTGCGTGAGTCGCGTGACCGCGTGCGGGCGGCGCTCCTCTCGAGCACATTCTCGTGGCCGCTGCGGCGCGTCACGGTGAACTTGGCACCCACCGCCGTGCGGAAGGCGGGCGCTGGCCTGGATCTTCCGATCGCTTTGGGGGTGCTCGTCGCCGTCGGCGAGCTGCCGGCGACGGCGCTGGACGGTGTCGCATTCGTCGGCGAGCTCGGGCTCGACGGGACCCTGCGCCACGTGCCCGGGACGATCGCGCTGGCCGAAGCGGTGCACCCTGGACGCCTCGTCGTCCCGGCGTGCGACCTCGCGGAGGCCGCTGCCGTCCGGCCGGGTCGCACCTTCGCCATGCCGAGCCTTCGAGCGCTCGTCGAGACCCTTCGAGGGGCTCAGCCGTGGCCGCGCGCTACACCCGAGCGCCGTTCACCAGGTGCAACCGGCCCTCGGGCTCGATTCGGAACGGCGTCATCCGACGTCCGGCCGGGGGTTGCGACGTGGCGCGCACGCGCCCTGTTGCGCTATGGGGACCTTGCGGACGTGAAGGGCCAACGTGTAGGCCGCCGCGCCGTCGAGGTCGCCGCCGCGGGGGGCCATCACCTTCTTCTCGTCGGGCCACCGGGATCGGGAAAATCCATGCTCGCCGTGCGTCTTGCCGGGCTGTTGCCGCCACTCTCGCGCCACGAGGCGCTCGAGGTGACCAGGATCCACTCGGCTGCGGGGCTGCCGATGCCCGACGGAGGCATCGTCTGGGACCCGCCGTTCCGCGCTCCGCACCACGGCGCCTCGGCGGTGTCGCTCGTCGGCGGCGGGGCCGGGGTGATGCGACCGGGCGAGATCAGCCTCGCGACCCATGGCGTCCTCTTCTTGGACGAGATGGGCGAGTTTCCCTCGGTGGTGCTCGATGCGTTGCGCCAACCGCTCGAAGAGGGCGTGGTCCGCGTGAGCCGGGCCAGAGGCACCGCAGAATTCCCGGCGCGGTTCTTACTCGTCGGCGCGATGAACCCCTGCCCGTGTGGGGAAGGGGGCGTGCCCGGCTCGTGCCGTTGCTCGCCGGCGGCGCGGGCGCGCTACATGCGGCGACTCTCTGGTCCACTCCTCGATCGCTTCGACCTGGTCGTCTCGTTGCGGCGCACGACCGCCGACGAGCTCTTCGCCCCTGCGCGCGGCGAGACGACGGTGGCTGTGGCTGAGCGTGTTGCCGAGGCGCGGCGGCGCGCGCGCTCGAGAGGAACGCGTTGCAACGCCGAGATCCCCGCGTCTGGTCTGGCGGAGCTTGCTCCGCTCTCTCGCGATGCCGAGGCACTGCTCGAACGGGGGGTGCGGGCAGGGAGGCTGAGTGGGCGCGGCGTCGATCGGGTACGCCGGGTCGCTCGCACGATTGCCGATCTCGGTGGTGACGGTAGAGCGATCAGTGAAACGCACGTCGCGGAGGCGATGGCGCTCCGAGCCGGACGCGAGGTGCTCGACATCGGTTCCTCTTGAGCCGGGCGCAAGCTGCTCGACATCGGTTCCTCTTGAGCCGGGCGCCTCTCAGCAGCCGATGTCCTGCGGCCGTCGGCAGCTCCTGTCCTCAGCTGCTCCTCCACCTGTTGCTTCCTTCTCACTCCCTTTCCTCTCTCCCGCGTTACCTTCTCTCGCCGCCCTCGGCATCCGGGTGGGGTGGAGTGTGGTGCGGTCGACCCGGCTTCCCGCGAAGCTCTACGTCCTCTTCGCGCCCGGCTCCATGCGCACGACTGTCCCGCGCTTCTTGCCGGCGGCGCCAGCCGGTCGTCCCCGCGCCTCTTGCCGGCGGCTGCCCCACGCCCGTTGGCGGCTGAGTCGGCCCGCCCCTCCCGCCATCGCAGCGGCTACGCGTCACACCCCCCTGCGATCGTGGAGCCGTGAGTGGCAGCAGGCACGATTCCGGGCACGACCCCCGGCGCATCGCCGAGGCTGCCGGGGCGCTGCGTGTCACACCCCCCTGCGATCGTGGTGCCGTGGCTGAGATCCAGCACGACCCCGGGCACGACCCCGGGCACGACACCCAGCACGACCCCGGGCACGACCCCGGGCACGACCCCCGGCACATCGCCGAGGCGGCAGGGGCGCTGCGCCGTGCGCTCGGAGGCCTCGAGCCCTCGGTCTACGGGGCCGGCGATGCCGCCGCGCTCGCAGAGGTGCTCTCTTTGACCGAGAAGGCGTGCGCAGCGGCACGGCTGCTCCTCGCCGCGCGCGCGGTCGCCTGCGGCGCCCATAGGGACGAAGGGG
>DAHWOV010000062.1:0-21714 GCA_027339205.1 Acidimicrobiaceae bacterium | reverse complement strand
ACTTGGCGAACCGCCGTCGAGCACGAGGCTCTGCGCACGCTGCGCGTCGCGGCTGGATCACTGGGTCCCCCCTTTTCTTCGGGAGCCAGGGAGCGTCTCGGAGTCCCCCGGCTTCGACGTACAGGTCGTCTCTGAGTTGTCTGTTGAGTTGCTTACCAGGGCTTCTGACAACCTGAGAAGCTAGCAGAGTTGCGGTTCGGTGACAAGAGGGCTGGTTCCTCGCCGGCTGCACTTTTCAGGTCCAGGCGAGCCGCGCCGAGCTACACGGCCGACGCCGGACCCGTGAGCTCTCCGTCGACTCTCCGCCAGATCCCGAGCGGGTTGCCGTCTCGGAGGGCGGGAGGCAAGAGTGCGTCAGGCACGTCCTGGAAGCACACCGGGCGGAGGAAGCGGTCGATGGCTGCCGCGCCCACTGAGGTGTCGCGCGCCGAGGTGGTCGCCGGGTAAGGGCCTCCGTGGTGCATGGCGCGGACCACGGCCACTCCGGTCGGCACGCCGTTCACGATGACCCGTCCCGCCTTGCTCGCCAGGAGCGCGACAAGGGCCGACCACGTGAGGGCTTCCTCGGTCTCGAGGTGGATCGTCGCAGTCAAGCTGCCCTCGAGGCGCTCTGCAACCTTGGTGAAGTCCTCCTCCCGACAACGCACCACCACGCCACCAGGACCGAAGTGCTCCGCACGCAGTGTCTCGTGGAAGAGCAGCGCCTCGAGCGACGCTCCGAGCAGGGTCCCTCCGACCACGAAGGAGCCCTCGGCCTCGGATGTGGACGAGCTCGTCAACGCGAGGTTCCGCGTGCCGCCCGCCTCGCCGGCCTGTGCGCTGAGCGCCACGACGTCCTCGAGCGCCGACGCGGCGCGCATCGAAGCGAGGAACCCGTCGCGCACCTGGCGGTTGAGCAGGGGCTGGACTGGCTGGGCAGCAAATGCGGCGGCCAGCACGCGCTCGAGCTCCTCCCCGTCTGGCCCGTCCGCCAGCACGATCAGGTTCGGCTTCGTGCACAGTTGGCCGGCCGATCCGGTCAGCGACGCGGCGAGGGCGTCGGCGATCCGACCCCCACGGCGCTTCGCCGCCGCGGCGGTCACGAACACCGGGTTCGAGCTGCCCATCTCCGCGTAGACGGGAATCGGGTCCGGACGTCGGTTGGCGGCGTCGAACAGCGCCCGCCCTCCTTGGAGGCTGCCGGTGAACGCCACGGCTCGGATCTGCGGTGCGCCCGCGAGCCCCTGGCCGAGCGCGCGTGAGCGCCCCTGGAGAAGCGCGAACCACCCCTGGTCGTACCCGCAGTCCTCGAGGGCTCGCACCATGAGGCGCCCGCAGAGCTCGGAGGTGGCCGGATGCGACTCGTGAGCCTTCACCAGTACGGGGCACCCGGCGGCGAGCGCAGATGCGGTGTCTCCCCCGAGGACGCTGAACGCGATCGGGAAATTGCTGGAGCCGAACACGGCCACCGGACCGATCGGCATCCCCACTCTGCGGAGCTCCGGTCGGCCCGCGGCGGCGTCGGCGCGGTCGATCGTGGCGTCCAACCGCTCGCCGCGTCGCGCGAGCTCAGCCATGAAGCGGAGCTGCCCCGAGGTCCGCGCGACCTCGCCCGCGAGCCGTTCGCGAGTCAGGCCGGTCTCCACTGCCGACTGGGCCACGATCTGCGTCGCGTGGTCGTCGAGCAGGTCTGCGACGGCGAGGAGCGCGTCGATAGGAGCTGACCCTCCCGCTCGTGCAAATGCTGCTTGCGCATGGGAGATCGCCGCGCTCACGGCGCGCGCGTCCGCTGTGTAGAACACCGGACCGGTTTCCTCGCCCGAGCGCGGGTCGTGCGCGCGAAACCCGTCGTCTCCGCCCGGCCATTCCTTGCCGCCCACGAGCGTGACCCCTGATGCGGCAAGTGCGTTCGCCATGGTTCATCCTCCTGGCACCGTGCTGACAGCGAATTGCGAAGCATGCCGCGCCGCGAAGTGACCCCTGAAGCGCCCGGGGGCGGCGCCGTGGGCCTTCAACTCGCTGCGCGCGTGCGCGGACCACGACACCGTAGTCTCGTCTTGCTCCTTCGATGCTCACGTCGCTTTCGGAGACGAGGCCAACGACCCAAAAAAACAGCATCACCGCACCCCGACCCCTCAGCCTCATGAACAACATCGGGGATCGTCTGGTTCGGCCGGCGCCTGGATTGCCGTCTCGGTCCCGACCGTGCGATCGAGGGCGTGCACCATCCGAGTGATCTTGTCGCGCAGTTCGGCGAAGGCCGCCACGTGCTCGGGCGGCGCGGCGAGCGGCAGGCCATTCGAGGCTCCGCCGAGCAGATCGAGCGCTGCTTCAAGGCTGGGCGCTGCGTCGATTGCGAGCAGGCCGAGCGCGGCGGCCCCGAGCGCGGTGCCGTCCTCCCCACCGACCAGGACCATCGGCCGGTCGAGCGCGGCGGCCATCAGGTCGCGCCACAGGGGAGATCTGAAGGCACCGCCGGTGGCTCTCACCGAGGCAACCGGGTAGCGCCGGTCGACCCGGTCGAGAAGGAAGCGCATCTGCAGGCATACTCCTTCGATCGCAGCCCGCCGCAGGTGAGCGGCGACGTGGTGGCGTCGGAGCCCGAGGTAGGCACCGGCGAGGTCCCGGTCCCACAGCGGCGCCCGTTCAGGGAGCAGGAACGGGAGCATCACCAGCCCGTCGCTGCTGTCCGCGATGGCCCCGCTCGGCGCGCCCGTCCCTTCGTCGGGCGTCAATGCGATGCGGCCGGGCGCCGAATCGACCTCGGGCGCGAATGCGCGATCGGCCCACCGCAGGATCTCGGCCCCGTTGGAGATCGCCCCTCCGGTGACCCACAGCTGCTCGGTGAGCGCATAGCAGAACAGCTCACCACCGGGATCGGGATGCGGGCCGTCGACGGCGAGCCTGATGGCCCCACTGGTCCCGAGCGACAGCCCCGCGACACCCGGCGCGAGCGCCCCGGCTCCGAGGTTGGCGAGCGGACCGTCGCCCGCACCGACCGCGACCGGGGTGCCCGCCGGCAGACCGACGTCCGCCGCGACCTTCCGGTCCATCGCGAGGACATCGGTGGTCGCCCGGACCACCGGCAGCTGGGCCGGCTCGATGCCGGCCGCCCCCAGCGCCAGCGGGCTCCAGCTCCGGGTCGCGATGTCGAGCAGGCCGGTTCCCGAGGCGGAGGACACCTCGGTGGCCAGCGTGCCGGTGAGCCACCAGATGAGGTAGTCCTTCAAGCCGACCCACCAGCGCGCCGCGGTCCACGTCGCCGGGTCGTGGAGGCGGAACCACACGGCCTTGGCGAGGGGCGTCATCGGATGGACCGGGGTGCCGGTGGCTTGCTGGAGCTCGAGCGCGTCGGGTCGGCTCGCGAGGTCGGCGGCCGCGTCCGCGGCTCTCCCGTCGGCCCACGTGACCAGCGGCGAGACCGCCTGGAGCTCGGCGTCGAGCGCGATCAGGCCGTGCATGGCCGCGCTGAGCGACACTCCGATCACCTCCGCGGCGCCGACCGAGGAGACGCACTCGGTGAGGGCGTCCGCTGCGGCGGCGAGGATCACGGCCGGGTCCTGCACCTCTTGTCCCGGAGCCGGGTGCATCAGCGGGTACCGACGGAGCGCGATCGTCCGCCACTCCCGCTCGAGCCCGAACGCGGCGGCTTTGACGCTGCTCGTGCCGACGTCAAGGCCGATGATCACCTGTGGGGGGGCCGGGGTCACTTCTCGGCGCCGACGAGCGCCTGGCACTGCTCGGCCACCGCGGCGACCACCTCTGCATCGGAGGCGAGTTCGGAGTCGATCGCGCAGAGCACCTTTCGCGCCGCGTGGCGGACGGAACCGGTGGCGAGCGGCACGAGCTGCGCGGCGCGCACGTCGTGAACAGGGGCACCGAAGCCGCGCAGGTGGCACAACCACGCGCCGAGGATGCGGGTGCCGGCGGCAGGCAGCCGTCCTGCGGCCCGCTCGGCGCGCAGCACCGGCAGGACCCGGACGACCAGCTTCTCGGACCCGTCCTCGGCGATTCGCGCCAGCTGATCGTGCATCCTGGCGTTGGCGAACCGTTCGCCCAGGGCGGCCTCGTAGGCGGCGATCTCGCCGGGCGGCTGGTCCAGGTGGGCGGCGGCGGTCGCCCACCACTGTTCCACCCACTCCCGGCACCGGTCGTCGGCGAATGCGTCGGCGACGCTTGCATGGCCGAGCATTGAGCCGGCGTAGGCGAGGAGCGAGTGGGCGCCGTTGAGCAGCCAAAGCTTGCGGCGCTCGTAGCCGCTCACGTCCTCGGTGAAGACCGCCCCGGCGTCCTCCCAGCGGGGCCGGCCGGCGGGAAACGTCCCGGAGAGGACCCACTCGCTGTACGCCTCGGTCACCACCGGCACCTCGTCGCAGCGACCCGTCGACTTCGCTGCCGTCTCGATCTCGGCGCTGCCGGCCCGGGGGGTGATGCGGTCGACCACGGTGGCCACCACCGCCGTCGACTCGCCGATCCATTCGGCGAGAGCCGGCTCGACCTGGCAGGCAAGATCGCCGACCACGTGCCGGACGAGCTCCGCGTTGCCCGGGACGTTGTCGCAGGGCACGAGTGCCAGAGGTCCGTTGCCCGCCGCGCGGCGGGCTGCCAGCCCGGCGACCAGGCGTGCCGGCGCGGTCGTCACCGGGGCCGCGAGGTCGTCGCGCAGGCGGGCGACATCAGCGGCGACGTCCTCGCGCCCGGCGTCGAGGCGACCGTCGGGTCCCCGGCAGTAGCCGGCCTCGGTCACGGTGAGCGTGACGACCGCCACCCGTGCCGAGGCGAGCGCCGCCAGCCAGGCGGCGTGGTCCGCCCCGCCATGCGCTTCCGAGACGCTTGCCACGATCTCGACGGTGTCGGTGCTCGGGCCGCGCTCGATGAGCGTGTAGAGGCAGTCTTGGGCCTGGAGCGTCGACGCCAGTTCGCCCCTGCGCCAGGCGAAGGCGGCGTGGCCCCATGCGGCTGCGTCCGCGGCGTGGTGGGTGTACCACGCCTGGTGGGCGCGGAAGAAGTTGCCGAGCCCCAGGTGGACCAGGCCGACGGGTGCCGCCGCGCGGGCGTCGCCACCCGAGCGCGAAAGGCGTGCTGGCGCTGGCGAGCATCTCGTGGTCAACGCTGCAACACCCGCCGTGCCACCAGGTCGGCGGCGGTCGTGCGCGCAGAGAACCGGTCCCGGGGGCACCTGAGCAGGGAGTCCTCGGGCTTCATCTTCCTATAGTGGGTCCGGGCACCTGCTGGCGCAACCAGCAGCACCCCGGAGCAGCCATGACCGACAAGCAACGCGCCATGCTCGCCGACCCGATCGGCCCTTTCGGCGGACCCTTCGGCGCGGTCGCCGCCGTCGGCGGACCCGGCGAGGTGCTCACCGACGACGAGATCGAGGCGTTCGTCGCCGACCGACTGGGCCCGCTGCCGGTCGAAGACCGACACGTCTGCGTGCTGGTCCCCGACGGGACCAGGACCTGCCCGCTCCCACTCCTCCTCGGCGCCGTCCACCGGGCCCTTCACGACCGAGCCGGGCGGCTCAGCGTGCTCGTCGCGCTCGGCACCCACCCCCCCATGGACGACGCGCTCCTCGCCGAGCACCTCGGCGCTGCGCTCGTGAAAGCCGCCCGCGACGACCGTCACACCGACGTCGCCCAGCACGCGTGGTGGGATCCCTCCGCCCTCGTCGAGCTCGGCACGATCAGCGCCGGGCGCGTCGAGGAGCTCTCCGAAGGCCGGCTGCACCGCGCCGTGCCCATACGGGTCAACCGGGCCGTGGTCGACGCCGATCTCACCTTGATCGTCGGCCCGGTGTTCCCCCACGAAGTCGTGGGCTTCTCCGGCGGCAACAAGTACCTCTTCCCCGGCGTGTCGGGGCTCGAGCTGATCGACCTGTCGCACTGGCTCGGCGCCCTCATCACCAGCGCCAGCATCATCGGCACCCTCGGCCAGACCCCCGTGCGCGCGCTGATCGACGAGGCCGCGTCGATGCTCCCCGGGGATCGGTTCGCCCTGTGCGTCGTGACCGCTCCCGCCGGGCGCCTGCACGCCGCAGCCTTCGGCGAGGCGCGACAGGCGTGGAGAGTGGCCGCGGAGATCTCTTCGGAGGCCCACGTCCGCTACCTCGACGCACCCGTTCGCAGGGTCCTCTCGCTCCTGCCCGAGAGGTACGACGACCTGTGGACCGGCGCCAAGGGGTTCTACAAGGTCGAGCCGGTCGTCGCAGACGGCGGTCAGGTCGTCATCTACGCCCCCCACATCCGCGAGATCGCCACCACCCATCCCGCCGTCGCCGAGATCGGCTACCACTGCCGCGACTACTTCCTCGCCCAGTGGGAGCGCTTCGAGCACTACCACTGGGCCGACCTCGCGCACTCCACCCACCTGCGCGGCGCAGGCACCTACGACCCGGTCACCGGCGAGCACGACCGGGTCACCGTCACCCTCGCCACCGGCATCCCGCAAGACGTCGTGCGTGCCGTCAACCTCGACTACCTCGACCCGAGCTCAGTGGACCCGGCGCAGTGGGCGTCGCAGCCGGACACCTTGGTCGTGCCCGACGCCGGGGAGGACCTCTACCGGCTTCGCTGACCCGGGCGCGAGCGCGTGCGCACTGCCTCGACGCAGACGCGAGCGCACGCGCACCCGCGCCAGCAGCGCGCTCTACGCGCCCGCGCGACCACTTCAGCGCGCACGCCCTGCGCCTTGCCTGCGCCTTGGAGGATGTGTGTGGGGCTAGTGTGCAGCACGTCGGCCAACACACCGGCCGGCTCGAGTGATCGACGGGTTCGGAGGCGACCGCATGGACAGAGCTGAGCCGAGGTTCGAAGGCGTGTACGTGGCCACGGTCACGCCGTTCGACCAGGACGGGATCCTCGATCTCGACTCCCTGGCCCGCAACTGCGAGCGGCTGATCGAGCACGGCGTGCACGGCATCGTGCCGTGCGGATCGCTCGGGGAGTACGAGGCGCTCACCGGCGACGAGCGTGCAAGCGTGATGAAGGCGACCCTCGACGCTGCCGCGCGACGCGTCGAGGTCGTGCCGGGCGTCTCGGGCAAGTCCGCCGCGGAGGCCCGACGTTGGGCAGATGCGGCAGCCTCGCTCGGATGCCGGGCGGTCATGTGCCTTCCCCCGACGGCTCACACCCCCACCGGCGACGAGGTCGTGGCGCACTTCAAGGAAGTGGCGAAAACGGGGGTGGAGATCATCGCCTACAACAACCCCTTCTCGACCCGGGTCGATCTCACGCCGAGCCTGCTGTCTCGACTGGCGGACATCGACGGGGTCGTCGCCGTCAAGGAGTTCTCCCAGGACGTCCGCCGCGTCGCAGCCATCCACCAGTCTGCCCCCCGCCTCCAGGTCATCTGCGGCTGCGACGACGTCTACGTCGAGGCGGCTCTCATGGGCGCGACGAGCTGGATCGCCGGCTTTGCCAACGCCCTGCCGGCAGAGTCCGTCGAGCTCTACGAGCTCTGCCGCGCCGGTCGGTGGGACGACGCGATCAGCCTCTACCTACGGATGCTTCCGCTCCTGCGCTGGGACGCAGACCCGCGGTTCGTGCAGGCAATCAAGCTGGCGATGGACGAGACCGGCTTCGTCGGAGGCTCGGTGCGCCTACCACGCCTGCCGCTCGTGCCCCAAGACGCCGCCCAGGTGCGCGACGAGGTCCGCAGCTTCCTCGAGAGCCGGTAGTTGCGTTCCAGCCTGGTCATCACCGCCGTCGACAGCCACACCGAGGGCATGCCGACGCGGGTGGTGACGAGCGGCTTCGGCGAGCTGCCCGGCGACACGATGGCCGATCGGCGGCGTTTCGCCATCCAAGAGCGCGACCACGTCCGCCGTTTCCTCATGCACGAGCCCCGCGGGCACAGCGCGATGTCCGGCGCCGTCCTGCAGCGACCCACCCGGCCGGACGCGGACGTCGGCATCGTCTTCATCGAGGTGTCGGGCTGCCTCCCCATGTGCGGGCATGGCACCATCGGCGCGGCCACCGTGCTCGTGGAGACCGGGATGGTGGAGGTCGACGAGCCGACCACCGTCATCCACTTCGACACGCCCGCAGGGCTCGTGCGCGCCTCGGTCGACGTGCGCGAGGGCCACGCAGCCAGCGTCACGATCAGCAACGTCCCCGCCTATTTGCACCTACGCGACGCGACGGTCGAGGTCCCGGGGATCGGCCAGGTGCAGTTGGACCTCGCATGGGGCGGGAACTTCTACGCCATCGTCCCGGCAGCCTCACTCAGCCTGCGCGTCGACCCGAGCCTGCACGACCGGCTCATCGGGGCAGGGCTCGACGTCATGCGCGCGGTCAACGAGCAGTTGGAGTTCTGCCACCCTGAGGACCCCACGGTCGACGAGTGCCGTCACGTGATCCTGACCGAGCCCGGCGACAGCGAGGTGTCCGGCCGCGCCGCCACGGCGATCCAGCCGGGCTGGCTCGACCGCTCGCCGTGCGGCACGGGCACCAGCGCGCGCATGGCGCAGCTCCACGCCCGCGGGCAGCTCGGTCTCGATCAGGACTACGTGCACGCGTCGGTGATCGGCTCCCGCTTCGTTGGGCGGCTCATCGGCACGACGACCGTCGGCGACTTCGATGCGGTCCTGCCGACCTTCTGTGGGAGGGCCTGGATCACCGGGCTCGCGAGCTACCTGCTCGACCCCGACGATCCCTACCCGACGGGGTTCCTCCTCGGTCGACAGGATTGACCGACCTCGCGGTTCCGAGGTGGTGTGACGAGCTCCCCGCGGGAGCAGACGTCGTCGTCGTGGGCGCCGGCATCGTGGGCACCGCCGTCGCAGCGCGGCTTGCGACAGCAGGTGCCGACGTGTGCCTGTTGGAGCGTTCCGCGCCCGCGGCAGGAACCAGCTCGTCGGGCGAGGGGAACCTCCTCGTCTCGGACAAGCTCCCGGGCGCCGAGCTGGCCCTGGCGATGCGCAGCCTCGCCCTCTGGCAGGAGCTCGATGCCGAGGCTGCGCACGGGATCGAGCTCGAGCGCAAGGGCGGGCTGGTCGTGGCACGGGACGCCGCCCAGCTCGCCGCGCTCTACGACCTCGCCGCAGCACAGGAGGGAGCCGGGGTCAGCGTCCAGCGGCTGGAAGGGGCCGATCTGGCCGACGTCGAGCCCCACCTCAGTGCACAGCTCGCCGGGGCGCTGTTCTACGAGGACGACGCCCAGGTGCAGCCCATGCTGGCGGTTGCCCATCAGCTGGCACGGGCCGCCGCGAACGGCTGCTGCTGCATGGTGCGGGGGGCCGAGGCACGCGGGTGGCACGACCTGCCTCGGGGCACGCGCGCGCTCGAGACGACGCTCGGCTCGTTGCGTGTCGGCACCGCGGTCGTCAATGCCGCTGGACCGTGGGCGGGAGAGCTCGCAGCTCGGCTCGGATCGGACCTCCCTCTTGCTCCGCGCAGGGGACACGTCCTCGTGACCGAACCGGTGCCCGTCATCACGGCCCACAAGGTCTACGAGGCCGACTACGTCGGCTCGATCCACAGCGCCGACGAGGGATGGCGGTGCTCGAGCGTCGTGGAGTCGACGCAGAGCGGGACGATGCTGCTCGGCTCCTCGCGCGAGCTCGCGGGTTGGTCGACGCTCCCTATCCCCGAGATCGTCGCCACCATCGCCGCACGCGCAATCAGCCTCTTCCCAGGACTGGCCGGCGTCCGGCTGCTCCGCACCTACGTCGGCTTCCGTCCGGCCACGCCCGATCGCCTCCCGGCGATCGGCTGGGACGCGCGAGTTCCCGGGCTCTTGCATGCGACCGGGCACGAGGGGGCAGGCATCGGTCTTTCGCTCGCGACCGCCGAAGCGCTGCAGTGTCTCCTCGAGAAGACCACGCCGCCAGTCGAGCTGGAGCCGTTCGACCCTGCTCGGTTCTCGAGCGCCGAGGAGCGCGTGACCCGTGCCTGACGCACGAGCCCCCATGCTGCGGTTCACCTTCGACGGCCGGCCGCTCGACGCGCCCCGCGGGGCCAGCGTGGCCTCGGCCCTCATGGCCAACGGCATCAGCTCGTGGCGTCGCACCCGATCCCTGGGGGCAGCACGGGGCCTTCTGTGCGGGATCGGCAGCTGCTTCGACTGCCTGGTCGACGTGGGCGACGCGCACGCGGTACGTGCGTGCCTCACGCCGTTGCAAGATGGCGACGCGGTCCGGACGTCTGCGTCTCTCGGCTCGAGCGCGATCCCGCCGCCGCACGGGGCATCGTCGGGGCCGAGGTCGTCCGAGGACGGGGGACCCCTCCGCGGCGACGTCCTCGTGATCGGGGGTGGCCCGGCGGGCTTGTCGGCCGCCGATGCCGCGGTCGCACGGGGCGTCTCCGTCGTGCTCGTCGACAACGCTCACCGACTGGGCGGACAGCTGCTACGCCAGCCGTCGTCGGACGAAGCCGGCGGCGTCGCGCCCCTCGGCCCGAGACTGACGGCCCGCTACCCGAGGCTCGCCGGGGCGCCAGCGCTCTTCGTCGCAACCGGGTCCGCCGTCTGGCAGCTCCGGACCGGACCGCACGGCGTCGCGGGATGGCTCGAGGACGGAAGGCGGGTCGAGGCGACTGCCGTGGTGCTCGCTCCGGGCGCCACCGAGCTGGTAGCCCCCTTCCCCGGCTGGGACCTCCCCGGCGTCGTCACCGCTGGTGGCGCGCAGGCGCTCCTGTCTGCCCACGACCAGCTCGTGGGCCGCCGGTTGCTGGTCGCGGGGTCCGGACCGCTCCTCTTCGCGGTCGCCGCGCACCTCGCTGACGCAGGCGCCGACGTTCTCGGCGTGGTCGAGGCTCTTCCAGCCCGCCGGCTGGTGGCGATGATGGCCGCGCTCGCACGCTATCCGATGAAGGCGGCCGAGGCGGCGACGTATATCGCATCGCTCGGGCAAAAGGGCGTCGGTGTCCGGACCGGTTCGGTGCTGGCACGCTGCGAACCTGGGAGACGAGGGGCGGTGTCCCGGGCGGTAGTGGTCCCGACCGCACAGGACGGCCATGGCGGCTTCCGGCCGTGGGCTCGTCGCGGTCGGGTCTACGACGTGGATGCCGTCTGCATCTCGTTTGGGTTCGTCCCTCGCCTCGAGCTGGCCCGTCAGCTTGGCCTGGACGAGGCACGCCTCCCGGACCAGCAGTTCTCAGCAGTTGCGTGCGACGGCACCCAGGCCACCTCTGTGGCGGGCGTCTTCGCTGCGGGCGAGGTGACGGGCATCGCTGGCGGAGAGGCCGCTGCACTCGAGGGCGCGGTGGCCGGCGCCTCTGCCGCCGCCTACTGCAAAGGCGATGGTTCGCGATGGGGAGGCGGTGGCGAACCCGTCGCACCGACCGAACGGAAGCTGCTGCAGGCAAGACGGTTCGCCGGACGCCTCGCTCGCGTGTACCGGACCGCCGTACCGCTCGAGCTGATCACCGACGAGACGGTGATCTGCCGGTGCGAGGATGTGCGTGCAGACGCGATCTTCGCGGCCCTTGCCGCGGGAGCCGCCACGGCGCGAGAGGTGCGCAACGTCACGCGTTGCGGGATGGGATACTGCCAAGGGCGGACCTGTGGCCCGCTCGTACAACTGGTGATGAAAGCAGCGCGCGGCTCCAGCATGCTGCAGATCGGCGATTTCCAGAAGCGGCCAGTGGTGAGCCCCGTCACGCTCGAAGTGGTCGCGCGGTCAGCGCTTCCCGAGCGACCAGGCGAAGCGGACCGCCAGGATGGCGAGCCCTGTGCACGTGCGCCGAAGTGACCTCGCTCGAGTGATCTCGCTGCACTGACCTCGCTCGAGTGATCTCGCTGCACTGATCTCGCTGCACTGATCTCGCTGCCGAGGTGGCATCTTCCCGGTGCCCTCGATGAAGTCCGTGGACGGTGCTCGCCAACCGCGACCAGGCGGAGAGAGACGCTGTACGGCCTGCAAGTGGCATGCTGCGCACATGCCAGCGGACGCCAACCAGGTCACGCTCCCAGACGGCCGCCGGATCGAGGTGTCCGTCAGCGGGCCCGAAGGCGGCCTCCCGCTCGTCTTCCACCACGGGACGCCCGGCGCGCGGACCCCGATCCGGGTGCTCCAGCGCGCTGCGCATCGCCGCGGTCTGCGCCTCGTCGCTGCCACGCGCCCTGGCTACGGCCACTCCACTCGCAAGGAGGGGCGCACGGTGGCCGACGTGGTCGAGGACACCGCAGCCGTGCTGCAGGCACTGGGAGCCGACCGGTGCCTGGTCGCTGGCTGGTCGGGCGGAGGTCCGCACGCGCTGGCGTGTGCCGCGCGGCTCCCCCACGCGCTCGGCGCGCTCGTCATCGCCGGCGTGGCGCCCGCGGACGGCGAGGGGCTGGATTGGATGGCGGGGATGGGGCAGGACAACGTCGACGAGTTCCGCGCGGCCCGCGCGGGGCCCGGCGCCTTGCGCGCGCACCTCGGCGCCCAGCGTGACTTGTTGAAGGACGTGTCGATGGACGACATCGCGGCTTCACTCGAGAGCCTGCTCCCACCTGTCGACCGCGCGGTGCTCACGGACGAGTTCGCCCAGGACCTCGCTGCAAGCTTCCACGAGGCCCTCGTCGAGGGTGTCGACGGCTGGCTCGACGACGACCTGGCTTTCGTGTCGCCGTGGGGCTTCGGCCTGCGCGAGATCGCCATCCCGACGGCGATCTGGCAGGGATCCGAGGATCGCATGGTGCCTCCCGCCCACGGCGAGTGGCTCTCGACCCGGATTCCGGGCGCCTCGGCACATCTGATCCCCGGTGAAGGACACCTGTCCATCGCGCTCGGCGCGGCTGACGCGATGCTCGACGAGCTCGTGCAGACCGCAGGTCGATGATCGCAGGTCCCGTCAGCTCTCAGTGTCCGGGTCGAAGTGGCCCAGCTGGTGCCGGAGGCACGCCTCGAGGGACGGCCGCCGGAAGCCGAACCCTGCGGCCTCGAAACGCACCGGCACCACGCGCTGGCTCGCTGCCGCGATCTCCTCCACGCCCTCACGCCCGACAACGATCTCAAGCGCGCGCGTGGGGACCGGCACGACCGCCGGACGCTGGAGCACGCGGGCGAGGGTCTGGGTGAGCTCGCGGTTGCGCACCGGCGCCGGGGCGACCGCGTTGAGCGGCCCCGCGAGCTCGGAGTCGGCGAGCGCCCGCGCGTAGACGTCGGTGAGGTCGTCCAGATCGATCCACGACAGCCACTGGCGGCCGTCCCCGAGCCGACCGCCGAGGACGGCGAGGAACACCGGGCGGAGCAGCCCGAGCATCCCGCCGCGCGCAGAGAGCACCACGCCGGTCCGCACCGACACCACGCGCAGGCCCGCGTCCGCCGCGTCGCAGGTGGCCGCCTCCCAGTCCGCCACCACGCCGGCGAGGAACCCCTCCCCTCGGCCCGCGTGCTCGTCGAGGAGCTCGTCCCCCCGGTCCGGGCCGTAGTAGCCGATCGCCGACGCGGCGATCAGGGCTCGTGGCGCCCCCGCTCGGACCATCGCGTCGGCGAGCAGGCGGGTTGGCTCGATCCTGCTCTGCGCGATCGCCTGCTTGTGCGCCTCGGTGAAGCGGCCGGCGATCGACGCGCCGGCGAGGTGGACCACGGCGTCGACGTCCTCCAAGACGCCGGGGTCCGGACTGGAGGGCTCCCAGGTTCGCTCGTCGCCTGCACGTGCGGGGCGCCGGACGAGCCGGATCACCCGGTGCCCCGCCGTCGAGAGGAAGCTGCAGAGCGCGGTCCCGATCAGCCCGGACGACCCGGACACCGCGACGGTGCGGGGCTCGGGGTCGAGACGGCGGAGGTCGGCCTGCACGTCGAGGTCGTCGCGCAGCTGGACGTGGCGGTACGCGAAGGTGCGCCGGAGGAGCGGTGCGGGGACCGGGGTCGTGACGGTGTCGGTGACGCGCGTCCGGTCGGGCCCCGCCTCCGCAAACTCGTGGACGTGGTGCCACGGCAGCGGCAGCGAGACGAGGTCGTCGACGAAGCGGTGCGGCGGGTCGTAGTCCCGGTGCTGGGCGACCCAGCGAAGGCCGCCGGGCAGGCGGATCACCGCCCGGCCGTCGGCGAGCGAGGACGCCTCCTCGACGAGGCGCGCGCACTGCCAGGGCGGTGAGAGGCGCGCGAAGGCCCCCGGCCGTTCGTGCCAGGCGAACACGGTCTCGATCGGATGGTCGACCCAGCTCGAGTACTCGATGCTCACCGGTGCCACCCTTGCACACGAATGCGTGTCGCGCACCAGTCCCACAGCGCTCGTCCCTGTTCCTCCTCGGCGTCGAGGACCCTCGTCCCGCCAGAGCCAGAGCCAGAGCCAGAGCCAGAGCCAGAGCCAGAGCCAGCGCCAGAGCCAGCGCCAGAGCCAGCGCCCTCTTCGACGTGCCGCTCGCGCGGGCGGGTCCAGGGCAGGTAGTACGCGCTGCGGCGGCGCCGGTCGTGCCAGAGCCCGGAACTGCCGCCGGCACGGCCGCGCGCGGCCCCGGTGGCGAGCCACACGGCGGTGTCGGCACCCTCGGAGGGTCGGCGGAGCAGCGGCCCGAGACGGCCAAAGGACGGGAGACCGCTCGCGAGGCCGGGCGTGTCCACCCAACCCGGGTGCATGGCGTAGCTGGCGACACCCTGGGCTCCCCAGCGCCGTGCCCACTCGCCAGCCAGGACGACCTGTGCGCGCTTGGCCCTCGCGTAGGCCCGGACGCCGTCGTAGCGGGTCGGGGGCATCTCCAGGTGGGCGAGGTCGAAGCGCTCGGTGTACATGCCGCCGGAGGACACCGTGACGATGGTCGACGTGGCGGCCCGCTGCAGCAGCGGGGCGAGCTCCCAGGTCAGCCGGAACGGGCCGAGCACATGGGTGGCCACGGTCAGCTCGACGCCGTCGCCGGACACGGCGTAGCCGCGAAGCAGCGCCCCCGCGGCGTGCACGAGCGCGTCGACCCGCTCGTGCGCAGAGCCCAGGCGCGCGGCGAAGGCGTCGATCGCGGCGCCGTCGGCCATGTCGACCAACGCGACCTCAGCCCGCCCGCCGTCGGTGCGGATGGCCTGCGCGACTGCGTCGGTGCGGCCTGCGTCGCGCCCGAGTACCCAGACCTCGGCGCCGAGCCGCCCGAGGGCGAGCGCACAGGCACGGCCCACGCCCGACGACCCCCCGGTGACGACCACCACCTTCCCGGGCACCCTCGGCGGGTCCTCCCAGTGCTCGGTGGCCCGGCGGACGAGGTACCCGACGCGGCTGAAGCTCCCGACGACGCTCGCCTCGAGCAGCCCGTCCACCACATTGGCCACGATCCCATGCCCCGGGTCTGGTGCTGTGGACATGCCGAGATTTTAGTGCTAAAGTCAGCGCGGCGGCCGTCGGGTGTCTCCCCCCGACACCCAACTCTCCAAACCAGACGATCCTGCACGCACACCCGGCCCGACACTGAAGGTTGACACCTCCATGCGCATCGCCATCATCGGGACCGGGATCTCGGGCCTCACCTGCGCCCACCTCCTCGGGGAGGGCCACGACGTCACCGTCTTCGAACGCGACGCGCGTCCGGGAGGCCACACCCACACGGTCCGCATCGAGCTCGACGAGGAGATCCACGACGTCGACACCGGGTTCATCGTCTACAACGAGCGCAATTACCCCGGGCTGGTCCGTCTCTTCGATCGTCTCGGGGTGCGGACCAAGCCGAGCGACATGAGCTTCGGGGTGTCGGACGCCGCGACCGGGGTCGAGTGGCGCGCCACCTCCTTCAGCACCGTGTTCGCACAGCCGCGCAACGCGCTGCGCCCGTCCTTCCTGCGGATGCTGGCGGACATCCTGCGGTTCAACCGGCGCACCCGCCGCCTCCTCGCCGCCGGCATCCCCGACAGCCTCACGCTGCGCGACCTCGTGGCCGCGGGCGGCTGGTCCCCGCGCATGGTCGACTGGTACCTGGTCCCCATGGTCTCGGCGATCTGGTCGGCGCCGGCCGGCGACGCGCTGGACATCCCGGCCGCGACCTTCGCCCGCTTCTTCGACAACCACGGCCTTCTCCGGCTGGGCGCCCAACCCGCCTGGAGGACCGTCGACGGAGGAGCGCGCGCGTACGTCGAGGCGATCCTCGCCCCGCTCGGCGAACGGGTGCGCACCGCGACGCCGGTCGCAAAGGTCGTCCGACGTGCAGGGGGGGTGGAGGTCGTCTCCGACCGCTTCGGCCCAGAACGCTTCGACCACGTGATCATGGCCGGCCACAGCGACGAGAGCCTCGAGCTCCTGGGCGATCCCACCCCGGCCGAGCGCGCGGTGCTGGGCAGCATCCGCTACCAGCCGAACACCGCGGTCCTCCACACCGACGACCGCCTGCTCCCCCGAGCCTCGAGGGCCTGGGCCAGCTGGAACTACCGGCTGGACGAGCACACGTCGGGGGCCGCCGGCGCCACGGTCACCTACCACTTGAACCGGCTCCAATCGATCGAGTCACGCCACCAGATCCTCGTCAGCCTCAACCAGACCGAGGCCGTGGACCCCGCCAAGGTCCTGGGGGTGTTCGAGTACGCCCACCCCGTCATCGACGCCGCCGCGGTAGCCGCCCAGACCCGGCACGCGGAGATCAGCGGTGTCCGCTCGACGTGGTACTGCGGGTCATACTGGGGATACGGCTTCCACGAGGACGGGCTCCAGAGCGCGCTGGCGGTGTGTCGCGCCTTCGGCGCAGACTTGTGATGAGCCCGGGTCTGCGATGAGGCCGAGAGTGCGATGAGGAGCGCCATCTACGAGGGGACCGTGGTCCACCACCGGCTCGCCACGGTCGACCACCGCTTCTCGTACCGGATCGCCATGCCGTTCGTCGACCTCGACGAGATCGACGACCTTTGCCGGCTCCACCCGCTGTGGTCGGCGGAGCGCCCCAACGTCGTGAGCTACCGCCGGCGCGACTTCCTGCCGGATCGGCCCGGACCCCTGGCCGACGCCGTGCGGGACCTGGTGGCCGAGCGGCTCGGGTGCCGTCCCCGAGGGCCGGTGGCCATGCTGGGCCACCTCCGCACGTGGGGATGGCTGTTCAACCCGATCACCCTCTACTACTGCTTCGATCCGGAGGGCGTCCATGTGGAGTCACTCGTCGCCGAGGTCACCAACACCCCGTGGCACGAGCGCCACGTCTACGTGGTGGGCGGGCCCGGGCGGCACCGGTTCCAAAAGGAGCTGCACGTCTCCCCGTTCTTCGACAGCGACATGGACTACGAGCTGAGCTACCGCGAGCCCGGCGAGCACCTGGGGCTCTCCATGCGCAACGTGCGCGGCGGCGAGACGCTCTTCGGCGCCGGCCTCCGGCTGGAGCGCCACGAGGCCGACCGCCGCGCCCTCGGGCGCCTCGTCTGGAGCCACCGCCTCATGACCATGCGCGTGTCGGCCGGGATCTACCGCCAGGCGGCCGCGCTGCGCCGGGCCGGCGCCCCCATCGTGCCCCACCCCTCCGGACGCCCACTCTCCCGCGCGCTCGTCACGGGCCTCGGCCGCCACCTCCGGCACGGCACCCTCGTGCTCGAAGACGCTCGCGGCGTGCGCACGATGGGCGCGGGCGAACCTCGCGCGCGGGTACGTGTGCACGACCCCGTCGCCTACGCCGCGCTGGCGCGCCACGGGTCCGTCGGGCTCGCTGAGAGCTACGTCGACGGGTTGTGGGACAGCGACGACCTCACCGACCTGGTGCGCATCCTGGCGGCACACCGCGGGGCTGCCGGTCGCGCCCGGGACCGGGCCGGCCAGGCGGCCTCGGTCCTCACCGACCCCGTGCGCCGCCTCCGGCGCCGCCCCCCGTCCCAGGACCGGCGCGACGTGCGGGCCCACTACGACATCGGCAACGAGCTCTTCGCGCTCATGCTCGACCCGACGCTCAGCTACTCCTGCGCGCTGTTCGAGCGGCCTGGCATGACCCTCGAGGAGGCGTCGCTCGCCAAGCTGGACCGCATCTGCCAGAAGCTCGACCTGTCGCCGGCCGACCACGTGGTGGAGATCGGCACGGGCTGGGGCGGCTTCGCCGTTCACGCCGCCACCCGCTACGGGTGCCGCGTGACCTCGACGACCATCTCTTCGGAGCAGTACGCCCACGCGCGCGACTGGGTCGCCCGGGCGGGCGTCTCGGACCGCGTCACCATCCTCGAGGAGGACTACCGGAACCTGCGCGGCCAGTACGACAAGCTGGTCTCCATCGAGATGGTCGAGGCCGTCGACTGGCGAGTGCTCGACACCTACTTCCGCACGTGCGCGGCGCTGCTGCGCCCCGCCGGGCTGATGGCACTCCAGGCGATCACGATCGCCGACCAGAGCTACGAGCGGGCGAAGAACAGCACCGACTTCATCAAGGCCTACATCTTCCCGGGGAGCTGCCTGCCCTCGGTCTCGTCGCTGGCCCGGGCCGCCGCGCGGACCGACCTGCGGGTCGTGGACCTCGAGGACATCGGTCGCCACTACGCCGAGACCCTCCGGCGCTGGCGGGACAACGTGGACGAGCACGCCAGCGCGATCCACGCCCTCGGCTTCGACGAGCGCTTCGTGCGCATGTGGCGGTTCTACCTGTCGTACTGCGAGGGGGCCTTCTTGGAGCGCCACATCAGCGACGTGCAGCTGGTCCTGGCGAAGCCTGGCTGGCGGGCGCCGCTGCTCCTGCGGCCGTGATCCCGCGCAGCTCCTCGGCGCGCAGCTCCTCGACGGTCGCCACCACCTGGCGGGCGTCGAGGCCGGTCCAGTGGTCGGCGCCGAGGGCACGCGCCGCGCGCTCGTCGGGGACCGCCGCCCCGCCCACCAGGATGGCGAAGCCGGTCTCGGCCCGCAGCGCAGCGACGGTCTCGGCCCGCAGCGCAGCAACGGTCTCGGCCACCGCGGCCTCGTGACCCGACCCGGTGACCCCGAGGAGCACCCCCAGCGGCGAGAACCGGCGCGCCGCCGCGACGAAGGACTCCGGGGGCGTGTCCGCGCCGAGGTCCACGACGTCGAACCTCGCCCCGCGCAGCTGGTCCGCCACGATCGCCCCGGGGATCTCGTGGCGCTCCCCCGCCACCGCCCCGACAACGACGACCCCGCGCTTTCGACCGGGGCGGTTGAACCGCGGACCGAGCCGGCTGAGCAGCCGGCGCGCCACGACGGAGGCCCGATGCTCGTCGCCGACACTCACGATCCCGGCCTCCCAGCGCTCCCCGACCGCCCGCAGCGCGGGTGCCAGGAGCTCCAGGTGGACCTCGGCAGGCTCGGCCCCCGACGCCAGCGCGGCCTCGACCACGCCCCACGCCCCGATCTCGTCGCCGGCGAGGAGCCGGTCCAAGAAGCGGGTCGTCGCCCATGCCCGGCGGGGGGTGCGCGGCGCCCGGCGCCCGGCGCCCTGTGCCCGGCGCCCTGTGCCCGGCCCCCGACGCCCTGTGCCCGGCGCCCGGCGCCCTGTGCGCGGCCCCGCGGCGTCCTCCGCCGGCCCGAGCCGGTCGACGTCGACGGGGTCGACCCGCCACTCGCCTGCGACCTTGACGGCGGGGAGCCTGCCCGTGCGCACGTAGCGGTAGACGGTCATGTAGTGGACGCCGAGGCGCTGCGCGGCGTCGTTGAGGCTGATCATCGGCCGCCTGTTCGCCGCATCGCCCCGGATTTTAGTACTAATGTATGGAACGTGGTGCACGAGGTGGGAGACGAGGAGGACGCATGGCCCACGTGGTGAAGACCGTCACGACCACCTGGAGCCCGGAGCGGGCGTTCGCCTACATGGCCGACTTCAGCCATGCCCCCGAGTGGGACCCCGGGGTGGTGGCCGCGAGGCGCCAGGACACCGGCGAGGTCGGGCCCGGCAGCGTCTTCGACCTCACGGTGCGCGTCGGAGGACGCCGGTTCCCGCTGCGCTACGAGGTGACCGACTTCGCACCCGGACGCGTCACGTTCACCGCCCGCTCGGCTGTGATCGAGTCCGTGGACACGGTCACCGTGGTCCGGCGGGGCGAGGCCACCGAGGTCACCTACGACGCGCGCCTGCGCCTGCGCGGGATCCTCCAGCTCGCCGATCCGCTGCTCGCGCTCGGCTTCAGTGGTGTGGCCGACCGAGCCATCCGCGGCCTCGAGCGACGCCTCGGCGAGCTCAACGGGACCGGCGAGGCCGCCTGAGGGTGGCCGCCGTCGCGACCGACGAGCGCTTCCGGCCGGCGTCCTCGCGCGTGGGCGTCCCCTTCGTCCTCGTGCACCTGGGCGTCCTGGCCCTGCCCTTCGTCGGGTGGAGCTGGGCCGCGCTGTTGGGCTGCGCGCTCTTCTACGTGCCCCGCTCCTTCGGGATCACGGTCTTCTACCACCGGGGCCTCGCCCACCGGGCGTTCCGCATGACCCGGCCCGTCCGGCTCGCCGGGGCGATCCTCGGGGCGGCCGCCGGCCAGAAGGGGCCGCTGTGGTGGGTGGCGACCCACCGGGTCCACCACCGGTACACCGACCGCCCGGGCGACCCCCACTCGCCGGTGGTCGACGGTTTCGTCTACAGCCACCTCGGGTGGCTGTTCCACCCGCCGTCCGCGCCGCTCGGAAACGTGGGTGACCTCGCCCGCTTCCCCGAGATGCGCCTGGTGGACCGCTACCACCACCTCGCCCCCCTCGCGACCTCCCTCGCCGCCTTCGGCGCGGGAGCCGCCCTCGGGAGGTGGGTCCCGGCGCTGCACACCTCGGGGCCCCAGATGCTGGTGTGGGGCTTCTTCGTCTCGACCACGCTCCTGTACCACGCGACCTTCTCGGTGAACTCGGTCGCCCACCGCTTCGGCCGGCGTCGTTTCGCCACTGCCGACGCGAGCCGCAACAACAGCCTGGTCGCCTTCTTGACCTTGGGCGAGGGGTGGCACAACAACCACCACCGGTACCCGGCGAGCGCGCGCCAGGGCCTCGGCCGGTTCGAGCTCGACCCCTCCTGGTGGGTCATCTCGGCGTTGGCGGCGCTGCACCTGGTCGACGCCGTGCGCCCGGTCCCCGCCGCCGTGTTGGCCGAAGCGCTTCACGGGCGCCAAGAGACGTTCGCGACCTCGAGCAGCCCCCGGCGGACGCCTCACGGGCGCCAAGCGACGCTCGCGGCCTCGAGCAGCCCCCGGCGGACGTCCTCTTCGTAGACCGCGACCCTGCACGCGGCCATGACCTCCGCGAGCCGGGGGTCCCACGGCGTCGGCGGGACCGCGCCGAACGACGCCGCACCCGGCCTGGCCGCGGCCTGGTAGTCCTCTGCGGTCATGCGCCACGGCGTCGTGCCCGCCCGAGCGCGCAGCCACTCGGTGATGGCGAGCCCCACGGGGTCGAAGTCGGCGTGCTGGCAGAGGGGGGCGCCGGCCGCGCCCAGCTGGCGCAGCAGGACGACCACGGCCACGGTCGGCCGGCCCGAGCTGCAGACAAGCGGCGGCCCGTGCCATCGCGCGGCGGCCTCTGCGAGGAGGGAGGGGTTCTCCACCACGAACGCCGGCTGGTCCGGGGGGAGGGGCGGCCTCGGCCAGCGCCGCAGGGTGGCGAGGGTGAGGACGACGGGCTCGGACGCCGCGCGCGCCGCGTCCAGCCACGCCCCGAGCGGGCTCGGGTCGCCCGAGAGCCCGAGGACCGTCACCGTGGAGGACAACGGATCGGGCACGACGCCGACCGACTCCCACAGGCACCGGGCCTCTTCTGCGGTCGAGGGCTTGGGCTGGCCCGTCGCGAGCGCCACGGCGTCGAGCACCGTGGCGGCGAGCGCCCGGCCCCGGTCGAGGCCGTGGGGGCTCCCCGCCTCGTCCGCCGCGAGCGAGGCCAGCGGGAGCCCGTCGGCGGGCAGCCGGCGAAGGACGGCGAGCGCCGCCTCGAGCTCGCGACGGCGGCGGTCGACGCCGCCGCGGGCGCC
>DAHWOV010000052.1:0-2667 GCA_027339205.1 Acidimicrobiaceae bacterium | reverse complement strand
GACGGCCTGCCAGACCCCGGTGACCACCGGCCCGGCCTCCTCGTGCAGCTCCTCGACCAGCGCCTCGAGCGCCGCGGCGCTCCGCCCGGCGCGTCCGGCCGCCTCGGCCACCAGCGCGTCGACGAAGGACGACGCGGCCATATGCCTCGGGCCACGGTGCAACGACGAGACCCCCGCGAGGTGCTCGTCGAGATCGTCGAGGACCATCTCGTGAAAGAGCATGTGGGCGAGACTCGACACGATGGCCGAAGTGAACCCGATCAGCACGCCGGCGCCGCCGAAGCGCTCCGCGACCTCGTGGAGCCTGTCGTTCACGACCCGCGCGAGGTCGACGTCGTCCTCCTCGAAGATCGCACGCGCCGCCTCGTCGGTGAGGTCACGCACGACCCGCTCCGCCTCGGCGAGCTCCTCGTCGCTGAGATCGCGCGCTGCCACCACCCGCGTCCGCTGCGCCTGGCGCCGCAGGTGCCGCTCGAAGCTCGACATCGTGCCCTCCTCGCCGCGCTCGCCCCGTCACTGCAGCAAGGCGCTGACCAATCTCCTGCCACTGTCGCGACCGGTGTCGTCACGCCGGAGATCGAGACGACCGGCTACGACGACATGCCGAGGGCTGCGCGTCGTCCGCGTCCCGGCCGTAGATGAGCTCGAGGTTGGCCCGGAGCGCATCCAGCCAGAGATGCCGGTCCTTGTCGGGAAAACAGCGCCCCGGCAAAGGAAGCTCACGGAACAGCTCGAGCACCAGCGGATGTGCCGCCATGGTGCTACGGATAGTCCCCCGATCGGCATCGCCACGCACCTTCTGAGGATATCGAGGGTCACCCTTCTGCCCGGTGCCCCCTCGCCCAGCCCGGACCGAGACGGGCACCGGCCGCGCTGCGCTGCAGCCAGGACGTCGCCGGGCTGCGATCACCGCGCGCGTTCGATTGGGTCGCTGTGTGCTTCGAGGCCCTGGGAAAGCCGCGGCCCCCGCATCCGCCGCCACGACACCCGCCACAGCGCGGCCTCGCTCATGCTGGCCTCGGGCGTTCGGCCGAAGGTCGCACAGGAGATGCTCGGGCACAGCCACGTGCGCGCCACCCTGGCGACCTCCGGCCACCTAACCCGCGACGGGGAAAGAGGCAGGGGCCGCGCTGTCCGCGAGCCCTCTCCGTTCAGGCTCGGCGGCTAGGCGAAGGCGACTACCCGGGCTCGACTGCTCTGCGGGCTGGTTGGGCCTCCATCGACGAATCGGATGATCCGAGATCTGCCAGTCCATGCGTCCAGCTCAGCCAGTAGAACCCCGACGGTGCAGTCGCGGCTCACCTCGGACACCTCACCGGCTCCTGGGATGGAACGGTGAGGCGCTGTCTCCGGGTCGACCGCCTCGAACGACACCGCGACGATGCCCGCGGGAACCCCCACGAAGACGTTCACAGCCCTGCCAGCAGCTTCGAGCTGGCTGAGCAGCCGAGACACGCTGTCGCCGACCAGCGCGACGAGGACGACCTTGTTGCCTGAGCCAGGATCAGCCACGAGCCGCTCAGCGAACCCGCGGTCAGCCAAGCGGCGGTGAACGTGTCGAGCGATCTCTGTTCGCCGGGCCTTTCGCCCCTCGCTGGCGACCTTCACGAGCGCGTCACCTCCTTTCCCGGTGATGCTTCCAGTTGTCCATGAAGGCGACGGCCTCGCGACCAGAGCCGAACAGCTCGACCACCGCTGCCGCGACGCCGGCGACCTCGCGCGCGTCCCTCACCGGGCCATCCCCGGCGTCGTCACCAGGACCACCTCGCCGGTGTCGAGGTCCACCACCCCAGCGACGTGTCCATCCCGCGAGGAAGACACCCGGTGGGGCGTTCCATCGCCTGCGCCGGGCTCACCGCGTCAAAGAGCCGGAGCCGGCCGTCCCGGCGGTTCCCCTCGACGGCCAAGCCGGCAACAGGGCCGTAGTGCTCGCCGATCAGCGTCATGCGTGTGCTCCACCCGCCGACCAAGAGCGCCGTGCCGAGGTCGCCCACGACATCGGACCCGCACATGGCCGCTCCTGTCCGCACCGGCACGACGACCGCTACGGCCCTTCTCACACCGCGCTCTGGCCGGGTATCGGCCGACGCGGTCCCCGCAGCGCCCGAACCGAGCGCCACGCCGCCTCCACCCCGAACAGCGCCTGCTGGCCGGCCGGCCTCCTCCGCTCGACGACCGCCTCGTAGGGCTCCTCCGTCCCGTCGTGGCGGAGGTGGGCGACTTCGCCGCCGCGGGAGACGAGCACCCGGGCGATCAGGAGGTGGCGGTGGCACTCATCGGGCGCCTCCTCCGCACACAACAGCGCGACGCGCCGATGCCGTGACGCCTTCTCGAGCCGATCGATGCCGGCGAGGAACGCCGGTGTCTCGGCGAGCCAGTCGTAGCGCACGTGGCCTTCGGCGTCGTAGAGCTCGGGGTCCTCGGGCCGCCCGCCGAGCGTCGCACCGAAGGAGGCGTAGGCGATGTGCTCGCCCCTGAGCGCCCGGTCGAGCGCGAGGGCGTTGAACTGCGAAAAGCGCGAGCGCGCCACGCTGCGCACGTCGGCGACGAGCTCCACCTGGTGCTCCTCGAGCAGCACGAGGACGTCCTCGATCGCCGCGTTGGAGTGTCCGATGGTGAGGATCTCGACCATGCTCCACCTCCCCCACCGCGCCCGCCCGCTCCCCT
>DAHWOV010000050.1:0-2824 GCA_027339205.1 Acidimicrobiaceae bacterium | reverse complement strand
CCGTCCACGAGCGCTTCCCCGACATCGAGATCGGAGAGTGATGGACGGAACCTTCGGCTGGGGAGCGATGGCGGGCGTCGTGATCTTCCTCGCCGTGCGCGTCCACCAGCTCGCCGTGGCGACGCACGACCTCCAGCGTGCCTACGGCGACCTGCTGATCGAGCGTGGCCGCGTCGCCGCGGACAATGTGACCCAGATGAGGCGGGCATGACGCGGCGGCTCCTCCTCGCCGAGCCCCGGCGGCCGCTGCCGACCGAGACGCCGGCGGCGGTGCTCGCCGAGCACGACGTGCCGCAGCCGGTGCTCGCCAGGGACCGGAGCGACCTCGGGCGCGACGAGCACCTGGAGCGCCTGTTCGCGATCGTCGAGCAGATGGAGGCGGGGATGGCGACCCTCGCCGAGCGCCTCCAGTCCGCCATCCCGAGCTGGATACTCGAATACGGCTACCTCCCGAGCGCGAAGGTCCTCAGCTCGTCGCCCGCGTACGGCGGCGCGGTGTCCACGCTGTCGGCCCGCACGACCGACCTGGAGTACGTCACGACCATCGTGGCGAGCGTGCCCTCCGGTGCCACCGGGCTCGTGCAGCTCGGCGATGTCGTGATCCCGGTGTCCCCCGGCACGACCACGATGCCGGACGTGCGCATCCCCCTGTTCCCGGCCGACCTGCGCATGCTGAGCGTGACGACGGCAGGGCCGATCGCTCTCGTGCTGTGCGGCCAGGTCGCGCCGGTGCGCGGCAAGCTGCCCCTCTGATGCCCACCCAGCTCCCCGCGCCGATCCCTTCCGGCATCTGGCCGGGACCGGGGGACGCTGACCTCACCGCGCCGCTCAAGCTCCCTGCCGTGGCGGGCAAGCCCCTGACCACAGGAGGCGGGAGCACGCTGGACGACGGGTCGGGGAACGTGACCGTGGCGGGGCACCTCAGCGACACCTACACCTACTCGTCCGATTACGTGCAGACGTACAACCTCTACACGAGCGGGTCCCTGGTGCCCACCGGCACGACCCCTGCCCTCGGCACCAACCCGCCGGTGAGCGGCACCGTCTACCAGAGCGTGGCCACGGGCATTCTGGTGCTGACCATCCCCATTACTGCCACCGCAATAGGTGGGAGCGGTCAATGGGCGCTCGGACCGACGGACACGCCGCCAGACTGGGGCGGCGCCGAGCAGATCGGCGTCTCGGGCGAGGTGCATAACATGACGCTGATCGTGCCCCCCAACTGGTACTGGTCGCTGACCGTGACGAGCGCCACGATCGGCACGGCGTCGGCCCTTGCTATGTGAGCTAGGCGCCGAGCGTCAGGCGGTAGGGGCCGTAGAGATTGTGATAGTCCGCCTTGTACCAGTAGCGGAACAGGTACTCCTCGTCGGGGATGTCCTCGTCCTCGACGGGCGCCCCCATCTCCCGTAGGCGCTTCACGTCCTCCCGGTAGTCGAGCCGGAACAAATACAGCCGATTGCACTCCTCGAGGATCGAGGCCGGGAACCCCTTCGTGCGCTGCGAGCAGAACAGCGACGCGATGCCCCGCTCCCGGCCGCCCACGGCGTAGGTCTTGAGCACGTCGCTCTTTCCCTTGGGCATGCCGGTTGGGCCGAAAAAATACAGCATCTCGTCCACGTGGAGCAGCTGGGGCCTGCTCGCGCGGGCGTCCTTGTGGTAGCGCGTGGCGACCGCGAGCATCCGCGGGACGTCGGCGTCGGAGTCGCCCTGGCAGATCGCGACGCGGCTTCCCGTCTCCCAGGCGAGGCGCAGGTCCTCGGGGTCGTCCACGAGGACGGACCCCGGGACGGGGCTGCCGTGGTCCCAGTCCTTGTAGAGCCGCTTCGCGGGCAGCCCGTTCGCCAGGCGCTCGGCCTTGTAGCGGGGCTTGCGGTCGAGGATCAGGCGGCGCCCCTTGCGGCGGGCGTAGCGCTGGTCCCAGTCGAGGCCGAGGCGGTCACCCAGGGTGGACTTGCCGGAGCCCGAGCCCCCGATGCACAGCGCCCGGTCAGCCCCCTTGCCGGGCAGGCAGCGGAGCGAGATCTGCCCCAGCTCCAGCGTCACCGGGCTCCTCCTCCCCTGTCTCGTCCACGAGCGTCAGGTGCGGCAGGGTCGTCGTCTCGTCGGCTTCGGCCACCGTGACCAGCAGCGCGGCCATCCTCCCGCAGAAGGCGCGCAGCGTGTCCTCGGGGATGTCGGCGATGTCCCGGAGCATCGAGGGCACGAGGCGCTGCAGCGCCCGAGCGATCGGGTGGCCCGTCTCGACGCCGAGGCGCGCCAGCTCCCCGAGCAGCCCCGCGAAAGCCAGGTGCGCCGGGCTCGGCGCGGCGATCGGCGCCTTCGCCTCGCCGGTGCGGGCAACTACGTCCCGGACCCTCACGACGTCTCCTGCCCGTGGCGGCGCCTGATCTCGGCGATGACCTCCGGCGACGGCATGACGCCTCCCTCCGGGATGGCGATCGGCGCCGCGGGCGCAGGTGCCGGCGCGGCGAAGGGCGCCTGGCCGTTGGCGCTCGGCCCCATCGCGCGAAGGCGCGCCTCGCGCCGTGCCCGCTCGCGGCGGTAGCGCATGAGGCCCGAGGCGGCGTCGTAGAGCGCCACCAGCGCGTCGATGAAGTCGGAGTTCTCGAGCACCCCCGAGCCGACGCGCTGCCAGATGGCGGTCGGCGTCAGCATCCGGGCGAAGGGGTGCGTGATGGCTGCCGCGTCCTCGTCGGACAGCGCGAGGCCGGCGCTCGTCTGCTGCTTCTCCTCCTCCGAGAGCGTGGTGTCCGAGGACACGACGCTCATCACGACGAGCAGGAAGCCGTAGTAGAGGAGCTTGCTCAGGAGCTTGTTCGTC
>DAHWOV010000044.1:0-4808 GCA_027339205.1 Acidimicrobiaceae bacterium | reverse complement strand
GTAGGCGTGGAGCACGTCGCTCGGAGCAGACGGGGAGGGTCCCGGGGAAGGTCCCGGGAAAGGGGGGTCCGGGGAGGGGCTGTGACACGCGGGTGCGAGCGGGTGTGGCTTGCAGGGGGTGTCGAGGCGCGGGTGTGGGCGGGTGCGAGGACGTGTGGCTTGAGGGGGGTGTCGACGCGCGGGTGCGAGGGGTGCGGCTGGCAGGGGGTGTCGACGCGCGGGGCCGCCGCGAGGCGGCCGGTCAAGCCGTCAGTGGCCCAGGCCGTTCCAGTGGTCGAGGCCGTCCCAGGGCCCCAGGGGCGCACGGCCCGGGGGGCCGGACGTCCCTGAGCAGCACGCCGAGGGCCACCGCCGCGAGGCGCGCACGGCTCCGAGGAGGCCATACGCCACAGGCCTCGGTCCGCATCCGCCCGACCACCGGCAATCGTGTCGTCCTCCTCTTCGCAAAGCCGTGACGGTCTCGCAAAGCCGTGACGGTCTCGCATCGCCGTGACGGTCTCGCAGAGCCGTGACGGTCTCGCAGAGACGTGACCGCCGTGGGCCGACACGACGTCCTTTCGCAGACGAGGGCTTTGCGGTTCCCTTGGACACAGGTCTGCCCGCAGGTCGCCGATCGGAAGGTCTTGCTTGCGTTGTAACCTCGAGGCGGGCGGGCCGCGGCGGACCGCGGCCGGCCGCGGCAGGTCGCGGCCGACCGCCGGTGAGCGAGGAGGAGCGCGGATTGACCAAGCAGGCGAACCCGCCGCCGCCGGGTGACAAGCCGACCCCGACCGCCCCGCCTCCTCCTCCACCTTGGCGCCATTGGCTCTGGCTGATCGCGCTCATCCTGTTCATCGGGCTGTTCCTCGTGCTCCCCTCCACGCGAGCGACGCCGTCAGTGACACTGACCTACAGCAACTTCCTGAAGGACGTGTCGGCGAAGCAGGTACGCACGATCACGATCAAGTCCAATGGCACGGCCTCGGGCGTCTTGAAGAACGGCAAGCACTACACGACCGTGATCCCGGTCGCGCTTGCAGGGAGCACGGCGCTCACCGAGCTCGAGAAGAACGGCGTCGCGATCACGGCGACAGCTTCCTCCACCTCCTTCGGCGACGAGGTGCTGACGTGGGTCATCCTGCTCCTACCTTTCGTCATCATCGGCTGGCTGTGGATGCGGCTGTCCCGCGGGGGAGGCGTCTCCGGGCTGCAGGGAGCGATGGGGGTCGGAAGGTCCAGGGCGAAGGTGTTCGACGCGGACCGGCCGTCCACCACGTTCGCAGACGTCGCAGGCTACGACGGCGCCAAGCGCGAGATCGCCGAGGTCGTGGACTTCCTGAGGAGCCCTGATCGCTACCGGCGCGCCGGCGCGGTCGCGCCCCGCGGAGTGCTCATGGTGGGCCCGCCGGGGACCGGCAAGACCCTTCTCGCGCGGGCGGTCGCGGGAGAGGCCTCGGTACCGTTCTTCTCCGTGACCGGATCGAGCTTCGTGGAGATGTTCGTCGGGGTCGGAGCCGCGCGCGTGCGCGATCTCTTCGCCGAGGCGCGCAAGCGGGCTCCGGCGATCATCTTCGTCGACGAGGTCGACGCGATCGGCCAGCGCCGTAGCGGCGCGGGAACGATCGTCTCGAACGACGAGCGCGAGCAGACGCTGAACCAGCTCTTGGCGGAGATGGACGGGTTCGACCCCTCCGAGGGCATCGTGGTGCTCGCTGCGACCAACCGGCCCGAGATCCTTGATCCCGCGCTGCTGCGTCCCGGCCGGTTCGACCGGCAGGTCACCATCCCGCTTCCCACGCTGACCGAACGGGTCGAGATCCTCAGGGTTCATGCGCGGGACAAGCGGTTGGGCCCGAGCGTCGACCTGGAGGTCATCGCGCGCGGGACCCCGGGGTTCTCGGGCGCGGACCTCGCGAACCTCGTCAACGAGGCAGCGATCGTCGCGGTGCGCCACAACCGGGATGTGCTCCAGGCGACGGACTTCGACGAAGCGCGTGACCGGCTGATCCTCGGTCGCAGAGAGGGGTCGAACGTGCTGCTCCCCGAGGAGAAGCACTCAGTCGCGGTGCACGAAGCGGGCCACGCGCTCGTCGCCGCGTTCTGTCCGAAGGCCGACCCGGTCGCCAAGGTCACGATCCTTCCGGCGGGTCAGGCGCTTGGAGTCACCGAGCAGCTGCCATTCGTCGAGCGCCATCTCTACGGCGAGGACTACCTGAACGACCTGCTCACCGTCCGGCTCGGCGGGCGTGCGGCCGAGCTCGTCGAATTGGGCCAAGGGTCGACGGGCGCGGCCAATGATCTCGCGTCGGCGACCGAGCTCGCGACCAAGATGGTGCGGGAGTTCGGGCTTTCCAAGGAGCTTGGGCCCGTGGGCTATCCGGAAGGAGGCTCGGCGTTCCTGGGTGGTGGTGGGCCTGCGCTGACGAGTCGTCCGTTCGCCGAGGAGACGCAGGCCAAGATCGACGAGGCGGTGTCGTCACTCCTCGCCGCGGCAGAGAAGCGTGCGATCGATATCCTCACTCAGCACCACGCGCAGCTCGTGGAGCTCGCGAATCTCCTGATCGCCAACGAGACGGTGGACGGGTCCGAGGTCTACCGGATCGCGGGGGTTTCGCAGCCGTCGTCCATGCCCGAGGCTGAGCGCGGGTTGGAGCCGGTCAAGGTGCGGGTCGCAGGAAGGGCGGGTCCGCCGCCCGGCGGGTCCGCCGCCCTCCAGGTGGCCATCGATGGCGGCTTGTCCGATGCGGGCCCCGACTAGCGGGGCAGCGCCCGAGTACCGGTGCCGGAACTGGCGCAGGGACTAGCGCGGACTCGCGCGACGACCAAGGCCGATCTATCCGTGAGAGCCGCCGCGCGTTCCTGCAGGATCCCGGCGCGGCGGCCCCGCTGCTGAAGTGTCGAGAGAGGTCCGATTGCTCCCGGTGCCGAGACGTTGGTCGGACCTCAGCCCTACATGGATGAGCGCCGCGCTCGGCCGTCGGTACCCGGGCATCGTGGTGCGCGACGTGCGGATCGACTACGTCGAGCACGGCACCAACAGCGCGGCGCGCGTCGCTCTCTCGTTCGCCGGCGGGCCGGGCCCGTCGTCGGTGTTCGTGAAGGGGCCGGGTCGCCCGTCGCACCGCATGGCGTTGCTCGTCCTCGGCGCGCTTTGGACCGAAGCTCTGCTGGCGGACGCCGGCGTGACCTTTCCTCTTCACCACCCGGTTTTCTACGGAGGAGGTGTCGACCGCTCCCGGGCCGCGTGCGTAGTGGTAGCCGAAGACGTGGCCGCCTCGGGCGGCCAGCCGCACGACGGGCTGGCACCTCTCTCGCTGGACGCGGTCCGCTCAGGGCTACAGGGCCTCGCCGCGTTGCACGCGGCGCACTGGGATCGCCCGCTTCCGGCGTCTCTCGCTCATCTGTGCGTGTGGCGCCTCGGTCCTGTGTGGGGAACGGTCTCGACCGCCAGCCTTGCGCGGGGCCTGCGACGGGCAGAGGAAGTCGCGGGGGAGCCTCTGTCACTGCCGCGGGGGATCGGGGCTCGCATGCTCAGCGGGCAGTTCCGGCGCAGCGCGGCGATTGCGGCGACGAGACCCCGCACGGTGCTCCATGGCGACCCGCACCCCGGCAACACCTACGCGACGGCGAGCCGGCAGACCGGATTTTTCGACTGGCAGCTCGCGCGTGTGGGCCATTGGTCCCACGACGTGGGCTATTTCCTCGTCGGCTCGCTCGACGTGGAGGTCCGCCGTCGCCACGAGCGGGAGCTTCTTGCAACGTACCTCGAGGCGCTGGCGATGGCCGGCGTCGGCGCGCCGTCGTTCGCCAGGGCGTGGGACCGGTACCGGGGTACGCCGGCTTTCGGCCTCGCGACGTGGTTGCACACGCTGTCGTTCGGCACGTTGCAACGCGACGAAGTGTGTGCCGCGGCGATCAGGCGTTTCGCCACCGCCTACGACGACCTCGGGACGGCACGAGCCGACGTCGCGACGGGCTGACCGTTGGCGCGAGGGCATGTCGGCGGGGCACGATGGCTCCCCATGGATGATGTTGGCTCACGACGGATGCTGATCTGATGGAGCCCGAAGACCTGGACCGCGACCCGATGCTCCAGCTCGGCGAATGGCTCGAGGCGGCACGCGCCGCGGGTGAGCCGATGCCCGAGGCCATGTGCGTCGCGACGTCGAGCCGTGACGGAGAGCCGTCGGCACGCTACGTGCTCCTTCGCGGTCGTGACCAAGGGGTCGTGTTCTTCACCGACTACGGGAGCGCCAAGGCGAAGGACCTCGAAGACAATCCGCGTGCGGCGGCCGTCTTGCGCTGGCAGCTTCCGGTCCACCGTCAGGTGCGTCTCAGCGGCACGGTCGCAAAGACGACCGCCGAGGAGTCCGATCGGTACTGGTCGACGCGCCCGGCCGCGTCGCGGAGGAGCGCGGTCGCCTCGTACCAGAGCACGGTGATCGAGAGCAGGCACGACCTCGAGGAGGCGGTTGCCGCCCTCGACGACATCGTGCCGGCGCGGCCGGAGCGTTGGGGCGGCTACCGGATCCTTCCCTCGACGTTCGAGTTCTGGGAAGAGGGGGCGGACCGACTGCACGACCGTCTCAGGTATCGACGTGAGCCGGACGGTTGGAGGGTCGACCGGCTGTCCCCATGACATGACCCAACCTCGCCGGCAGGACCCGACCTCGCCGGCAGGACCCAACCTCGCCGGCAGGACCCGACCTTGCCGGCAGGACCCGACCTTGCCGGCAGGACCCAACCTCGCCGGCAGGACCCAACCTCGCCGGCAGGACCCGACCTCGCCGGCAGGACCCGACCTCGCCGGCAGGACCCGACCTTGCCGG
>DAHWOV010000031.1:0-63985 GCA_027339205.1 Acidimicrobiaceae bacterium | reverse complement strand
GCAGCCCCAACGGGGTTCGAACCCGTGTCTCCACCTTGAGAGGGTGGTGTCCTAGGCCTCTAGACGATGGGGCCGAGCGCAGGCGTGCCGCGACACTTCTGCACAGCTCGGGGGGGAGGACTCGAACCCCCAATAACAGGGCCAGAACCTGTCGTGTTGCCGATTACACCACCCCCGAATGGGTGGTGTCAGGTTAGCGGAGCCTGGAATGTCCGCGAGACCGTCGCACCTGCTGACTGGACCGCCAGCTCGCCGAGCTGGTGCAGTCGCTGGAAACCGACGATACGTCCGAGGGCGACCGCCGCGGCTGTGCTGAGGAAGTACGGGATCACGGCGGTCCCGGTGATGGGGGACGTCTGGGTCGGCGTCGGGTGTGGAACGAGCCCGACGTCCGACGCGATGGCCATCGAGCGGTCCTCGTGGAAGGGGTCCGTCACGATGAGCACGTCTCTCAACCCCCGCGGCCGCAGCTGTCCCGCCGCAAGAGCGAGGTTTGTCCAGCTGTCTCGTCCGCCGACCGTGAGGACGTCTGAGGCGGGCACTCCCTTGCTGACGAGGTACGCCTTCCCCACCTCCGACTCTGTGTAGCGATCCCCGGGCTCTCTGGACCCGGTGCAGACGATCAGATGCGCGTAGCGCTCTTGGAAGAGCAAGAGCGCCTCGTCGAGGCGCGCACGGAGGTCCGGCGACGGCACCCCGTTGTACTGCGCCGATCCCATGACCACGATCGCCTGGGCGCTGACCGGGTCGTAACGACGCGACGTCAGCCACACCTGCACAAGGGTGACGACGTAGTAGAGGACCAGGCCTGCGATGACGAGGACCAGGACCTTCAGAGCGAATCGCGCTGGCGCAGTGAGCCAGCGGAGAAGGAACACGTCGAGCCGCCGGCCGTCGGCTCAGGTGGCGCGGGCGCGGTGGGCGGCCGCACCGAGCCGCCGCAGGGTCTCGTCGCGTCCCAGCACCTCGAGGGACTCGAAGAGTGGCGGACCGACGGTCCGTCCGGTGACGGCAACGCGGATGGGAGCCTGCGCCTTGGCCAGCTTCCGCCCCGAGCGCTCCGCGACCCGCAACGTCGCGGCGCGCAACGCCTCCGCCGACCATTCGATCTGCGCGTACTCGGCGATCGCGGCGTCGAGCAGCGCTGCCGCCTCCGGATCCGCACTGATCGCCTTCTGCCACGACGCGTCGTCGAAGGGGGGATCCTCGAGGAACACGAAGTCGACGAGGCGGGGCACCTCCCCGAGAGTCGTCACGCGCTCTTGGACGACACGCGCGAGCTTCGCGAACACCCCTTCGTCGAAGCGTTCCGGCGGCCATGGCGGCGGTCCAACCGACCCGGGGGCCCACCGGCCGGCAGCTCGTTCACCGGAGGGGTCCACCCAGGGCCGCGAGCGTGCGATGAAGTCTTCGACGGTGAGCTCCCGGATGTACTCGCCGTTCATGTGAGCGAGCTTCTTCACGTCGAAGAACGCCGGAGAGTGGTTGACGTCGCGCAATGTGAAGTTGTCGATCAGGACCTGGAGGGGCACCTTCTCGTCGTCGCCTGGTGGGCTCCACCCTAAGAGAGCGAGGTAGTTCCTGAGTGCCTCCGGCAGGAATCCCTGGTCCCGGTAGAGCTCCACCGCCACAGCGTCTCGACGCTTGGACAGCTTCTGGCGGTGCTCATTGACGAGCATCGGCAGGTGCGCCCAGGCGGGCAGCGGGCGAGCTCCCGTGCCCGCCGACGATCCGGCCGCCGACGATCCGGCCTCCGACGACCCGTCCGCCGCCGCTCCGCCCTCCCTCGCTCCGCCCTCTGCCGCTCCACTTTCCGCCGCGTCCAGTGCCTCCCAAATGAGGATCGCCTTCGGCGCGCTCGGCAGCAGCTCCTCGCCGCGGATGACGTGGGTGATCCGCATGTCGCGGTCATCGACGATGTTGGCGAGCACGAAAAGCGGCTCTCCATTGGAACGGGCGACGACGAAGTCCTCCATCGTCTCGTGACGGAAGACGACATCTCCTCTGACCAGGTCGTGGACGTGGGTCTCACCCTCGTCGGGGGTGCGGAAACGAAGAGCGTGCCCTTCCCGGCTGACCCCCCGGCTGCGGCAGTAGCCGTCGTAGCCGGGCGTCGCGTGACCGGCGGTCCGGGCAACCACCTCCTCACGCGTGCAGTCGCATGCGTACAGGTTCCCCGCGTCCCACAGCGTGTCGAGCACCGACCGGTACCGCTCCCGCCGTTCGGACTGGCGGTACGGGCCTTCGTCAGGTTCCATGCCGAGCCACGAGAGCGCGTCGACGATGCCGTCCACCCACTCCTCGCGGTTGCGCTCGGTGTCGGTGTCCTCGATCCGCAGGATGAAGACCCCCCCGTAGCGGCGGGCGAAGAGCCAGTTGTACAGCGCGGTACGCCCGGTCCCGACGTGGAAGAAGCCCGTCGGCGACGGCGCGATCCGGACTCTCGGGACCGCCACCCTTGGCTCAGTCGTCCTCGACCAGCGTGATCGCACCCGTGGGGCAACTGCTCTCCGCCTCACGGAGCCGGTCCCGAAGCGTCTCGGGCGGGTGCTCGTCGAGCACGTAGAGAAACCCGTCGTCGCGGACTTCGAAGACTTCCGGCACGATCCCCATGCACACGGCGTTGCTCATGCACACGTCGAAGTCGACTACGACCTTCACCCGGCACCTCCGGTCATGTTCGTGGCGGCACGGCCGCGCGGACGAGGAGCATACCGGCATCGCCCGCCCCTCCCGGAGCACAATCTCTGGCAGGTCCCGGGACGCGGGGCTGTCCGGCAAGACCCACGAGGAGGGCTCAATGAAAGGGTTCAGAAATTTCTTGATGAGGGGCGACCTCATCATCGTGGCGGTAGGCCTGGTGGTAGCTCTGGCGTTCAGCGGGCTCATCATGGCCTTCACCACGGGGATCATCGAGCCGCTGGTCAACCGGGCTCAGGGGGATCACCCCATCGCGCTCGGCGTGCAGCTGGGCACGACGGGGAACACCAGCACGTTCCTCAACTTCGGGACGCTCATCGCCGCGATCGTCTACTTCGTGATCTTCATGGCGGTCGTGTACTTCGCCATCGTCATCCCCTACAAGCACGTCCAGGCTCGGCGGGGAGTGACCGTCTTCGGCGACCCGGCACCGGCGAAGACCTGCCCCTTCTGCCTCTCAGACGGCCTTCCCCTCGCCGCGACGAAGTGCATGTACTGCACGAGCGAGCTCCCGCCCGCCGACGCACCTCCAGTCGAGGCGGCCGCAGACCCGAGCTCGGCGGGCTGACCTCCATACCTCGACCGAGCGAGCGCGCACGCGGGCGCGCGGGCCCGAGCGCACGCGAGCCTCGGCTCGCAAACGACTCCGCTACGAGCGCACTTCGGCGACGAGACCGGCGAGGAAGGCCCGGTCCGCAAGGATCGGCCTGTCGGCGAGGAACAGCTTGCCGTAGCGCTCGAAGTACATGAACTGCTTGGCAAGGAGGAACGCTCCCCGTGTGAAGGGGGACATGAGGCCCCCGGCCTCGTCGGCCAGCCGTCGCATCTCTCGATTCGTACGCAGGCGGAGGAGCGCCGACCTCATCGGACGCTGGTGCGCCCGTGCTCCTCGGGCCTTCGCCGCCTGGATGAGCGGCGCTTCGAGCATCGCCGCGAGGCTCACCTCGCCGAACGGGAGCGTCAGCGCCGGCTCGACGATCCCCCGGAGGAACGCCGTCAGCTCTGCGTCGGACATGCCGAGACCCACCTGGATCGCGCGCCCGTAGACACGCGTCAAGTGCGCAGTGATGTCTGTCCACGCTTCCTCGTCTCCGAGCGCTGCATCGAGCAGCCGGACGACGAAGCGGTGCGTGTCCGCGTCGAGGCGTCCCACGATGCCCCAGTCGATGATGCCGAGGCGGCCGTCGTCGAGGAGCAGCATGTTGCCAGCGTGCAGGTCGCCGTGGAAGGCGCCCCAGCGGACCGTGGTCGTGAAGAACGCGCGGACGACCTCCTCCACGAGCGGGGCAGGGTCCTGCCCGCGCGCAGCGATCGAAGCCAGATCGTCGATCGCCGTCCCATGGAGCAGCTCCATCGTGAGCACGTTTTGTCCGGACACTTCCGGGTACGGCTCGGGCACCACGATCCGGTCGAGATTCGACCGGGAGAAGAGGGTGCGGAACTGCGCGAGCGCTCTCGCTTCGTTGCGCAGGTCGAGCTCCTCGGCGAGTTGCTGGCGGAGTCCGTCGAGGAGCTGCAGCACGGAGCCTGCGATCTGCTCGCCCGTCTCCCTGGCGACGAGCTCGGCGAGCGGGACCATGAGCGTCAGGTCGGCTGCGACCTCGAGGTCGATCCGGGGACGCAGGACCTTCACCGCCACCTCCCGACCGTCCAGGAGGTGGCCGCGGTAGACGACCGCGATCGACGCCCGCCCGATCGGTTGCGGATCGAGGTCAGCGAATGCGTCCCCGAGATCCATGCCGAGGTCTGCCTCGATGGTGTCGCGTACTTCGTCGAAGGGGACGCGCGGCCCCGTGTCGAGGCACGCGCGGAACTCCTCTGCGACGCCCTCCCCGAAGAGGCCGGGCGACGAAGCGACCAGCTGGCCGAACTTCATGAAGGTGCCGCCGAGGTCCTGGCACATCTGGCGAAGTGCCCGTGCGACGACGGGCGCCGGGAGGAGGCGTCCGCCGCCGCGGACGTGGACCGCTTGGCGCGCACCGAGCGATGCGAGGCGCCGCACGCCGGTTCGTATGATCTCGGCGCCCCGGGAGACGAGCTGACGCGGCGTGGGCCGCGGCAGCCGGCGGCGGTGGACGCGGGGGATCGAGCCGACCTCCCCGACGTCCCGCTGGTCGCGGTCGTGCGGCCGCCCTGCGGGTGCACCGACCGGGATTCGAGCCGCCCCGGTCATCTGGCGACCGTCGCGCGGGGAGACCCGAGCGCGCAGGGCGGCGACATGTGGAGCGGCATCATGGGCGTCGAGAGCGCAGCGTAGGACCTTCGGCGTCCGACGCGCAGTTCCAAGGTGTCGCCCTCGCGGACCGCAGCGTACGACCTGTGGCCTCCGACGCGCGCCGCTGGAGGCGGGAGAGCGAGGCGGCTATCCCGGCTGTGAACCCGCCGATCCGGGAGCCGAGGACGGCGAGATCGTCGAAGTGCCCTGACGTCGTGTCGGTGTCGCGGCTGGCGGCGGAGCCCCGGTCGCGGACTGCGTCGCCGCTGTCGGCGACCCGGCTGTCGCGGTGCCCGGCGGCGATGACGCGGTCGTCGGGCTCGATGGCGCAGTCGTCGTGGTCGTCGCCGGCGGCGAGGGCGCAGTCGTCGTGGTGGTCGTCGTGGCGGGGACCCCGGTCGTCGTGGTGGTCGTCCGCGCGGGGGCCCCCGTCGTCGTGGTGGTCGTCGGCGACCGGGGCAGCGTCGCCCCCGTGGGCCGTCCGGTCGGAGCTCTCTTGCCGGTCGTCGACGGCGTGGTCCATGCAGGCCCGGTCGGCCCTTCGAGCTGCGGGGGGGCTTTGCCGTCGAGCGCGGCGGTCATCTGCGGGTCGTTGCCGTCCATGCCGAGCGCCCAAACCCCGACGCCTCTGAACCCCTCTTGCTGTGCGAGCTGCGCCACGAGGTACACGGACGCGGGATTGCTCACGTAGTCCTCGTACCACTGCCCACCGGTCTCGTAGGACGTCCACGCGGTCTGGGTCACGGGGTCCCAGTAGATCGGATGCCCGCTCGCGGCAAGCTGCGCGTAGGTGACCGGTGTCCCAGTGGCGACCGCGTGCGCGGCCATGGTCCCGTTGGTCGTCGCCCATGAGTAGCCGAAGTAGGAGGTGCCGAAGATCACCTTCGACGGTGGCACAGTTGACGCGTACTGCGCCGCTTCGGCCACGTCCGACATCTCGCTGCTCGTGATCGGCGACTGCGGAGTCGGCAGCGCTCCGTAGTTGAGCCCGTACGCCATGACGAAGAGGCCGTCGCTCACCGACGCGAGCGCGCGCACGTCGTAGAACGACTCAGGATCGGACGCCGCGCTGCCGTACGTGTCGACCGTGACCTGGAAGTGAGGGTTCACCGCGTGGACGGCACCTGCGACGGATGCCACCAGGGCCGTGAGACCGGCACGCTGTGCCGCACCGCCCCCTTCGAAGTCGAGGTTGACCCCGTCGAGATGCTTGGCGACGATCGCCGCCACGATCGAGGCACCCAGCACGGACGCGCTGGCGCGCGAGGAGGTGAGCACCTCGAGTGCCGGAAGCGAGAAGCAGTTGACGCTGAGCACCACCCGCACACCGGCGGCGTGCGCCCGCGCGACCAGGTCGGCGAACGCCTGGCTCTCGTAGCCGTCCCAGCCTGTGCCCGACTCCTCGAGCGTGCCGTCCGCGTTGGCGCTCAGGGAGAAGTAGGCGAGCGTCGTGAATCCGCCGACGTCGAAGGACGCCTGGTCGGCGAGCGTCCAGTACGGCACGAAGCCGAACACCTCGTGCGAAGAGAGCGCCGGAGACTCGGCGATGGACGCAGGCGCAGGGGGAGGCGGTGCCGAGGCGCGTGGGAGCCTGGCGGCGCTCCCACCCTGCACGTACGAGCGGGCGACGAGCCCGGCGATGCCAGGGGCGTTGGCCTGCGGAAGGCTGCGGGTCACCGACGCGTGCACGGGGTGAGGCGAACCGCGGAGTCCCGCACTGAGCGCACCCGCGGCGGAGACGACGAGGGTGAGCACGAGAGCCACCGTGACGAGGGCGAGGGCAGGACGTCGACGCGAGGCACGGACGGCCTCCCCCGCGTGCGTCAACCCTCCCCTGCACGCGCCGCTGGCGCTGGCCGCGAACCTGGCGGTCAACCGTGACGCGGGATACCGCCAGCACCGCCAGCGCCGAGCGTACGTCGCAAGTACCGAGAGCGCGGCGGTGACCTCGGGCGCCGGCATCGCAAGGCGCAGCTCGCCGCGATCGGTGGCCAGATCGAGTGCTTGGACGATCGTCCCGTCGGGTGCGCGGACGCAACCGTCCGCTGAGAGCCCCTCGATCGCCCGCCAGGGCACCCGGAGCAACGTGACCGGTGCGCCGCTCGTCACGGACTCGAGCACCACGCCCTGTGCGCTGAACCTGAGCGTGCACGGGCGCGCGGCCCCATCGTCCGGGTGCAGCACGAGCACCCGGACACGCTCCAAGGCGCGAGCCATCCCCACGTTCGATCGGCGTCCCATCCCCAGGCCTCCGAGTTCTAGAACGAATATAGACGAGCTGAGGGGCGTGCGTCGGGGCGTGCGTCGCGCAATAGGTCGTTCCCGGCGTCAGGCCGTGGGTCGCGCGGTGGGTCGTTCCCGGCGTCAGGCCGTGGATCGTGCCCGCGCGCCGGATCGTGCAGCCCTCAGTCGCGTCATGTCGGCCAGTCCTGCAACGTCTCGGCGACTTTACGGAGGAACGATCGGATCGTGGACTCCGCGACGCGGTGCAAGAGTGCTTGGTCGAGCGCCCGGCCCAGTCCGTCGAAGGGCGGCCGGTAGGAGGCGTAAAGGACGAGCCGGCTGCACCCGTCTCCCAGTGGCGCCACCTGGAGATTGCCGTCGAGCACGGGGAAGAGGGTGGGCCGACGGGCGTCCTCCCAGCGCAGGGGCACGACAATGCCGTCGTCGAGCGTCGAGGCGGGTCCGAGGCGTACCCGGATCTCGCGCGTGATCAACTCCCCGAGCGAGGACGGTCCCAGCCTCACGAGCTGGTGCTCCGCTTCGTCCCCTGCGGCGCCCGCCAGACGCGCGAGCCACGCCTGCCCTTCGGTGAGGCGCTCGCTCACGAGGTGCTCGGGCTCGTCCACGTCGACGAAGTCCTGGATGAAAACCGCCTGGCTGCGAGGCTCGATGTCAGGAGCTGGCGTGGCCATACGTTCACGGTACGTGACGCATCGAGAGTCCGGTAGGGCCGAACGGCCTTCGCTTCGGACGCCCGAAGATCGGGCTTTTGGGCGTCCCCGCAGCGGTCCAGCGGCCAGCGCCCGGAGCCACGAGGCGCGACTTCGGCTCCAAGCCAGGCACCGGCCAGGCACCGGCCAGGCACCGGCAGGCACCGGCACGCTCCCGCGTAGCTCGGCTAAGAGGCCTTGACCGCGCTCACGAGCTTCTGGAGCGTGTCCTTCGCATCGCCGAACAACATCACGGTCTTGTCGTCGAACAAGAGCGCGTTGTCGATGCCCGCGAACCCGGGGCGCATCGAGCGCTTCAGGAACACGATGTGCGCGGCCTGGTCGGCATGGATGATCGGCATGCCGTAGATCGGGCTCCCGGGCGAGTCGATGGCTGCCGGGTTGACGGTGTCGTTGGCGCCCACGACGAGCGCCACGTCGGTCGTCGGCATCTCCGGGTTGGCCTCGTCCATCTCCTTCAGTTCGTCGTAGGGCACGTTCGCTTCGGCCAAGAGGACGTTCATGTGCCCGGGCATGCGGCCCGCGACCGGGTGGATCGCGTAGAAGACCTCGACCCCTCTCGATGCGAGCTCGTCCGCGAGCTCCTTCACGACGTGCTGTGCCTGCGCGACGGCCAGCCCGTACCCCGGGACGATGGCCACCTTGCGCGCGTACGCGAGGAGGACGCCCACGTCCTCGGGCGTCGACGTCTTCACGGTCTTGCCCTCGAGCCCTCCTGCGTCGGCCGTCGCGGTGACCACCGCGCCAAACGCGCTGAACAGGATGTTGGGCAGCGAGCGCCCCATCGCCTTGCTCATGAGGCGGGTGAGCAGCATGCCCGACGCGCCGACGAGCGTGCCGGCCACGATCAAGAGGGGGTTGCCCAGGGTGAAGCCGGACGCCGCGACGGCGAGCCCCGTAAACGAGTTGAGCAGCGAGATCAGCACGGGCACGTCCGCGCCGCCTATCGGCAGGGTGAACGCCACCCCGAGCAGCAGTGACAGACCGAGCACTCCGAACACGTAGTCGGTCGAGCCGGTCACGACCGCCGCGATCAGAAGGCCGAGGATCCCTGCGCCCACGAGGGCGTTGATCGGCTGCTGACCCGGGTAGACGATCGGTCGCGTCGCCATCAGCTCTTGCAATTTGGCGAAGGAGATGGCGCTGCCGGCGAACGAGACGCTCCCGATGAGGACGCCGAGCACCGCTTCGACGATCACGTACGTGGCAGGGCTCACACCGGTGCTGTGGATGTGGAGCAGCTCCGACACGGAGATGAGGGCGGCCGCGCCGCCGCCGACGCCGTTGAAGATCGCGACCATCTGAGGCATCGCGGTCATCTTCACGAGCCGTGCCGCCGGCACCGCCACGACGGTGCCGAGCGCCATCGCTCCGAACGCGAGGCCGAGGTTCCGTGCCGAGTGGTTGACGCCTCCCGCCGAAAACGTCATGCCGACCGCGAGCAGCGCAGCCCCCGCACCGAGCAGGTTGCCCCTCCGCGCGTGCCGCGGAGAGCTGAGACCCTTCAGAGCAAGGATGAAGCCGATGATGGCGACGAGGTAGACGGCGGAGCGCCACGTGGAGAGCGGCAGCGAGACGGCGGTGAGCGCGACGGTCATCATCGGCCCTCTTCCGACGCGTTGCCGGCGGCGGGGGAAGACGGGGCAGCCGCCCGCTCGGGCTTCGCGTGGAACATCTCGAGCATCCTGTCGGTCACCACGAAGCCGCCGACGATGTTGAGCGTGGCGAGGAAGACCGTGATGAAGCCGAGCACGAGCTGCGCGGTCCCGTTCGCCTCGCCCATGATGACCAGCGCACCGACGAGCACGATGCCGTGGATCGCGTTGGAGCCCGACATGAGCGGCGTGTGCAGGATGCTCGGGACCTTCGAGATGACCTCGTAGCCCACGAAGGCGGCGAGCACGAAGATGGTCAGGTACCAGACGATGCCCATCAGGACTCGCTCCCCAAGAGCTCTGCCGTCAATGCGTGCTCGGGCTTCCCGTCTCGCAGGACGCACGTCCCTGCGACGATCTCGTCCTCCCAGTTGGGGGCCACAGCACCTTCCGACGAGAGCAGCGCGAGGATGTTGGCCACGTTGCGGGAGTACAGCGCGCTCGCGTGCGTCGGCATGCCCGAGGGAGGGTTGGACATGCCGACCACAAGGGTGCCGCTCACCATGACGTCCGCTCCAGGCTGCGTCACCTCGCAGTTGCCGCCGGAGTCCGCCGCCATGTCGACCACCACGGTGCCGTGCGCCATTCGCTCCACCATCGCTGCGGTCACGAGCAGCGGAGCGCGTCGGCCCGGGACCGCAGCGGTCGTGACCACCGCGTCTGCCTTCGTCACTTCGTCTGCGAGCGCGTGCTGCTGCGCCGCGAGCTCCTCGGCCGTCAGCTCACGCGCGTAGCCGCCCGTGCCCTCCGCGCTCACTCCGAGGTCGACGAAGGTCGCACCGAGGCTCTCGGCCTCCTCCTTTGCCGCCGCGCGCACGTCGTAGGCACGGACCATCGCGCCGAGCCTGCGGCAGGTGGCGATCGCCTGGAGCCCTGCGACACCGGCACCCATGACGAGCACCTTGGCCGGCGGCACCGTGCCGGCCGCCGTCATGAGCATGGGGAAGAACCGGCCGATCCGGGTGGCGGCGGTGAGCGCCGCGCGGTACCCCGAGACGGTCGCCTGGGACGACAGCGCGTCCATCGACTGCGCCCGGCTGATCCGGGGCAGGAGGTCGAAGCTGAAGACGCTGCAGCGCTTGGCGGCGAGCACGCGCAGTGCGTCGACCGAGGCGGCTGGCTGCAAGAAGCTGAGGACGAGAGCACCTTCTGGGACGAGCTGGGCGTCGTCCACGCTTGGTGGTTGCACCCGAATGACGGCCGCCGCTCCCGCGAGGCACCCAGCGGCGTCCGCCGCCACCTCGGCCCCGGCGGCCACGTAGTCCGCGTCGGTGAACGCGGCCTCCTCACCCGCACCCGACTGCACGGCCACGGTCCATCCGGCGGCGACCAGTCGCTTCGCCACGTCGGGGACGATCGCCACGCGGCGCTCGCCCGCGACGGACTCCGCCGGAATGGCCAGTTTCATGCGAGCGGTTCTAGCAGGTGCACCCGCATCGATCGAAGGGACCTTGGTCCCGACCCTCTGGTCCCGACCCTCTGGTCCCGACCCCCTGGTCCCGACCCCCTGGTCCCGACCCTCTGGTCCCGACCCTCTGGTCCCGACCCTCTGGTCCCGACCCCCTACTCGCTCCGCTCCGACGGTCGGCGCAGCAGGTTCGACACGCGCTGGTGGGTCACGCCGAACAGCTTCGCGATGGCGGGAATGCTCGCGCCCTCGCGCCGCAGGGTGTCCACGAGCTCCTTGCGCAGGGTACCGCTCGCCTTGGCGAGGCGGGCGAGCATCCGGCTCACCACCTGCATCGTGCCGGGGGGCTCCTCGGCGGTCAGGATGTCACGCCAGGCACGTCCTTCGGCCCGCTCGCGGTGCAGCGCCGCCAGCCGCTTCTCGAGCAGCTGCTGGTCGCGGCGCATCTCCTCGAGCGCGTGCGACAGCACCTCGAGCGCCCGGAGGCTCGCATCCTTGGCGCTTGCGTCCTCACCGGCCGCACCCCTGGCGCCGGCTGCACTCGCCGCACCCCTGGCGCCGGCTGCACTCCCCGCACCCCCGGCACCGGCCAGGTCAGCCGGGCCCGACGTGTCCTGCCCGTTCACGGAGTCGCTGCCGTGGGCGGTTCCATCGCCACCGCCGCCGGTCTCGCGCAGTCCGGTGGAGTGCGAGTCCTGGCGGGCGGCGCCCCGCTGCCCACTGCCGACGAGCTCTTCTGACATGGTCGTCTGTGACATGGTCGACATGGTCGACATGGTCGACATGGTCGTCTGTGACATGGTCGTCTGCCTCCCACAGGTTCGATCTTGGGGTGGTACCCGCGGCCAGTCCCTCTCCGCGACCAGGCATACCCGGCGCTCGCCCCCCGGAAACTGCCAGTGCAGCGGTGCCGGCGCCGTGTCGGCGGATACGCGGAAATCGACGTCGGACGATCGTTTGTTTTGCTGGGATCCACGAGCGCGCCGGGCCCCCGGTTGCGCGCTGCACAGCCCGCCCGAGCGTCCGCATACAAGCGTTCGATGGGCGGGGCATGCTGTGTGCACTGTGCTTAAGCTGGCAGTATCGTGCGCTTGACCCGGCCCAGCACGCCACGCATCCCCATGGAACACCTTCGACCCGACGCGCTTGACAAGGAGCAACCGGTGGTCTGCCCGAGGACACGATCACCCAAATACTCCGGCGTCCCCACCGCCGAGTCGATCTATGTGCAAGCGAGGCGCGAGAACTTTCCGGTCGCGTCCCGGCTCCTCCCCGCGGACGTGCGCGCGGACCTGATGGCCGTCTACGGCTTCGCCCGGCTCACCGACGACATCGGCGACGAGGCGGGCGGCGACCGGCTGGCCCACCTCGCGTGGCTCGAGAGCGAGCTGGGACGTGCACTGCGCGGGGAGGCGAGCCACCCGGTCATGCGCCGCCTCGGCGAGACGGCGGCGGCCCGCAGGCTCTCGCCCCAGCCCTTCTACGACCTCATCGAGGCGAACCGGCGCGACCAGACCGTCTCGCGCTACGAGACCTTCGAGGACCTCGTCGGCTACTGCCGGCTGTCTGCCAACCCGGTGGGCCGGCTGGTGCTCGAGATCTTCGGGGCGGCCACGCCCGACCGGGTTGCCCTCTCCAACGACGTGTGCACGGGCCTCCAGGTGGTCGAGCACCTCCAGGACATCGCAGAGGACCTCGCAAGGGACCGGATCTACGTCCCCCAGAGCGACCTGCGTGACGAGGGCTGCGACGAGAAGGACCTCGCCGCGCCGCACGCCGGGCACGCGCTCCGCCGAGTCGTCGCGCTGGAGGCCGGGCGCGCGCGGCAGCTGCTCTTCGCAGGCGCGCCGCTCGCGGCGAGCCTGCCCGTGAGAGCCCGGCTCGCAGTCGCCGCTTTCGCGGCCGGCGGCATGGCGGCGCTCGACGCCATCGAGGCCGCGGACTTCGACGTCCTCGGGCAGCGGTGCCGCCCACGCCCACGCCCGCGACGGCTCGCGGCCCGGCTCGCGCTGGTCCTCCTCGCCCCGCTCGGCCTCCCGGCCGATCGGGCCGCCGGGGCAGGTGCGCCGATCCCAACAGGAGTCCTCTCGTGAGCTCGCCGCTCGACGTCGACCGGGCGTACCGGGCGTGCGAGGCGATCACGCGTCGCGAGGCGAAGAATTTCGCCTACGGGATCCGCCTGCTGCACCCGCCCGAGCGTCGGGCGCTCTCGGCGGTGTACGCGCTCGCCAGGCGCATCGACGACATTGGCGACGGCGATCAGCCCCCGCAGCAAAAGCTCGAAGACCTTGCCGAGGTTCGCAAGCGGCTCGCGACGCCAGGTGAGCCGGCAGAGGACCCCGTGCTCGTGGCGATCGGTGACGCCGCGGCGCGCTACGACCTCCCGATGGACGCCTTCGCGGACCTCGTGGACGGCTGCGAGATGGACGTCGTCGGCACCCCGTACGCCACGATCGACGACCTCGTCGTGTACTGCCGGCGCGTCGCGGGCTCGATCGGGAGATTGTCGCTCGCGGTCTTCGGCGCGGCGGGCGAGCCGGGCGCCAACGGCTTCGCGGACGATCTGGGCGTCGCGCTCCAGCTCACCAACATCTTGCGGGACGTGAAGGAGGACGGCCGGCGCGGGCGCGTGTACCTGCCGGCAGCCGACGCCGTGGCGTGCGAATGCCCCGCCGACCTCTCGGACGACGCGGCGCTCGGCCGGCTCGTGGCGTTCGAGTGCGCCCGCGCCGAGGACTGGTTCGCGCGAGGGTTCCGCCTCCTCCCGATGCTCGACCGGCGCAGCAAGGCGTGCGTCGGCGCGATGGCGGGCATCTACCACCGCCTCCTCCGCCGGATCGCCCAGGACCCCATGGCCGTCACGCGCGGCCGGATCTCGGTCCCGGCGTCCGAGAAGCTCTTGGTCTCCATGTCCTGCCTCGTCTCGCCGGGCGCGCTCGGCGCGCCCGCTCGGTCGCGGAGCGCGTCGTGAGCGCCGCCGGCCCGGGCCGGGCACGGGTGGCGGTCGTCGGCGGCGGCCTGGCCGGCATCGCGGCCGCGCTGAGCGCGGCGGACGCGGGCGCCGGCGTCACGCTCGTCGAGAAGCGCCGGCGGCTCGGTGGGCTCACGTGGTCCTTCGAGCGAAACGGGCTGCGCTTCGACAACGGTCAGCACGTCTTCCTCCGATGCTGCACGGCATACCGCGCCTTCCTCGACCGGATCGGCGCGGCGGACGAGGTCCTGATCCAACCCTCCTTGGACATCCCGGTCCTCTCACCGGGCGGGAGGCGGGCGCGGATCGTCCGGACGGCTGCGCCGCTTCCTTCGCCTCTGCACCTGGGACCGTCGCTCCTCGCCTACCGCCACCTCTCGCTCGGCGCCCGCCTTCGGCTGGGGCCCGCGGTGCGCGCGCTGCGCGAGCTGACACTCGATGACCCCGCGCTCGACGAGGTGACGTTCGCGACGTGGCTCGCGGGCCACGGCCAGTCCGCTCGCACCATCGAGCAGCTGTGGGACCTCGTGGTGCTGCCCACCGTGAACGTCGGGTCCTCCGAGGCCTCGCTCGCGCTCGCGGCGAAGGTCTTCCGCACCGGGCTGCTCGACACCGTCGACGGCGCGGACGTCGGCTGGGCGACCGTGCCCCTCGGAGAGCTGCACGGCGCGGCTGGCCTGCGCGCCCTCGAGTCGGCGGGCGTGGAGGTCGTGCTCGGCGAGGCTGTCGAGGCGGTGCGCTCGCCGCGTGCGGGTGGGCACCGGGTCGAGGTCCGCACCGCCGCCCGGCGGCTCGAGGCCGACGCGGTCGTGGTGGCCGTTTCCCACGAGGCGGCGCCCGCCGTGCTGCCAGACGGGGCGCTGGGAGACGTCTCCGGGCTCGGCCGCTCGCCGATCGTCAACGTCCACCTCGTGCTCGACCGCAAGGTCACCGACCTGCCGCTCGCGGCCGCGGTCGCGTCCCCGGTGCAATTCGTCTTCGACCACTCCGATGCGGCGGGCATCCCCTCTGCGAGCCCGCACCAGTGCCTGGTGGTCTCGCTCTCGGACGCCCGCGCCTGGATCGGAGCGCGCCCCGACGACCTCATCCGCACGTTCTTCGTCGCGCTCGGCGATCTCTTCCCCAAGGCACGGGAGGCCGCGGTCGTCGACGGCGTCGTGAGCCGCGAGCACGCGGCGACGTTCCGCGGGGTTCCGGGCACCGCGTCGCTGCGACCCCCGCCGGCCACGAGCGTGCCCGGCGTGTTCCTCGCGGGCGCATGGTGCGCGACCGGATGGCCCGCGACGATGGAGGGGGCCGTCCGCTCGGGGGTGGCCGCCGCCGACGCCGCGGTGTCGTCGCTCGGGCGCTCCGGCGTCTCGACCCGCCCGCTCGAGGAGGTGGTGCCCGCGTGACCACTTCCCTCGTGCCTCCCGGCCCCGGCGGGGCGCACGCGCAGGCGCCGGAGGCGCTGGCCCGGGCCGGCGCGCTGGTGGTCCCCGCGCTCCTCGCGGCGGTCGAGCGGCTCGACGCGTCCTTGCACGCACCGGTGCACCACCACCTCGCCGCCGGCGGCAAGCACGTGCGCGCGGCCCTCGTGCTCCTGGCGTCGACGGCCGTCGGGGGGCGCCACGAGGACGCGGTCCCCGGCGCGGTGGCGATCGAGCTCGTGCACAACTACTCGCTCCTCCACGACGACATCATCGACGGGGACCGTGAGCGGCGGCACCGGCCGGCGGTGTGGGCGCAGTTCGGGGAAGGCGTGGCGATCGTGGCAGGCGATGCGCTGGCGGCGCTCGCGATGCAGGTCCTGCTCGACCCCCCGACCGAGCCTCGCGTGCATGCGGCCCGGCGGCTCGCAGACGCCAACCAGGCGATGATCTCGGGGCAGTCCGCCGACATGGCGTTCGAAGCGCGCGGGCGGGTCACCGTCGCCGAGTGCCTCGCGATGGAACGGGGGAAGACCGGCGCCCTGCTCTCGGCGTCCTGCGCCATCGGCGCGCTGCTCGGCGGCGCCGACGCACGGACTGCCGACGTGCTCGGCGAGTACGGCGAGCACCTCGGGATCGCGTTCCAGGCCGTCGACGACGTGCTCGGCGTCTGGGGGGAGACGTCGGTGACGGGCAAGCCCGTCGGGGCGGACCTCCTCGCGCGCAAGAAGACCCTGCCCGTGGCGGTGGCGTTCGAGCAGGGCGGCGAGCTTGCCGACGAGCTCTCGGCCATCCTCACCGGGACCCCGGACCCCGGGGACGTGGCGCGAGCGACCGAGCTGATGGACCGAGCGGGCGTCCGCGAAGAGGTGACCGCGATCGCCGACGAGCATCTCCGAGCCGCGCTCGGCTCGCTCGATCGCGCGCCGATCGCGACCTCGCCGAAGCAAGAGCTCTGCGAGGTCGCCCGGTACGTGACTGCGAGGGACAGATGACGACCCACGACGCGCGTCCGATCGAGGGGCCGGGAGCCGGTGCCGCCGCGCCGACGTCTTTAAAGACGGATGCGGCTTTAAAGACGGATGCGGCGGACACCTTGAAGAAGGCGACCGAGGCGCTGCTCGCCCTCCAGGACCCAGCGGGGTGGTGGAAGGGGGAGCTCGAGACGAACGTCACGATGGACGCCGAGGACCTCCTGCTCCGCCAGTTCCTCGGGATCCGCGACGTCGAGGACACCGCCGCCTCCGCGCGTTGGGTCCGCGCCAACCAGCGCGAGGACGGCACGTGGGCCAACTTCTACGGCGGGCCCGGCGACCTCTCGACGACGATCGAGGCGTACGTCGCGCTCCGTCTCGCCGGCGACCCGCCGGACGCGCCGCACATGGCCGCCGCGTCGGCGTTCGTCCGGGAGCACGGCGGCGTCGAGCGCGCCAGGGTGTTCACCCGGATGTGGCTGGCGCTCTTCGGCAAGTGGTCGTGGGACGACCTTCCGGTCCTGCCGCCCGAGCTCGTCTTCTTCCCCCCGTGGCTCCCGCTGAACATCTACGACTTCGGCTGCTGGGCCCGCCAGACCGTGGTCGCCCTCACCGTCGTCGGCACCTACCGTCCCGTGCGCGACCTCGGCGTCGACATCGACGAGCTCCGTTCCGGGCTGCCGCCGCTCCCGCCCCACCGCCTTCTCACGTGGGAAGGCGTGCTCGAGCGGGCGGACGGGCTCGCGCGGCGTTATGCGCGGCGTCCCGTGCGCACGCTGCGCGAAGCCGCGCTGCGCGAGGCGGAGCGCTGGATCATCGAGCGCCAGGAGGCCGACGGCGGATGGGGGGGCATCCAGCCCCCTTGGGTGTACTCGATCATCGCCCTCCATCTCCGCGGCTACGCGCTGACACACCCGGTGCTCGAGGCGGCGCTCGAGGGCCTCGAAGGGTTCACGATCCGCGACGAGAGAGGGCGGCGGCTCGAAGCGTGCCAGTCGCCGGTGTGGGACACCGCGCTGTCGGTCGTGGCCCTGTCGGACGCGGGCCTCGCCACGACCGACCCCGCGATGCGTGCTGCCGCGCGCTGGCTGGTGGGCGAGGAGATCACGGTCGAAGGCGACTGGAAGGTCCGCCGACCGCACCTCGCCCCCGGCGGCTGGGCATTCGAGTTCGCCAACGACCACTACCCCGACGTCGACGACACGGCCGAGGTCGTCCTCTCGCTGCTCAGGTGCGCCGAGGACGATCGCGGCGCGCTCGAGCGCGCCGCCCGATGGGTGCTCGGCATGCAGTGTGCCGACGGCGGATGGGCCGCGTTCGACGTCGACAACACGCGCACGCTGTGCCGGAAGCTCCCGTTCTGCGACTTCGGGGAGCTCATCGACCCGCCGAGCGCCGACGTGACGGCGCACGTCGTCGAGATGCTCGCGGCCCTCCTCGCTGCCGGCCGCCCCTCGGACCGCTCGGCGATGGCACGCGGGGTGGCCTGGCTCCTCGACCACCAGGAGCCCGACGGGTCGTGGTTCGGCCGATGGGGCGCGAACTACGTGTACGGGACGGGCGCGGTCGTCCCGGCCCTCGTCGCCGCCGGGGTGCCCTGCACCCACAGGGCGGTCCGCCGTGCGGTCGAGTGGATCTGCGACCACCAGAACGACGACGGCGGATGGGGCGAGGACCTGCGCTCCTACGACGAACGCGCGTGGGCCGGAAGGGGCGTGTCGACCGCCTCCCAGACGGCGTGGGCGCTGAACGCGCTCCTGGCCGCCGGTGAGTCCGAGCAGCGCGCCACGCGCCGCGGCGTGGAGTTCCTCTGCTCCACCCAGCGCGACGACGGCACGTGGGACGAGCCGTGGTACACCGGGACGGGGTTCCCCGGAGACTTCTACATCAACTACCACCTCTACCGGCTGGTCTTCCCGCTGAGCGCGCTCGGCCGCTTCGTGCACGCCGGAGGCCCGCATGGGTGACGGCGTGATCGTGCTCGCACCGAGCAGGCTCGAGGCCCACCTCGTGCGCACGCAGGACCGCGCGGGCACGGTCGCAGCGGACTGTGGGAACGCGCCCGTCGGTGCCTCCCTCGAGCACCTTGTGCCCACACTTCCCCCGGACGCCCCGCTCGCGGTCACCGGGACGGCGGCCCGCCTCGCCCCCGAGCTCGCTCCCGGACAGCTCGTCGTGGCGAGCGAGCTGTGGGCGGTCGACGGCGACGGCGCGCCACGCCTGGTGCGGCGGCTGCCCTCGGCGCCGCTGCTCGCGCACGAGCTGCGCCGCGACGGCCACGTCGTCGCGTTGGGCCCGGTGGTGTCGACCGGCCCGGACCACGAAGACGCCACGGCCGGGCTCGCCGAGCTGGGCGCGTTGGTCCTCGACCACGACCCGGCATGGGCGGCGACGATCGCGGCGGGCGACCGACCCCTGGCGGTCGTGCGTGCGGTGGAGGAGCCCTCGGGGCCCGGCGCGATGAGCGCGGTCGGGTCCCGCGGCCAGGAGGAGGCGTCCCTCGCGCAGCTGCGCGAGCCGATCGAGCGCTGGGCCAGGGCCTGTTGCGCACGGCGTGTCCTGCTCGCGTCGCCCCGGTCGTTTTGCGCTGGCGTCGAGCGGGCGATCGAGATCGTCGAGCGTGCGCTCGAGCGCTTCGGCGCGCCCGTCTACGTCCGGCGCCAGATCGTCCACAACACGCACGTGGTGGGACGGCTCGCAGCCATGGGGGCGGTCTTCGTCGAGGAGCTCGACGAAGTCCCCGACGGCGCGACCGTGGTGCTCGCCGCCCACGGCGTCTCCCCCGACGTCCGGACCCAGGCTGCCGCGCGCGACGGTTTCACGGTGATCGACGCGACCTGCCCCCTCGTCGCCAAGGTGCACCACGAGGCGCGCCGGTACGCCGCGCGCGGCTACGACATCGTCCTCGTCGGCCACGTCGACCACGAGGAGGTCGTCGGCACCTACGGCGAGGCGCCCGGGCAGACGCACGTCGTGGCGACCCCCGAGGATGTCGACGCGCTGGAGCTCGAGGCGGCCTCCCCGGTCGCCTACCTGACCCAGACCACCCTCGCCACCGACGAGACGGCCCAGGTCGTCGGCGCCCTCCGGCGCAGGTTCCCCGATGTCGTCGGCCCGAGCTCCGACGACATCTGCTACGCGACGCAGAACCGCCAGGACGCGGTGCGGGCCATCGCCCGCGAGTGCGACCTGCTGCTCGTCGTCGGCTCGGCCAACTCGTCGAACACGGCGAGGCTCGTCGAGGTGGCCCGTCGGGAGGGCTGCCGTGCGGAGCTGGTGGAGGACGCCGGCCAGCTCCGCCTCTCGTGGCTCGACGGTGCGGCAACCGTCGGGGTCACGGCTGGTGCGTCCGCCCCCGAGTCGCTCGTCACCGAACTGCTCCAGGCACTCTCGACGCTCGGCCCCCTCGACGTCGACGAGCGCAGGACCACGACAGAGACGGTCCGATTCGCTCTCCCCCCACAGGTGCGCTGATGCCCATTCCTTTGAAGCAGAACATGAAGATCGGAGCGCATCTGCTCCGCCAGCGGCTGAAGGGCCGCAAGTACTACCCGTTCATCGTCGAGATCGAGCCGCTGTTCGCGTGCAACCTCTCGTGCCCGGGATGCGGCAAGATCCAGCATCCGACGGACATCCTTCGAAAGCGGCTCTCTGTGCAGGACGTCGTCAACGCGGTCGAGGAGAGCGGCACGCCCATGGTGTCGATCGCCGGGGGAGAGCCCCTTCTCCATCCCCAGATCGCGGAGATCGTCGAGGCGCTCGTGACGCGCAAGGTCTACGTGTACCTCTGCACGAACGCGGTGCTGCTCCAGCGCCGGCTCGAGAAGTTCACGCCGAGCGAGTACTTCTCCTTCGTCGTCCACATGGACGGGCTCCGCGAGCGCCACGACGCGGCCGTCGACCGCGAGGGGGTCTTCGACACGGCCGTCGAGGCCATCCGCGAGGCGAAGCGCCGGGGCTTCAGAGTCACGACCAACTCGACGTTCTTCAACACGGACTCGCCCAAGACCGTGCGAGACCTCCTCGACTTCCTCAACGACGACCTCGGGGTCGACGCGATGATGATCTCGCCGGCCTACGCGTACGAGAAGGCTCCCGACCAAGAGCACTTCCTCGGGGTGGAGCAGACTCGGAAGCTCTTCCGGGAGGCCTTCGCCGGAAAGCGCAAGAAGTGGAGGCTCAACCACTCGCCGCTGTTCCTCGACTTCCTCGAAGGCAAGCGGGAGTTTGAGTGCACCGCGTGGGGCATCCCAAGCTACTCGGTGCTCGGGTGGCAGCGCCCCTGCTACCTCCTGTCCGACGGCTACGTGTCCTCCTACAAGGAGCTGGTGGAGACCACCGAATGGTCCAAGTACGGGCGGGGGAAGGACCCGCGCTGTGCGAACTGCATGGCGCACTGCGGCTACGAGCCCTCCGCCGTGATCGCGTCCATGGGGTCGCTGCGCGAGTCATTGCGCGCGCTCGTCAACACCCACTGATCAGCGTGACGACCGTCCGCCACACCCACGTCCAGCAAGGCGCGGCCGCCACCGCCTCGGCATGGGAGGCCCGCGCGCTCGGAGACGGCGATGCGCAGCCCGCGCCGACGAGAGACGGTGCGAACGGCAACGGTCACGGCCGCGCGAACAGCGACAGGAACCAGCGTGCCGAGCGTGGAGAGCGTGCCGAGCTGCCCCCCGTGCTCCAAGACCTCACCCCCGCTCGCCTCCGGGGCATGGACCGCCACGCGCTCGAGGAGCTCGCCGCCGAGATCCGGCGCTTCCTCGTGTCGTCGGTCTCGGTGACGGGAGGACACCTCGGGTCGAACCTCGGCGCAGTCGAGCTCACCATCGCGCTCCACCGGGTCTTCGACTCCCCCAAGGACCCGATCGTCTGGGACACCGGGCACCAGGCGTACGTCCACAAGTTGGTCACGGGCCGGGCCGAGGGGTTCCGGACGCTCCGGCAGGCGGGGGGCCTCTCGGGCTACCCGAACCGCGCCGAATCGGTGCACGACGTCGTCGAGAACAGCCACGCCTCCACCGCACTCGGCTACGCAGACGGCCTCGCGCGCGCCAGGGACGCCCGGGGCGGGCGCAACCACGTGGTCGCGGTCGTCGGGGACGGCGCGCTCACCGGCGGGCTCGCCTACGAAGGCTTGAACAACATCGGCTTCGCCGGGCGCAAGGTCATCGTCGTCCTCAACGACAACGGCCGGTCGTACGCGTCGACGATCTCCCCGCTCACCACCGCCTGCCGCGTCGGGCACGACCCCGCCGCTGCCGAGAGCCCGGAGCCCTCGGCACCTCGGTCCTTCTTCGGCGCGCTCGGGTTCAGCTACATCGGCCCCGTCGACGGTCACGACGTCCATGCGCTCGAAGCGGCGCTCGTCGACGCGACGGCGCAGAAGGGCCCCGTGGTGGTGCACGTCCACACGGTGAAGGGTCGCAACTACGCACCCGCCGAGGCGGACGGGGAGAAGTGCCTCCACGACGTGTCCCCCTTCGACGTCGAGACCGGGCTGCCGCGGGTCCCCAAGGGGAGCGTGGCGACGTACACCGACGCGTTCGGGGCGGCGCTCGTCCGGGAGGCCGCGTCACGCCCGGAGGTGGTCGCGCTCAGCGCGGCCATGACCGGGCCGACCGGGCTGCTCCCCTTCGCGGAGCGCTACGGCGAGCGCCTGGTGGACGTGGGCATCGCCGAGCAGCACGCGGTCGCCTGTGCCGCCGGCATGGCGATGGGGGGCCTCAGGCCGGTCGTCGCGGTCTACTCGACCTTCCTCAACCGTGCATGGGACCAGATCGTCCACGACGTCGGCCTCCACCGGCTGCCGGTGGTCTTCTGCCTCGACCGCGCAGGGGTCACCGGTGACGACGGGCCGAGCCACCACGGCGTCCTCGACCTCGCACTGCTCACCAAGGTGCCGGGGATGGTGGTGCTCGCCCCCTCGTCCTACGAGGAGGTCGCGGTCATGCTCCGCGACGCGCTCGACCACACCGGCGGACCCGTCGCGATCCGCTGGCCCAAGACCCCGGCGCGCCGCTCGGCGGAGACCGGTGCGGGCTTTCGCGCCCGGAAGGTCGCCGACGGCGACGGGTCGGTCTGCTTCCTCGGGGTGGGGAAGCTCCTCTGGGCCTGCGAGCTGGCCGCCCGGTCGCTCGCCGACGAGGGCGTCGCCGCGTCGGTGTGGGACGTCCGGGTGGCGAGCCCGCTCGACGCCGAGATGCTCGCCGACGCCGCCTCGCATGCGGTGGTCGTCACCGCCGAGGACGGCATCGCGCAGGGGGGTGTCGGCTCGGCGGTCGCCGCGGCGCTGCGGACCGGCGCGCTCGACGGCGGCAGGTCGCCGGGGGCGGTCGTCACCTGCGGCCTCCCCGTCGCGTACCTCCCGCACGGCAAGCCCGATGACATCCTCGCGGCCCACGGCCTCGACGGGGTCGGGATCGCCGCCGCCGCGCGCCGGGCGCTCTCCTCGCTCAGCACGACGGCCTCGTGAGCTTGGCGCCGTAGCGGGGCGGGGGCCGGCGACCCGGCGTCCGAGGGCGGAGGCCGGCACGCCGACGTCCGATTCCCGCCAGACATCGCCGGCGGCGCGGCGCGACGATGGCCGCGTGGTCGAGGACTTCGAGCGTTGCTACCAGGCGGTGCGCGCACGGGATCGGCGATTCGACGGCTGGTTCTTCACCGCCGTGTCGACGACGGGGATCTACTGTCGGCCGAGCTGTCCCGCGCGCACGCCTGCGCGCACCAACGTCCGCTTCTACCCCAGCGCGGCCGCCGCGCAGTCGGCGGGGTACCGCGCCTGCCTGCGGTGCCGCCCCGACGCCTCCCCCGGCTCTCCTGAGTGGAACCTGCGCGCCGACGTCGTGGCCAGAGCGATGCGCGCCATCGCCGACGGCGTCGTCGACCGAGAAGGGGTCAGCGGCCTCGCCGCCCGTCTCGGCTACGGGGCCCGCCACATCCACCGGATGCTCACTGCCGAGGTGGGCGCCGGTCCGCTCGCGCTCGCACGAGCGCAGCGTGCCCAGACCGCTCGGCTGCTCATCGAGACCACCGCGCTCGGCATGGCAGACATCGCCTTCGCCGCGGGCTTTGCCAGCGTCCGCCAGTTCAACGCCACCGTGCGAGAGGTGCTCGGTCGCAGCCCCCAGGAGCTCCGGCGGCGGGCGACCCGGCTCCGGCGGCCCGGCGGTTCCGGCGGCCCGGCCACATGGACGCCGCCGGGAGGTGGCGCGACGACCCTCGGTCTCCGCCTCCCCTACCGCCAGCCGATGGCGGCCTCCGACGTGCTCGAGTTCCTCGGGATCCGTGCGGTCCCGGGGGTCGAGACGTACGCCGACGGGACGTTCACGCGCTCAGTCGGCCTTCCTCGCGGCCACGCGGTCGTCTCGCTTCGGCCCCAGGACGGGCACATCGCCGCGACGCTGACGCTCACGGAGCTGGGCGACCTCCCAGCAGCAGTGGCCCGATGCCGGCGTCTGCTCGACCTCGACGCGGACCCCGGCGCCGTGGACACCGCGCTCGGCGAGGACCCGATGCTGCGGCCGCTCGTCGAGACGACCCCCGGCCGGCGGGTCGCCGGCACCGTCGACGGCTTCGAGACCGCCGTCCGTGCCGTCGCGGGCCAGCAGGTCTCCGTGGCAGGAGCCCGCCGGGTCCTCGGTCGGTTCGCCGAGGCCGCGGGGGAGACGCTCAGCATCGCACTCGCGGCTCACTGCGCGCGCGCCGCAGAGCCGGGACCCTCGGAGCCACCCGGGCCGTCCGCGCCCTCCGGACCTTCCGGGCCCTCCGGACCACCGATCACGCGGGTCTTCCCCTCGCCGGCGGCACTCCTCCACGCGCCCGACACGGCGCTCTCGATGCCTGCGACCAGACGGGACGCGCTGCGCTCGCTCGCGCGGGCGGTCTGCGACGACGGGCTCTCCCTCGAGCCGGGAGCCGACCCGCAAGAGGTCACTTGCCGACTCCAGGCGCTGAGGGGCATCGGCCCGTGGACTGTCTCCTACGTGCGGCTGCGCGCGCTGGGCGATCCGGACGTGTTCATGGCCGGGGACCTCGGGGTGCGCCGCGCGCTCGCGCATCTCGGCGCGCCGTTCGCACCACCGGCTTCGCTGGCGCGTGCGGCGAGGTGGCGTCCCTGGCGCTCCTACGCGTCGATGCACTTGTGGGCCCTGTCGGCCCCGCGACCCGAGGAGGCGGCATGACCACCTGTCACGACGACGACGCCGCGGCACCCAGCGCGCGACTCTCGGTCGACACGCCGTTGGGACGGCTGCTGCTCGTCGGCGACGAGTCGGCGTTGGCCCAGGTGCGCCTGCCGGGCACGACCGAGCTTGGGAGCACGCCGGGCGCCGTGCCCACCCCCCTGCGAGCGGCAGCGTCCCAGCTCGAGGAGTACTTCTCGAGCAAGCGCACGTCTTTCCGGCTCCCGCTCGAGTTGCGTGGCACCCCCTTCCAGCTGTCGGTGTGGAGGGCGCTCGCGGGCATCCCCTTCGGCGAGACGATCACCTACGGCGACCTTGCCTGCCGGGTGGGCCGACCCAGGGCATGCCGTGCGGTGGGCCAGGCGAACGGCGCCAACCCGCTCCCCATCATCTACCCCTGCCACCGGGTCGTCGCCGCCGGCAGGCATCTCGGCGGCTATGGAGGCGGGCTCGAGATGAAGCGGCGCCTGCTCGAGCTCGAGGGAGCGCTCGCCGGGTGGGACTGAGCGCCGACCGGAGCTGAGCGCCGACCGGAGCTGAGCGCCGGGTGACCTCGCGCGGCTGGTGCGCCGATGGGTATCGTGCGGGCCATGCGCGGCGCGGTGGCGGTCGAGCCCGGCGGTGAAACCGTCGAGATCGTCGACGACCTCGACCTGGACGACCCTGGAACAGGCGAGGTCGTGCTCGAGGTACGCGCCGCCGGCATCTGCCACTCGGACCTCTCGGGCATGGACGGGACGATCCTCCAGCGCTTCCCCTTCGTGCCGGGGCACGAGGGTGCCGGGGTCGTCACCGCGGTGGGCAAGGGCGTCACGGCGCTACGAGAGGGGAGCCACGTCATCGTGGCGTGGACCCCGCCGTGCGGGAAGTGCAAGGCGTGCCTTCGTGGTCAGCCGAACCTGTGCGTCGACATCTTCTTCGCCATGCAGGGACGTCCGCGCTTTCGGCGCGGCGACGAGGGCGTCTTCGGCTTCGCCGGCACCGGCACGTGGACCGAGCGGATGGTCCTCCCCGAGCAGGCGGTCGTGGCCATCCCGCCGGACGTGCCGTTCGACATCGCCGCGCTGATCGGCTGCGGGGTCACCACCGGCGTCGGCGCGGCGGTCAACACGGCGAAGGTCGAGGTGGGCTCGTCGGTCGTGGTCTTCGGTTGCGGTGGCGTCGGGGTGTCCGCGATCCAGGGCGCGCGTCTTTGCGGCGCAGCAGAGATCGTGGCTGTGGACCGGGTCGACTCGAAGCTCGACGACGCGGTGCGCTTCGGGGCGACCCGGGCCGTGCTGCCCGAGGACCTGCCCGGCGCTCTCAGCGAGGTGACCGGCGGCGACGGGTTCGACTACGCCTTCGAGTGCATCGGGACGGCACCCACGTTCCGGGCGGCCTGGGACGCCACCCGGCGCGGCGGCACCACGGTGATCGTCGGTGCAGGACGCGGTGATGCGATGCTCTCCTTGAACGGCTTCGAGCTGTTCTTCTCCGCAAAGGCGCTGCTCGGCAGCTACTACGGGGGTGCAGACGTCCGCACCGAGTTCCATCGGCTCATCCACCTGTGGCGCGCCGGGCGGCTCGACCTCGAGAGCATGATCAGCGCGCGCCTCGACCTCTCCCGGCTCAACGAAGGGCTCGCGGCCCTGCGGCGCGGCGAGGTGATCCGTCAGGTCGTGACGATCCCGGGTCCATGAGCGCGGGGCGCCGGCGCGCGACCGTCCGACCGGCGCTGAGCCGAGGTAACGTCGGGGCGTGACCGTCGGGAACGGAGCCGTTCGCGGCGCCACGATCGAGGTGCGGGACCTCACGAAACGGTTCGGGTCGATCACCGCGGTCGACGATCTCAGCTTCACCGTCGATCCCGGGCGCGTGACCGGGTTCCTCGGCCCCAACGGGGCGGGGAAGACCACCACGCTGCGCATCCTGCTCGACCTCGCGACAGCGACGTCGGGAAGCTGCACCATCGGCGGCAGGCGGTACCGGGACATCCCGAACCCCGCGCGTCACGTCGGCGCGGTCCTCGAGGCCACCAACTTCCATCCGTCCCGCCGCGCACGGGCACACCTCGAGATGCTGGTGATCGAGGGTGGCCTCGATGCGGCCCGCGTCGACACCGTGCTGGAGCTCGTCGGGCTCGCCGACGACGCACGGCGCAGGGTGGGCGGCTACTCCCTCGGGATGCGACAGCGGCTCCAGCTGGCCGGCGCGCTCCTCGGGGACCCCGGCGTCCTCGTCCTCGACGAGCCGACCAACGGGCTCGACCCACAAGGCATCGCGTGGCTTCGAGATCTGCTCCGGTACCTCGCCTCGGAAGGCCGGACGATCCTCGTCTCCTCCCATCTGCTCGCCGAGATGGCCCAGACGGTCGACGATGTGGTGATCGTCTCGGGTGGGCGGCTGCGGGTGCAGGGCCCGCTCGCCCTTCTCACGAGCCAGTCCCAGTCGTCGATGCGCGTGCGGACGCCCGAGCGGGACAGGCTGGCGTCGATCGTGCGCGCCGCCGGGTACGCGCCGAGGCCGACGGGCGACGACACGCTCGTCGTGGACGGCGCCACCCCCGAGAAGCTCGGACCGCTCATCGCCTCGAACGGGGTCGTGGTGTACGAGCTCGTTCAGCTGAGCCAGGATCTCGAGAGCCTGTTCCTGGAGCTCACCACATCCATGACCAACCGCCCGGCCCCAGCAGTTGTGGCGCCCGGATGACGGCGTTGCCCCAGCTCGTCCGCGCGGAGCTGTTCAAATTCCGCACCACCCCCGGGCCCTGGGTCTGCATCGCCGTCGTCGTGCTGCTGACGGGGCTCGGCGTCACCACCGCGTTCATCAACGGCGCCAACGGGGTCGTGCACTTCCTTGCGCCGACGACCACCGCCGGCCTGCGGCGGCTCATGGGCGCCGGTTACACGGCAGCAATCGTGATGTCCCCCGTCCTCGGAGTCCTGTCCATCACCACGGAGTACCGCCATCGGATCCTCACCTCCACCCTGCTCGCCCACCCTCGTCGCGCGGACGTCCTCGGTGCCAAGGTGCTCGCATCCGCGCTGTGGGGGTTGCTCATGGGCGTCGTCTCCTTCGCCATGATCGCCGCGATGGGGATCCCGCTCCTCCTCGCCGAGGGCGGGTCGGTGTCCGCGTTGGGCCACGAGGTCGGTCCCGTCGTTCCAGGCATGCTCGCCGCCTTCGTGCTGCTGGCCGTCTACGGCATGGGGATCGGCACGCTCGTGCGCAACCAGATCGCCGGGGTGATCCTCGCTCTGGGACTCACGCTCGTGCTCGAGCCGATCATCGTCGCCATCTTCGGCTCGCTCGCGCACATCGACGTCAACTTCCTCCCCACACGAGCGACCCAGGCGGTCGCAGGAGGGCTCTCGCCGCGCGGTCCGGGCGCCGGAGGCGGCACACTCACAGCCCACGTCCTCCTCAGCTGGTGGCTGGGCGCGATCGCCCTCGTGATCTGGGGCGTGGGGTTGACGGTCCTCGGCTACTTCACGACCTTCCGTCGCGACGTCACCTAGCGCCCCCATCGCGCGCGGCGGGAAGCGCCGCGCGCGATGGGGAGCGCCGTCCGGGGCGGAAGCACCGCGCGCGGCGGGAAGCACCGTCCCGGTGAGCACCACCGTGGCGGCTCTGGGTCCGCACATTCCTTGACATTCCTCGCCGCGCGCCGTGTAGCGTCGTCTCGCATCGTTGCAAACGCTCGCAGGACGCTGGGCGGTGGGCTCGGGGGTGACATGGGTGAAGACCGTGGGCGGTTCCGGTGGAGGCGAGGACCGCAGCGATGACCGCGGCGACGGCGCCCGAGGCTGACAGCTCGATGTGGGACACTGCCCGGCTTGGGCTCGGCGCGCTGAGGTCGGCGATCGCGTCACCGGCGCGCGCCGTCACGTCCCCGGCACGTGCGATCACCTCGCCGTGGGGGTGGGTCCGCCGTCGGCGGACCGGAGTCCGGATGGTGCCGGGAGTGCTCCACGTCGGGACGAGGCATCTCCGCTACGCGGTCTCCGACAACGAGGACGCCCACGGCCCCGACGGTCCGCAGAGCCCGCCCGTCTGGGCGGTCAACGTGCACGGCTACTTCGCAGGGGGCCGGATGTACTGGCCCGAGAGCGTGTGCCTCGCCGAGAGGCTCGGCTGGCGGGTGGTGAACCCTTGTCTCCCCGGCTTCGGAGGCAGCGACCCGCTCGGCTGGCACGAAGTCTCGATCGGCGCGTTGGCGGAACAGGTCGCGCACGTCGTCGACCATCTAGGCGCTGGACCGGTGGTTCTGCTCGGCCACTCGATGGGGGGCGCGGTCGCCGTGCAGTACGCCCACGAGCGACCCGAGGGGACGCTCGGCATCGTCTACCGCGACGGCGTCGCGACCCCCGCCTGGCGTGACCGCCACGGCGCGGTCCAGACCCTCATGGGCGTCCTCTCGCCCAACATGGCGCCGTTCGCAGACCTCTTCGCGGCCTTCGTCGCGGACACTCCCGATCTGCTCCTCGGCAGGATGGCGACGTTCCTCTCGGTCCTCCCGGACGTGCGCCACAACGTCCGCACCATGGGGCTCACCCTGCCCATCGGGGCGATGCTCCTGACCGTCGACCTGCGCGACGCGGTCGGCGTGCTCGCGGAGGCCGGCGTGCCGATGCTCGCCGAGTGGGGATCGTTCGACCACGTCGTGGGCACGCCAACTGCCGAGGAGTTCGCCGGCTGCGCCCGCACGGCCGTGCAGTGGGTGCCCGGGGGCCACTCGTGGATGCTGGCCCGCCCCCAGGGACAGGCTGACGTGCTCACCCGCCTGGACAGCGGCCGGCGCTTCGTGGCCGCGGTCGGCACGCGCGGGCGCGAGCTGTCTGCACGTTCGGTGCCCCGCACCGTGCTTCGCTCGGTCCGCTGACCTGCCACCTCCTTGCCGGGGAGACCGGCCGGCGCCAGGCAACGGACCGTCGCCGTGTCAGGACGAGCCCGGCGCAGGCGAATCGCCGGTGACGAGATGCCGGAATGCCGGCGCGTCACCGCCGAGGCCGAAGTCCGCGTCGGGCCATGTCGGATCGCCACCACCGTGCGTGGCGAAGTAGAGGTAGCCCCCGATCGGGACGCCGTCGATCGCATGGGCGCGCCGCAGGGCCGCCGCCTGCGCGTGCAGGTAGGCCCGGCGGTCCCAGCCGTCGGGACGCGGCGCGGCGCCACGCGTCGCGAAGCCGTCTTCGACCCACAGCGCGAGCCCGGGAACGGCGCGCGCCTGCTCCCGGCACCACCGGGCGAGACCCAGCGGGTCGGGCCGGACGAGAGGTGGAGCGGACGTGTTCCAGGGCCTGCCGGCGCGTGGTGCCCGGCGCGCGCCGGTGCGTGGCGGCGCGACGTGGGGCGGGCACCACACGACGAGCAGCGCGTCGAGGGGGTAGGACGGAAGGCGTGTGGACGCGGGCGCCCCGCACCGCGCCTGTCCGCTGCCGCGAGCGGCGGACAGGTACGCAACCCCCGGCGCGCGCCCGGGCGAGGGACGGGCGAGGCCGCGACAGGAGCCGAATGGGGCCGTGGCGCCGGCGAGGCGTCGCCACGTCAAGTCCAGCAGATCGGCCGGCGGGATCGCGGCGTCGTGAAGGGCGCGGCGTTCCGCGATCCACGCGTCGAGCCGCTCGCGCTCGACGCCGAGCGCGGGCGCGCACAGGAGGTCCACCATGAGCCGGTCCCAGTCGTAGGACGAGGACGCCCGGAGCCCGAGGAGGACCTGCGCACCTGGCTGCTGGTTGTGGATCGTCGCGTACGTGAGAACGTGCGCGGTGAGGAAATTGTCGACGACCGCCCATGCGTCCGCCAACGCGCCCATCCGTCTGGGAGGGTGTCGGCCGTCGACCCACCCTGCGAGTGCGACCAGGTTGGGCTGGCGCAGCGTCACCCAATGGCGGCACGACGCGCAGAGCGGTGGGACGACGCGCGCGACGTGGTCGTTGAATCGGTCCGGCGCGCCGGGGGTCAGCCAGAACTCCTCGCCGAGCCATGCAGGGTGGGCGACGTCATGGAGCACGGCGATCGGCGTGATGCCGCGGGAGGCCGCCGCCGCGAAGGTCGCCGCGTACCGTTCGAGCGCGAATCCGTCGAGCTCCCCCGGACGCGGTTCGATTCTCGCCCATTCGACGGAGATCGCCAGGACCTCCGCGCCTGCTGCCGCCGCGAGGTCGAGGACTCGGCCGGGGTCCTCCCACGTGCCCGGCTGCCCCGGCGCAGGGAGACGGACCTTCCCCGCGCGTTCCCACGCCCCCCAGTTGTTCTGCGGTTCGCCGCGGCCGTTGAACCCCCCCTCCAGCCGGTAGCCTGCGGCGCTCAGGCCGAAGAGGGGCTGGGGCACGGCGACAGCATGGCATGACCCGGGGCGCAGGTCTCGAGGCGAGGCGGAGTAGCGTCCCCGGCGGACGGCGAGCACCGGAAGGAGAGCCATGGCAGACGAGGTCCTGAGGGAGCGGCGCGGGCACGTGGAGATCCTCACCATCAACCGCCCCGACGCACGCAATGCGATCAACGGCGCGGTGAGCGAGGGGCTCGCCGCGGCCTTCGACGAGCTCACCGAGGACCCTGCGGCACTCGTGGTGGTGCTCACGGGCAGCGGAGACAAGGCCTTCTCCGCGGGCATGGACCTGAAGGCCTTCGCCGCAGGGGAGGGCGCGGCAGTCATGAACGCCAGGGGGGGGTTCGGCGGGATCGCCCGGCGGAGCTTCCCCAAGCCCCTCATCGCCGCGGTCAACGGCTCGGCGCTCGCCGGCGGTCTCGAGATCATGCTCTCGTGCGACCTCGTGGTGGCGGCAGATCATGCGACCTTCGGGATCCCCGAGGCGAAGCGCGGTCTCATCGCGGGCGCAGGAGGCCTCTTTCGCCTCCCGAAGCGCCTCCCGCTCTCGATCGCGCTCGAGCTCGCCCTGACCGGGGACCCGATCGACTCTGAGCGAGCGTACGCGCTCGGCCTCGTCAACCGCGTGGTGCCCCGCCACGAGCTCCTCGACGAGGCCCTGGTGCTCGCCGAGCGGATCGCGGAGAACGCGCCGCTCGCCGTGAGGCACTCCAAGGCGGTCATGCTGCGCGCCGCCGACGCGGACGAGGAGGAGGGTTGGCGGCTCACCGACGAGGCGGTGGGCGTCGTGTTCAGCTCCCCGGACGCCTTGGAAGGAGCGGTCGCCTTCGCCGAGAAGCGCAGGCCCAACTGGCAGGGGCGCTGACGGCCGCAGCACCGCTGCCCCCCCGCCGCCCTCCCGGCATCACCCAGCGTGCCCCCGATGTCCTCCCGGCGTCCCCCGGGGTACGGCGAGCGTGCCGGACGCAGTACCCTTGCGTCGGCGGGCACGTGCCTGCCGACGCAAGGAGACAGCGATGCTGGCAGACATCTTCGGGCCTGACCTGCTCATCGTCCTGATCGTGGTGGCGGTCGTGCTGTTCGGCGGCGCCGCGATCCCGAAGCTCGCTCGCAACCTCGGTTCCGCGAAGCGCGAGTTCGAGAAGGGGATGAGGGACGGAGCGAGCCCGTCCGAGACGCCGAACGCACACGACGAGTCGGCAGCCTCCTAGCCCCCGAGAGGTCCGCGTCGCGGTCGTCCACAGGCTTGCAACGCTCCGACCTGCTACTTCGAATTCTCACAGCGGGTTCGCTAGTCTGCCCAGCCGTGGATCCGTCGCCGTCAGGCAGCCTCTCCACCGCTTCTGGCTCGCAACCATCGGCTGCCTCGACGAACGGGCGCCCGCGAGCCAAAGGACGTCGTCCGCGATGGCTTGCCGCCGCCCTCGTGCTCGCCGGGGGGCTCCTCCTCGCCGGGTGCCAGCTCCCCACCTTCGGGGCGCACAAGCCGATCACGTCCCAGGGACAGGACTCCATCAAGCTCTGGCAGGGCTTCTTCATCGCCGGCGCGGCGGTGTTCGTCTTCGTCTTCGTCCTCATCATGTGGGCGGCGCTCCGCTACCGGCGGCGCTCCGACGAGATCCCCCGGCAGACCCAGTACCACACGCTGCTCGAGATCATCTACACGGCCATCCCTGTCGTCTTCGTCCTGATCCTCTTCGGCTTCACCTTCGTCACCGAGAACAACGTCGACGCACTTCCCGCGCCGAAGATGTCGGTGACCGTGACCGGGTTCCAGTGGGGCTGGCAATTCCACTACACAACAAAGCACGTGACAGTCATCGGAGTGGAGCTCCAGGATCCCGAGATGGTCCTCCCGCAGAACGAGACGGTGCGGATCTACCTGCAGTCCCACGACGTCATCCACGGCTTCTACGTGCCCGCCTTCGATTTCAGCCGCTATGCCCAGCCTGGCATCGTCAACAAGTTCACGGTCAACCTCCACACACTGGGAACGTTCCGCGGGCAGTGCACGCAGTACTGCGGCCTGTACCACTCTCTCATGCGCTTCCGGGTGAAGGTGGTGACGCCGTCGCAGTTCGCGGTCTGGGTGAGCAAGCACCGCTCGAAGGGGCCGAGCACGTCGATCTCCACAGCTGAGAAGCAAGCGCTCGCCAGCTCGACGAGCCGCACAGCGCTCGCAAGCGGGACAGGGGGAGCAGGATCGTGACCGACGTCATCATTCCGCAGATCGCGAGCGGCGAGTACGCGCACGCCCACGAGGAGGAGCACGGGCCGAGCGGGCTCATGAAGTGGATCACCACGACGGACCACAAGGTGATCGGCATCAGCTACATGATCACCTCGGTCGTGCTCTTCTACATCGCCGGCCTGCTCGCCCTCGGCATCCGGGTGCAGCTCACCACACCGCACGGCACCTTCATCTCGTTCCAGCAGTACAACCAGCTGTTCACGATGCACGGCAGCATCATGATGTACCTCTTCGCCGGGCCGTTCGCTTTCGGCGGCCTCGCGAATTACATCGTCCCCCTCCAGGTAGGCGCACCAGACATGGCCTTCCCGAGGCTCAACGCCCTGAGCTACTGGCTGTACCTCGGCGGCTCGGTCATGATGCTCCTCGGGTTCGTCGTCGCCGGAGGCGCCGCAGACTTCGGATGGGTGGCCTATGCGCCGCTCTCCACGTCCACCTACACGCCAGGCGCCGGGCAGGACCTCTGGATCATGGCGCTCGTCCTCACCGGGTTCTCCGCGATCTTCACCGGTGTGAACCTCGTCGCGACGATCTTCTACCTGCGCGCGCCCGGCATGACCATGTTCCGCATGCCCATCTTCACCTGGAACATGCTGGTGACGGGCATCCTCATCCTCATCGCCTTCCCGGTGCTCACCGCCGCGCTGGTCATGCTCTTCGCGGACCGGCACTTCGGGACGAAGATCTATGCGGTCACGGGCTGTCACACCGTCACCGGGCTGGTGGATATCCATGCCTGCGGATCGGCCGTGCTGTGGCAGAACCTCTTCTGGTTCTTCGGACATCCCGAGGTCTACATCCTCGCCCTGCCCTACTTCGGCATGGTCACCGAGATCTTCCCTGTCTTCTCGCGAAAGCCGGTCTTCGGCTACAAGGGAATGGTCTTCGCGACGATGACGATCGCGGCGCTCTCGACGGGCGTGTGGGCGCACCACATGTTCACCACCGGCACGGTGCTGCTCCCCTTCTTCTCCCTGATGAGCCTCCTCATCGCCGTCCCGACCGGCATCAAGTTCTTCAACTGGATCGGCACGATGTGGCGAGGACAGCTCGTCTACACGACGCCGATGCTCATGTCGATCGGCTTCCTGCTCGCCTTCCTCATGGGAGGCGTCACCGGGGTCATGCTGGCCTCACCACCGATCGACTTCTTCGTGCACACAACGTACTTCGTCGTGGCTCACTTCCATCAGGTGCTGCTCGGGACGGCGGTCTTCGGCGGTTTCGCCGGGCTCTACTACTGGTATCCCAAGATGTTCGGGCGGATGTTGAACGACCGTCTCGGCAAGCTGCACTTCGTGCTCTTGTTCGTGGGCTTCTGGGTGACCTACATCCCGCAGTACATCCTCGGGCTGCAGGGCATGCCGAGGAGGGTGGCGAGCTATCCGAGCAATTTGGGCTGGCAGTCCTGGAACGTCGCGTCGACCATCGGATCGTTCATGATCGCGGCCTCGTTCTTCGTCCTGCTGGTCAACCTGTGGGTCTCCTGGCGCTACCCGGTCCTTGCGGGTGACAACCCCTGGGACGGGCACACCCTCGAATGGTTCACCACCTCTCCCCCGCCTCACCACAACTACCTGCACCTCCCGACGATCCGTTCGGAGCGCCCGACCTGGGACTACAACCACCCTGACGCCCCCAACATCCGCCACGGCGGCGGCGCGGGCCATCCGAACGGCCACGGTCCCTACAAAGGAGGCGACGGCGCCGGTCCACCGGGTCGAGGCAACGGCGCGACCGGGTCCGCCCGGGAGGTCCCGGCGACGTGAAGATCGAGTCGTCGTTCCTCCTCGGCGTCGGCACCTTCTTCGGCATCATCGCCATCTCGTACTGGTTCACCGCGTACGAGGACGGCGGGACGATGATGCTCGTCGGCGTCACCGCCCTGGGATTCGTGCCCGGGTTGTACTACTACTTCTGGCACCGCCGCTTCAACGGCTACAAGTACTTCTTCTGGGGGAGGACGGACCGTGTGGTCGGCACACGGCCCGAGGACCGAAGCGACGCGACCATCGAGGAGGGTGCCGGTGTGGTCAACTCGTTCCCCGGGTCGAGCGTGTGGCCCTTCATCCTCGGCTCCGGGGCCTTCGCGCTGCTGCTCGCGCTGGTCTTCGGCCTGTGGCTCGCGCTCATCGGCGCGTCGTTGATCCTCACCGCGCTCGTCGGCGTCACCGCCGAGAGCCGCCGCGGTGGCAATCACTGAGCCGCACGCGCGTCCGCGCCCGGCAGAAGGGGCGCCCGGTAGAAGGCTGCGTCCACCATCGGGGTGACCTGGGGCCGCCCGAGCCAAGCCCCGAGCCAAGCCCCGAGCATCCCGGCCCCCGCGACTCGCCGCGCGACTCGCCGCGCCTGGCGCTGGCGCTCGCCGACAGCTAGCGACGGACCCGCCGGACGCCGGCCTCGGCCGTCGGCGTGGTGCCGGCACCGACCGGCTCTGGCTCGAGCTCGATGCGCACGGGGACGGGCTCGGGCTCGAGCTCGTGGTGCTCGTCGCCGGGGCGCTCGGCTGCGGGCACGGCCACGTACTCGCCCGCAGAGGTCCTCGAGACGATCATCGGCCGCTTGCGCTTCACCGCTCCCGGCACCCGCTGCATCTCGACGCAGACCTTCCAGGTGACCAGACCCACGACGATCGGCACCACGATCACGGCCACCCTGAAGAACCAGAGCACCTGGTTCAACGAGAGGTGGAAGTAGTTCGCGAGGACGTCGGTGGAGCTCGCGCCGAAGACGGTGAAGAGGAGCCCGATCATCGCCGCGCCTGCCGCCGTGCGCTTCGGCCTGTCACGCGGCCGGTCGAGCAGGTTGTGCAGCGCGTAGTCCTTCGTGAAGCGGCGCTCGATCATCGGCCACGCGAGGCAGATGTTGAAGATGAGGCCGGGGAAGATCACCGCCGGGAGGAAGACCTCCCAGGGGATCGTGTGCCCCCACCCCGTCCACTGCCACGACGGCATGATGCGCAGGGCGCCGTCCAGCCACCCCATGTACCAGTCGGGCTGGACCGCGTAGGAGATCTTCGGCGGCTCGTACGGGCCGAACTGCCAGATGGGGTTGATCTGCGCGTAGCCCCCCAGCACCCCGAGCACGCCCGTCACCATCAGCATGAAGCCGGTCGTCTTGGCGGCGAACTGCGGGAAGAGGGGCGAGCCGATGACGTTGTGCTCGGTCCGCCGCCCACCGGGGAACTGGGTGTGCTTCTGACGGACGAGGAGGCCGAGGTGCGCGCCGATCAGGCCGATGATGATGAGCGGCAGGATCAGCACGTGGATGATGTAGAAGCGCTCCAGGATGATGTGGCCGGGATAACGGCCGCCGAAGAGGAAGAAGGCGAGGTAGCTGCCGACGAAGGGGATCGAGAGCAGGATCGAGTAGCCGATCCGGATGCCCGTCCCCGAGATCAGATCGTCGGGGAGGGAGTAGCCGATGAAGCCGTTGAAGATCGCGAGGATGAGGAGGATGATCCCGATCGTCCAGTTGAGCTCTCGCGGCTTGCGGAACGCGCCGGTGAAGAAGATCCGTGCCATGTGGACCACGATCGAGCCGACGAAGACGTCGGCGGCCCAGTGGTGGACCTGGCGCATGAGGAGGCCGGCGCGCACGGAGAACGAGAGGTTGACCGTCGAGGCGTACGCCTCGGACATGCGCATCCCATCGAGTGGCTTGTACACCCCGTGGTAGACGACCGTCGCGCTGGACGGGACGTAGTAGAGCGTGAGGAAGATCCCGGTCGCGACGAGCACGACGAAGGAGTAGAGCGCCACCTCCCCGAGCATGAACGACCAGTGGTCGGGGAAGATCTTGTCGAGGAGCGCGCGGCCGCCCTTGGCGATGCCCACGCGCTCGTCGAGCTCGTTGACCGCCTGCTGGATCCGGCCGTAGGGGCCATGCGCTTCACGCACCGCGCGGCGCGTGCGCGGACCGTCTTCGGTCATCGCCATGCGGTCATCTCCGTGGTCCTCGGGTCATGCCCACACAGCGCGCTCATGTGCTGGACGCCTTGCCGTTCCCGATTGTCGAGCGCTCCCAGAAGCCCGGACCGATGGGCTGGTCGAATCCCGACCGGGCCCTGAGGAAGCCTGTCGAGTCGAAGTAGATCGGGAGCTGGGGGAGCGGCCGCGGCGCGGGGCCGAAGACCGGGAACGCTCCGTCGCGCACGTCGAACATGGACTGGTGGCAGGGGCAGACGAGCAGCTCGAGCTCCTGTTCGTACAGACCGACCGGACAGCCGAGGTGGGTGCAGACCTTGGAGTAGGCCACGTAGCCGTCGGGCGCCCAGTCGCCGCGGCCCTTCATGGTGACCAGCTTCGTGGACTGCACCCGGATGAGCACGGTCTGGTCGACCGCCTGCGCTGTGGTTGTCGTCTGCTTACCCTTGGGAAAGACCGTGAGGAGCCCGCCCACCTGCATATCCGTACGGTGGACCGGCTTTCCGTTCAAGTCGACGAGGAGCGAGCCCTTCTTCCAGTTCGTCGTGAAGAGGCTCGATCGCGGCTTGGGCCCGAGAGAGCGGATCAGCGGGAACGCGGCGACGATCCCGAACAGGCCCAGGCCCGTCACCAGCATCCCACCGAGCACCTTGCGCCGCTTGACGACGATGCCGGTCCGCTCGACGAGAGCGGCGGCCATGGCCTGCTGCTCGTCGGCACTGGACGCGAGCGAATGGCGCTCCTCGACGAACGGCCCCCTGGGCATGAGGTACTTGCCCCATGCGGTCAGTCCGAAGCCGAGGCAAAAGAGGCCCACGAAGAGGGTCGCTGCGTAGACCTGGGTGCTCGCGCCCTCGACGTACGCCCCCCCAAACGCGCAGATGCCGGCGATCCCGACGAGGAAGAACAGCCCCACGATCGCCTCGACACGCCGGGGGTGGCTCGTGGCGTCCTGGAGGTGCGGGTCGTCCGCTCGCGCGGCGAGGAGCGCCACGCCCGGTCCGTGGCCGTCGCCCGGTCCACTTCCGTCGCCCGGTCCACTGCCGTCGCCCGGTCCATGGCCGTCGCCCGGTCCGCTTCCTCCAGGGCCGGTGACGTCGACCTCACCGGTCACGTGGGTCTCCTCTGGCTCGCTCATCTCCCGACCTCACCGTGCGGCGTCACGACGACCTGTCCCCGATCCAGAAGGACACGAGCATCAGCCCGCCGACGCCGAAGAGGAGGGCCACGAAGCCCTCGGTCACGGGGCCCACGCCGCCGAGCCCGTAGCCGCCGGGGTCGGACGGGTGCTGGATCTTCTCGCTCACGTAGGCGACGATGTCGCGGACCTGCGCGTCGGAGAGGTTGCCCGTGAAGCGCGGCATGTTGCCGGGCCCAGTGCGGATCGCCTCGGCGATCTGGGTCGGCGTGGCCAGGTGGAGCGTCGGCGCGTAGGTGCCGTAGGCGAGTGCGTCGCCCGCGCCGGTGATGGTGTGGCAGGCGGCGCAGTTGAGAGCGAACAGTGTGGCGCCCTGCGTCAGGTTGGCACCCTTGGTGTGGACGTCGGGGATGTAGGGGGCTGAGGGTGTGAGCGAGTTGATCCAGGCGGCCACCTCCGCGGCCTCCTTCTTGGTGAGGCGGGGCGGCTTCTGCTCCGCTTGCACCTGCAGCGGCGTCGACGCCGGCATCCGCCCGGTGGTCACCCAGAAGTCGACGGTGGCCGGCCCGACGCCCACGAGCGAGGGAGCGGCGGCGCTGCCCTGCGCTGTCGGCAGGTGGCAGCTCGAGCAGTTCTCCTCGAAGAGCTCGTGGCCGGCCGCGATGTACGAAGACGGCGGAAGGCGGTACGTGATCGCCTTATCCCCGTACTGCACCACCTTCCCGTGGGAGCACTTGAGGTAGCGGGGTGTGCTGTTCTGGGGCGAGCCGCTGTCCTTGGGGGAGCGGTAGCCGATCTGCTCCGCATCCTTCGTGCACGCTGTCGCGTGAGGTGTGACCCGCGGCTTTGTGTTGACGAAGTGCGTGGCGCCTGCTGTCGCGAGGACGTGGCGCCCTGTGCGGGGCACGGTCGTCGCCGGAGACGTGGAGGACCCCGTGCGTGTCGACTGCCTTGTCGCGGCCTTCGCGCCCGAGGCCAGCGACAGCACGCTGCCGAGGCCCACGGCGAGCAACAAGGCCGCGGGAAGAGCGAACCGGCTCCTGATCAGTCGGCGGATCAACGGGCCGCTCCTACTTCAGCAGGAACAGGCAACTGTAGAGACCGATCCACACGATGTCGACGAAGTGCCAGTAGTAGCTGACACCCTGGAAGACGGCGAGCTCTCCCGGGTCGCCGCCGGGCCCTTTCATGCGCCCGAGCAGGAAGACCATCGCGACGAGCCCCAGGAAGACGTGCAGGCCGTGGAGGCCGGACATGATGTAGAAGAGCGATCCGTACGCGTTCGTCGTCCAGCGCGTGGTCTGGGTGACCCACTCGTAGAACTGGTTGCCCAAGAACATGAACCCGAGCACCATCGTCACGGCGATCCAGGTGCGCGCGGCCCGGCGGTTGAGCCGCTCCTCGCAGAAGACCGCGTACTGCATGGTGAAGCTCGAGGAGACGAGGATCGCCGTGAAGACCCCAGCCTGCACCACGTCGAGGTGGGTCCCGACTGGGGGCCAGGGGTGGTCGTTGGCCCGGATCGTGAAGTACGCGGCGAACAGACCGCTGAAGAACATGAGCTCGGAGCCGAGCCAGATCATGACCCCGACCGCGAGCATCGGCGGCCGGTCGTGCACCACCCGGGCCGGCTTGCCCGGATGCGGCACCGAGATGGCCTGGCTCACGGGCCTATGTACTAGTCGACGGCGCCGTGCCGGCGCCAACCTCCTGCACAGCCGCCTCCGCGCCCCTCGGTCCCCGGTGAACGGGCCACACGGGCGCGAACACCCTGGTCGACAGACTTGTCAGCCGACGACGAGCCCGGGGGGGAGCTCCCTCGCGTGGACGACCGCCAGCCGGCGCGTGGGCCGGGTGAGCGCCACGTAGAGCGCCCGGGAGCCCGCCGACGTCGTGGCGCCCGGGACCCTCTCCCCCGCGTGGCCGGCGGGCTCGTCGCCGAGGCCGTCACCGGCTGCGATCGCTGCGGGCTCCACCACCACCACCGAGTCGAACTCGAGCCCGTGGGACTCGGCCGCGGGGAGGACGACCAGTGGCGCAGCGAGGCCCGGACCCTCTGCGTCTCTCGGGTCGACCGGGTCGAGGCCCGCCTCCTGCAGCGCGGCCATCACCTCGTCCACCATCGAGGGGACGAGGAGCACCGCGACCCTCCCACCAAGGACCGCTGCCAGCTCGCCCGCTGCCGCCCGGGCGCTCGTCGAGGCGAGCTCGTCGGGCGCACACCTCCACGCGGTGGGGGGAGCCCCCGAGCGCCGGACCGCGGTCGGCGGCCGGACACCGGGCACGTTGGCCGCGAGCACGCCCGCCGCTACGTCCATCACCTCGGCGGGCGTGCGGTAGGCCACGGTCAGCTCCGCGACCCGCGCCGGACGAGCCGGGCTCAGGTGCCGCTCCACGTCCTCCCAGCTCCGCGGCGCCCAGGGACCGGTCGCCTGCGCGACGTCCCCGACGACGGTCATCGAGCCCGAGATCGAGCGGCGGGCGAGCATGCGCAGCTGCATGGGCGAGAGGTCCTGTGCCTCGTCGACGACGATATGGCCGAACGCGCGCACGTCGTCTTCGGCCGCGGCCCCGTTCCCGTTGTGACTGGGGATCGGACTGGCCGCGAGCCCCGCCGGCCAGAACCCGAGATCCTCCCGCAGCTGCTCGCCGTGGTCTGCGGCCGCCCCTGCTCGCGGGCGGGGCCGCGCCCGGCGTGGTCCGAGCAGGGCTCGCGCCTCGTCGACGAGGGCAGCGTCCGCCGCCGTCCAGGGGACCTCGTCGAGCGACGAGCTGCGCGGCCGGTGCAGCAGTGCCACCTCAGCGTCGGAGAGGACCCCGCTCCCGGCTGCCCTGAGCAACGCGCGGGCGCCGAAGAGGTCGTGGACGAGCTCGTGCGCTGACAGGCGCGGCCACATCCGGTCGAGCGCCTCGAGGACCACAGGGCTCCGCCGGATCTGGCGTCGCAGGTCCGCCAGGTCCGACGCCCCGCTGCCCGCCTCGTCGCGCTGGCTGCCGACGGCCCGGACCCCCGTGCCGGCACGGGGCGCGCCCGACCCACGTCTCGTCCCCCTCCGTCGAACCTGGTCGTACTGCTCGGCGAGCCGCTGGAGCACCTGGCGCTCCACGAAGCGGCGCCGGGCGTTGTGCGGGCCCGGCCTCCGCCGCGCCTGGGCGACGATCTGCTCGGTCTCGGCCGCTGCGAGGTGCAGGGTCGTGGTCCCGTAGGGGACGTCGAGGTCGCGGCGCAGGCCCCGCTCGCGCGTCCGCACGGCCTTCGCCACCACCTGCGCCATTCGGGCGTCGCCCTTGAGCCGAGCCACCGCGGGGCTGTCGGCGCCCCGCACCCGGATCTCGGGCACGAGCCCCGCCACGGTCGACAGCGTCACCCCCGACTCGCCGAGAGAGGGCAGGACCCGCTCGATGTAGCGGAGGAAGAGCGGGTTGGGGCCGACGACGAGAACGCCCTGGCGCTCGAGCGGGAAGCGGTGCGTGTACAGCAGGTACGCGGCGCGATGAAGGGCGACGGCGGTCTTCCCGGTCCCCGGCCCGCCCTGGACCATGAGCACCCCGCCGAGGGGCGAGCGGATGATCTCGTCCTGCTCCCGCTGGATCGTCGCCACGATGTCGCCCATCCGGCCCGTACGGGTCTGGCCGAGGGCCGAGAGGAGGGCGCCCGGTCCCCCGAGCGAGATGCTCTCGGTCGAGGCGTCCTGCGGACCCCCCGGCACGGGCGGGCCGGTCGGGCGATCCCCGTTGCGCCGGCGCGGATCGAGCGCGAAGTACTCGTCTTCGACCCCGGTCACGGTCCGCCCGCTCACCGCCAGATGCCTCCGGCGGGCGAGCCCCCGCGGGTCGAGCCCGGTCGCGCGGTAGAAGGGTTCGGCGACCGGCGCGCGCCAGTCGACGACGAGCGGCTCGTGGTCCGGGCCCGAGACGGCCAGCCGGCCGATATGGAAGGTCTCGCCCCGGTCCTGCCCGGGGTCGGGCAGCCTGTCGATCCGCCCGAAGCACAGGACCTGGTCGCCGATGTCGAGCTGGGCGAGGCGCGCCATGCTCGTGCGCACCACGATGTCCCGTTCGGTGCGGGACTGGAAGGTGCCGCCGCGTCCGAGGTCGAGCACGGACTCGAGCATGCGCGCGGCCTCGTCCCGCATCGACTCGAGCCCTTCGTAGGCCCGGTCGAGGAACTGCTGCTCCTCGTGGACGTCCTGCTCTTGGGTCACGACGATGGGTCCTCCAGGCGCCCGAGCGAACGAACCAGTTTACTGGGGGCGCTGCTCGAGGTCGGCTGCGGTCCCGATGCCCTTCGCCGGCAGCCCTTCGCCGGCAGCCCTTCGCCGGCAGCCCTTCGCCGGCAGCCCTTCGCCGGCAGCCCTTCGCCGGCGGCCCTTCGCCGGCGGCCCTTCGCCGGCGGCCCTTCGGTGGTGGCCCTTCGGTGGTGGGAGCGTGAGCGTGCTGCGATGATCGTCTGCGTGCAAGCCCCCGACACCGGGATCGACCGCCCCGGCGGCACCCACGGACCCCGGGACGCCCCCATGGTCGCCCCGCCGCTCGTCATGGCCGCCCGGTGCCAGCCCGTGCCCCACACGCCCGTGTGGTTCATGCGGCAGGCGGGCCGGTCGCTCCCCGAGTACCGGGCCAAGCGGGGGTCCGGGGCGATCCTCGAGGCGATCTCGGACCCCGAGCTCGCCGCGGAGCTGACGCTCCAACCGGTGCGCCGCTACAGGGTCGATGCCGCGATCCTCTTCTCCGACATCGTGGTCCCGGTCCACGCGGTCGGGTTCGGCGTCGTCGTCGAACCGGGTCGCGGCCCGCTCGTCGCCGAGCCCTTCTCGTCGGCGGCGGACCTCGCCCGCCTGCGTCGCTTCGTGCCCGAGGACGACGCTCCCTACGTCGCCGAGGCGGCGGCGATGGTGGTACGGGAGCTCGGGCCAACGCTCCCCCTGATCGGCTTCGCAGGCGCGCCCTTCACCGTCGCGAGCTACCTCGTCGAAGGTGGCCCATCGCGCACGTTCGCGCGGGTCAAGGCGCTGATGCACTCGGACCCCGCCCTCTGGCACGCCCTTGCCGACCGGCTCGCCGACATGGCCGCGGCATCGCTCGTCGCGCAGGTCCGCGCCGGGGCCTCGGTCGTGCAGCTCTTCGACAGCTGGGCCGGAGCGCTCTCCCCGGCCGAGTACGAACGGTTCGCGCTCCCTGCGACTCGAAGGGTCTTCGATGCGATCGCCCCGCTCGGGGTGCCCGGGATCGTCTTCGGTGTCGGCACCGGCGAGCTCTTGGGGCTCATGGCGCAGGCTCGCGCGCAGGTCGTCGGGATCGACTGGCGAGTCCCGTTGGACGAGGCGCGCCGCCGCGTCGGGCCGTCCCGGGCGGTCCAGGGGAACCTCGATCCCGCGGTGTGCCTCGCGCCCTGGGAGGTGGTGTCGCGCGAGGCCCGGGACGTGCTCAGCCGGGCGGGGACGGCGCCCGGGCACATCTTCAACCTCGGGCACGGCGTCCTCCCCGAGACCGACCCCGGGATACTCTCGGCTCTCGTGGAATTGGTGCATGCCGAGGGCCGAGCGGGCGTCCTCGGAAGATGAGCGTGCCCGCGGGAAGCAGGCGAGGCGGGGCGCGCAGCGAGGGCGTCCTCGTGATGGCGCACGGCACCCCGTCCGAACGTGCCGGGATCGAGGCGTTCTACACGAGGATCCGGCGCGGCAGGCCCCCTTCTTCCGAGCAGCTCGCCGAGCTCCTCGGACGCTACGACGCCATCGGCGGCACCTCCCCGCTCGGCGCCCGGACCGCTGCGCAGGTGGCCGGCATCGCCGCGGCGCTCGAGGCCGCGCGCCCCGGGACCTTCGTGGTGCGGTTCGGGGCCAAGCACACCGAGCCCTTCATCGAAGAGGCCGCACGCGCCCTCGCCGAGGCACAGGTCCGCCGGGTCGTCGGGATCGTGCTCACCCCTCAGCGCGCCTCGATGGGCTCTGACGAGTACCTCGACAGGGCCGAGAAGGCGCTCGCCTCGGCCGTGCCCTCGCCGCCACTGGTGCGCGTCCCGCAGTGGTACGACGCAGAAGGGTTTGCCCCACTGGTGGCCGAGCGCGTCCGGCAAGCACTCGACGAGGTCGGGCGCGCGGACCGTACGACCGTGCTCTTCACCGCCCACTCCCTCCCCTCGCGTGTGCTCGCCGCAGGCGACCCCTACCCCGACCAGGTCGCCGCATCTGCCCGGGCTGCCGCGGACGCGGCGGGGCTTGCCGCACGGGGAGTCCCCTGGGAGGTCGCGTGGCAGAGCGCCGGGAGGACGCCGGAGCCCTGGATCGGGCCCGACCTCCTCGAGGTGCTCCGCAGGCTCGGGGCGGAAGCCCGGGGCGCGAGAGCGAGGGGCGCCGTGGTCGTCTGCCCGATCGGCTTCGTCGCCGATCACCTCGAGGTGCTCTACGACGTCGACATCGAGGCGCGGGCGGTGGCGGAGGCAGAAGGGCTGGCGTTCGCCCGGACCGCCTCCTTCGACGGCGATCCCCGGTTCTGCACGCTGGTCGCCGGGGCCGTGCTCGCCGCGCTCGCGACGTCGCTCCCCCCCGAGCCCCGAGCCGCGGAGACCGTTCGATGACAGGCGACCGGCCCGTCGTCGCGGTCGTAGGCGGCGGGATCGCCGGGCTCGCTGCGGCGTGGCAGCTCACGGGCGGCGCGGCGGGCTCGAGCCTCAGCACCCCGGCGGTCGTCCTCCTCGAGGCGTCTCCGAGGCTCGGGGGGAAGCTCGCCACCGTCGCGATGTGCGGCATTCCGGTCGAGGCGGGGCCCGACGGCTTTCTCGCCCGGCGACCCGAGGCCGCGACGCTCTGCAGGGAGCTGGGCCTCGGCGACGACCTCGTTGCGATCGGTGCGTCGGGCGCGGCGGTGTACGCGCGCGGACGCCGGAGGCCCCTGCCAGAGGGCCTCGTCCTTGGCGTCCCGACGAAGCTGGTGCCCGTCGCACGCTCTGGGATCCTCTCGGCCGCAGGCACGCTGCGGCTCGCAACCGACCTGGTCGCCCCGCGTCCGGACATCAGAGGTCCGCTCGGCGACAGGGCGATCGGGCCCCTCGTCGCCCGCAAGCTCGGGCGCCAGGTGGTGGACCGGCTCGTGGATCCCCTCGTCGGCGGCATCCACGCCGGCGGCGTCGCGGACGCGTCCGCCGCGGCCGTGTTCCCGGCGCTGCTCACGGCCGCCCAACGGCGCACGAGCTTCATGCGCACCCTCGGGAGGCTTGGAGGGCGGGCGCCGAGCTCCGAGGAGGGACCGGCATTCTGGGCGCTCGGCGGCGGGCTCGGCTCGCTCGTGGAGCGCCTCGCGAATCGGCTGGGCGAGCGCCAGGCGGACATCTTCGTCTCCTCCCCGGTGGAGGCAATGACGCGTGCGGGGACCCGCTGGGTCCTCAAGACCCCCGGCACCTCGTACGAGGTGGACGGTGTCGTCCTCGCCGTACCCTCGGCGTCGGCGGCGGCGCTCCTCGAGTCCCAGGACCCGGAGGCGGCGGCCGTCCTGGCGTCGCTCGACTACGCGTCGGTCGCCATCGTGACCCTCGCCTACCGCGCCGACGCGGTCCCCGACGACCTCTTCGGCACCGGCCTCTTGGTCCCCCACGGGACGCCGCTCCCGCATGAGGTTGCCCGGCGGGAAGGACTTGCCCGGGGCGAGCCCTTCCTCGTGACCGCGTGCACGTACCTGTGGGCCAAATGGCCGCACCTCGAGCAGCCCGGCATCCGGCTGCTGCGGGCGTCGGTGGGCCGTGCAGGAGACGAGCGGCACCGGACGTTGTCCGACCACGAGCTCGTGCACCGCGTCGTCCAGGAGCTCGGTACGCTCGTGGGCGTCAGCGACGAGCCGCTTGAGGCCCGCGTCACGCGCTGGGACGACGCCCTGCCGCAGTACAGGGTGCACCACCTGCTCCGAGTGGCGAGCGTCGAGGCGGCGGTCCGCCGCCTCGGTGGCGTGTCCCTCGCAGGTGCCGCGTACCACGGGATCGGCATCCCCGCGTGCATCCAGAGCGGCAGGGAGGCGGCCGACGACGTCGTCGCGCAGGTAGCCGGCGCACCCCGCCCATCCGGCGCAGCCGGCGCCCCCAGCGCGTCCAGCGCCTGAGCCGAGAGCGTCTCCTCAACCTGCACCCGCGCGGCGCTGCGTACCGCGGAGTCCATGGCAGCATGGACGGCCGTGCTGTCGCGCTTCGGCCGCGCAGTCGCGCCGTCGCTCGCCGGGGGGCTGCTGCTGGCCTTCTCCCTGCCGCCGTGGGGATGGTGGCCGCTTGCGTTCCTGGGTGCCGCCGTCGTCTACTGGCGTCTGCGCGGGCTCCCGTGGCACCTGCGTCTCGCTGCAGGCTGGGCGGCCGGGCTCGGATGCTTCGTCCCCGGCCTGTGGTGGGCTGCCGCGTTCAATTGGTACGGGGCGGCGGTGCTCATGGCGGTCGAGGCGCTGTCGATGGGGCTCGCCGCGGTGGTGGTCCCGCCGGCACGGTGGCGGGTGCCCGCCTTCGTCGGCGCGTTCACGCTCGCCGAGGCGCTCCGGATCTCCTGGCCGTTCGGCGGGCTGCCCCTCGGGGGCCTGTTCCTCGGGCAGGCGGGGGGTCCGCTCCTCGGCGCAGCGCGCCTCGGCGGGCCCCTCCTCCTCACGGCGCTGGTCTGGCTCGGGGGCGCGGGGCTCGCCGAGCTCGCACGCTCGGCTTCGCAGGCTTGGCGCCGAGGTGCCCGGGGTTCTCCATGGGTGCTCGACCCCCGCCATCGTGGCGGCCGGCGGCAAGCCGGTGGGGCGACAGGATCGTCGCAGCCGGTGTCGGCATCTCTCGGAGCGGTGTCGGCATCTCTCGGAGCGGCGTCGGTCCTCCGCGTCGCCGTGGTCGGCGCCGGGGCCGCCCTCGCGCCGCGCGGCGGTCCGGACGTGGGCAGGCTCACCGTGGCGCTGGTCCAGGGCGGCGGACGGCGCGGGGTCAGCCAGTTCGAGGTCCCCCCACGCACGGTGCTCGCCGCCCAGGTCGCCGCCTCGAGGTGGTTGGCGAGCGCACCGGACCCCCCTGCGCTCGTGGTCTGGCCCGAAGACGTGGTTCGTGTCGGGCGCCACCTCGCCGGCACCTCGGCCGCCGCCTACCTGTCGTCCCTCGCCCACCGGCTCGGTTCCACCGTGCTCGCCGGCGTGACCGAGACGGTCTCCGCGACGTCCTTCCGCAACGAGGTCGTCGCCTGGGGGCCCGACGGCCGCATCGTGGGCACGTACGAGAAGGTGCACCGTGTGCCCTTCGGCGAGTACGTGCCCGACCGCGGATTCTTCTCGCACCTCGCGAACCTCTCGGCGGTGCCGCTCGACGCCATCCCCGGCCACGGCACCGGTGAGCTCACGACCCGAGCGGGACGTCTCGGCCTCATGGTCTCCTTCGAGGTGTTCTTCGCCACAAGAGGACGCTCTGCGACGCGAGCGGGCGCGCAGCTGCTCGTCGTTCCGACCAACACCTCGTCGTACTCGACGAGCCAGGTGCCGAGCCTGGAGGTCGCCGCGGACCGGCTGCAGGCCGTCGAAGAGGGGCGCGACCTCGTCCAGGTGGCACCCGCCGGCTACTCGACCGTGGTCGCCGCCGACGGCAAGGTCTTGGCGCGCACCCCACTCGGCCGCCGCGAGGTGCTTCGGGCGACGGTGGACCTGCGCGCGGGCCGGACGCTGTACGAGCGCTTCGGCGACCTCCCGATCCTGGTCCTCGCGGGACTTTGCCTCGTGGGGGGGCTGCTCCTCGCGGCGTCCGGCTCCCGGGGAGAGGGATCGCGGTCCCAGCGCGTGGCGCACGCAGGCAGGAGCTGGAAGGGGCCCGGGGCGCGCGCTTCGGCCATGTGGCGTCACTCGTAGTAGCCGCTGTGGATGTACACGCAGGCGACGCCTTCTTCCACGAACATCGCGTGGTTCATGGGATCGTCCTCGAGGGCGAGGCGCAGGTCGAAGCCGTAGGCGCGCAGCTCGCCGACCACCCGGCGCTTGTAGTCCGTGACCCTGGCCCGCTCGCCTCGGTCGCGCATCACCAGCAGGTCCCAGCGGAGTCCGTAGCGGTCCAGCCACGCCAGCGTCTGGGGTTGGACCCGGATCGGCCTCCCCGTGAGCAGGACGACGGCGAGCTTGGCGTCGAGCAGCTCGAGCAGCTGCGCGACCTCCCCGATCAAAGGGTCGTCGCCGCAGGCCTCGAAGAACGCCGTCCAGTCGCGCCTTCCTCGCTCGAGGAAATGCTGCCGGCTGGTCGCGTTGGACAGGACCCCGTCGATGTCGAAGATCACGGCCTCGCACGGAGGGACCGGCGCTTGGTGCCAGCGCCAGTTGTCCGGCGTCGCCACGTCTACCCGCTCAGGGGAGGTGGAGCAGCGCGGCGTGGTGGGCGAAGGACGTGAGCGGTCCGGGCCAGAAGCCCAGCACCACGGTCACCCCGACGCACAGGGCGATCGCGAGCGCGCTGAGCGGAGGAACCCGCACCGGTTGCGCTGAGCGGACGTCCACGTCGTCCGCCGTCTCGGTTTGGCCGCTCGCCAGCGCGTCGAGCTGGAGCGGACCGCCCGGCCCGCCGCCTGCGAGCGAGAGCGTCATCGGGTCCTCGTCCAAGAGCAGCGCGGCGTTCATCCGGTCGAGCGCGGCCGCGTTCACGTCGGCGCCTGTCCAGACGGGACGCGCAGGGACGCGACTAGCGGGGCGGCGGCCGTCTCCAGGCACCACCTGCGGCTCGAGCTCCGTCCGGTCGACCTCGACGGCTGCGCCGATCCCCCCGAGCGCGACCGGCTCCTCGGCGGGCACCTCGACGCCCGGGACGGCGCCGGCGGCCGGGAGCGGCGTGTACATGAGCACGGCGACGCGCAGGTAGAAGAAGGCTGCAACGGCTGCCGAGATCATCGCGATCACTGCGAGCGGCACGGCGTGGTCGACCGCGGCGAGGACGACCTGGAGCTTCGCCCACAGCCCCGTGGTGAACGGCGCGCCGGCTTGCGCGAGCAGCAGCACCGCGAACGCGAGCGCGAGGACGGGCTGTCGGCGCGCCAGCCCACGGTAGGAGGCGATGTCGTGCGCCGCGTCCCCGGTCCTGCCGAGGACCGTGACGACGGCGAAGCTCCCGAGCACCATGAACATGTACGCGAACAAGTAGTACAAAGAGGCGCTCACGCCGCGCGCGGTGGCGGCCTCGAGCCCGAGCAGGATGAAGCCGGCATGGTTGATCGACGAGTAGGCGAGCATGCGCTTCACGTCGCGCTGGACGATCGCCAGGGCCGCGCCGAGCAGCAGGGTCACGACCGCGATGCCGTAGATGAGTGGCTGCCAATCCGTCCTGAGCAGACCGAAGGAGGAGAGGAACACGCGGAGGAAGGCGGCGAACGCGCCGGCCTTGGAGACCGCGGCCATGAACCCGGTCACCGGCGAGGGGGCGCCCTGGTACACGTCGGGCGTCCACATGTGGAAGGGGACCGCGGCCACCTTGAAGGCGAAGCCCACGAGAAGGAGGGACATCCCGGCGAGGAGGAGCCCATCGGAGGCGAGGACGTTCTTCGAGAGGAACCCGGCGATCTGCGCGAGGTTCGCCGTGCCGGTCGCGCCGTAGACGAGGGCGATGCCGTAGACGAACACGGCCGAGGAGAACGAGCCGAGGATGAAGTACTTGAGCGCAGCCTCCCCGGATGCAGCTCGCCGGTGGTTGAAGGCGGCGAGCACGTAGAGGGCGATCGAGAGGATCTCGAGTCCGAGGAAGACGACGATCAGATCGTTCGCCGAGCCCATGATCATCGCCCCGGAGGCGGAGACCATCGCGAGCACGTGCATCTCCGCGCCCTCGACCCGCTCGCGGCGCAGGTAGCCGTCGGCGACCAGCGCCGTGAGGAACATGGCGCACGACACGAGGACGTTGATGAGCGCGCTGAAGCCGTCGGCGACGACAGCGTGGTCGATGGCGGTAAACGGGCCGCTCGCGGTGACGTCCGCCCACTGCCACAGGGAGACCCCGAGGGCGCCCGCAGAGATCGCGAGCGTGCCGACCGTCGCCGCCCGCGCGCGCAGTTGGCGCTCGACGAGCGAGCTCGCAGCGAGGAGCAGCACCGCCCCGCCGAGCATGACGATCTCCGGCAAGATCGCCTCGTAGCGGATGTGCGGCGTGGCGATCCGGACCGAACCGGCCGCGTGTGCCGCCCCCGAGTGCGCGAGGAGCACCGCGAAGTGCCGAGCGACGCCCGGGCCCGTGCCGTGGATCGGAGCGCTCATGTAGAAGCTCTTTTCGCCGGCACGGACCGGGTCGCTGCGACGCCGCGGCGGGCGAACGCCGGCTGATGGGTGTGGGTCGCGGCGTCCACCTGCGCCACGAGGCTGTTCACGGTCGGGGTGATCCGGTCGAGGACCGGCTTGGGGTAGATGCCGAGGAAGACGATCACGATGATCAGCGGGGCGATCACGACACGTTCGGCCCAGCTCAGGTCGCGCGTCCTCGAGTTGGCAAGGTCGACCTTGCCATGGAACACCTGCTGGTAGGCCCACAGCAGGTAGAGCGCGGCGAGCACCACCCCTGCGGTCGCCACGACCGCCCACCACCGGTGGGTGAGGAAGGTTCCCGAGAGGATGAGGAACTCGCTCACGAACCCGTTCAGACCCGGGAGACCGATCGAGGCGAGCATCGCGACGGTGAACACGCCGGCCATCACCGGTGCGGGTGCCTGCAGGCCGCGCAGCTCGGTCACCTGCCAGGTCTGGCGGCGCTCGTAGATCCAACCGATGAGGAGGAAGAGCGCAGCCGTGATCAGGCCGTGGTTCAGCATCAGGAGCACACCGCCGGTCAGACCCTCGGTCGTGAAGGCGAATATCCCGAGCGCGACGAACCCCATCTGGGCGAGCGAGGAATAGGCGACCAGGCGCTTCAGGTCGCGCTGCGCGCACGCGACGATCGCGCCGTAGAGGATCCCGACGACTGCCATCGTGAGGAGCAGCGGTGCGAGGTCGACCGACGCCTGCGGGAACAGGCGGAGGTCGAACTGGAAGATGCCGTACGTCCCGAGCTTCGCGAGGACCGCGGCGATGACCATCGAACCTCCGGTCGGTGCCTCGGCGTATGCGTCCGGTGACCAGGTGTGGAACGGGAAGAGGGGCGCCTTGACGGCGAACGCCGCGGTGAAGGAGAGGAAGAGGAGGATCCCGCCCGCGCTCGAGAAGTGGGTGTGCTCCAGCGCCGGCAGCGAGAAGGTGAGAACGCCGGTCTGGTGCTCGTGGGCGAAAGCGACCACGAGGATCCCCACGAGGAGGAACGCCGATCCGAGGAACGTGTAGACGAAGAACTTGATCGCTGCGTACGCCCGGCGCGTGTAACCCCAGCCGGCGATGATGAAGTACGACGGGACGAGCGTGAGCTCGAAGAAGAAGAAGAAGAGGATCAGGTCGATCGAGACGAAGCTGCCGAGGCACGCGGACTCGAGGAGGAGCATCCACGCCACGAAGCTCGTCGCGTCGTTGTGCGTCCGCGCACCGGCAAGCGCGATGGGGAAGAGGACGGCCGCCAGCAGCACGAGGAAGAGCGAGATCCCGTCGACGCCGAGCTCCCAATGCACGCCCAGGCCGTTGGCCCATGAGTGGTCCGACACGAACTGGAAGCCGCCCGTGGTCGTCGCGAACAGAGCGGCGATCGCGATCGCGATCGCGAGCGTGGCCAGCGAGACCCCGATCCCGAACCACTCGACGGCGATCCGTGGCAGGGAGCGCCGCGACCCGGCCAGCGCGACCGCGAGCCCTCCTCCTGCGGGGAGGAGGACCAGCACGGTGAGGAAGGGGAAGGCGTGAGTGGCGCCGCTCACGACTACCACGTCCTCGACAGCATGAAGGCCAGGATCGCGGCCATGCCGAGCGCGATCCCGAGCACGTAGTTGCGAACGAAACCGGTCTGGATGCGCCGGACGCCTCGGCCGGTCAGCCGCACGAGCCGTCCCATGCCGTTGACCGCTCCGTCGATGAGCTCTCCGTCGACGACGACCGCGTACGCCCTGGCCATCGCCTGGCCGGGTCTGCCGATGAGCGAGTCGTAGAAGTCGTCCCAGTACCAGACGCGCTGCAGGAAGGCCGGTTCGAGCGCGGGGCGGTCCGCGGTCCGCCGCCACAGGCGCCACGCTGCGTAGGCGGCGGCGATCGCGATGACGGCGTCGGCGATCGCGAGGCCCGCCTGCTCGGCGGCGCTCTGGTGGGCATGGAAGAGCCGGCTGCCGAAGACCGGTCCGAGCCACTGGCCGAGGGTGCCGACGTGGACCCATGGGAGGTTCACGGCGCCGGCGAAGACGGCGAAGAAGGAGAGCACGACGAGCGGGGCGCGCATGACCCAGGGCGACTCGTGCGGGCGGCGGTGGGGCGGGCGGCCGTCGGCCGCCTCCTCGGACCATCGAGCCCGCCCGAGGAAGGTGAGGAAGAAGATCCGGCTCATGTAGTACGAGGTGAAGAAGGCGGTGAGCAGCCCCAGGGCGTACAGGACCAGCGTCTTGCCGTAGACGTTCGTCAGGATGTCGCCCTTGGCCCAGAAGCCCGCAAACGGGGGGATCGCCGCAAGCGCGAGCCACGCGGTGAGGAACGTGACGAACGTCCATGGCATCACCCGGCGCAGCCCTCCCATCCGTTTCATGTCCTGCTCGTCCTCGAGCCCGTGGATCACGGACCCTGCGCCGAGGAAGAGGAGGCCCTTGTAGAAGGCATGGCAGACCATGAGGAAGATCGCGGCGACGTAGGCACCCGTCCCCACGGCGAGGACCATGTAGCCGATCTGGGAGACCGTCGAGAAGGCGAGTGCCTTCTTGATGTCCTGCTGCGCACAGGCGATCGTCGCCGCGACGAAGGCCGTCGCCCCGCCGATCGCTGCGACGACCCACATCGCGTCAGGGCTCAGCGCAAGGAGCGGGTTGATCCGGCACAAGAGATAGACGCCTGCGGTGACCATCGTTGCCGCGTGGATGAGCGCGGAGACCGGGGTCGGGCCCTCCATCGCGTCCGGCAGCCAGTTGAACAGGGGGATCTGCGCGGATTTGCCGGTCGCCGCGAGGAAGAGCAAGAGCACGGCAGCGGTCATGGTTCCGCCCCCGACCAGGAGGTGGCGGTGGGCGAAGACCGTCAAGTAGGTGAGAGTGCCGGTCTTGGAGAAGATGAGGAACATCGCGAGCAGGAAGCCGGCGTCCCCCACCCGGTTGTAGATGAACGCCTTCTTGCCCGCCGACGCGGCGGAGTCCCGGTGGAACCAGAAGGAGATGAGCCAGTACGAGCAGACGCCCACGCCCTCCCAGCCGACGAACGTGACCAGGAGGTTGTCGGCCATGACGAGGACGAGCATCGAGAACACGAACGCGTTCATGTAGACGAAGAACTTCGTGAAGTCCCGGTCGCTCTTCATGTACCCGATCGAGTACAGGTGGATGACCATGCTCACGCCGGTGACGAACATGCACATGGTCATCGACAGCGGATCGAGCAGGATCGCCACCTTCACGTGCAACCCGGCGACCGGGATCCACGTGAAGAACGAATGGCTGCCAGCGCCCGGCGTGCAGCTGTCCGAGCAGGTCAGCTGTCGCGCGCCAGCAGGCTGGTTGGCCAAGCCCGCAAGGGTCACGCACGCCGAGACGAAGGCCGCGCCGACGGCGCCCGTTCCGAGCCAGCCGGCGACGGGCTCGCCGATGCGCCGTCCAAAGGCGAGCAGCACCACGAACCCTGCGAGCGGGAACAGCGGCATCAAGAACACGGCGTGCAGCACCGGCTCAGCCCTTCATCCCATGGAGGTCGTCTGCGGTCGTCGCCGCGCGTCGTCGGAAGATCGCGACGACGATGCCGAGCCCCACGACCACCTCCGCTGCCGCGACGACGAGCACGAAGAAGACGAGCGACTGGCCGCCGATGTCGCCGAGCACCCGTGAGAACGTCACGAAGGTCAGGTTGGCGGCGTTGAGCATCAACTCGATGCACATGAACATGACGAGGACGTTGCGGCGGATCATCACCCCGATCGCGCCGAGCGCGAACAGCACGGCGGCGAGTGCCAGGTACCAGGCGGGGCCGATGCTCACCGCTTCACCTCCGCGCGCCCGAGGGCATCTGCCGAGGGCTCGGGAGCGCCCATCGAGGGCTCCGGCACGCTGGCCGAGCGCTCGGGCGCGCCAGCCGAGGGCTCGAGCGCGCTGTCCGAGGGCTCGGGCGCGCCGGCCGAGGGCTCGAGAGCGCCGGCATCCTGGTCGTGGACGTCGGAGGGTCGACGGGCGAGCACGACCGCGCCGACCACAGCGATCACGAGGAGCCCTGCGGTGATCTCGAAGGCCCAGAGGTAGGTGGTGAAGATCGACCTGCCGAGGAGGAAGGTGTCGGTGTGGTGCCCCGCAGTCAGCCCGCCGGTGACACGGTGCGCACCGGTGACCCAGTTCGCCGTCGCCGCGAGCGCGAGCACGCCGGAGAGCGAGATCGCCATCAGCACGAGCGCAAGGGGGCGCTGGCCCTTCAGTGGCTCGAAGCGGACGTCTTCTTGGCGGTCCACGCCGAGGAACATGATGACGAAGAGGAAGAGCACCACGATGGCACCTGCGTAGACGATCACCTGCACTGCTGCCAGGAAGTAGGCGTGTTGCTCGATGAAGAGCACTGCGACGCCGAAGAGGGTCATGACGAGCGACAGCGCGGCATGCACTGCGTTGCGCGAGGTGATCACCCCGATGGCCCCTGAGAGGACGATCACCGCGCAGACGATGAAGGTGATCATGTCGGGCACCGTCGCCGCGAAGAGCATCTTCATCGGCGCGGCTCCTTCACGCTCCGCCTCTCCGCCACCTTCGCGGAGCGGAGTGCCTTGAACCGTTCGCGCGCCCGCTCGAGCTTCTTGCGATTTCGCTGGGCGGACAGCTGTGCCCGCCAGACTCGGCCGCGCATGCCGCGGTGCTCGAGCGGAATGTCCTCGTCGAGCAAGTGCGGCTCGAGGACCTCGCGCAGCGGCAGCGTTCCGGTCGCGGCGTCGTCGCGCCGACCCGACTGCATTCCTTCGGGCGCACGGATGCCGTAGCCGAGCTCCCCCGACCACTGGACTTCGCCCTCGTAGGCGGCGCTCCCGTTGGGTGAAGTGGCACGCATCCAACCGGACGTGTACAAGTCGTCGCCCTCGCGCCAGTCCTCCCAGGGCAGCTCCTTCGGCCTGCCGGCGTCGTCGACGAGGAGCTCGTCCTTCGTGTAGATCGCATCTGCCCGATTGGTGAAGGAGAATTCGAACAGCTTGGACTCGGTGATGGCCTCCGTCGGGCATGCCTCCACGCACATGTCGCAGTGGATGCAGCGAAGGTAGTTGATCTCGTAGACGTAGCCGTAGCGTTCGCCTGGTGACACGGGGTGGTCGGGCGGGTTGTCGAGGCCACGGACGTAGATGCAGTCGGCCGGGCACACTCCCGCGCACAGCTCACAGCCGATGCACTTCTCCATGCCGTCCTCGTAGCGGTTGAGCACATGGCGACCGTGCTGGCGCGGCTGCTTGGGCTTCTTCTCCTCTGGGTACTGGCTCGTGACCCGTGGCCGGGTCAGGTGCTCGAAGGTGAGCTTGAACCCACTGAAGAACTTGAGCTCGTCACGCATGTCGGAGAGGACGCCCACTCAGCGCACCCCTCCCCCGTCGTCGTACGCGCCGTCGCCGGGCGTCGGATCGAGAGCGGGCCGTCGGGTCATCACTCGTTGCCCGACGGGGGCGAGCAGCGGGCGGCGCTCCTCTCGAAGCTTGCCGATCGAGAAGGCCCGCACGAGGAGCCCGGTGACCAAGAGCGCGCCCACGATGACGCCGGCTCCCCACCACCCGTCGACGAGGAAGCCTGCGACCGCGAGCAGCCACCCGAGGCTGAGCGGGATCAGGTACTTCCAGCCGAGCGTCATAAGCTGGTCGTAGCGCAGCCTCGGGAGCGCGGCGCGTAGCCACACGTAGAGGAAGAGGAACAGGAAGACCTTCCCCACGAACCAGACCGAGGGGAACCACACGTCGAAGGTGGGGATGTGCGGCACGGGCCCGTCCGGGCCTCCGAGGAAGAGCGTGACGACGACCACGGACATGGTGATCACGTTCATGAACTCGGCGAGGTAGAACAGCGCGAAGCGGATCGACGAGTACTCGGTGTGGAAGCCGCCGACGAGCTCCTGCTCCGCCTCGGTGAGGTCGAACGGGGGGCGCGTCAGCTCCGCGGTGATCGCCGTGAGGAACAAGAAGAACGGGACGATCCCGAGCCGGAACACGTTCCAGTCCCAGAATGCGGATCCCTGAGACTCCACGATGGCCCGGGTGGAGAGCGAACCCGTCACGATGACGACCATGACGGTCGTGATGCCGAGCGCGGCCTCGTAGGAGATCATCTGCGCGGATGCCCGGACCGAGCCGAGAAGCGGGTACTTGGAGCCCGAGGACCAGCCGGCCAGCATCACCCCGTACACCGCGATCGACGACATTGCCAGGACGACAAGGATGCCGATCGTCGGGTCCGCGACCTGCAGCTCGAAGCGGTGCCCGGCGATGGTCACGAAGCCCCCCACGGGCACCACCGTGAAGATGAGCAGCGCCGGGACGAGCGACAGGTACGGGGCGAGATGGAAGACGAGCCGGTCCGCCTCGGCAGGGAGCAGGTCCTCCTTGAAGAACAGCTTGGTGCCGTCGGCGAGGGTCTGGAGCAGCCCCCACGGCCCTGCGCGGTTCGGCCCGATCCGGCTCTGCATGTCGGAGATCAGCTTGCGCTCGAACCAGATCATCAGCATGACGGAGACGAGCAGCACGGCGAACGCGACGACCACCTTGATCAGCACGACGACCCAGACGAACCAGCCGACCCCGTGGAAGAACAGAGGGTCCCCGTGGGTGGTGAGGGCATGCGCCGCGGCCATCACGGCGTGGTCGGTGCGCGAGACGTGCGTCACGGTACTGACTCCATGCGGACGTCGACCACCGCGTCGCCGGCTCCGATCAGCGCCGCAGCCGCGTTGCGCGTGCCGAGCTGCTGGGCAGGCAGGCCGAAGTCGATCGCCACGACGCCGCGCGGCACACGCTCGTCGGGCTCGCAGGGGAGCGTCAATGCACCCCGGGCGGAGCGCACGGTGACGGCGTCGCCGCCGTGCGCCCCGAGCCGGTCGAGGTCGTAGGGGTTCGCCCGGACCGTCGCTTCGGGCACGAGGGGCACGAGCGACGGTGAGTGGGTGACCGCTGCGCCCGAGTCGTAGAGACGACGCGCGGAGAGGAGGCGGAGCGAGTAGCTGTCCACGGGTGCGACGTGCGGGTCGCCGCGTGCGTCCACCATCTCTGCGAGGCCCGCCCCCGGTCCCGGTGAGGCGACGGGCTCGCCGCCGGTCCGCTCGAGCGGAGGCCGGCGCGCGTGGGCGCCGCCGTCTGCGGTGGGGGGCTCGACGAGCCCTACCCGCGGCGCTGCGCCCTGCTGGTCCACCGACTCCACCCCGGGGGTAGCGATCGGGTCGATCGGGAGCACGGCGCGGCGGCGGGACGGCCGGCGGGGGACGAGGATCCCGTCGTGCGCCTCGATCGACGCGAGGTCCTTCGCCGTGACGCCGGCGAAGGCGGGTGCGAGCCGCTCGATCTCGTCCCACACGTCGTCGGCCGACGCGAACCCGAGGTCCGCACCGAGCTCGGCGGCGAGCTCCGCGGCGATCATCCAGTCAGGCCACGCGCGGCCGGGCGGCACGAGCTTCTGGCCGAGCCGGGTCACGCGGCCCTCCAGGCTGGTGGTGGTCCCGGGTCGCTCGTGCGCGACCGCGGCGGGCAGCACGACGTCGGCCCAGTCGGTCACGCCACCGGGATGGCCGCAGACTGCCACGACAAGGTCGGCGGCCCCGAGCGCGCGACGGGCGAGCTCGGCGTCGACGAAGTCGTCGGGCAGGTCCGCTCCCACGACGAGCAGCACACGGACACGCCCGTCGTCCTGGCTGTCGGCGAGCGACCCGAGGATCGCCGCCGTGTCGAAACCCCGCGCGGCCGGGACCGATCCCCAAGCGGCGCTGTACCAGCTGCGCCCCGCGTCGAGAGACACCCGGCCGGGCAACAGGCCCGGTGCCATGCCGAGCTCCAGCGCACCCATGACGTTGCCGCGGCGGAGCGCGGGGAGGAAGCGGGCGCCGGGCAACGCCTCGGCGAGACGGCGCGCGGCCGCCGCCACCACGTCACCGTGCTCGGAAAGAGATGGGCGTCCGAGCACGACCACGACGCCACTGCCGTCGCCGGCCTCGCCCCGCAAGAGCGACCGCACCTCTGCGAGCTGGGCGGGCGCGACGAGTGAGCCTTCTGGATGCTCCGGCGGGCTCCCCGCGCCGCAGAGCGCCCCGGCGATCGCGAGCACGTCGCCGGGGCGGGAGCGCAAGGAGATCGCCGCGTACCTCGTGAGGGCGCTCACCTGGCTGGTGACCTCCACGATCGTGGTCGTGCCGCCGAGCGCGGCGCCGCGAAGACGAAGGAAGAGCACTGGGAGCTCTTCACGCACGTCCCCTGCCAGCACGAGCACGACCCGTGCGCTGCAGGCCTCGTCGATCGTCGCTCGGGGGAGCGACAGCACGACCTCCGCCGGAAGCCCGTCGGCGAGCTGCGCGTCGACCGAGTCCGTGCCGATCACGCCCTTGGCCAGCTTCGTCCAGGCGTAGGCGCCCTCGTTGGTGCAGCGTGCACCCCCGACGAGGGCGACCGCTCCAGCTCCGTGCGCTCGGGTCGCGTCGGCGATCCCGGCCGCGGCTGCGGCCAGCGCCTCGCCCCATCCCGTGGCCACGAGCTCGCCGTCCTTGCGGACCAACGGGTCGGCGAGCCTGCCGCCGCGCGCCTTTGGTGTCTCGGCGACCTCTCCCGCGAACTGACCCCGGCTGGCCCCGAGCGGTCCGGACGCCCGTGGCCCCTCGGCGACTTCGTCGCCGTTGACGGACTCGAAGACGTAGCGGCCCTTGTCGCACAGCCAGCTCTGGTTCACCGGGTCCGAGTCGAGCCCGAGCAACCGCGTGAGCCGGTTGGTCGAGGACTGCACCGCGACCCGGCACCCGAACGCGCAGGTCGTGCACGTGGACTCCACCTGGTCGAGGTCCCATGGCCGCGCGGTGAAGCGGTACGGCGTCGCAGTGAGCGCACCGACCGGGCAGATCTGCACGGTGTTGCCGCTGAAGTACGACGTGAACGGGCGCCCCGGGAAGATGGCCACCTCGACGCGCTCCCCCCGACCGGCGAAGTCGATCTGGGGCTCTCCGGCGATCTCCTCGGCGAACCGGGTGCAGCGCGCGCACTGGATGCACCGCTCCCGGTCGAGGAGCACGAGCTCGGAGATCGCGATCGGCTTCTCGAAATGCCGCTTCTCCTCGACGAAACGGCTCTCGCCGGGGCCGTACGCGAGCGTCTGGTCCTGGAGCGGGCACTCCCCGCCCTTGTCGCACACGGGGCAGTCCAAGGGGTGGTTGACGAGGAGGAATTCGAGCACTCCGTCCTGCGCCTTCTTCACCTTGTCCGAGTTGGTCGTGACCTCCATGCCCTCTGCGACCTGGACGAAGCACGCCGGCTGCAACGTGGGCCCCCGGGGCCCGCCGACCTCCACGAGGCACATCCGGCACATCCCCACGGGCTTCATCCGCGGGTGGTAGCAGAAACGGGGGATGTAGGTCCCCGCACGCTCCGCCGCGCTGATGATGACCTCTCCCTGGCGGGCGGTCGCGCGCTGGCCGTCGAGCGTGAAGGGCACGGTGCCCGCATCGGGGTCGGGGAGCGCTGCCGCGTCGGCCTCCGCGTCGAGGCGGCGGCGCGCGTCGGCGGTGGTCTCAGTCAAGCGGGCACCTCCCCTCTTTCACGTGCAGCAGGAACTCGTCGCGGAACATCTCGATGGCCGAGTGGATCGACGACGGGATCGACGGTCCGAGCACGCAGATCGTGGTCTGCTGCGGCGGCCACTGCAATCCCGGCGCGATGTTGTCGCTCACGTCGAGGAGAAGGTCGAGGTCTTCTTCACGCCCCTCTCCCTGCTCGATGCGGCGCAGCACCCGCTCCAGCCATCCCGAGCCTTCGCGGCACGGGGTGCACTGGCCGCACGACTCGCGAGCGAAGAACTTGGTGATCCGCCACGCTGCGCGGACCATGCACGTGGAGGAGTCCATGACCGTGACCGCCCCGGAGCCGAGCATCGACCCGGCGTTGCCCACTTCGTCCTGGCCGAGCGGGAGGTCCAGCTGCTCGGGCCCGAACCACGGCGCAGACACCCCGCCAGGGATGATCGCCTTCACATCCCGATCGCCCGGGACACCCCCGCCGTACACGGGGGCGTAGACGAGGTCCCGAAAGGTCGTCTTCACCATCTCGACCTCGTACGCGCCGGGGCGCTTCACGTGACCCGAGAGCGCGAACAGACGCGTCCCTGCCGACCGCCCCTCGCCGATCCCGGCGAACGCCTTGCCCCCGTGGAGCACGATCCAGGGGAGGTTCGACATCGTCTCGACGTTGTTGACCACGGTGGGCTGGCCATAGAGGCCGATGGCGGCAGGGAAGAACGGCGGCTTGATGCGAGGGAACCCGCGCTTGCCCTCGAGCGACTCGAGCAGTGCGGTCTCCTCGCCGCAGATGTAGGCGCCCGCACCCGGGTGCACGACGACGTCGACCGAGAAACCCGAGCCGAAGATGTCGGTGCCGACCGCCCCGTAGTCGTACGCCTCGTTGAGCGCCTGGGTGACCCGCCCGAGCCCGAGAGCGAACTCCCCCCGGATGTAGATGAACGCCTCGGACACCCCGAGCGCGTACGAGGCGATGAGCACCCCCTCGATGAGCTGATGGGGGTCCCGCTCGACGAGCAGGTGGTCCTTGAAGGTGGCCGGCTCGCTCTCGTCGCCGTTCACGACGAGGTAGGTGACCGGGTCCTTGCGGAGCATCGACCACTTCCGCCCGGCGGGGAACCCCGCGCCGCCGCGCCCGAGGAGGCTCGCCGCGTCGACCTCGGCCGCGACCGCCTCGGGCGTCATGGCGAGCGCCTTGCGCAACCCGTCGTAGCCCCCCGTCGCGAGGTAGCGCTCGAGCGTGTACGAGTCCTCGTAGCGGAGCCGGGCCGTGACGATCGGGCTCGCGTCGGTGACGGCCATCAGGCACCCTCGCCCTTCGCGGCTTCGGCGCGCGCCGCCTGTGCCTCGGCCATCGCCCGGCGCTCGGCGGCCACCCGGTCCCGGGGCACCCGGAGGCCCGCGTTGCGGCGCACGCGCACGAGGGTGCCGTGGGGCGGGATCTCGGCGTCCCGACGTCCGGCACGCAGGTCCTCGACGAGCCGGTCGAAGGCACCGGCGCTGAGACCGCCCACGTAGCGGTGGTTGACCGTGACGCACGGCGTGCGGTCGCAGCCCGCCAGGCACTCGGCGTCCTCGAGGGTGATCATGCCGTCCGCGGTCGTGCCGCCCGCACGGACGCCGAGGGAGCGTTCCGCATGCTCGAGCAGCTCCTCGGCACCGCCGAGGAGGCACGCGATGTTGGTGCAGATGGACACGAGGAAGCGGCCGACAGGCTCGGTGCGGAGCATGTCGTAGAAGGACGCGGTTCCGCGTACCTCGGCCGCGGTGATCCCGAGGAGCTGTGCGATCTCCTCGATCGACTCGGGGCGGAGCCACCCATCCTGCTCCTGCGCCAGGTGGCACAGCGGGATGAGCGCGGAGCGCGGTTGGGGGTAGAGCGCCACGAGGTCCTTCGCCCGCTGCGCCCTCTCGGGGCTCAAGTGGCTCACCGGTCGACCTCCCCCATGACGGGGTCGACCGACGAGATGGTGGCCACGGCGTCGGCGATGAGGCCGCCGCGAAGCAGCGTCGGGATCGCTTGGAGATTGACGAAGCTCGGACCGCGGATGTGCAGCCGGTACGGCTTCGGAGAGCCGTCCGAGACGAGGTAGCAGCCGATCTCGCCGCGGGGGGACTCGATCGCGACGTAGACCTCCCCCTCGGGCACGCGGAAGCCTTCGGTGAAGAGCTTGAAGTGGTGGATCAGTGCCTCCATCGACTCGTCGATCCGCGCCCGTGGCGGCGGGGTGACCTTGCGGTCCTGCACGCGGTAGTCCCCCGGCGGCATGCGATCGGCGATCTGGCGCACGAGCTTGATCGACTCGCGTATCTCGTTCAACCGGATCGCGTACCGGTCGAAGTTGTCCCCGTAGGTGCCGACGATCACGTCGAAGTCGAGCTGCGCGTACTCGAGATAGGGCATCGTGCGCCGCAGGTCCCAAGCCACGCCGGTGGATCGCAGGATCGGCCCCGTGACCGACAGTGCGATCGCCTCCTGCGCGCTGATGCTGCCGACTCCCTCCATGCGCTCGCGAAAGATCGGCTGGCCCGTGAGCAGCTCGTCGTACTCGTAGGTGCGCCGGAGCACCGTGTCGCAGATGATCTCGATGTCGTCCTCCCAGCCGTCAGGGAGGTCGGCGGCCACTCCTCCGGGTCGGATGAAGTTGTGGTTCATCCGCAGCCCGGTCAGCTTCTCGAAGAACGCGAGGACCATCTCGCGCTCTCGGAACCCGTAGATCATCATCGAGGTCGAGCCGAGGTCCATGCCATTCGTCGCCATCCACATGAGGTGCGACGAGATCCTCTGGAGCTCGGAAAGGAGCATGCGGATCCAGACCGCTCTGGGCGGCAGCTCCACGCCGAGCAGCGCCTCGGTCGCCATCGAGAACACGAGCTCGTTGTTGAGGGGCGAGAGGTAGTCCATGCGCGTCACGTTGGTGGCGCCCTGGACGTACGTGAGCTCCTCTCCCGTCTTCTCCATCCCGGTGTGCAGGTAGCCGATGACCGGCTTGGTCCGCAGCACCGTCTCACCGTCGAGCTCGAGCATGAGACGGAGCACCCCGTGGGTGGAGGGATGCTGCGGCCCCATGTTGATGATCATCGTCTCGTCGGTGGGGCGCTCCACGTCGAGGTCGCCGGTGTCGAGGACTCCCCCTTCGGGAAGCCGGAGGACCGCCCCCACTTCGCGCCGCAGCTCCTCTCGAGGCGTCAGCGTCCGTGTGGCGAGCTCCTGCGCGCCCTCCGAGGTCTCGGCAACGCTCGCGCGCCGTGCGCGTCGTACACCGGCGAAGAGCTCGGTGCCCGGGTTGGGCGATCCGTCGCTCACCGCGGGCCTGGCGCTTCCTTGAACTGCACCGGCACCCTCCCGACGCCGTAGTCCTTGCGGAGCGGGTGCCCCTCCCAGTCCTCGGGCATGAGGATGCGCGTGAGATCCGGATGACCTTCGAAGCGCACTCCGAAGAGGTCGAACACCTCGCGCTCCATCGCCTCCGCCCCCGGGTAGAGGTCCCAGAGCGACGCCACCACCGGGTCTTCCTCGGGGACCTGTACCCGCACGCGCACACGGCGGCGTCGGGAGAGCGAGAGCAGGTTGGCGACGATCTCGAACCTCTCGGGCTCCACTCCCGGCGCGAGCGTACGTCCGGGGTGGGTGAGGTAGTCGACAGCGGTGAGGTCGGACAGCTGCTCGAACCCGGCCGCCTTGTAGGAAGCCACGAGCTCGTGGTAGTCCGCCAGAGACGGGAAGGCGACCTCGTCGGTCCAGCGTCCCTTCATCCGTGGCACGTCGGGCAGCGACGTACCGGCATCGACGTCTCCAGCCTGCGCGCCAGGCGCGGTCTCCGTCATCTCGGCGTGGCCACGCGCACCGCGCCGGGCATCTCGGGCACCCACCCGGCAAGTTGCTCGGACTGGTCGCCCGGGGCCCGCCCGGCGCGCCGGGTGATGGCCCCGGTGCGGATCTTCTCGTGGAGGGTGAGGATCGCGTGCAAGAGCGTCTCGGGCGACGGCGGACATCCAGGCGCGTACACGTCCACGGGGACCACTTGGTCCACGCCCTGGACGATGGCGTAGTTGTTGAACATCCCGCCGCTCGACGCGCACACCCCCATGGAGATGACCCACTTGGGCTCCATCATCTGGTCGTAGACCT
>DAHWOV010000024.1:0-6796 GCA_027339205.1 Acidimicrobiaceae bacterium | reverse complement strand
TACGCCGTGGGCGTCAACGGACCGATCGACTTCCTCCACGGGTCCTGGCACCCGCCCGACGGGCTCCTCGGCGCCGCGGTCGGCGGGTGCGCGTGCATCGCGCTGCTGCTCGTAGCCGTGCTGGTCGAGCTGCGCAGGCCGTTCCTCTCCCGGCTTCCGGCACCAAGCGGCTGACCACTCGGTGCACTCGATCGTCGCTCAGTGCCCCCGCTCGTGGCTCGGTGCCCCCGGTCGTCGCTCAGTGCACTCGGTCGTCGACTGCAGGCAGACGCGGCAGTCGCCGGAGCGCGACGGCCACGACAGTCGTCGGGTCCGCGCCCTGGGCATCCAGGGCGAGAAGGAGGCGACGGGCCGCGGAGAGCGCCGCATCCCAAGTCGAGGCCCATCCGGCGATCGGGTCAGCAGGGTCGGTGCCGGAGCGGAGCACATCGACGACTGCGCCCCGCCGCCAGTCGGTGAGGTCGTCGAAGGTGGCCCTCGTCAGCCAGGACCGCCATCGGTCGGGCGTTGAGGCCTGACGCAGCGCCCGTACCATGCGCGGCACCCCTGCGGCCTCGTCGACGATCGCGTACGCCGAGAGCACCTCTCCCACCGACCTTCCGGTGGCACGGACGATGGGGCCGACGTCGCCCACGCGCGCGGCAGCCTCCACGGCCAGCCAGCGTTCCGCGGTCGACCCGTCGACGCCGACCGCGAGGAGCTCACCGACGGCCTCCGGTGTCGGAGCCGTCTCCGCGAGGGCTTCGGCGACCGGTTGGTCGTCGGCGACGATCGAGCCGGGCTCGAGCGGCACCCCGCGCCGCAGGTACGCGCGGGCGAGGCCAGCGACCGCGTCGCTCACGACCCGGTGGAGCCGGGCGTCGACGTCCGCGGGAAGCTCCGCCCACCGAGCGTCGAGCTCCGCCCAGCGCGCGGCGGCGTCCACGACGCGGCGCGCCGCCCAATAGGCGCCGGCGACGTCACCGAGCCCGACCCCGAGCTCGGCCGCGGTCTCGTGAGCCCAGACGACCCCCAGCCGGTCGACGATCTCTCCGGCCACCTCGGTCGCGAGGATCTGGTCGTAAAGGCGGTGCTTCGCGATCAGGTCGCCGAAGTCGGCGCGCATCTCGGAGGGAAAGTACGCCTCGACCGCGCTTGCGAGGGAGGGATCGGCGACGATCTTGGACTGCTCGATGGCCCCGCCGAGGTCGGACTTCGCGTACGCGAGCAGCACGGCGAGCTCCGGGCGGATCAAGCCGGCGCCGGCGACGCGGCGGACCGCGAGCTCGTCTGCGTCCGGCAGCGCCTCGACGGCGCGGTCGACACGTCCTGACGCCTCGAGCGCGTCGATCAACGCCTCGTAGGCGTCGAGCTGTTCCGCGCTGTCCGGCACCGCCCTGTTGAGCGCCGCGACGCTGTGGTCGACCTGCCGGAGCACCTCTGCGGCGACCTCGTCCTGCGCGCGCTCGAGGTACGCGTTGCGTGCCGCGGGCTGGAGCCTCCCCTCCTCGATCGCGAGCGCCAGGAGGATCTTCAGGTTGACCTCGCGGTCAGAGGTCGCGACGCCTGCTGCGTTGTCGATGAAGTCGGTGTTGATGCGCCCGCCGCGACGGGAGTAGCGGATCCGGGCCTGCTGGGTGAGGCCGAGATTGCCTCCTTCGCCGATCACTCGCGCCCGAAGCCGGTCGGCGGTCACACGAACCTCGTCGTTGGCCCGGTCGCCCACCTCGGCGTCGGCTTCGCCTGGTGCCTTGACGAAAGTTCCCACGCCGCCGAACCAAAGGAGGTCGACCGGCGCCTCCAAGATCGCGCTGACGAGCTCCGGCGGCGAGACGCGCTCATGCTCGACGCCGAGCGCTCGGCGGGCTTCTGGGGCGAGAGGCACCTCCTTGACGTCGCGCGGCCACACCCCGCCTCCTCGAGAGATCAGTGTCGCCGAGTAGTCCGCCCAGCTCGACGACGGGAGGCTCGCGAGGCGTTTCCGTTCGGCGAAGGAGGCCGCGGGGTCCGGGTCGGGGTCCAGGAAGATGTGGCGGTGGTCGAACGCGGCAACGAGCTTGATCGCCTCGCTGAGCAGCATCGCGTTGCCGAAGACGTCGCCGGACATGTCGCCGACGCCCGCCACGAGGATCGGCTCTTGCTGGACGTCGATGCCGAGCTGGTGGAAGTGACGACGCACGGCGATCCAGGCGCCGCGTGCGGTGATCCCCATGGCCTTGTGGTTGTAACCATGGCTCCCGCCAGACGCGAAGGCGTCACCGAGCCAGAAGCCGTGAGCGGCGCTCAGTTCGTTCGCGAGGTCGGACATCTCCGCCGTTCCCTTGTCGGCCGCGACCACGAGGTAGGGGTCTGGTCCGTCGTGCGCGACCACGTCGGGTGGTCCCACGACCTTGCCGCCTACCAGGTCATCGGTGATGTCGAGGAGCGCGTCGACGAAGAGCGCGTAGCAGCGACGGACGTCGGCGGGCGTGGGGCGTTCCGGCGTCCGGCAGACGAAGCCTCCCTTGGCGCCGGTGGGGACGATGATGGCGTTCTTCTTCACCTGCGCCACCATCAGGTCGAGCACCTCGGTGCGGAAGTCGTGGGGACGCTCGCTCCAGCGGATGCCGCCACGGGCGACGAGCCCCGCGCGCAGGTGAATGCCTTCCACGTCGGGTGCGTGGACCCAGGTCTCGAGACGCGGGTGCGGAGGGGGCAGGTGGGGGACCGACGCGCTCTGCACCTTGAGGGTCACCGACCTCTTGGGTTCCTGTGCCGTGGCGTGCTGGTAGAAGTTCGTCCGCACCGTCGCGTCGACCAGCCCGAGGACCACGCGGAGCGCCCGGTCCCAACGCAGCGACGGCACCTTGGCGAGCTGGGCCACGCACGCCGCCCGGGCCGACGACTCCGGCGCGTCGGCACCTGGGTCGAACCGAGCGGAGAAGTAGGCCACGAGCGCGCGCGCGACGGGGGGGAAGCTGATCAGAGCCTCTTCGAGGTCGGCGGGCGGGACAGGGGGGGCGCATTGCGCCCAGTAGCGCGTGTACGCGCGGAGGAGGGACACGTCGCGCCAGCCGAGGCCGGCCGCGGGGACGAGACGGTTCAGCCGGTCGATCTCCGTGTGTCCTCCGACCGCCGCGTCGAGCGCTTCCACCAGCCGGTGACCGTCGGTCGCAGGGACGAAGCTGCTCGCTGTGCTCCCGAGGTGGGCCAGATGGACGCCGACGTCGTCGATCGAGACCCCGATCCCGTCACGGAGCTCGAACCGGTAGGGCACCGATTCTTCGACGACGAGACCGAAGCTCTCGAGCACTGGGAGGAGTGCCGTCAGCTCCACGGGCTTCTTGGCCAGCCTGCGGATGTGGAAGCGTCCGCCGCCCAATGCGAGGACGGCGAACCGATGGTCCTCGACCGCTTCATCGGCCGGCCGTCCACGCTCGAGCGAGGCGCCCGCTCCGAACAGAGCCCGGAGCTCGCGTGCGTCCATGGCGGCCTGCTGCGGGCTGGTGCGCTCTCGGTAGCTGGCAGGCGCTCGACGGCTCAAGTCGAGGGCAAGCTCCCGGGTCTCGGGATCCGTCGCGATCGCGACCAGGTCACGCGCCCAGGAGTCGGCGTCAGGGAGCGGCGGCGCCACGTCGGAGGGTTCCGGGGTCACCGTGCCAGCATCGCGCAGGCGACGACGCGATGCGACGCCGGCATCGCGAGTGCGGGCATGGCAGGGGGTCGCTGACGTCGCGGCAGGTCACTGGCCGTTGCATCGACGTGAAGGTTGACCAAAAATACGTGGACACGGGCTTGGCGCGCGTGCAGACTCGCGCGTGGTTTGGTACCGGCTGCTGGAAGCAGGAGGGCGCCAATGTCGCCGACCACGGGAACCGAGGAGCACGCACGAGCATCCGACGCCGAAGAGCTGACCGGTTTCGGCTACCGCCAGGAGCTACGCCGGTCGCTCAGCTTCTTCTCGAACTTCGGGGTAGCTTTCACCTATCTGTCCCCTGTGGTGGGGATCTACTCGCTGTTCGCGCTCGGCATCGGGACCGGCGGTCCCCGCTACATCTGGACCATACCGATCGTCGTCGCGGGCCAGCTGCTCGTCTCGCTCGTGTTCGCCGAGCTCGGGAGCTCCTTCCCGCTCGCAGGTGCCCTCTACCAATGGTCTCGGAGGGTCATCGGCCCCTCCTACGGATGGTGGGTCGGGTGGATCTACGCATGGGCGCTCATCATCACGGTCGCGTCCGTCGACACCGGCATCACGGGGTACGTGATCACGCTGATCAACAACTGGTTCGGCACGCACTTCACACCTGCCAGCGCCAACGTGATCTTTCTCTGCACGATCGTGCTCATCGCGTTCCAAGCGACGATCAACATCGTCGGCGTGAATTACACCGCGCTGATCGCGCGCTGGGGCGTCTGGGTCGAGGTGCTTGGGACCTTTGGCGTGTTCGTTCTCCTTGCTGTCGCCGGGTTCCATCACTCTGCCGGCTTCTTGAACTCGACGGCGGGTACCACACGCGCGTCGCACAACCCCTACGGAGTCAGCTTCGGCGGGAGCTGGTTCCCAGGCGCAGCGCTGATTGCCGTGCTCGCCAACGTCTACATCTTCTACGGGTTCGAGTCAGCAGGAGACATCGCCGAGGAGGTCGTGGATGCACGTCACCGGGTTCCACGCGCGATGGTGACCACCATGATCGTCGGAGGAATCACCTCCTTCGTCCTGGTCGCGGGGCTCTCGCTCGCGATCCCAGGATCGGACCTGTCCAAGGTGATCGTCGGCGGTGTGCCTTACATCATCTCCTCGAACGTCCACTCGTCGGCTCTCGCCGATGCCGTTCTCGCGTTGATCTGCCTGGCATTCTTCTCGTGCGGGCTCTCCGTGCAGGCGGCCGGGTCACGAGTGCTGTTCAGCTATGGGCGGGACCGCCAACTGCCTGCAAGCCGCGCGTTCCGGAGCATCTCGCGCCGGACCAAGACCCCGGTTGTCGCCGTCCTCGTGGCGACGGTCCTTCCGGCGCTCTTCGCGCTGCTTGCGCGCGCGACGCCGTCGAAGCCGGTGCACATCCTGTTCTTCACATATCCGGCGAAAGTGAACGCGCTGTTCATTCTCGTGTCCTTCGCCACCTCCGGCATCTACCTGTCCTTCCAGATGGTGGTGCTGGCCGCGCTCATCGGCCGGATCCGGGGCTGGCGCCCCAAAGGCTTCGATCTCGGACGGTGGGCCTACCCGGTATACGTGGTCGCCATGATCTACGGAGTGGGCATGCTCGTGAACATCGTGTTCCCGAGCGCATTGACCTCGCCGCGCGCCGAGCTCTTCAACTATGGATGGATGACGCTCGTCGTGATGGTTGTCATCCTCGTGATCGGCGCGATCGTGTACGTCGCTCACCTTCCACACAAGCGAGGCGGTGAGGAAGCGGCGAACGTCTCTCAGCAAGGGGCCCAAGTCCGATGAGCGAATTCCGTGCTGTGATGGTGGCTGTCGACGGGTCCGAGCAGTCAGACCGAGCCGTGGTGGTCGCTCGGGATCTCGCGAGGGCGACCGGGGGTGTGGTCCACCTCTTCCACATGAGGGAGCGGGAGGTGATCGTCGGGAAGTCCGGCGGTTCCTTCGAGCGGGAGACCGACGAGGAGGTCGAGGCACTGCTCGAAAAGGAGCTGGCGGTGCTCCGTGGCGGGGGGGTGGGGGTCGTCCCCGACGTCCGCCGGGGTCGGCTGGGGGAGACGGCGAGAGCGATCCTGCAGGTGGCGGACGAAGTGTCGGCGGACGTCGTGGTCATCGGGTTGCACGGTCTGTCAGAATTCAGCGCCGCCATGCTCGGAGGGACGACGTACAAGATCCTGCACGCGACGAAGCGGCCGATCCTCGTCGTCCCATGACGGACACCGTCGGCGCAGGTTCGGACAGCCCGAGTTGGAGCACGCGCGTGGCGAGGTGTAGCAATGACCGATGGGGCCGTAGCTCAGTGGTCAGAGCAGGGGACTCATAATCCCTGGGTCGCTGGTTCGATCCCAGCCGGCCCCACCAGGTCACGGCTGCAGGAGCGCCCCCTGTCGATACCGCGTCGGCCCCGCGCCCGAGCTCGAGGGTTGCCGGGCACACACGACGTCGATGTGGGAGATGACCAGGCGTGACGGAAGGAGCCCGTCGGGCGGGTAGTGCCCAGGCGGACCGGGCGTCCCGCCGGCGGGTCCATGCAGCAGTGCGTGTGCCGGCCGAAACCGGCCACCCAATGCAGGCTTGGGCTCGAGGGGTGACCGCGACATCCCCGACCAGGAGGTGTTCTATGGCACGGCCCGGGCGATGGACGGTGGCACAGCTCGAAGCTGCCATCGATGGGGCACTCGCGAATGCGAGCTACAAGACGGTGGAGAGCCTTCAAAGAGCGCGGCGCGCAGATGCTCGACACAGATCGAAGCGGCGCCGTCGACCAGCGCGTAGACGAGCGAGAGCCGCAGCACGTGTGCCTCGGCCCGCGCGAGGAGCCCACCGGCGATCCGCGCCTTGGGCTCGGAGAGGCGCACGTAGGCGTCCCACCAGCGGGCGCGCGCTGCGGTCGTGAAGCGGACGTGACCGAGCTGGCCTGCGGCCCGAAGGTGTGCACCGAGGCGCTCGGCCATGTGGGTGCCTTCGAGCGGGTCGGGGTCGCCACCGTCGGGGAGCAGGCGGGCTCTGGGGCAGGCGACGGAGCAGAACCGGTTCAACAGGCCGGTTCAACAGGCTGGACGCGTCACGTCCGGCGGCCTTGAGGACAGAGGCGAGGTCCGGCTCGACCACGAGGAGCGGCGGCGCCGACCCTCGTCCGGTAGTGGGCGTAGGTGAGCTCGAGCGCCCTAG
>DAHWOV010000007.1:0-3971 GCA_027339205.1 Acidimicrobiaceae bacterium | reverse complement strand
GGCGTGCGAGCATCGGGCAATGGACGACACGACCTCCGCCTTCGACCGCGCCACCTCCGAGCCGGCGGCGAACGCCACTCGCTTCGACTGGCACCCAGAGCCGGCGATGTTCGACCTCGCCGCGGAGCCTGCTCGCAAGGCGCTCGAGGACCTCGGCCACGACGCTTGGGGGCTGGCGCTCGATTACCTCTACGACGAGGCGCTCGTACGCCCGGTCGGCCCGGACTCCTACCAGCAGCTGCGGGCGCGGTTCTTCGGCCCTTCGGGCGCGCCGGCTCCCGCCCCGTCGGCCCCCAGCCCCTCCTCGGTGGTCCTCGACGAGGTCCGCGCACGCCTCGTGCCCTACGGCTACAACGCGTACCACCCGCGATCGTTCTCGTACTTCACGCCCCCACCGCTGCCCATGTCGGTGGTCGGCGAGATGCTCTCCCAGGTGTTCCACCAGGGAATCGACGTGTTTCACTCCGGGCCCGTGGGGGCGCTGGTCGAAGAGGAGGTGACCCGATGGCTCGCCGACCTCGTCGGCGCGGGCCCCGAGGCGTGGGGGGTCCTCACCTCAGGCGGGGTGATGGCGAACATCATGGCCATGACCGTCGCCCGTGACCGGCATCTCGCCCGGTTGACCCGGACCCAGGGACCGCCACGCGGGGCGCTGCTCGAACGCGCCCGCGTGTACGTCTCGGACCAGGCGCACTTCTCGATCGGCCGGGCCCTCGACATGCTGGGGTTCCCGCCCGAGGCCCTCGTCGTCGTGGAGCCCGACGAGCGCTACCGCCTGCAGGCCGAGCCCGTGGCGCGTCGTGTCGCCGAGGACAAGGCCGCGGGGCTCGTGCCGTTCTGCGTGGTCGGGGTCTGCGGCACCACCAACACGGGCTCGGTCGACGACGTCCCCGCGCTCGCCGACCTGGCACGCCGCGAGGACCTGTGGCTCCACGTCGACGCCGCGTACGGGGGGGCCGCGCGGCTCTCCGCGCGCGACGCGCCTCGTGTGCCGGGTCTGGAGCTCGCCGACTCCGTCACCGTCGACCCGCACAAGTGGCTCTTCCAGGCCTACGACATCGGGGGCCTGGTGGTGCGCCGGCGCGAGGACCTGCACGAGACCTTTCACCGCTCACCCGAGTACTACCGCTCGGCGATCCCCGAGACCGAGCCGCTCAACTGGCTCGAGTACTCGATGGAAGGCACGCGCCGCCTGCGAGCCCTGAAGCTGTGGACCTCCTGGAAGCACGTCGGCAGCGAAGGGTTCGCCCGCCTCGTGGAGCACGACAACGACGTCGCCGCCTCGCTCGCCGCCGAGATCGCCGGCGCGGAGGACTTCGACGCCGCGGTCGACGAGCCGGAGCTCTCGATCGTCTGCTTCCGCCATCTCGTGCCCGGGATGACCGATGCCGAGCTCGACGCGCACCAGGACCGGCTCCAGCGCGCCCTCGAGGTCTCCGGAGAGGCGTGGGTCTCCACCACCAGGCTCCGCGGCCGCACCCATCTGCGCGCCGGGGTCATCAACTGGCTCACGACCACGCAGGACGCGCTCGGGTTGCTCGAGTCCCTTCGGCGGCTGGCGAAGGCGCTGCCCGCCGCATGACGACGGCGGCGGCGGGTCCCGGGCGGCCCGCCGCCACGCCCAGGGACCTGCCGCCCCGGGGCCTGTTCACCGGGTCGGTCCGCGGGGTCAGTCCGCAGGGCCGTTCGCGAGCGTCACCGTCGCGGACTCCGACTGGCCCGAGCGCGTCGTCCAGGTGACCGGCACCGAGTTGCCAGGGTGGTACCGGAGCATGATCTTCGTGAGGCCGCTCGGGCTTGTGACCGTCACGCCTGCGACCTTCGTGATGACGTCGCCCTGCGCCAGGCCCGCGTGCTGCGCCGGGGTGCCGGGGATGACGTTCGCCACTGCTGCGCCAGTGGCCGGGGCCGCTGTGCTCGAAGGTGTCCCTGTCACTGTGCTCCCGAACCCGAATCCCCCGAACGTTGTGCGTGTGGTCGTCGCCTCCACGTAGACGCCGAGGAACGGGGTCCCTCCGATGTGCACCGTCGAGCTGCTCTTGCCCGCGATGATCTGGCGTGCGAACGACATCGCCTCGTTGATGGGAATCGAGTAGCCCTGTCCTGTCGTCGCGCCCTGGAAGCTGAAGCCCTGTGCGGCGGACGCCGCGGTGTCCATCCCCACGACCGTGCCCGAGGTGGTGACCAGCGGACCTCCCGAGTCCCCCGGCCTGATGTCCGCGTTGGACTCGATCATCCCGGTCAGGTGCTCGGTGGTCGTACCGAGCGAGCCCTGGTCGCTCGCTGTGATCGACTGGTCGAGCGCGGTCACCGAACCCCCGGCGGCGCTCGGCCTGCCGCCGGTGCCTCCGGCGTTGCCGATCCCCACGATCGGCTCGCCCACCTTGACCGACGACGAGTTGCCGATGTGCACCGTCTTCAGGCCCGACGCCCCCTTGAGCTGGATCACCGCCACGTCCTGTGTCCGCGTGTAGCCCAGCACGGACGCCACGTAGGTCTTCCCGTTCCCGAGGTCCGTGACGCTGATCTTGGTCGAGCCCTCGATCACGTGGTTGTTCGTGAGGACCTTTCCTGTCGACGTGAGGACCATCCCCGTCCCCGCCGCTTCCTCTGTCTCGTAGCCGAGCACGGTGTTGATGTCCACGAGCCCGGGCGTGACCGTGGCCGCGATTGTCGCGATGTTCGCCGGCGCGCCCGCTGCGGACGTGACCTTGCCTGTGCCGCTCGCTGTGCCCGCCGGCGACCCGACTGTAGATGTCGCTTTCGGTGTGCCGCTGGGAAGGAGGGAGCGCCCTGCGGTCGACGTGGAGCTGCCGCCGTTCCACACGCCGTAGCCGATGCCGACACCGACCAGGAGCGCGAGCACCGTCATCCCGGAGGCCAGGGCCGCCGCCAGCCTCCTGCGACGTTTCGGGTCGCCGGGAGCATGGCTGTGCATCGGTTGGCCCCATTGGCCGCCCGGGTAGCCCCACCCCCAGGGACCCGGTGCCCAGTGACCGCCGTGCCAACCCCCGGGGCCACCCGGCGCACCCGTGCCACTCGGACCACCCGCGGCGGTCGGTCCCCCGGGGCCACCAGGCGCACCCGTGCCGCCTGGGGCGGTCGGGCCGTACCCGTAGCCGTAGGGTCCGGGGCCGGGGCCGTACGGACCCTGGGGGCCGGGCGGTTGCCACCAGGGGGCCTGGGGCCCTTCGGCGCCCGCGGGCCGGGAGCCCGAAGGGCTCTCCTCTGACCCCTGCGGCGCGCCCTGCGCGCTCGGGTCGGCAAGCGCGCCCTGCGCGCTCGGGTCTCCTCGCTCGTTGTCCTCTGGATCGGCGTAGTCCTCGGGGCGGTCACTCATCGTCTTGTCTCCTCGCTCACCACGCCTCTTCGGGGTCCGTTCCCGGGACCCCTCGGAAGGCTCCGAGCCGTCTCCTGGTACCCAGTACACCGGACGCACCTAAGAGATCGCGAAAGACCGCGTAGAACTCCTCTAAAAGTCGCACCGCGGGATCCCGCCGGAGATGGCGGGCCGCCGGGTCGCCCGGCGGCTCACTCGCCCCCCGAGACCCGTGCGACCGCGGCGACGTGCTGGCCGTCGTCGAGGTTCATGACCCGGACACCCGTCGCGTCGCGCCCCTGGGAGGCGATCTCCCGAACCGCCATGCGGATGACGACGCCGGCTGTGGAGACCAGCAGGATCTCCTCGTCGAGGCTCACCATGAACGCCGCCACGACCCTGCCCCTGCGTGCCGTCAGGCGGATGCCGCGCACCCCCTGCCCGCCCCGGGCCTGGCGGTTGAAGCGCTCGACCTTCGTGCGCTTGCCGTACCCCGCATCGGTCACCATGAGGATGTCCGAGTCGTCCCGTGCGACGTCGAGCGAGACCAGCTCGTCGCCGTCACGCAGGCGGATGCCGCGCACCCCGGCGGCATCACGGCCCATGGGGCGGACGTCGTCCTCGGAGAACCGGATGGTCATCCCCGAGCGCG
>DAHWOV010000121.1:0-33028 GCA_027339205.1 Acidimicrobiaceae bacterium | reverse complement strand
GACACTCCAGGTAGATTGACGGATTTAGCAGGTCCCCATGTGCCTACGCCTTTTCGGGCCCCGGCCACCTTCCAGCGTTCCTGCCTGGCACTTTGCTCGGCCGCGGGACCTCAAATGCCTACGAGCTCCGGAAGTCCGGTCAGCGACGCTGGCCGAATGTCGCCGGCGCCCTCGCCACCTGTACCGGGATGACGGGGAACGCTCCGGGCCGTGGCGGGGGAGCGATCGCCGGGTGTGCTCGCAGGCCTATGTTGCGCCGGGCAGCAGCCGGGGCTCCAGGCGCTATTCGACGACCCGCTCACCTGTGCGGCGGAGGGCATAGGCGCCTTTGCCCTTCAACTCGCTGACCGCCCCCTCGAGCTCGGTCCCGCGGTAGAGGAGGCCCACCCCGTCGTCGGTCGCGTAGCCATCGGGCAGGGTGCCCGCGGCGATCAGGCGGTGCAACAGGGGGCGCCGCTGCTCCTCGGAGTCGTAGTGCACGCCGTTGGAGTATGGGAGGAAGCCCAGTCCGTTCGTCACCGGGCGGAGCTCTGGGCCGAACGAGTCGGTCGTGCCGCCGACGTGCCAGCAGAGCGAACCGGCCGAGACGCCCGCGAGGACGACGCCGGACTCCCATGCGCTGCGCATCACCGCGGGGATGCCGTGGATCTCCCAGACGGCCAGCAGGTTGGCCACGCTGCCACCGCCCACCCAGACCACGTCCTGGTCGAGCACGAGGCCGGCGACGTCGTCCACGGGGGGCATCGTGAACAGGTTGAGATGCACGACGTCGATGCCAGCCGCGCTGCCCGCCTCCTCCACCATGGCGTTGAACCACCGCTGGTCGCCCATCGCGGTGCCGACGTGGCACAGTCTCGGGCGCCTCCCCGAGACGCCGGAGAGCTCGACCGCGTGCAGGACCAGCGGCCCGAAGGCGAGATCGGTCCTGCGGCCTCTCTTGAACCCGCCAGAGGTCGCGAGGATCGTCGGCGCGGCGGCGGGCATCGGGTCAAGTTAGCGCGCCGCTCCCCGACGTGAGCCGTAGCATCGTGCCTCGAGGAAGGGAGTCCAAGTGGCAACGCAGCCATCGAGCCCGTCAGAGGGGTGCCGGCGTGGCGGGGCTCTCCTCAGGTGGGCCTGCCATGCCGGTCTCGTAGGCGTGCTCCGGTGGTAGACGAGGTGCTCGTCGGGCCGCTCCGCCAGCAGGGGAGCGGCGTCCGGTTCGACTGGGGATCCGAGGCGGCGACCCTGCTCGGCGGAGATGCCGGTGCGGTGGTGGTCGTCGACGTGCTCTCCTTCACGACGTCGGTGAGCATCGCCACCGGGCGTGGCACTGAGGTCGTCCCGTTCCCGATGGACGCAGAAGGCGCAGCCGAGCTTGCAGCTCGCCTCGGCGCCACGCTCGCGGTCCGCCGCCGCGAGCAGTCCCCCGAGCATCCCTGGTCACTGTCTCCTGCAGCGCTGCTCGCTGCCCCGCCGCCGCCACGCCTCGTCCTCCCTTCACCCAATGGCTCGGCCATCGCGGCCTCGCTCGGCGGGCCCGCGGTGCTCGCGGGCTGCCTTCGCAACCTGAGTGCCACGGTCGGATGGCTGCGCGCTCACGGGTACGGTGCCGTGGACCGTCCGGTGCTCCTCGTCGCCGCCGGCGAGCGGTGGCCGGACGGCTCGCTCCGTCCTGCGCTCGAAGACCAGCTCGGCGCGGGGGCCGTCGCCGGCGCGCTGGAGAGAGCCGGCTGCAAGCTCTCCGTGGAAGCGCAGATCGTCGCCGGGGCGTTCGCCTCGGCGACGGACCTCCTTGCGGCGATCGAGGGATGCGCGTCAGGGCGCGAGCTCGCCGCCATGGGCTTTCCCGACGAGGCCCGCCATGCGGCCGCGCTCGACGCGGACGCCCACGCGTCGGTCATGGAGCAAGGAGCGTTCGTCAGCGCCTGAGCGCCCCTGAGCGCCCCTGAGCGCCCGCGCCGAGGCCGCTGAGCCCGCTGGGCGCGCGACGAGCCCGTCCGGCCCCCGGCGTCCTTGCAGGACGCACCCATTGCCGGTTCACCCAGTCTCGCCGCCCGCCACGTGCTGGCCCGTTGGCACGAGCTCCTCGCGCGGTTCCCACCACCAGGCGAGGCCTGCGAGCCCCGGACCGGTGTGCGCGACCATGACCGAGCTGAACGGGGCTGCGTAGATCTCTCCTCGCGGCGCGAGATGCTGCACAGCGTCCATGAGCGCCTCTGCCGCGGCGGGTGCCTCCGCGTCGAGGACCGCGGCGTGCAGGCGCGCCCCGCCAGGGTCGTCGGCGCCGCATGCAGCGACGATCCTGGCCACTGCGCTGTCCGCGTTGCGTGCGGGCATGCGGACACGTGCTCGGCCAAAGGAGAATTCGAAGATGGCGCGCATGCCCACCGACCGCCCCGCGAGCGTGACGACCTTCGGGACGCGGCCGCTCGTCGCGAGGTGGTCGAGGCGGTCCAAGGACGCGAGCAGGTGCACGCGGCGGATGACGCGTTGCGCGGCGGCCGCCACGTCGTCGAGCCCGGCACCCGCTCGCGCAGCGCGGGCCGCAGCCATCACGACGAGGCCCTGTCCGCCGGCGGCCGTCTGGGTGTCGACGACGGCGGCACGTCGCTTCTCGAGGTAGCCGGCTGCGATCTTCGCGGACTCGTAGGACGCGCTCATGCCCCGGGCCACGGTCAGCACGACGACGTGGCGGTCTCGGAGCTCTCCGAGCGCCCCGAGATAGTCGCCCGGGCTCGGCGCGGAGGTGGTCACGGGGCCTCGTGCGGCGCCGTCGAGAATGTCGGCCGGCGAGAGCTCGTGGTCTCGGCGGACCTCGTCGCCGAGCACGACCGCCATCGGGACGATCCGGATGCCGAGGTGGTCCCGCACCGCGTCGGGCAGCGAGGCCGCGCCGTCGGTGACCACCGCGACGGTGTCGTCGGAGGTCGCGTGCCGACCCGAGGACGGCTGCCAACTTGAGGACAGCTGCCGACCCGGGGACGGCTGCCGTCCCGAGGACGGCTGCCGACGCGCAGGCGGATGCAGACCGGAGCTGGCGCTCATGCCTCCTCCGCGAGCGGGGGATCCCGGTCGAACACGAGGCGAGAGCGTGCACGTGCCCCGAGGGAGGGGACCGTGCGCTGCGCACGAGGAGCTATGTCTTGGGGCAGGCGCAGCGGGGCATTGCCCAGCACGCGCTTTGCGAGCATCGGGACGCAGATGCACAGGCCGAGAGCGACGCCCGGCCCGGCGCGGCTCGCACCGAGCACGGCGGGAAGGCTCACGATCGCAACTGCCGTCACGGCCCCGCTCTGGCGCACGATGCGGCCCACGGCCATGCCTGCGGCGAGCACGGCGGCGCCTTCGGGAGCGAGCACGAGGGTCGAGCCGAGAGCCGGGGAAAGTCCCCGTCCGCCCCGCCATCTGAGCCACGGAGACCAGTCGTGACCGGCGATCGCTGCGCCTGCAGCGAGCGCGCCCAGGCAGCTGTCGCCTCGCGTCGGGCCGCCGCGCGCCGGCCCGCCGTCCGTCACCCTCGGCCTCCAGTGTCTGAGGACCATGCCAGCGAGGAGCGGGCCGACGGCGCCTTTGGCCACGTCGAGCGCCCCCGCCATCGCAAGCGGTCCGAACCCCGCGACCTCGTAGAGGCCCGTGCCAGAGACCGTGCCGGTGCCCACCCGGCGGAGGTCTTGGCCGGCGAACCAGCGTGCCGCGAGCTGGGAGAACGGAACCGAACCGGCGACGTAGGCGCCGGCCACGACCGCAGCGGGCGCAACGAGATGTCGCACCCGGCGCATCGCCGCGCGGCCGGACGAGCCCTGCACCGGCGCGGTGAGCGTCGAGGCATGTCGGGCATGGAGGCACCCGCGAGCAGCCACACGGCCCGAGGGGGCAGCCATCGGGCCTTCGGGGCCAGGGAGCTTCGGCCCGGCGGCAAGACGCCTTCGAGTCGGGCGCACCCGTGGTCCTGCGTGCGTCAGCGAGGACGGGCTGGCTCGTCGCCTCCGGACATCGGGCCGGCGGTCAGCCGCTGGTCGATGTGGCGGCCCAGTCGTCGTCGGCCACGGGCTCCGTGCGCTCCGCGTCGATCCCGATCTCCGTGCCGTCTTCGACGAGCGGCTGCTCCTGCTCGAGCACGTCCGCGTCGGGGGCGTCCGGCGGGATCGGGTGCAAGTCACGCTCGTCTCGGGCCGGAGGCATCTCCTGCTCGAGACGGTCCGCTTCGTTGACCTCGTCGGCGGTGGGCACGTTGCGAGACTACCCACCGACCAGCGCCACGTGCCGGCCAGCGCCACGTCCCTGGCCTCGTAGCATGCGCCAGATGACGAGCGATCTCGACACCAAGGTTTCGCGGCGGACCGTCCGTGCCGCTCGGCTCGTGGGCCACGGCTTGCCGCTCGAGGTGCGCACGGTCCAGCTCCCCGAGCCCGGACCGGGCGAGCTCGTGGTCGAGATGGCCCTTGCAGGGGTGAACCCGGTGGACCGCTACGGGGCGACCGGCGCCGTCGCAGCCGATGCCCCCCTCCCGCGCACCTTGGGCGTGGAGGGCGTGGGACGGGTCGACGGACGATGGGTGGTGCTGCACGATCACGGGCTCGGCACCACGCGTGACGGGCTGTGGGCCGAGGCAGCCGTGGTTCCCCGGGCAGCGTGCATCGATCTCCCCGATGGCGTGGCGCCGCAGTCCGCGGCCGCGCTGGGCGTCGCAGGCGCGACCGCGTTCCGTACGGTCAACGAGCTTGGCCGCGTGTCCGCCGACGACCGTGTGCTCGTGCTCGGCGCGAGCGGCGGCGTCGGGAGCATGATCGTGTCCCTCGTGCACGGGATCGGCGCACGGGTCTGGGGCCAGACGGGGCACGGGCAGAAGGCGGGTGACATCGAGTCCTGCGGCGCAGATCGAGTCGTCGTGGCCGGTGCGGGGGATCTCGTCTCCGCGTGCGCCGAGCTGCGGCCCACCGTGGTGTTCGACGCGCTCGGTGACGGGTTCACCGGCGCTGCAGTCGAGGTGCTCGAGCCGCGCGGCCGGCTCGTCGTCTACGGGACCAGCGCGGACGGGGAGGGGCGCGTCCCGCTCCGGGCGCTGTACCGCAAAGGCCTCTCGGTGTTGGGCTACGGGGGCCTCATCGAACCGGCCGACGCTATCCGCCGGGGCATCGAGGGGGCGCTGGCCGCGATCCGCGAGGGGCGGATGTCCGTGAAGGTCGACGAGGTGCTGCCACTCGACGAGGTCAACGAGGCGTTCCGCCGGCTCGAGCATCAGGAAGTCTCTGGAAAGCTCCTTCTCGCGCTCGGGGGATAGCCGCCCGGCGCTCGGGCCCTGGCCGCCCAGCGGCCGGGGGATAGCCGCCCGGCGCTCGGGCCCTGGTGGGCGCGTAACCTGGCACGCGGACCGGTCCGGACGAAGCACGGACGCGGCGTCCCGAGCGACGCGGTGCGCACACGAGGTGCGGACACGAGCACAGGAGGTGCGGACAGGAGGTGAGGTGCCGACCCACGAAGTGACCAACCAGCCCCCCGTTCTGGCCGACTACGACGTCGCGCAGGATCCGGCACTGCTCGCGGGCCTGCACGCCTTCGGCGCGGGGTGGGCTGAGCCCGAGCTGCACGAAGTGGGACGCCTCGCCGGCTCCGCGGAGGTCGCCGACATGGCGCGGGTGGTCAACGAGTACCCGCCGGTGCTGCGCACGCACGACCGCTTCGGGCACCGGATCGACGAGGTCGAGTTCCATCCCCACTGGCACGAGCTCATGGCGCTCGCTCTCTCCCACGGGCTCCATGCCGCCGCGTGGCGGACACCGCAGCAGGGGGCGCACACGGCGCGCGCGGCGAAGTTCCTCGTGTGGGGCCAGACCGAAGCGGGGCATCTTTGCCCCGTGTCGATGACGTACGCCGTCGTTCCTGCGTTGCGCCAGGCGAGCGCCCTCGCGCAGCGCTTCGAGCCGCTGCTCGCATCCTTCGACTACGACTTCGGGCTGCGCGACCCCGAGACCAAGCGCGGGCTCATCGCCGGGATGTCGATGACGGAGAAGCAGGGAGGGTCCGACGTGCGGAGCAACGCGACGACGGCGGCCCCCGCCGGCGACGGCTCGTTCCGCCTCGTCGGGCACAAGTGGTTCACGTCGGCACCCATGTCCGACCTCTTCCTCGTGCTCGCACAAGCGCCCGGCGGCCTGTCGTGCTTCTTCGTCCCCCGTGTGCTCCCGGGCGGCGAGCGCAACGCGATCAGGCTGCTGCGGCTGAAGGACAAGCTCGGCAACCGGTCGAACGCCTCGGCGGAGGTGGAGTACGAAGGCGCGGTGGGCTGGCTCGTCGGAGAGGAGGGCCACGGGGTGCGGACCATCATGGAGATGGTCTCCGCCACCCGCCTCGACGCGACGACCGGCAGTGCGGCGGGAATGCGATGGGGCGCGGTGCAGGCGGTCCACCACGCGCGGCACCGCAGGGCGTTCGGCGCCCTCCTCGTGGACCAGCCGCTCATGGCGAACGTGCTCGCCGACCTCGTGGTCGAGTCGGAGGCGGCCACGCTCCTCAGCCTCCGCCTGGCCGCGGCGACCGACCGTGCCGCCGCAGGCGACGAGGCCGAGGGCCTCTTCCGGCGGCTCGCGCTCCCGGTGGGCAAGTACTGGATCTGCAAGCGTGCGCCCGCGCACGCCGCCGAAGCGCTCGAGTGCCTCGGCGGCAACGGGTACGTCGAGGAGTCCCAGATGCCGCGCCTGTACCGCGAGGCGCCCCTCAACTCGATCTGGGAGGGATCGGGGAACGTCGCGGCCCTGGACGTGCTCCGGGCGATGCTGACGCGCCCTTTGACCGTCGAGGCGTACTTGGACGAGGTCGCGCTGGGCGCGGGGGAGGACGCCCGGCTCGACGAGGCGCTCGAGGCGCTCCGCAAGGAGCTCGTCGACCCAGAGGACCTCCAGGCCCGCGCCCGCAGCGTCACCGAGCGGCTCGCGCTCGTGCTCCAGGCGTCACTCCTCGTGCGCCACGGCGCGCCCGACGTCGCCGACGCCTTCATGTCGTCGAGGCTCGCTCATGGTCACAGCGGCGCGTTCGGGACCCTGCCTCCCCGAGCGCGCCTGCGCGCGCTCCTCGAGCGAGCAGCCGTGGAGGCCGGGGCGTCGTCGCCTCCCCGCGGGCCTGCGGCGGCGTGAGGGGGGCCGCGCAGCTCCCGGCCGGTGCCGCGTCGGCGGCGCGGGCCGCGCCCGGCGGGATCAAGCAGCCCGGCGCTCCGAGGCGCGTGGTGATCGAGGACGTCAGGCCCAGCGTCGAGGGCGGCCGCTTCCCCGCGAAGGCGGCGGTCGGTGACGACGTGGTCGTGGACGCGCGGGTCTTCGCCGACGGCCACGACCTCTTGGCGTGCGATCTGCGCGTGCAGCGGGAGGGGGACCCGTCGTGGGCCGTCGTCGAGATGGTGTCGCTCGACGACGACCGGTGGAAGGCGGCCTTTCGGGCCGGCTCGGTGGGCCGGTACCGGTTCGCCGTGCGCGCGGGGGTCGACCGGTACGCGACGTGGCTGCGCGACCTGTTCGCCCGAGCCGGCGCCGGGCAGGACGTGCGCGGCGAGCTGGCGGTCGGCGCGCAGCTGCTGGCGGACGCCGCGTCGCGCGCCCGCGGCCCGGACAAAAAGCTGCTCTTTGCCGCGGCGGACCTCGTCGCGCACGCGGGGGACGGGTTGTCCTCACCGGTCGCCACCGAGGGCGGGGTCGACCCGCACGACGGCACGGTGGGAGGGATGCTCGCGAGCGCCGGGCTGCGCGAGCTCGTCCGCCGGCACCGCACGGCCGCCGGCGCGACGACCTCGCAGGCCTACACGGTGGTCGTGGACCCCGCCCTCGCGCGGTTCTCGACGTGGTACGAGATGTTCCCACGGGGCGCGTCGCCCGAGGAGGGGAGACAGGGCACGCTGGCGGACGTCGAGGCCCGGCTCGACTACGTCGAAGGGCTCGGTGCCGACGTGCTGTACCTGCCGCCGATCCACCCCATCGGCTCCACCGCCCGCAAGGGCCCCGACGGGTCGACCGAGGCCGCTCCCGGCGACCCCGGCAGCCCCTGGGCGATCGGCTCGGCGGACGGGGGCCACTGTGCCGTCGACCCGGCGCTCGGCACGCTGGCGGACTTCCGGCGGCTGGTCGAGCGCGCCCGCGAGCGCGGCATCGAGGTCGCGATGGACCTCGCCTTCCAGTGCTCGCCCGACCATCCATGGGTGCGCGAGCACCCCGAGTGGTTCCGCCACCGGCCCGACGGATCGATCCGCTACGCGGAGAACCCGCCGAAGCGCTACGAGGACATCTACCCTCTCGACTTCGAGAGCGACGCCTGGTGGAGCCTCTGGCTGGCGCTGCTCGACGTCGTGCGCTTCTGGGTCGGCCAGGGCGTGCGGGTCTTCCGCGTCGACAACCCGCACACCAAGCCCTTCGCATTCTGGGAGTGGCTCCTGTCGATCGTGAAGGCGGCGCATCCCGAGACGATCTTCCTCTCCGAGGCGTTCACCCGGCCCGCGGTGATGTACAGGCTCGCCAAGGTCGGCTTCACGCAGTCGTACACGTACTTCGCCTGGCGCAACACCAAGTGGGAGCTCGAGTCCTACATGCGCGAGCTCGCCGAGGTCGCGCACTTCTTCCGGCCCAGCTTCTGGCCCAACACGCCCGACATCCTCACCGAGACCCTCCAGACCGGAGGCACGCCGGCATTCGTGGCGAGGCTCGTGCTCGCCGCGACGCTGTCCGCGAGCTACGGCGTGTACGGGCCCGCCTTCGAGCTGCAGGAGCACGTCGCGCGCGCCGTCGGCTCCGAGGAGTACCTCGGGTCGGAGAAGTACGCGGTGCGGCACTGGGACATCGGCCGGCCCGACAGCCTGGCGCCCCTGATGGCGCGCCTCAACGCGCTGCGGCGTGCCCACCCGGCCTTGCAGCGCAACGACACCCTGCGCTTCCACGCCACCGACAACGATCAGCTGATCGCCTACTCCAAGACGTCGGGGGACGACGCGGTGCTGGTGGTGGTCAACCTGGACCCGCGCAACCGACAGTCGGGCTGGGTGCACCTGGGGGACTTCTCGAAGGGCCCCGGAGAGTCTTTCTCTGTCCACGATCTGCTCACCGACGCCCGGTACCGGTGGGAAGGCACCCACAGCTTCGTGATCCTCGACCCCGCGACGGTGCCCGCCCACGTGCTCTCGGTGCCCGGCCGCGCCGGCTCGCCGGCGCAAGGAGCGCCATGACGTTCGCCGACGAGCGCTCCATGCAGATGGCTCGCAGCGTCCCGCTGGGAGGCACCGCCCACTGGTACCACGACGCCGTCTTCTACGAGCTGCACGTCCGCGCGTTCAGCGACAGCAATGCCGACGGCGTCGGCGACTTCCGCGGGCTCGTCCAGAAGCTGGACTACCTCGAGGAGCTGGGCGTGACGACCCTGTGGCTGCTGCCCTTCTACCCGTCCCCTCTCAGAGACGACGGCTACGACATCGCCGACTACCGGGACGTCCACCCCGCCTACGGGACCCTGCGGGACTTCCGCTCCTTCCTCCGTGAGGCCCATCGGCGCGGCCTGCGCGTGGTGACCGAGCTCGTGCTCGCGCACACCTCGGACGTGCACCCGTGGTTCCAGCGTGCGCGGCGCGCACGGCCCGGGAGCTCGTACCGCGACTTCTACCTGTGGAGCGACACGCCGGACCGCTTCAAGGACGCACGGATCATCTTCAAGGACTTCGAGAGCTCGAACTGGACGTTCGACCCCGTCGCGGGCGCCTACTTCTGGCACCGCTTCTACTCGCACCAGCCCAGCTTGAACTACGACAACCCAGCGGTGCAGCAGGCGATGCTCGACATCGTCGACTACTGGCTGGACATGGGCGTGGACGGGTTGAGGCTGGACGCGGTGCCCTACCTCTACGCGCGCGAGGGGACCTCCTGCGAGAACCTCCCCGAGACCTTCGGCTACCTGCGGCGTCTCCGGGCGCACATCGACGAGCGGCACCCCGATCGGATGCTCCTGGCCGAGGCGAACCAGTGGCCGGAGGACGCGGTCAAGTACATGGGTGAGGGGGACATGTGCAACATGGCCTTCCACTTCCCGCTCATGCCGCGCATGTTCATGGCCGCGCGACAGGAGGACCGGTTCCCGATCGTCGACATCCTGGCCGAGACCCCGCCCGCGCCGCCGGGGTGCCAGTGGGCGCTGTTCCTGCGCAACCACGACGAGCTCACGCTCGAGATGGTGACCGACGAGGAGCGTGACTACATGTACCGCTCCTTTGCGCAGGACCCGAGAGCGCGGGTCAACGTGGGCATCCGCCGCCGCCTCGCACCGCTGCTCGGCAACGACCGGGCCCTCATCGAGATGATGAACGGCCTGCTTTTCTCACTGCCGGGGACCCCGATCGTCTACTACGGCGACGAGATCGGCATGGGCGACAACATCTACCTGGGCGACCGGGACGCCGTGCGGACGCCGATGCAGTGGAACGCCGATCGCAACGCGGGCTTCTCGAGGGCGAACCCCCAGCAGCTCTACCTGCCGGTCGTGATCGATCCCGTGTACCACGCCGCAGCGGTGAACGTCGAGGCCGCCGAGGCGAACCCCAACTCCCTCCTTTGGTGGATGCGCCGGATGATCCATCTCCGGCAGCGCTACAAGGCGTTCAGCCGGGGCACGCTCGAGTACCTCCGGCCCGACAACCGCAAGGTGCTCGCCTTCCTGCGCCGTTACGAGGACGAGCTCCTCCTCGTCGTGGTCAATCTCTCGCGGTTCGTCCAGTGCGCCGAGCTCGACCTGTCCGAGGTCTGCGGCGCGGTCCCCGTCGAGCTGTTCGGCAACATGCGCTTCCCCGCCGTCGGAGAGCTGCCCTACTTCCTCACGCTGGCCCCGCACGGCTTCTACTGGTTCTCCCTCGAGCTCGAGCCCGAGCCCCGCCGCCCCCCGGAAGCCCGGCTGCGGGTGCGCCGCCGCTGGGACGAGGTGTTCTCCGATCCGCGGCAGCTCGAGGCGGTCCTCGCGCGCGACATCCCCGCCAGGCGGTGGTTCGTCTCCAAGGCGCGCACCGTCACCTCGGTGAAGGTGCTCGACACGCTTGCCGTCGGCGACCGGTCCGCAGCGGTCGCGCAACTCGTCATCGTGCGCGTCGAGCTCGACCAGGGCGCGCCGGAGCAGTACCTCCTCCCGCTGGGGCACGCAGCGGGTGAGAGGGCGCAGGCGCTGCGCCGCTGGCACCCCGACGCGGTCATCGCCGACCTCCAGGTCGACGGCGAGGACGGCGTGCTCTACGACGCGCTGTGGGACCCCGAGCTGTCGCGCGCGGTCTTCGAGATGATCGGCCGCCGCCGCTCCGTTCCGACGCGTGCGGGGAGGGTGTGGGGCGCGCCGGCCCCGGCATACCGTGCGATCCGCCGTCAGGTCCCCGAGGACGTCGAGCCGTCGCCGATGTCGGCTGAGCAGTCCAACAGCTCCGTCGCTCTCGCGGACCGGGCGATCCTGAAGTTCCTCCGGCGGCTCGAGGAGGGGACGAACCCCGGGGTCGAGCTCCCGCGGTTCCTCGCAGAGCGCGCCCACTTCGAGCACGCGCCCCGCTCGGGCGGCACCCTCGAGTACCGGGCGGGGCAGCGGGCGAGCCGTCCGGTCACGCTCGTGACGCTCGAGGAGATGGTGCCCAACGAAGGTGACGGCTGGAGCTACGTGGTCGACGCGCTGGGCCGCCGGCTCGAGGAGGCCATCGCCCACGGCGCAGAGGAGGTCGCGGCCCCCTCCGCTCCCGACCTGCTCGGTCTCGGCGCCGACGAAGAGCCGCCCGACGAGCTCTTCGACCACGTGGAGTGGGCGGCGCTGCTCGGGCGCCGGACGGGGGAGCTCCACATGTCCCTTGCGTCGGACCCTGCCGATCCGGCGTTCGCGCCCGAGCCGATGACGCCGATCGACCGGCTCTCGCTCTACCACGGCGCGGGGAGCCTGGCCCGCCGGACCTTCCGCCAGGTCCGCGAGGCGGGCCTCGCCACATCGGGCGGCGTCGCGACCGTGCTGCGCAGGGAGCGGGAGATCACCGAGCGCTTCCGCGCCGTCGCCACCACCCCGGTGGCGGCGCTGCGGATCCGGGTGCACGGCGACTACCACCTCGGCCAGGTCCTCTGGACGGGGAAGGACATCGTCATCATCGACTTCGAAGGGGAGCCAACCCGTTCGCTGGGCCAGCGGCGCCTCAAGCGGCCGGCGGCCAAGGACCTCGCCGGCATGGTCCGCTCCTTCCACTACGCGTCGCGCACGGTTGCGAGGCTCACCGAGCGCGACCTCGTCGGCCCGCAGGCCCATCGTGAGGTGGGTCCCTGGCTCTTCGGCTGGTACCGGTGGATGTCCGCTGCCTTCCTGCGGTCCTACCTCGCGGTGCCAGGGGTGGACCGGCTCCTTCCGGACGATCCCAGCGAGCTGGCCGTCCTGCTCGACTTCTTCCTGCTCGAGAAGGCGGTGGCCGAGCTCGCCTACGAGGCGAACGCCCGTCCGGGCTGGGTGGACATCCCCGCGAGCGGCATCCTCGACGTGCTGGACGGCGCCTCGTGACCGGCGCGCCACGCCCGCCGGCGGGAGGTGGGCCGCTCCCGCCGGCGGGCGGTGGGCCGCTCCCGCCGGTGCCCGGGGACCTCCGGCACCTCGCGGCGCTCTACGGCGTCGAGACGTCGTACGTCGACACGGCTGGCCGGACGCGCGAGGCGAGCACGGAGACGATCCGGGTGCTCCTCGCTGCGCTCGGGGCGCCGGTGGAAGACCCTGCGACGGCAGTGAGGGAGGAGCGCCTCCGCCGCCACGTCGAAGTGCTCGCGCCCGTGGTGGCGGTCCCCGCCGCCGGCACCCAGGCGGTCGCGGTGGGCGTCCCGCGCCCGGTGCACCCGCGGGACTGCTGGCTCGTGCTCGAGGCCGAGGACGGCACCACGCGTAAAGCCAGGCTGATGCCGGCGATCCACCGGCCGCTCGGCTCCGCCAGCGTCGAGGGCCGCACGATGGACCGGTACGAAGCGCAGCTCAGCGCTCCGCTCGACCCGCTGGACCCGGGCTACTACCACCTGAGGATCGAGGGGCCGGGGATCGACGCGGCGTCGATGGTGGTGGTCGCGCCGCGCTGCCCGCTGCCCGCGCGTGGCTGGGGCGCCTTCCTCCCGGTGCACGCGATGCGGACGCGTACCGACTGGGGAGTGGGGAACTACCCCGCGCTGGCAGAGATGGCGGCCTGGGTGCGAGGGATCGGCGGGGCGTTCGTCGGGACCCTCCCGCTCTACCCCGGCTTCTACGACGAGCCGCTGGAGATCAGCCCCTACCTGCCGGCGACGCGGCTCGGGTGGAACGAGCTGTACGTGGACCCGACGGCGCTGCCCGAGCTCGAGGCATCTCCCGACGCGCGAGACCTGCTCGGCTCAGAGGCGTTCCGCCAGGCGCTGGCGTCGCAGCGGCGCAACGCCCTCGTCGACTATCCCGCGTCGATGGCGCTCGTCCGCCGCGTGCTCGAGCCGCTCGCCCGCGCGCTCTTCTCGAAGCCCTCGGCGAGGCGCGACGCGCTCGAAGCGTTCGCGCGCGAGCGGCCGGACCTCGTCGAGTACTCGCGGTTCCGGGCGGGCGCCGAGGCACAAGACGCCGGTGCGTCGCGCGCCACGTCCCGCGCCACGTCCCGCCTGCCCGAAGACGAGACCGCCAGGTACCACCTCTACGCGCAGTGGGTGGCCGACCAGCAGTTCGCCGCCGCGGCCGGCGGGATCCTCTGCGACCTGCCCGCGGGCGTGCACCCCTTGGGGTTCGACACGAGCTTCGAGCCAGCGTGCTTCGCAGAGGGAGTCGAGGTCGGCGCCCCGCCCGACCAGTTCTTCGACAGGGGCCAGCGATGGTCGTTCCGCCCCCTGCACCCGCGGGGCATACGCGAGCAGCGTTACCGCCACGTGGTCTCCGTCCTGCGCCATGCGATGCGGCATGCGACAGTCCTGCGACTCGACCACGTGATGGGGCTCTACCGCCTCTACTGGGTCCCCGCGGGAGCGGAGGCGACGGACGGCGCCTACGTGCGCTACCACGACGACGATCTGCGCGCGATCGTCGCGCTCGAAGCCCACAGGTCCGCCACCGCGATCGTGGGGGAGGATCTCGGTACGGTGCCCGAGGAGCTGCGACGGGGGATGGCCGACGACAGGATGCTGCGGTCGTGGGTCCTTCAGTTCGAGGTCTCGGCGGACGCGCCGCTTCCCGACCCACCCGACCTGTCCATGGCGAGCATCGGCACGCACGACCTGCCGCGCTTCGTGTCCTTCTGGGAGGCGCCGGAGCGAGCAGGCTGGCGGCGGGCGCTCGGGGGCGACCCCCGGCGAGGCCTGCGCGCCAGCCTCGACCATCTCGCGGCAGGTCCCGCACGCCTCGTCCTCGCCGACGTGGAGGACCTGTGGCTCGAGCGCTGGCCCCACAACCGCCCCGGCTCGGGCGCCGAGGCGGGGAATTGGCAGCACCGCTCGGCGCGCACGCTCGAAGAGATCTTCGAGGACGACGACGTGGTGGACGCGTTGGCCAGGATCGACGCCCTGAGACGGCAGGAGGAGGCTGGGTGATCACCGACTACGACTTGCTGCTCTTCAACGAGGGGTCGCACCGGCGGCTTGCCGACAAGCTCGGGGCCCACGTGGTCGGCGACGAGGAGGTGGACTTCGCCGTGTGGGCGCCGAGCGCACGGGGCGTGTCGGTCATCGGCGACTGGAACGGCTGGCAGGCCGGCGCAGACCCCCTGTCGGCGTGCGGGAGCTCGGGGATCTGGCAGGGCGTCGCACGACCGGCGCGACAGGGCCAGGTCTACAAGTACGCGATCACGACGGCGGAGCGGACCGTTGTCGAGAAGGCCGACCCGGTCGCCTTCTACTGCGAGCAGCCTCCCAAGACCGGCTCGGTCATCTGGGACCTCGCCTACGACTGGGGCGACGAGGAGTGGATGGGCGCGCGCGGCGCGCACCAGACCGTGCGGTCGCCGATCTCGATCTACGAGGTCCACGTCGGCAGCTGGCGCCGCACACCGAGCCGGCCCGGCGACCTCCTGACGTACGGCGAGCTCGCGCCGCGCCTGGTCGATCACGTGCAGCGCAACGGGTTCACGCACGTCGAGCTGCTGCCGGTCATGGAGCACCCGTTCTACGGGAGCTGGGGCTACCAGACGACGGGGTTCTTCGCGCCGAGCGCGCGCTACGGGAGCCCGCAGGACTTCATGGCGCTGGTCGACGCGCTGCACCAGGCGGGCATCGGCGTGATCCTCGACTGGGTGCCCTCCCACTTCCCTTCCGACGAGTTTGCGCTGGCATGCTTCGACGGCACGCACCTCTACGAGCACGCAGACCCCCGCCGGGGCGTCCACCCGGACTGGAACAGCCTCGTCTTCAACTACGGCCGTCACGAGGTGCGGAGCTTCCTCGCGTCCTCGGCCGACCACTGGCTTCGCACGTACCACGCAGACGGGCTGCGGGTCGACGCGGTGGCCTCCATGCTCTACCTCGACTACTCGCGACAGGCCGGAGAGTGGGAGCCCAACGCGTACGGGGGGCGCGAGGACCTCGACGCGATCGGGTTCCTCCGCCAGCTGAACACCGGCATCTACGCCGACCATCCCTCGGCCCAGACCTACGCCGAGGAGTCGACCGCGTGGGGCGGCGTCTCCCGGCCCGTGGAGTGGGGCGGCCTGGGCTTCGGGTTCAAGTGGGACATGGGATGGATGCACGACACCCTCCGCTACATGGACCACGATCCCGTGCACCGGCGGTGGCACCACGAAGAGCTGACGTTCCGGGCGGTGTACGCCTTCACCGAGAACTTCGTCCTGCCGCTCTCCCACGACGAGGTCGTGCACGGCAAGGGGTCGCTCCTGTCGAAGATGCCCGGCGACGACTGGCAGAAGCGCGCCAATCTCCGGCTGCTCTACGGGTACCAGTACGGGCTGCCGGGCAAGAAGCTCCTCTTCATGGGATCGGAGCTCGCGGACTGGCGAGAGTGGGACCACGACGATGGCCTGCACTGGGAGCTGCTCGACGACGAGCGCCACGCAGGTGTCTGCCGATGGGTGCGGGACCTGAACGAGCTCTACCGCGCGGAGCCAGCGCTCCACGAGCTCGACTGCGATCCCGCCGGCTTCGAGTGGGTGCAGCACGAAGAGGCAGACATCAGCGTCGTGAGCTTCCTCCGCCGGTCCTCGGCGGGAGAGATTATGCTTATCGTCTGCAATTTCACTCCCATTCCGCGTGACAACCTGCTGGTCGGCGTGCCCGTGGACGGCCTCTGGCGCGAGCGCCTCAACTCCGACGCCGTCGAGTACGGGGGGAGCGGCGTCGGCAACATGGGCGGGCTCCACACCCAGCCCGTTCCCTCCCACGGCCGCCCACGGACCCTGACGCTCGTGGCGCCGCCGCTCGGCTGCGTCTTCCTCTCCTCCCCGAGAGCCGCGTGATGCGCGTCTGGCCGGGCAATCCTCACCCGTTGGGCGCGACCTGGGACGGGGAGGGGGTGAACTTCGCCCTGTACTCCGAGCACGCGACCGCGGTGGAGCTGTGCATCTTCTCGGAGCCCGACGCAACGGAGCCGGCCCAGCGCGTGGCGATGCCCGCGACCACGGACCGGGTGTGGCACGCGTACCTTCCCGACGTGCGGCCCGGCGCGCTCTACGGCTACCGCGTCGACGGGCCGTACGCGCCGGAGGAAGGTCACCGCTTCAACAGGCACAAGCTGCTGATCGACCCCTACGCCCGTGCGCTGAGCGGCACGGTGCGCTGGAGCGACGAGCTGTACGGGTACCGCATCGGCGATCCAAAAGAGGACCTGTCGTTCGACGCGCGCGACTCGGCGGGGTCGATGCCCAAGTGCATCGTGGTGGACCCCGCCTTCACCTGGGGGGACGACCGCTCGCCGGCGACCCCGTGGAACCGCACCGTGATCTACGAGTGCCACGTGCGGGGGATGACCATGCGCCACCCGGGCGTCCCCGAGCAGCTTCGCGGCACGTACCTCGGCCTCGCCTCGGACCCGATCGTCGACCACCTCGTCGACCTCGGGGTGACCGCGGTCGAGCTCATGCCGGTCCACCACTACGTCAACGACCGCCGCCTGGTCGAGGCGGGGCTGCGCAACTACTGGGGGTACAACACCATCGCCTTCTTCGCCCCCCACATCGGGTACGCGAGCGGCGGCATCGGGGCGCAGATCGGCGAGTTCAAGTCGATGGTGCGCACCTTGCACCGGGCCGGGCTCGAGGTGATCCTCGACGTCGTCTACAACCACACCGGTGAGGGCAACCCGATGGGGCCGACGCTCTCGCTCCGCGGCATCGACAACGCGGTGTACTACCGCCTGCAGCCGGGCGCGCCCCGCTACCTCGTCGATTACACCGGGACGGGCAACAGCCTCAACATCCTCCATCCCCGCACGATGGCGCTCGTGATGGACAGCCTGCGCTACTGGGTGACCGACATGCACGTCGACGGCTTCCGCTTCGACCTCGCGCCGGTGCTCGTGCGCGGGTTCGACGCGGGGCAGCCGAGCGCCTTCTTCGAGATCATCCACCAGGACCCGGTCCTCTCGACGGTGAAGCTCATCGCCGAGCCGTGGGACATCGGGCCCGACGGCTACCACCTCGGACGGTTCCCGCAGGGCTGGTCGGAGTGGAACGGCGCGTACCGCGACTGCGTCAGGCGCTTCTGGCGCGGCGACGCCGGTCAAGTGCCCGAGCTCGCCTCGCGCCTCACCGGCTCGAGCGACCTCTACGGCCACACGGGACGCCGCACGTACGCGAGTGTCAACTTCGTGACCTGCCACGACGGCTTCACGTTGACGGACCTCGTGAGCTACGAGCACCGCCACAACGAGGCGAACGGCGAGGGCGGTGAGGACGGCGCGGTCGAGAACTACAGCCGCAACTGGGGGGTGGAAGGGCCGAGCGACTCGGTACGCGTCCAGCGCCAGCGCGACCGCATGAAGCGCAATTTCCTCACGACCCTCATGTGCTCCCAGGGTGTGCGCATGCTGCTCGCCGGCGACGAGATCGGGCGCAGCCAGCAGGGCAACAACAACGCCTACTGCCAGGACAACGAGATCAGCTGGCTCGACTGGGACGTCGGGGAGGCCGGGACCGAGCTGCTCGGATTCGTGCGCCAGCTCGTGGGGATCGTCGCGGAGAACCCGATCCTGCGGCGACGGAACTTCCTCACCGGGGAGGTGGTTCCCGGCGGTCACATGAAGGACGTGACGTGGATCCGCCCCGACGGCGAGGAGATGAAGGAGGAGGACTGGGCGGACCCGGAGAACCGGGCTCTCGGCATGCTCCTCTACGGAAAGGCGGTCGACGAGGTCGACGCCCGCGGACGCTCCGCGCGCGGGGAGACCCTGCTGCTCCTCTTGAACGCAGGGATACGGCCGCGCTCCTACACGCTGCCCAGGATCGCCGAGCCCGGGAGGTGGGAAGAGCTCGTCAACACGGCGCGGCCGACGCGTTACCCCAGAGCCGTGCGGGGCCCCAACGTGAGCCTCGCCGCGCAGTCGAGCCTGCTCCTCCGCCGCACCGAGTAGGCGTCAGCCCGCCTGGGACCCCGCGGTCACGTCGGTGCCCCCGCCGTGCTCGCGCGTGCCCTGACCCGACTGGACGAGGTCCCACAGCTCCTCGCGGTAGACGCGCCGGTCGGGCGCGTCCACGCCGAGGCGCACGTAGCTGCCGGCCGGCCGGATCAGCGTGATGCCGAAGTCGTCGCCGATCGCCCTCCCGCCGAAGGCGAGCGTGGGGTTGCCCTTGGAGACCGAGGAGACGGCGACCCACATGTCTTCGCCGACCTCCACGCGCTCGCCGGCCCGGCGGTCGAGCGCAAGCCCGGCACGTGCCAGCGTGCCGGGCTCCCCGTCCGACCCCACGGTGACGCGGACCTGGCCGTCTTCGAGCGCGACGCTCGAGATCGGGACGATCTCGAGGCGCGCTTCGGTCGCCGACAGCACCGTCGCCGAGATGTGCAGCGCGGGGAACGCCGAGGACTTAAGCCCGATCCAGACGCGGCGCTCCGCCACCGACAGGACCGTGACTCGCACGTCCGGTTCGATGACGATCGACTCACCTGGTCGGCGATTGAGCACGAGCATGTGGGGGCCCCTCCCGCCCGGTCGTTGCGCTCAACCGTAGTTGGCATCGCAAGGCGATGCGGGCTCAGCCGCCGCCGATCGTGCCGGCGACGGGGGCCAGGGCCTCGAGCACCGTCCGGGCGTGGCGGAGGGAAGCCGCCGCGTCGGCGTCGGGAGAGCCGACCAGCGGGTCGAAGTTGAGGTCGATGAACGCCTCGGTCATCCCCGACGCGGCGAGCGCGCCGAGGTCCTCGCGGATCTCGTCGAGCGTCCCGGTGAGAGGGGCTCGTTCGGCGGAGCGCACCTTCACCACGGCCCGGCAGACGAACCGGAGGGAAGAGGGATCCCGCCCCGCGTCCTCGGCCGCGGCGCGCACGACCCCGATGGAGCCGGCCAGGGCGCCCAGATCTGCGCGGCTGCTGCTCACCCAACCGTCCGCCATCCGCCCGGCACGGCGCAACGACGGCGCCGCGGTCCCGCCGAACAGCACAGGTGGGCGGGGGCGCTGGAGAGGCTTCGGGTCGACGCGCGCCCTCGGGACGCGGAAGTAGGGGCCTTCGTACTCGACGACCTCCTGCGCCCAGATCGCGCCGAGGCACCGCACGAAGTCCGCGGTGCGCGCCCCGCGGTGCTCGTAGGGGACGCCTGCAGCTTCGAATTCCTCGGGCATCCACCCGAGGCCGATCCCGACGTCCAGGCGGCCGCCCGACAGGTGGTCGATGGTCGTGAGCTGCTTGGCGAGGACGATGGGGGAGTAGTAGGGAGCGTTCACGACGGCGACGCCCAGACGCGGCTTCGAGGTCTTCGCGGCGAGGTAGGCGAGCACCGAGAGGGGGTCTTGGACACTGCGGTACTGGGGCTCCAGACGATGCTCGCCGTCGGGGCCGACCGGGGCGAGCAGCCGCTGGAAGGTCCACAGCGAGCCGTAGCCGAGCTCCTCGGCCCAGCTTGCGACCGCGGTGCATCCCTCTGCGGTGGCCCAGGATCCCGAGACCGGGACCGCGCAGCCGAGCTCCATGGCTCCTCCTCTCTCCGTCGCAAGCTGGGTCGCTCCGTCGCAAGCGTGGCGTTCAGCCGGGGATGCGGCGCCACAGCCACTGTGGCACGAAGCGTGCCAAGAGCAGCGCCCACCGGGCTGAGGCCGGCACCCAGACGACCTGCGCACGCGACTCGAGGCCGGCCATCACCGCCTCTGCCACCGCCTCGGGCGTGGCCGACAAGGGCGCCTTCGGGAGCCCCGCGGTCATCTTGGTCGGGACCCGCCCGGGGCGGACCACCTGGACGACGACCCCGCTGGTGCGCAGCGCCTCGGACAGCCCGATCGAGAAGTCGTCGAGGCCCGCCTTCGCCGAGGCGTAGACGAAGTTCTGCCTCCTCACGCGCACCGCCGCCACCGACGAGAGCACCACGATCCGGCCGTACCCCTGCTCTTGAAGGCGCGCCGCGACCCGGGTGAGCGCCACCGCGGGCCAGCAGTAGGTGGCGGTGACGACCTCGGCGGTGCGCGCTGGGTCGAGCTCGTCGCGCTCTGCGGAGAGCACGCCGACCGCCAGCAGGACGAGATCGACCGCGCCGGCCGCGTCGAAGCTCTCGTCGACCGCGCGGACGGCGTCGGCCACGTCGAGCGCGTCGAAGCGGACCCCGACGACACGCTCGGCGCCGGCGGTTTTTGCTGCTCGGGCGGCGCTCGCGAGCCGGTCCTCGTCCCTTCCTGCGAGGACCACGGTCTTGCACCTGCGACGCGCGAGCGCGTCGACGATCGCGCCCGCGAGGTCGGACGAGCCGCCGAGGACGACGGCGGACTGCGGCTGTCCGAAGGCATCGAGCATGCCGCCCCCAGTCAGTCCAGGCCGAGCCGACGAGAGAGGTCCGAGCGGAGCACACCCCCGGGATCGACCCGGCGGCGGACCTCGTGGAGCTCGGCGAGACGCGGGTACATGATCGGCACCAAGTCTGGCCTGAGCCGGGAGTCCTTGGCGAGGTAGACGCGCCCTCCCGCCCCCCCGACCGCGTCGTCGAGCCGGTCGAGGCACTGGGCGACCTCCTCGGCTCCGATCGGCACGTCGAGCGCGAGGGTCCATCCAGGCATCGGGAACGAGAGAGGTCCGGGAGAGGCGGGGCCGAACCGCTTCAAGACCGCGAGCGACGACGGGACACGCTGGCGCGACAGCTCGCGGATCGCCAAGGCAACGACATCGCCGCGCTTCAAAGGCACGGCGAATTGGTACTGGAGGAACCCTGAGGCGCCGTAGAGCCGGTTCCAGTCCGCGACCGCGTCGAGCGGATAGAAGAAGTGCCAGAGCGACTGGAGCTCGGCCTCGCGGTGCGCAGGGGCGCGCCGGTACCACACCTCGTTGAGGGCGGCGATGCTGACGCGGTTGATGAGACCGTTGGGGACGTGGCCGGGGGCCCGCAGCAGCGGCCGGACCGGATGCTCGCGAAATGGGCGGCGCGCCCCGGGCGGCAGGTCGTCCAGACGGGCATGGTCCCCGCGGGTGAGCACGGCGCGGCCCGACCTCGAGCAGTCGACCCAGGCCACCGAGTAGCGGTGACGCTCGTCCCCTTCCTCCATCGCCGCCATGACGGCGTCGAGGCCCGAGAAGCGGTCCGTGTCGACGAGCATCCGGTCGGTCTCGACCGGGAGCATGCGGATGCTGGCCGACGTCACGATCCCGGTGAGCCCCATGCCCCCGGCCGTGGCCCAGAAGAGCTCGGGATCGTCCGCGGCGCTGACCCGGTGCTCGCCCTCGGGAGTCGACAGCGTGATCGCCGTCGTGTGGCGGGCGAAGCTCCCCTCCACATGGTGGTTCTTGCCGTGTACGTCTGCGGCGAACGCGCCGCCGACCGTGACGTGGCGGGTCCCGGGGGTGACGGGAAGGAACCAGCCCTTGTGAAGGGTCTGGCGGACGAGTTCGTCCAGCGACGTGCCCGCGCCGACCTCCACCTCGCCGCTCGGACCCACCTCGCCGATGCCCGTGAGGTGGGCCGTGGTGTCGACGACGGTCCCGCCGGCGCACTGCGCGGCGTCCCCGTAGCTGCGACCGAGCCCTCGCGCGATCATCCCCCCGCGGCCAGATCGCGAGAAGTCGGATCTCGAGAAGAGCGATGCGATCTCTCCGCCGTCTCGCGGCGAGACGAGCAGCGCACGCGTGGCGCCGGCGCGCCCCCAGCCGCAGAGCAGCCGCTCTCCGGTGACGTCAGGCATCGATGCCGACGTCAGGCATAGATGCCGACGCCGACCAGCACCGCCCAGACGAGAGCGAGGACCTGCAGCATGCGGTCCTCCCAGGCGAGCTCGCTCGGCGCACCGCCGTGACCCGCGTCGAGGAGGCGCAAGACGTAGAGGACCCCCGTGAGCACCGGTGCGACAGAGAGCTCGATCCATACGAGATGGTCGCCTCGATGTGCGAGGCCCCCTTTGTCGAACGCCCAGAGGCAGTAGGTGGTCACCGCGCCGGCGGCGCTCAGCGTCAGCGCCGAGCGCAGGAACGTCCGCGAGTACAGGTCGAGCGCGCTGCGGTGCAAGCCGCGTGCGTCGCCGAGCGCCTGGTGCTCGGCGGTACGCTTGCCGATGACGAGGAACAGCGCGCTGAACGAGGTGACGACGAGGAACCACCTCGACAACGGCACGTGAGCAGCGACGCCGCCCGCGACCGCGCGCAGCACGAAGCCCGACGCCACGGCCGTCAGCTCGATGACCGGCTCGCGCTTGAGGCGGAGGGAGTAGCTGACGGTGATGGCCGCGTACGCGGCGACCACGACGACGAGCGGCCAGCCGGCCAGGAGGGCGGAGCCTGCGAGAGCGGCCGCGAAGAGGACCATCGCCGCCGCGATCGCCGCCCGCGGGCTCACGCGCCCCGAGGCCACGGGCCGGAGCCGCTTCGTCGGGTGCCGCCGGTCGGCCTCGGCGTCGACGGTGTCGTTCACCAGGTAGGTCGCCGACGCCGCCGCGCAGAAGACGCCGAACGCGCCGAGCGACCGGAGCGCAGGACCGGCATGCGTGAGCACGCCAGCGGCGCCGGGGGCGACGAAGACCAGGACGTTCTTCGCCCACTGCTTGGGCCGCGCCAGGCGGAGCCAGTCGAGGATCCGGCTGGACGTGGCCAGGTCGGAGGGCGGCTCGGCGGCGACGAGCTCTCCTGCAGGGGGCTCTCCTGCGGGGGGCTCTCCTACGGGGGGCTCTCCTGCGGAGCGCTCGCTCGGCGAGAGCGCCAAGGCGTCGGCCGCTGGGCGCGTCACAGGCTTCATCTGGATGGATGGTACCCAAGGTTGATGACGACCGAATGAGATCGGCCGGCTACGCCTGCCCCTTCGTCCTGGCGCGCCCCCGCCATGCGCTCGCCACCAGGGCGACGATCGCAAGCACCGGAAGGGCCACCACGTCCGCGATCCGTTCGTGGCGCAGTGCGTACGCGACACCGACGAGCACCAGCATGGCGAGGAAGAGCTCCGGGGTGTCGCCGACCAGGAAGTCCCACCAGAAGTGTCCGAACGACTTCGACCAGCGTGCAAGCCGCCCGGTCACGGAGCCAACGTCCCGTCGGCTCGGGCGTGCTCGGCACGTGGGGGCGCCGGCGCCTGGGCCGGCGCCTGGGCCGGCGCCTGGGTTCTCAAGAGCACGACCGTGCCGGCGGTCACGGCGGCGAACACCCCGATCAGCACCGGGATGGCGAGGTCGCTGCCCGGCCAATGGACACCGGCGCCTTCGCCGAGCCAGAACAACCCGAAGCTCGTGAGCATGATGCCGACGACGGTCTTGACGGTGTTCTCGGGGACCTCGGAGAGCTGGCGCGAGACGACGAGGCCCAGCGCGGAGACGAGGACGATCGCTGCGGCGGCCGCCGCCGATGCGTCCGCGAGCTTGTGCTGACTCGCGCCCAGGCTGATCACGATGAGGACGACCTCCATGCCCTCGAGGAAGACACCCTTGAACGCCACGACGAAACCGAGGCTGTCCCGACGTCCTCGAACGCCGCCGCCGGCGCGCAGCGAAGCCGTGGTCTCTTGGTAGATGGCATCTTCGTCGTGCTTCGCCTTGTGCCCGCTCGCCCGCAGGATCGCCTTGCGGAGCCAGGACAGACCCAGGACCAAGAGGAGGGCGCCGACCAGGACCCGGAGCGCGTTGATCGGGACGTAGTGGACGAGCGGGACGCCAACGGCGCCCACGAGGACGGCGAGGACGACGAGGGCGGCAGCGGTGCCCTCCATCGCCGACCGCCAGCCCCTGGTGGTGCCGGAGGCGAGCACGATCGTCAAGGCTTCGACTGCTTCGACGCTGCACGCGCCGAAGACGGCGAGCATCAAGATGATGGTGGCGCTGCTCACCGTGTCGCCTTCGTGCGGTCTCTACGCGCCTCGATCGTCATCGGGTCTCTCGGCTCCTTCGGGTCCCTCTGGTACGCCGGGCCGCAGGTGAGGGGCGGCGGTCGACGCATCGCGCGGCGCGGGCGGTTCGCACCAGGCCGACGAAGAGGATACAACCGGTCCGCGTCGAGCTCGACGCCCACGGCGCTGCACCTTGCGGCGCGCGTCCCGTCCCGTCCTAACCTGTGGCAGTGGTCACGACGGTGCCCCTTCCCTCAGGTGTCGGGGTCGCGCTCGTCACGCTCTTCGATGAGCGCGGCGCCACCGACGCCGGAGCGACCGCCGAGCGTGCAGCGCGCTGTGTCGAGCTCGGGGTCTCCTCCGTCCTCGTCGCGGGCACGACCGGCGAGGCAGGCCGCCTCTCCGTGGACGACCGGCTCCAGCTCGCCGCGGCGGTGAGGGACGCGGTGCCCGACGTGCCGGTCATCGTCGGCGCCGGCCATCCCGACGCCGCCGCCGCGTTCGACGCGACGGCACGGATCGCGACGGACGCGCACGCCGACGCAGTCCTCGTCTACTGCCCGAAGGGCGCGGAGCCGAAGGGCTTCTTCCGCCAGGTGCGGGACGCGGCAGGAGCGATGGCGGTCCTCGCGTACCACAATCCGGCGCTGGAGCATGCAGAACCCCTGGGGACCGCCGAGCTGGCGTCGCTCGGGCTCGAGGGTGTGAAGGACTCCTCGGGGAGCACCAACCGTCTCGCGGACCTCGTCGAGCTCGGGGTCCTCGTCTACGTCGGCAGCCCGACCCAGCTCCTGCTCGCAGGGTCTTGCGGCGCGCGTGGGGCGCTGCTCGCGCTGGCGAACATCGCGCCGACGGACTGCATCGGTGCGTGGAACGGCGACCCGTCTGCGCAGCGCCGGCTCTTTTCCCTGCACCGCAGTGCGGCGCGCGACTTCCCGGCGTGGTTGAAGCGCACCGAGCCTCGATAAGCGGCCTCCTCAGTCGCTTCCTAGAACACCCTCGCCGAGGACGACGACGGAGCGCAGCACCTCGCCGCGCTGCATCCGGGAAAAGGCCTCTTCGACTCCGTCGAGCGGGATCGTCTCGGAGACGAACTTGTCGAGGTCCAGCTTGCCGCGCAGGTAGAGATCGATCAGCATCGGGAAGTCGCGCGTGGGCAGGCAGTCTCCGTACCACGAGGACTTGAGCGCGCCGCCGCGTCCGAACAGCTCGAGAAGCGGCAGGTCGACCCGCATGGTCGGGGACGGCACGCCCACCTGGACGAGGACGCCGGCAAGGTCTCGCGCCAAGAAGGCCTGCTCGTACGTGTCGGGCCTGCCGACCGCCTCGATGACGACGTCGGCGCCATGACCTGTCGTGAGCTCGCGGATTGCGTCCACCGGGTCGGTGGTAGTCGAGTTGACGGAGTCGGTCGCACCGAGCTCCCGCGCCCAGGCGAGCTTCCGGTCGTCGACGTCGACCGCCACGATCTTGCGCGCGCCCGCGATCGCCGCACCCGCGATCGCTGCGTCCCCGACGCCGCCGCAGCCGATGACGGCCACCGTGTCACCGCGCGAGACCCCACCGGTGTTCACCGCGGCGCCGAACCCCGCCATGACGCCGCAGCCGATGAGGCCAGCGGCCTCGGGGCGTGCCGCCGGGTCCACCGGTACCGCCTGCCCCGCTGCGACGAGGGTTCGTTCGCAGAAGGCGCCGATGCCGAGAGCCGCCGTCAGCGGGGTGCCGTCCTCGAGCGTCATCGGCTGGCGCGCGTTGCGGCTGTCGAAGCAGTACCACGGTCGTCCACGGCGGCAGGATCGGCAGGTGCCGCACGGCGCGCGCCAGGCGAGCACGACGAAGTCGCCGGGTGCTACGTGCTCGACCCCTTCTCCCACCTCGCTCACGAAGCCGGCAGCCTCGTGGCCGAGCAGGAACGGGAAGCCGTCGCCGATCGCGCCCTGCCGATAATGAAGGTCGGTGTGGCACACGCCGCACGCGCGTACCTCTACGACGACGTCGCCCGGTCCGGGGTCGGGCACCACGACCGGCACCACACGCACCGCAGCGTCCTTTTCGGTCGCGACTACCCCTCGTACGGTCGCCGGCATCGCTCCTCCCCTCGCACCCAGTACCGTCCCTGTGCCGTTCTGTTCCGTGCCGTGCCGTGCCGCAGGCCGCCGGGTCGGGGACCCCCGCACGTTATCGAGCCGTGCGGGGTGGTGGGGGAGTGTCCGCGGCGACGGCCACGACCAGCCGGTCGAGCAGGGGGAGCTGGCCGGGGAGAAGCTTGCGCCGTGCCGCGTCGAGGTCGTACCACGCCGCGCGATCGACCTCGGGGAAGCTGCGAAGCGTGCCAGTGGCAGGCGGCCACTCGATCGAGAAGGTGTCGCTGCGGATCGCCGACACGTCCAGGTCGCCTGCGACCGCCCATGCCCGGACCCGCTTGCCGCCTGCCTGGACCACCTCCCCGAGGGCAAGGCGCGGGCCGGAGGGAGGGGTGACGCCGAGCTCTTCTGCGAACTCGCGCTCGGCGGCGGCGAGGCTGTCCTCCCCCGCCTCGACCTCCCCTTTGGGGATGCTCCACGACCCGTCGTCCCGCCGCCGCCAGTACGGCCCTCCGGGGTGGACCAGGAGCACCTCGAGCTGGGGGCCAGGGCTCCGGCCGCCGGCCCCGGTCCGTGGGGAGAGGCGGTAGACGAGGAGGCCGGCGCTCTGGGTGGGCACCTGCCCATGATGTCGCCCCCCGCTGGGGTGGGACTCGGTGACGCGTCCCAGGCGTCCTTCCTTGTCCCGCGCCTTGTCCCGCGCCTTGTCCCGCGCTCGGACCAGCTCCTGGCCCCGCGCGCCTTGTCCCGCGCCCGTGCGCTTCTGCGGATGGTCCTTCCTGCATATGGTGGTCGCAGGAGGCTTCGATGAGGGTGCTCGTTGCAGAGGACGACGCCGCGCTCCGCACAGTGCTCGAGCGCGGCTTGCGGGAGAACGGCTATGTCGTCGACGCCGTCGCAGACGGGGAGGCGGCGGTCAGGTGGCTCCGCGCCTACGACCACGAGGTCGCGATCCTCGACTGGCGGATGCCGCGCAAGAGCGGCATCGAGGTCGTCGACGAGGTGCGGCGGCTCGGCGTGAAGACGCCGATCCTCATGCTCACGGCACGGGACGCGCCGGTCGACCGGGTGGCGGGCCTCCACGCCGGCGCAGACGACTACCTGGTGAAGCCCTTCGACTTCGACGAGCTGCTGGCCCGCCTTCTCGCTCTCCAGCGACGGCCGGCGCTCACGGTGGCGCCCAAGATCGCCGTGGGCGACCTCTGCTTCGATCCCTCGACCCGGGAGCTCAGCCTCGACGGAGCTGCGGTCTCGCTCACCACCACGGAGCTCGCGATCATGGAGCTCCTGCTTCGCAGGTCGCCCTCAGTCGTGACCCGGCGGTCGATCGCCGTCCAGGTCTGGGATGACGAGGCAGACGCCATCGGCTCCAACACGATCGACGTGCATGTCGGTCGGCTCCGTTCGAAGATCGCCGGCGCACGGGCGAAGATCCAGACGGTGCGCGGCAGCGGCTACCGGCTCGTGGCGCCGTGAAGAGCACGCGCAGGCTGAGGATCCACGCCGCGCGAGTGGCGACGGTGGCAGCGCTCATCGTGCTCGCGTGCTATGCCCTGTGCGCGCTCGGGCTCCGGGTCTTCGTCACAGCCCGGCTGACCGCGCAAGCCGACGTGCGTGTGCACGCAGCGCTGCTGGACGCCCGTGACCTCTCGCTGCATCCGACCCCGACGCGTGCGGTGGCGCCCGTGTCGGACAACGGCGACCTCGACGATGCCCCGATCTTCTTCTGGTACGTCCCGGATCACGGCCGCGTCGTGCGGCTGGCGGTCGGCGCGCCCACGTTGCCCAGGGGCAGCTGGAGCACGCGGCCCGTGACCCGTGAGGTGGGGGCTGGGCCCTTCCGCTTCCAGGCACTTCGGAAAGGAGACGGTTGGCTGGTCGCCGGGCAGAGCATCGCAGAAGTGCGCCGAGTCGTGAGCGCCCTTGTGCTCCCCGAGGTGCTCTTCGGCCTTCTCCTCGTCGTGGCGACCTTCGTCGGCTCGCTGCTCGTGGCGCTCCGGGCGTCGGCGCCACTCGAGCTGGTCCGGCGACGCCAGGCGGAGTTCACCGCAGACGCCTCTCACGAGCTGCGCACGCCGTTGAGCGTGGTCGAAGCCGAGGTGGACCTCGCACTGCGACGACGGCGCGCACCCGAGGAGTACCAAGCCGTGCTGCGACGCATCGCCGGGGAGAGCAGGCGGCTGAGGCGCATCGTGGACGACCTGCTCTGGCTCGCGCGCGCGGACAGCGGCGCGGAGGGCTCCGCAAAGGGCGCGGTCGCCGACGTCGAGGCTGTCGCCGCCGCGTGCGTCGAGCGTTTCGAGGCGGTGGCGACGCGCAACCACGTGGCGCTGGCGTTCACCTCGGAGGGCCAGGGGAGCGGCATGGTGGAGGCACCCGCCGAGCTTGTGGACCGTCTGGCGGGGGTGCTGATCGACAATGCGTGCAAGTACGCCGGTGCCGGCGGCACCGTCTCGGTGGTCGTCCAGGCGACCCCCACGCGGGTAGTGCTCCGAGTGGACGACAGCGGGCCCGGGATCCCGGCGGACCAGCGCGCCGCGGTCTTCGACCGTTTCCACCGCGCCGCACCCGACGGCCATGGCGCCGGCCTGGGGCTCGCGATCGCTGACTCGGTCGTGCGCTTGACGGGAGGCACGTGGTCCGTCGGCGACGCGCCCCTGGGCGGCGCGCGGATGGAGGTGTCGTGGAGGAGCGCCCACGACGGTCGCTCGCAGACACCCGACGAGCACGCGGCTGGGGTCGATCACGACTCGAGCCTCCACACGGAGGCGTCCCGGCGGCCCGGCGCGCACCTCGGTGCGACGTGACGGCGCGAGCCGGAGCCCCCGAGGTGCCGGCTCCCCTCTCCAAGGTGAGCTCCTCTGGCCTCGCGTCTTGGGCGTTCATCCCCTCTTCACCTCGGTGCCGTACGTTGGGGGGGTGAACACCGCGGCGGTGTCGGCGCGCCTTCGGTCCCGTGCCAGGCTCGCGAGCACCACGCGGGCCGTGGAGCGGGGAAGGGCGGAGCGTTCTTTGGGGCGCTCGGCGCATCCCCAGGTGTCGGTGGGCGGACGATGAGCCGGCGGGCCTCCCCCCGTCTGGATCCCGGCGAGCCGCTCTCGGGCCTCGAGGCTCTCGGAGCCGTCGTCGACGACCGACAACGCCAGGGGCCGCGCCCCGGGCGGGACGCGTCCGGTGCCGCGTCCGGCGGCGGGTCCGGTCCGCGCCACGCGCCTCGCCATGCGGCACGCAAGAGGAAGGGCCCCGCCTCCCTCCGACGGCGACGCGTCCGCGCAGGCGTCGGACTGGTGGTGGCGGGACTGCTCATCTGGGTGGCCGTCTCGCTCGGCACCGCGCTCACCAACCCGATGCTCGGAAGCTCGATCCCGGCGCGCGGGGCCGAGTGGGTGCGCGAGCACGGCGGGTCGACCATCGTGAACTGGATCGAGAACGAGTGGTACCGCCACCACGGGCCCAAGGTGGGTGGCCGGCCGCCCGCGGGAGCCATCAGGAGGCCGACCGCGCAACCCGTCAGCGCAGCCGCCTCCAGCGTCGCCCACCTTCCTGCCCCCGCGCCCATCACCCCCTTTGCGAAGCCGCCGATCCCGGGAGAGGGCCAGTGGTCGCCCGCGGGAAGGCTCGTCGACGGGATCCCCGCGGTCTACGAGACGACCCTGCGTCCCGACGCGGTGCACACGAGCTACGTGGTCGGGGTGGCATGGATGGATACCAAGCTCCTCGACGCCACCTTGTACTCCGGCAGCGAGATCCCCGGCGGCGGACCGTACCCGCACACCGCGCCCATCCAGCCGGCGGCCGCCCGGACCCTGGTCGCCGCCTTCAACGCCGGCTTCCTCATGTCGGCGGCCAACGGCGGTTACTACACCGACAGCAAGACGATCATCCCGCTTCGCAAGGGGGCGGCGTCGTTCGTCGTCTACAGAAACGGCAGCGCGGCCATCGGCGCGTGGGACCAGACAGTCCACATGACGCCTTCGGTCGTCTCGGTCCGCCAGAACCTCGACCTCCTCGTCCAGAACGGCAAGCCGGTGGCGGGGCTCACATCGACAACAACGACGCGGTGGGGCGCGACGCTCGGCAACGCGGTCTACGTCTGGCGATCGGGCCTCGGGATCACCGCGAACGGCGCCCTCGTGTACGTGGGCGGTCCCGGGCTCAACATCACCGACCTCGCCGCCATCCTCGCGAGGGCCGGATGCGTGCGCGCGATGGAGATGGACATCAACACGACATGGGTGAACTTCACGGTCTACAAGCCGTCCTCACCCAACGGTGAGGCGAACGGCACAAACGGCACGGAGCTCATCTCGCAGATGGCCGGCACGCCCGCCCGGTACTTCCAGAGCTGGTGGGCCCGGGACTTCATCACGATGTCGGCCGCGCCGCCGCGCAGCTGAGGACCCGCCGCTCGGGATCTCCTGCCTCGCCGGAGCGCAGCAGTCGGCAGGAGCGCAGCAGTCGGCCGGAGCGCAGCAGTCGGTCGGAGCGCCGCGAGGACCATCGAAGGCGGTGAGACGACCCCTTGGTACGCTTGTCGGGGTGGGTTCCGCTCACGGCCTGCTGTACGAGGACGAGGAGCTCCTCGCGGAAGTCCGCCCCCATCCCGTGGTGATCGTCGGCCCGGTCGTGCTCTTCGTCCTCGCGCTCGCAGGTGCGATCACGATCACCTTGCGCTACCCGACTGCCCCGACGGTCGTCGCCTGGCTGCTCGCCGCGATGGTGCTGCTCCCCGCACTGTGGGCCACCGCGCGCCTCGCCCGCTGGCGGGCCGTCAGGTTCCTCGTGACGACGAGCCGCCTTCTGTACCGCCGAGGGGTGCTCGGCCGAGACGTCGTCCAGTTGCGCCTGCTGCGAGTTGCCGAGGTCCACTGCAGCCAGTCGTTCGGCGAGCGGCTGATCGGGTCGGGGCGGCTCGTCTTCGAGGTGGCGGGGGGCGACGGGCCCCTCGTCGTCGAGGATGTCCCCTGGCCGCGGCGGCTCCAGCGGGTGATCAACGCGCAGCTCGATCGCCTCGACGTCCCATTCGGAACTGCTGGGTATGGCCCCCCCGACGCCTATGCGCAAATGAGCACGGCGGCCAGGCGCTCTCGGGCGTCCGCGGGCCGGCGGAGGGACGAGGTCGTCGCGGCACCCCGCGCTCGCAGGCGTGACGGTTCGGCGCGGTCGTGGACGGACACTCCTCCCCACGGAGTCGTCTTCGACGACGAGGAGGAGGAAGAGGCAGCCCCGAGCGTCCCGCGCCAGATCCTCGAGCTCGACGAGCTTCGCCGACGCGGCATCCTCTCGGAGGACGAATTCGCGGCCAAGAAGGCGCAGCTCCTCGGCCGCCTGTGACCGGGTGCCTGTGACCGGGCGCCTGTGACGCCGCCTGTGATCGGGCGCCTGTGACGGCGCCTGTGATCTGGTGCCTGTGACGCCCAGCTCGTCCATGTCCCAGCCGCCCGAGCTCCGACATCTGGTCGCAGTGCCGACCGGTGCTCCCCGGCTCGCGGCCGTGGACCTGGAGGGATGTGATGTCGACCGTCGATCGCAGACCCTGCGCGTCGCGGCGCCCGGGCACTGGACCCTCCTCATCTTCCTCGGGTCGAGCTGCGACGGGTGCCTGCCGTTCTGGAGACTGGCGGGGAGGCCCGAGCGTTGCGGGCTCGAGCCGCAGGACGCCGTCGCGATCGTGACCCGCGGGCCGGCACGAGAGCGCCCCAGGGCTCTTGCGGCTCTCATGGGCGGCGCGGACGGCTCGCCGCAGGGCTCCCCGCCGGGCTCCGCACCGGGCTCCCAGCCCGGAGGCCCGCCGGACCTGATCATGAGTGACGCCGCCTGGACGGCGTACCGCGTCCACGGCGCGCCCTTCTTCGTGCTCCTCGACGGTGTCACGGTGGTGACCGAAGGCGTCGCGTGGAGCGTCGAGCAGCTGGCCTCCGACCTGGCGCGAGCGAGGCGGCGGCCGGGTGGAGAGGCGCAGCGCTCGCCGAGTGCGCGACGCTGAGCGGCAGATGGACTCCGAGCTCTTCGCCGTGCGCACCGACGACCGGACCGTCACCGACGTCACCGCAACCGTCGCGGCCTTCTGCGCGGGTCGCGGCGACGGGCTCTGCAACGTGCTCGCGCCACATGCCACCGCCGGGTTGGCCCTCATGGAGACGGGGTCGGGCTCAGAGCGCGACCTGGAGCAGCTTCTCGAGCGGCTCTTGCCTCGCGACCAGCGTTACCGCCACCAGCACGGCTCGACGGGCCACGGCGCGGACCATCTCCTCCCGGTGCTCGTCTCACCGTCGCTCACGCTTCCGGTCGGAGACAGCCGGTTGCTGCTCGGGACGTGGCAGTCGGTGGTGCTGGTCGACACCAACCCCGACAATCCCAGCCGGCAGCTCCGCTGCACCTGGCTCCCGGCAACGTCGTGAAGGCAGCCGGCGCGCCACAGCCCCTCTCGCGCGTGATGCTCCTATCGTTGTCAAGCGGCTTGGAGAGGAATTTCGTCCTCATGCTCTCCGAGTTGGGCATCGAGCCACAGGGCGTAGCGGCGCGCCAGGTCGGTGTTGAACGTGAGCGCGCGTTCCAGTTCGGAGATCCGA
>DAHWOV010000113.1:0-29515 GCA_027339205.1 Acidimicrobiaceae bacterium | reverse complement strand
CGTAGAACTGGACGGTGCCCTTCGGGGCGTTCGAGCCCTTCTGGCCGGTGACGGTCGCAGTGTCGGTCAGTGTCCCTGCGGTGCCCAGGGTGAACGTGCCCGTCGTCGTCGTCGCTGTGGTGGTGGTCGGGGCGGGGACCGGTGTGACAGAGAAGCATTCAACGTTCGGGCCGGTAGTCGGCGCGGCCGTTGTGGCTGTGGCGTTGTCGCTCTCTGGGTTGTATGTGGCATTGCCGCCATAGACCGCCGAGAAGCACCAGCTGCCCGCAGCAAGGGGCTTGGCGGGTGGCGACGTCGCCGTCCGTGTGTAGTTCGAGCCGGTGGCCGCGGACAATGGAACAGTCCCCAGCTTGTGTGTGGAGGACGGTGTGCAGGTGCCGGTCTTGCCGGTCGTCTTTGTCACCTGGCAGAGGTAGAAGGTCACTGTTCCCGTGGGTGCGCCATGAACCGAATTCCCGGTGACCGTCGCCGTGTCGGTCCAGGTGTTACCCAGCTTCGTTGTCGTGGGTGCGGTGACAGCGGTCGTGATCGTTGCTGTGGCCTTGCCCGTGACCGTGAAGTTCTTCGACTTCACACATGTCTTTGTCGCGTGCGTAATCCCTGGTGCGCCTGTACCGGTTGAAGGGTTAGCTGGCACCTGGCAGACGGCGAACTGGTACTCGCCACCGGGGTTTGTGGTTGTGTTGAACAGAGCAGCTTGAAAGCGTTGGGTGTACTTGTCGAACGCATGCTTTGCAAGCGTTGTCCCGATGGGCTCCCACACAGACTTGTTGTTTGTTTTCACTAGCTCGAACTCGCGCTCTGTCCAGGTACCCCCTGTGTGATACGTCGGACCGTAAGAGAGGTTTGCCGGGGCGCCGTCATTGGGTGTGCTCTTTGTGCCCGGAGCGACAACCGCGAAGAAGAACTTGATACCGACGTTTGTTGCCTTGGTGAGCTTGTTCAGTGTCAGCCACACGGAGTACTTGTTGGGGAAGTGCGTGCAGTTGGCTGTGCTTCCGGTCAGGCACGTCGCGAAGGCACCGTTCGTCGTCGAGTGGTCCGGCGTCCCCAGCAGCGTCCCCTCGAATGTCGCGGGGTAGTGCGCTGTGCCTGTCTTGTCTGTGTGCGAGTAAACGGTTGTCCCACCAGAGGCGCTGGCGACCCGGTCGTTGAGCGCGGCGACGGCCGCGATGGAGCCCCCGATGACCACCCAGGACGCGAGGAAGATCCGCAGCACCCGTGCCAGAGCGCCGTTGCGCCCGTCTTTCGCTGCGAGCTTCGATCGGTCAGCCATTCCGCTGTTCCTCCGCCCCGTGTCGGCGCTCGGCACGCATCCCGGCTCCTCTGGCTCGAGGACCTCGGGCACAGTGCGCGTGCCGAATGGCGATTGTCGCCACCCGGGGAGAATCTTTGCCAGGCTCGATCAAGTCCTCATCAGGCGAATATCAAGACTCGGACAACAGATGCCGAGCTGCAGCTGAGGAGGAGCCCGAGGGGTCATGCGGCCAAGGCTCGCGACGCGCGGCTCCATCAGGCGGCAGGCCTTGCGGCCAAGCTCTCGTCGCTGATCGCAGTCTCCAGTGGAGGTTGAGACTTCGTTTGCCATCAGGAGGCTCTTGCTGAGGAGCAGACGGGTCCGTGAGCACCTCGAGCAGCATGGGACGAAAGGCCCTTGCCGCCTGCTCGACCTCTCCGCTATCCTCAGTGTTGATCGGTGCCGGCAGGTCGGGCGCCGACGAAAAGGCAAACCCACCGTGAGGTGGGGACGCAAAGTCACGGGACTCACCGAGTCAGCCGGACTGCCGAATCGGACGACGTGGGCACAGCGATCCTCATCGGCATCTCCCGGCCCCTCGTGTGAGTGGGGCAACAGAGGGGATGGGCCGAGATGGGGATCGGACCTTTTCGATGGGAGCGTGGCCGCGCGCGGGCCGGGGGCCTTGCCCTCGGGCTCGCCGCGGCAGCACTCGTGGTCGGCGGCGGAGCGGTGCCGCTGGCCTACGCGATGGGGAGGGGACCGGGGAGCGGGATGGCCCGCGGCCGGGCTGCGATCAGGGTCGTGGACCACACCACAGCCCCGACGCGCGCGACGGCCGCGGGCCTGACCGGATCGGCCGGGTCCCGGCACCAGACGTCGTCGGCCACGTTCGACGCCTCGGTGGTCGGGGTCGCCTCGGACCCGTCTGGTGAGGGCTACTGGGAGGTGGCCGCGGACGGCAGCCTCTTCGCCGCCGGCAACGCGGCCTTCGACGGTTCCATGCGAGGAAGGACGCTCGCTGCGCAGGTGGTCGGCGTCGCTGCGGACCCGGCGACCGGCGGCTACTGGGAGGTCGCAAGCGACGGCGGGATCTTCAGCTTCGGTGCCGCCAGCTTCTACGGCTCGATGGGGGGCCGATCGCTCCGGGCGCCGATCGTGGGGATGGCGGTCACGCCCGACGGCAAGGGCTACTGGGAGGTCGCGGCCGACGGCGGGATCTTCAGCTTCGGCGACGCCAAGTTCTACGGCTCGATGGGGGGCCACGCCCTCCGGGCGCCGGTCACCGGGATGGCCGCCGACCCCGCCGGCGGCTACTGGGAGGTGGCCCGGGACGGAGGCGTGTTCAGCTTCGGGGCACCGTTCTTCGGCTCGATGGCCGGGAAGCCGGTCGGCTCGCCGGTGATCGCGCTCGCCGCGACACCGCACGGCAAGGGCTACTGGGAGGTCGCGGCGGGCGGCGCGGTCTACGCGCTGGGCGACGCGAGGTTCGCCGGCGCGGCGAAGGTCTCCCTCCCCGCGCACCCGGCGATCCCAGCGAGCACGGGTCCGTCGACCCCGGCGGGCACGGGCACGGCCGCCACGCCGAGCACGGGCCTATCGACCCCGGCGGGCACGCCGAGCAACGTCGCCGGGTCTGCAGGATCGGGGTACGTGCCGCCGTCCAACCCGCCGGCGAACGTGGCGCCGGACCCCGGCTACACCTTCGAGCCGGGCACCACCTACGGCTCGGCCTCCTCGCTCGCCTGCTGGCAGTCCGGTACGTCCGCGTGGGTGCCGCAGCCCGGCTCCGCGCAGTGCCTCGACGCGGAGATCGCCGCGACCGACAACGCACGGGCGACCGAGGGGCTCCCGCCGCTCCGGCTCCCGTCCGACTTTTCGTCGCTCACGCCCGCTGAGCAGCTCTTCGTCCTCACCGACATCGAGCGGGTGAGCCGCGGCGAGCAGCCCGTCGCGGGCCTCTCGGCCCTCCTCGACGGCTACGCCCAGCAGGGGGCTGCGAGCGACAGCGACCCGGGCTTCGACTTCGCCGCGATCCCCTCGTCGGACTGGTGGGGGTCGAACGTCGTGAGCGGCGCGCTCAACGCGCTCGACGCCAACTACACATGGATGTACCAGGACGGCTACGGCGGCGACAACGTCGACTGCACGTCCCCGGGCGCGAGCGGGTGCTGGGGGCACCGGGACAACGAGCTCACGTCCAACTACGGCGGGACCCTCGTGATGGGCGCAGGCGACGTCGCGCAGTCGACGGGGCTGCAGTGCCTGAGCGAGCTGCTCGTCGTCGTCCAGGACGCGGCCGACGTGCCTCCCCTCTACTACACCTGGGCCGAGGCGGTCGCAGCAGGCGCGGGCGCCTGAGCGCGAGCGGTCACCGGTGGCCGGCCACCAGCGCTCCCCCACAGCCTGGCGGCCGGACCACCGGGATCCTTTGTACCCGTCGGGGGGTCAGCCGGCTCGGCGCGGCTACCCGGTGCACTCGTTGAGCGCGTCGATGAGCACCCGCAGGCGCGCGAAGTGGAACTTGTCGAAGCGGAGGGCCACGCGGGGGAGCTCGAGGTGATCGTTGCCCGAGCGCTCGGGAGGGAAAGGCTGAGCGGGCCGGATCGACCCTGACCGCACGATGTCGGCGAAGCGGCGGTTGAGCTCCTGGAGCTCCGCGGCAGAGGGCATCACCTGGAGGCGCAGCACGAGCAGGTCGCCCACCCAGCGGCACGAGTGGTAGTTGCGGTAGAAGCCGAGCACCTCGTCGGCCGCCTCCTCGACGGAGCTCACGACCTTGAAGAGCGACACGTCGTGGGCGGAGATGTAGCCCGGCCGGATCAGCTGCTCGTCGACGAAGCGGCGCCACCCGTGCCAGTAGGTCCCCCCCGGGGTCTCCACGAGCACGACGGGCGCGGGCTCGGCCTTGCCGGTCTGGAGGAGGGTCAAGAGCTCGTAGGCCTCGTCGAGCGTCCCGAAGCCGCCCGGCAGCACCGCGTAGCCGTGGGACTCCTTCATCAGCATGAGCTTGCGGGTGAAGAAGTAGCGCATCTCCACGAGCTTGGGGTCCTGGGCGATGAAGGGGTTGGCCCCCTCTTCGTGGGGGAGGCGGATGGTGACCCCGAAGGCGTGCGCACGCCCCGCGCCCTCCAGCCCCGCATCCATGATCCCCGGGCCGGCCCCGGTCACGACCATCCACCCCGCCTCGGCGACGCGGGCAGCGAGGTCCCGGGCGAGCAGGTACACGGGGTCCGCGGGGAGCGTGCGCGCCGAGCCGAACATGGTGAGCTTGCGGACCGCGCGGTAGGGGCGGAAGACGCGAAACGCCTCCGCCATCTCGCCGAACGCCGCATCGGCGATCTTCAGGTCCAAGACGTCGGTGTCGCCGTGGGCAAGGGCGAAGACCGTCGCGAGCATCGAGCGGAGGAGCTCCCGCTTGACGGGGGGGAGCTCCTCGCCCTCCGCGAGCTGCTCGAAGGCAGCGTCGAGCAGCGCTCGAGAGGGGAGGGCGGCGGGCTCGAGCAGCTCGCCGGAGGCCGTCACGGGATCGCGCCCGCCGCCGCGGGCTCCGCCCGCTCGTAGAGCGTGGTGCGCTGCACGAGCGGGCGCCCGAGCGGCGCGACGATCTCCCGGAGGTCCTCTTCGCCCATCCGCTGGCCGTGCGACGCGCCGGCAGCGCGCGAGATGTTCTCGTCCATGAGGGTGCCACCGAGGTCGTTGGCCCCCGCGCAGAGGATCTGGCGCACCCCCTGGGGTCCCATCTTCACCCACGACACCTGCACGTTGTCGATCGCCCCGGCATAGGCGATCCTCCCGACCGCGTGGATGAGCAGCGCCTCGCGGAAGGTCGGCCCCCTGCGGGCGCGGCGCTGCAGGTAGATGGGCGAGGCCATGTGCACGAAGGGGAGCGGGACGAACTCGGTGAACCCGCCGGTCTCCTTCTGCAGCGCCCTCGTGCGGACGAGGTGCCGTGCCCAGTGGCGGGGCCGCTCGACCGCGCCGAACATGATGGTCACGTTGGAGCGCAGCCCGACGCGGTGGGCGGTGCGGTGCGCCTCCAGCCACTCTGTCGTCGTCACCTTGTCGGGGCAGAGAATCTTGCGGATCTCGTCGTCGAGGATCTCCGCCGCGGTGCCCGGCAGCGTCTTCAGCCCCGCGTCCTTCAGCCGGCGCAGGTAGGACTCGAGCGGCTCGCCGAGCCGCTTCGCCCCCTCGGTCACCTCGAGCTCGGTGAACCCGTGGATGTGGATCCGCTCGGACCCGGCACGCACCGCGCGCAGCACGTCGAGGTAGTAGTCGCCGTCGAAGGACGGGTGGATGCCTCCTTGGAGGCAGACCTCGGTCGCCCCGAGCGCGTCGGCCTCTGCGACGCGCCGGGTCACCTCGTCGAGCTCCAAGAGATAGGGAGCGCCGCGCAAATTGAGGGAGAGGGGCCCCTTCGAGAAGGCGCAGAAGCGACACTTGAACGTGCAGACGTTCGTGTAGTTGATGTTGCGGTTCACGACGAAGCTCACCTCGTCGCCGCAGCGCTGCGCCCGGAGGTCGTCGGCGACCTCCGCCACCGCGCGCACCTCGGGGCCGCGCGCAGAGAAGAGCGTCACGATCTCGTCCTCGGTGACCTCCTGGCCCAGCATGACGCCGGCGAGCACCTCGGCGACCGGGCCGCGGGCGGCTGCGTGGCCGCGGGCGGCTGCGTGGCCGGAGGGGGCGGAGGGGGTGGCGGGACGGGCGGAGGTAGGGGCGGTGGCGGGGGCACGGGCGGGGGCAACGTCGACCAGCAGCGGGGGCGGCGTCTCGCCGCCCGAGCACCACCCGTCCTCTCGTGCGAGCGACTCGGCGTCGGAGGCGTCGAGCACCGCGAAACGCATCGCCTCGTCGAGCCAGCGCTCGGGCTCGACCGCGAGCTCCGGGTAGATCGTGAGGCGCGGCGCCAGCGCGAACCCCTCCGCCTCGGTCGCCGCCGCCAGCGCGTCCAGCGCGGGCCAGGGCCGCTCAGGGTTGACATGGTCGAGGGTCACCGGCGACACGCCGCCCCAGTCGTCGATCCCCGCGCGCAGCAAGGGCGCGAGGTCCTCTGCGAGGTTGGGCGGGGCCTGCAGATGGACGGCGGGCGGGAGGAGCAGGCGAGCGGCGGCGATCGTCCAGACGAGCTCGGCCTCGGGGCAGGCGGGGTGGTGCGCCATCGCGGTGCTGGGCTTGGGCAGGAAGTTCTGGACGATCACCTCCTGGACGTGGCCGTGGCGGCGGTGCGCCTCGGCGATCGCCGAGAGCGCCACCAGCCGGTCCGCCCGGTCCTCGCCGATCCCGACGAGGATCCCGGTCGTGAAGGGCACTGCGAGCCTCCCGGCCGCCTCCAAGGTCGCGAGGCGGCGCGCCGGCGCCTTGTCGGGCGCTCCGCGATGGGCCGCGAGGTCGCCTCGGAGCGTCTCGAGCATCATCCCCTGGCTCGCCGTCACGGGACGAAGAGCCGCGAGCTCGGCTTCCGAGAGCGCGCCGGCGTTGGCGTGCGGCAGGAGGCCGGTCTCCTCGACCACCGCCTTGCAGCAGGCGACGAGGTAGTCCACCGTCGAGGCGTAGCCGTGCTCGGCGAGCCAGCGCGCGGCGACGGGGTAGCGGTCCTCGGGGGCCTCCCCGAGGGTGAAGAGCGCCTCCCGCACGCCTGCGTCCCGGCCGCGGCGCGCGATGTCGAGCACCTCGTCCATCGACAGGTACGGCGCGTCGAGGCGCGCGGGGGCCTTCGCGAACGTGCAGTAGCCGCACCGGTCCCGGCACAGCATCGTGAGCGGGATGAACACCTTCGGTGAGAAGGTGACCCGCGTGCCGTGCGCGCGGTCGCGCACCGCCGCGGCCGCAGCCACGAGATCGTCGGGATCGGCGGCGAGGATCCACTCGTGGGAGGGAGGGGTCCAGGAGCTCGGGGCGGGGTCGGGGCCTGCCGCGCCGGGCCGGGGGGCGGGGGACTCGGTCCCCCCCATGCGTCTGGTCATCTCGGCGCTCACAGCTCTGGGGTCCGCCACGAGTCGCCGGAGCGCTCGAGGAGGAGGTCGGCGATGTGCGGGCCCCAGGTGCCGGCGGGATAGAAGTGCAGGCCCCCGCCGGGCTCGGACCACGCTTGGAGGTACGGGTCGACGATCCGCCACGCCTGCTCCACCTCGTCGGTGCGGATGAAGAGGGTCGCGTCGCCGCACATCGCGTCGTGGAGGAGCCTCGGGTAGCCGTCGCTCCCACGCTCGCCCCCGAAGGCTCGGTCATAGAGGAAGTCCATCGCCACCGACTGGACCCGGAACTCCTCTCCGGGCACCTTCGCCCCGAAGTGGAGGCTGATCCCCTCGTCGGGCTGGATGCGCAAGACGAGCGTGTTCGGACGAAGCTCGCGCGCGAGCTCGCCCTCGAAGGCGAGGAACGGAACGCTGTGGAACTGCAGCGCGACCTCGGTCACCCTCGCAGGGAGCCGCTTGCCGGTGCGCACGTAGACGGGGACCCCGGCCCAACGCCAGTTTTCGACGCGTAAGCGGAGCGCGACGTAGGTCTCGACGAGCGACTCGGGCGACACGCCTTCCTCCTCCCTGTAGCCGGGGACCGCGACGCCGTCGACCACGCCGCGCAGGTACTGCCCCCGCACCGACTTGTCGACGGCCTCGTCGGGCGTCGGGATGTCGACCGCCTTCAGCAGCTTCACCTTCTCGTCGCGGACGTGGGCCGCGTCCATGCCGGTGGGCGGCTCCATCAAGGTGAGCGAGAGCACCTGCATCACGTGGTTCTGCACGATGTCGCGCAGGGCGCCTGCGGTCTCGTAGAAGCCGCCGCGGTGCTCCACGCCGATGCTCTCTGCGACCGTGATCTGCACCTGCTCGACGTAGCGCCGGTTCCACACCGGCTCGAAGATCGCGTTCGCGAAGCGCAGCGCCAGGACATTTTGGACGGTCTCTTTCCCCATGTAGTGGTCGATCCGGAAGATCTGGTCCTCGTCGAAGGCGCTGTGGACGGCGTCGTCGAGCGCGAGCGCGCTCTCGAGATCGTGGCCGGAGGGCTTCTCCACCACCAGCCGCGCGAACTCGCCGTCCTCGCCCGGCACGTTGCAGCCCTCCTTGGCGAGCGCCTCGGCCACCATGGAGAAGACCGACGGGATCGTCGCGAGGTAGTACACGCGGTTCCCGTGGGTGCCGTAGCGCTCGTCGGCCTCCGCGAGCAGCCCCTTCAGCCGGTCGAAGGTCTCGGTCGCGGCGTACTCGCCCGGGATGTAGCGGAACCGCTCGACGAGCTTGCGCCATCGCTCGCCGCAGTACTGCGCGTCTTTGAGCGCCGCCCGCTGGAACTCCTCGTCGGTCCACTCCGTCCGCGCCACGCCGATCACGGTGAACTCCTCTGCGAGCCGCCCGCGGTCGGCGAGGTCGGCCAGCGCCGGGAGGATCTTCCTCGAGGTGAGGTCGCCGGACGCCCCGAAGATGACCAGCACGAGCGGAGGGGTGCGCTCGGGCGGGGACGTCGGCCCGGCGGGCACCACCAGACGCTTGGGGGAGGTGCCGCCGCGAGAGCGGGGACGCGAGCTGGCACGGGCTGAGGCGGGCGAGGTGCTGAGTGGGTTCGGGGAGGCGGAGTCGGGGGTGCGGGCGGAAGTGCGGGCGGAAGTGCGGGCGCTGTCGGAAGGATCGGTCACCCACCCATTCTTACGGCTGTCGGCTCGGGACCGGTGCCGCAGCGCCGAGGTCGTCCGCGATGGCTCGGCATCCATCGCTTGCTCCATCCGCGAGGAACGCGTGGGGGTGGAGGCAGCCGGCTGCGAGTTCCGGCAATGTGACAGCCGCCACCTACGGTTGCGTGCGGTGGAACGGACACCCGAGGACGGCGCCAGCAGTGCGGAGGTGGCGGGGGGCTCCCTCGAGCGAGGGACCCCGGGCCGGTCGGCCGACGCCGAGTACCGCCGCCGGCGCGCCGGCGACAGCGCGAGGAGGAGGCAGCAGTTCGGTCCGTTCGCCTGGGTGGTCAGCGCGCTCGCCGGTGAGCGCCAGGAGACCCGCGCCTGGTCGACCGGTGCCGAGGGCGAGCGGCGGGTCGGCGCGGAGCTCGAGCGAGCACTGAGCGGTCGGGGCATCGTGCTCCACGACCGCAGGCTCGGCCCCCGCGCGAACATCGACCACCTCGTGGTCGCGCCCTCGGGCGTCTGGGTCGTCGACGCCAAGAAGTACCACGGGGCCGTGCAGGCACGTGACGTCGGCCGGTGGCTCCGTCGCGACGTCAGGCTCTACGTCGGCCGGCGGGACCGCAGCGGTGCCATCGACGGCGTTCAGCGCCAGTGCCAGCAGGTCGAAGCGGCGCTCCTGGACGATTTCGGCGCGTACGCGCCGGCGACCCGTGGGGCGATCTGCCTCGTCGGCTCCGAGTGGCCGTGGTTGGCTCGGCCGCTGCGGATCGGGGGCGTGGTGGTGACGTGGCCGCGCCGGTTGGGTCGTTTGGTGCGCGAGCCGGGTCCGCTCGACCACGGCCGGATCCAGCGCGTGGCCGGTGCGCTGGCCGTTCGGTTCCCGGTGCGCTGAGGTGCGTCCGTCGGGGGCGGGGGTCGTGCGGGGTTGAGTGCGGGGGCTGGAGCCGGGGCCCGGGCCTGGGGGCTGGGGCTGGGGCTGAGGCCGGCGGCCGCGGGCTGGGTGCGGTCAGCTCAAGGCGTTGGCCTTGTCGGTGAGCGTCTGGAGCAGCTCGTCGAACGACTTGGCGAACGCGCTCACACCCTGGTCCTCCAAGACCGCGCTCACGTCGTCCATGTCGACGCCGGCCGCCGCGAGCTCGTCGAGCACCTGGTGCGCCGCACCTACGTCCGCATCGACGGTGCGAGCGATCGTTCCGTGGTCCAAGAGGGCTCCGAGCGTCGTCTCGGGCATCGTGTTCACCGTGTCCGGCCCGATCAGCGAGTCCACGTAGAGCAAGTCGGAGTACTTCGGGTTCTTGGTCGAGGTGGAGGCCCACAACGGACGCTGCACGCGTGCGCCTCTGGCGACGAGCGCTTCCCAACGCGGCCCCGCGAACGTCTTGGCGAAGTGCTCGTAGGCGATCTGCGCCTGGGCCACCGCGGCCTTGCCCCGCAGTCGGAGCACCTCGGGATCGCCCACGCCGTCGCCCCCGCCGGCGATCGTCTCCAGCCGGCGGTCCACCTCCGTGTCGACACGGCTCACGAAGAACGAGGCCACGCTGTGCACGGTGGACAGATCGCGCGCGCCGCTCGCCAGGTACGCCTCGAGCCCGGAGAGATAGGCCTCCATCACCTCGCCGTAGCGGACGAGGCTGAAGATCAACGTGACGTTGATGTTGCGGCCCTCGCTCAGAAGCGCGCGGATCGCCGGGATCCCCGCAGGCGTGCCGGGCACCTTCACGAGCAGGTTGGGCTGGCCGATCCGCTCGTGCAGCGCACGGGCCTCGGTGATGCTGCCCTCGGTGTCGCCCGCGAGCGAGGGAGCCACCTCCAAGGAGACGAACCCGTCCGCGCCGTCGCTCGCTTCGTGGACCGGCCTCAGCACCTCGAGCGCCTTCTCGACGTCGTCGACGACCATCTCCCAGTAGGCGTCCTCGGCGCTCATCGTCCGGAGCAGGGTCCGGAACTGCTCGTCGTAGACGTCGGTCCCCTCGATGGCCTTGGCGAAGATCGTGGGGTTGGAGGTGACCCCGCGCACACCCAGGCCGACGAGCTCTTGCAGGTGACCGCCGGTCAGCCACTCGCGGTGGAGGTCGTCCATCCAGGGGCTCTGACCCTGCTCGTCGTAGAGGTCGTGCAGCTTGGTCATCTCGAGGATCCTCCTTGGGCGGGGTGGGGTCGTGGTGGGCGGGCTCGGCGTCGGGCTCGGGGTTGTGGGCGCTGGGGTAAGCGGGCTCGGTGTCGTAGGCAGGCTAAGCGTCGCGCTGGGCGGCCTGGGCGTCGCCGCCCGGGCCCCGGCGTTGCGCGAGCAGGGCCCGGGCACGCTCGGCGACGTGCTCCGGCGTGAAGCCCAGCTCGGCGAGGACGCGCGCCCCTGGCGCGGACGCCCCGAACCTGTCGATCGACACCGTCGCATCCGCGTAGCGTTCCCACCCCAAGGACACGCCCGCTTCGACCGCGAGCGTGGGCACGCCTGGAGGGAGCACGCCGCGGCGGTAGGCGGCGTCCTGCGCGTCGAACCACTCCCAGCAGGGCAGGGACACCACCCGTGCGCGCACGCCCTCGGACGCGAGCTGTGCCGCGGCGTCGACGCAGACGTGCACCTCGCTCCCGGTGCCGATGAGCACGACGTCGGGCAGCCTGTGCTCCCGGGCCGAGGACTGGCCGGGGTCGCCGGGCTGTTCGGGGTCGCCGGGTTGGCCGGGCTCGTCCAGTTCGTCGACGAGGATGTAGCCGCCGCGCTCGACGCCCGTCGCGGCGCGCCCAGCGGTCTGCGCGAGCACCGGGAGCTCCTGGCGGGACAGCACCAGCCCGACCGGGCCGTCGCTGTCGACCGCCAGACGCCATGCCTGGGCGCACTCGTTGGCGTCGGCCGGGCGGCAGACGGAGAGCCCGGGCATCGCTCGCAACGACGCAAGGTGCTCGATCGGCTGGTGCGTCGGGCCGTCCTCGCCCAGGCCCACGGAGTCGTGGGTCCACGAGTAGATGACGTGTGCCTGCGACATCGCCGCGAGCCGGACCCCAGGACGCATGTAGTCGCTGAAGCAGAAGAACGTCCCACCGACCGGCAGCACGCCGCCGTGGTGGGCCATTCCCGTCATCGCGGCGGCCATCCCGTGCTCCCGGATGCCGTAGTAGAGCTGGCGCCCGTCAGGGTGCTCGGGCGACTGGCGTTCGCCGTCGGCGAGCTTCATCCCCGTGTTGCCGGTGAGGTCCGCAGCGCCGGCGACGATGCCGGGGATCAGGTCGGCGGTCGCGTTGAGGCATGCGTTCACCGCCTTGCGCGTGGCGACCATGGTGCCCGGCTCGAACTCTGGAAGCTTGCCCTCCCAGCCTGGAAGCGCACCTCTGGACCATGCCGCGTCCCATGCGCCGCGATCGCCCTCCCATCGTGCGACTCGCGCCTCCCACTCGGCGCGCATGGCCTGCCCGCGCCGCACCGTGCGCCGGTACAGGTCGAGCACCTCGTCTGGCACCCAGAAGGTCTCGTCCGGCGGGAGCCCGAGGATCTCCTTGGTCTCACGGATCTCGTCCTCCCCGAAGGGGTCCCCATGCGCCTTGGCGCTGTCGGTGAGATGCGGGGAGGGCCAGCCGATGTGGCTCCGCAGCATGATGAGCGACGGCTTGTCTTCGACGGACATCGCGCGGCGAAGCGCCCGCTCCAAGGCGTCCGTGTCGTTGGCGACCTCGCCGACGTCGTCGACGTCCCAGCCGTAGGCACCGAAGCGCTCGGCCACGTCGTCGGTGTACGCGAGCTCCGTCGGTCCGTCGATGGAGATGTGGTTGTTGTCGTAGACGTAGACGAGGCGTCCGAGGCCGAGGTGGCCGGCCAGCGAGGCGGCCTCGTGACTGATCCCCTCCTCGAGGCACCCGTCCCCGCACAGGACGAAGGTGTGATGGTCGATCATCTCGGGCCCGAACCGGGCGCGCAGGACGCGCTCCGCGACACCCATGCCGACACCGTTGGCGAACCCCTGGCCGAGCGGGCCGGTGGTCACCTCCACTCCTCGGGCATGGTCCTCCTCGGGATGGCCAGGGGTTCGCGATCCCCACTGCCGGAACCCCTTGATGTCGTCGAGGGTCAGCCCGTACCCGCAGAGGTACAGCATCGAGTAGAGAAGGATCGACGCGTGGCCGTTCGACAGGACGAACCGGTCGCGGTCGGGCCACTCCGGGTCGCTCGGGTCGTGGCGCATCACCTTCGTGAAGAGCACGTGCGCGAGCGGGGCGAGCGCCAGTGCGGTCCCCGTGTGCCCGGAGTGCGCGCGCTCTGGCGCGTCCATGGCGAGCCCCCGGATGACGTTGATGCCCAGCTGCTCGAGCTCGGCATCGGACCGGGTCCCCGAGGCCGGGATCGATGACGGGGGAGGAGAGGGCGGCGGGGGCGCGGGAGGCGGCGGGGGTGCAGGGGGCGGCGGGGGCGCGGGGGGCATGCGGCTAAACATACCCAGGGCCGTCACGTTCCACGTCCCGGCGTGGGCGCGCTCCCAGTACCGTCGAGGCGGTGACCGACCTGCTGCAGATCCCTCCGAACTGCGACCTCACCCTCGGGATCGTCTGCGTCGACAAGTCCGAGCCCGGACGATCGGTGTGGCGAGTCGAGGCCCACGAACGCTTCGCCAACCCTCGGGGAGTGATCCAGGGCGGCTTCCTCGCCGCGTGCTGCGACTCGGCGATGGGGGCCTCAGCGGTCACGTACGCACAGCACCGGCTCGCCCAACGCAGCTCAACGAGCGGACCTCGGAGCCCAGGATCGGGGTCAGGGTCGGCAGGGACGGGGACTTCTCCACGCGCCCTTGCGCTCCCTCCTCTCCGTGTCTCCAATGCCGAGATGAAGGTGAGCTTCCTCCGACCGGTTCAGGTCGGCTCCACGCTCACCTGCGAGGCGGAGGTCGTCTCAGGCGGGGCGCGTGTCGCCTTCCTGGAGGCCACGCTCAAAGCTGAAGACGGCAAGGTCATGGCCAAGGCGACGTCCACGTACCTCTTCTCCTCTCCACCGTCTGGGTCCTCACCTCTCTGACCGGGCCTCCTGACTGGCCCCCTGACCTTTCCTCCGTGGCGGGGGAGATCGGCTCGAACTGCGGCCGCTTGCGGCCGGGGAACGTATCGGTGGAGGATCTCCCTGGTAGGCGGGTCCCCAGGCCTGCGCCCCCGCGCACGCTCGGGCAAGCTGCCGACGGGGTCTGCAAACGGGATGTGCAAGGAGAGGAGCTCGGGCGCGCGTGGCACGATTTCGATTCCGGCAGTCGTCCTCGGGCGGCAGCATTCGCGAGAGCGGCACGGATGCGCTCCAACTCGTCATCGACTACATCAAGCAAGAGACGCTCACCCCGTTCAAGGGGATCGGCCGGTACCTGTTGTTCGGCATCCTCGGTTCGATCGCCCTTTGCGCCGGCTTGGTGCTCTTGCTCGTCGCGCTGCTTCGGGCGCTCCAGGAGCAGACCGGCAGCTTCTTCAGCGGCACACTCACCTGGGCCCCCTACGTCATCGTCGGTGGTGCCGCCGTGATACTGATGGGGTTGGTGGCATGGCGGATCACTGCGAGCCAAGCGGCACGCCGTCGTCGGCCACCGACCGAGAAGCACTGATGGCGAGGCCGCGGCTGCCTCAGGGAAACGGAGGGATTGCACGATGAGCGCGCGCACCAACGGCCGGCCCATCACTCGCACAGATGTCGAAGCGGCCTTCCAGCGGGTCGCGGGGGACGGGGAGAAGGCCGTGCAGGCCGCAATGCCCACGGCGTTCGTGGTCGCCGGTGCGGGCGCGCTGCTTTTGGCCGCGCTCGCGTACCTCTTCGGCAAGCGCCGGGGCCGCCGCAAGTCTTCGGTCATCGAGATCCGCCGCCTCTGAGCGCGCGAGCGGATCGGTGGGCAAGCGACTAGGGCGCCTCGTGGACTCTGTGCTGAAGCGCGTCACCCGGGCGGGCCTCCGTCGGGGACTCGGGGGCGAGCATTGGGCGTGGCTCGTCATCGCCGGTGCCGCCTACCTGCTGCGGAGAGCCCGGCGCCCGGACGATCGCGTCGAGCGCATCGACGTGCGCCCCGGCGAGCGGTACCTGGTCACCCTGCAGCTGAACGGTGGCCGCCAGGACCCTCAGGCCCGGTAACGAGTGGGTGCGCCGGGCCGGAGGGGGCCGGTCGTCGCGGGCGAGCGCGTCCTGCTCGTCGACGCGAAGGACAGGCGGTACCTCATCACCCTCTCGCCGGGTGCGACGTTCCACACCCATGCCGGGAGCGTGGCCCATGACGACATGATCGGTCTGGCAGAAGGCGAGGTGGTGGCCGGCTCCACGGGCCGGCGCTACCTCATGATGCGCCCCACGCTCGGCGACGTCGTGCTGAAGATGCCTCGCGGTGCCCAGGTCATCTATCCGAAGGACCTCGGGGCGATCCTCGTTGCAGCAGACATCGGCCCGGGGGAACGCGTGCTCGAGGCGGGCGTCGGCTCGGGAGCGTTGTCCATGGCGCTCCTGCGCGCCGGGGCGTCCGTTGTCGGCTACGAGCTGCGCGAGGACTTCGCCGCCAGAGCCCGCGCGAACGTGGCCAGCTTCCTCGGGGCCGATGCCGACTATCGCGTCGAGTGTCGCGACGTGACCGAGGGGATCGACGAGTGCGGCCTCGACCGCATCTTGCTCGACATGCCCGAGCCTTGGCGGGTCCTTCCACATGCCGCCGGCGCGCTGCGGCCGGGGGGCATCATCCTCGCCTATCTGCCGACGATCAACCAGACGGCAGAGCTCCGCCGCGCGTTGGACGAGGGGCCGTACGCGCTGGCGTCCACCGCCGAAGTCCTCCACAGGACTTGGCACGTCGAGCCACGCTCGGTCCGTCCTGACCACCGCATGGTGGCGCACACCGGGTTCCTCACGTGGGCGCGCCGGCTCGCCCGGGGAGCGGGCTGAGCAACGGCCACCACGTCTGGCGCTTGCGTGGCCTGCCGAGGTCGGGACGGCGTAGACGCGACGAATTGATCCGATCCCGGTGAAGGACCGAAGCGGTCGTCTCACACCCACGCTGATCACACCACATTGAACGCTTCGGGCAGGCGCCGGCGCCCGCAGAGGGCAAGCAGCACGTCCGGCGCGCTGGGCAGACCGGCAGCGATCTCCGCGGCGAGCATCACGGACATGGCGATCGCTGGCTGCAGGACTTCTGGGACTGGCGCTCCGAGCGCTGCGGACAGGTCGAGGGTGTGCACAGCCAATTCGAAGGTCCTCGTCGGTAGATACCCGGCGAGAGTCATCTGTCCGGCCGGGCTGGCCACGGGCGCCTCGTCATCCGTGGCATCCACGAACGCAAGGACCCGCTCGGCAAGCGCACGCACAGCGACTGCGGGGTCGCCCCCGAGACGAGCGCCCGCTTCCCTTCCCCGTTCGGCGATCCCGGCGTCACGTCGACGGCGAGCCTCGCTGCCTGGGGGAGCCTGTCCGATCCGAGCGAAGTACTCCGCCGGGCCTCGGAGAGAGGGAGCATCGATGGTCTGGCCGCAATAGCTCTCGATCGTCGTCAGGGCTCGGCTGGCGTGCCCGATGAGGTCCCGGACGTTCCAGCTGCCCAGTGCCGCCTCCGAGAGCCGCGAAGAGGGAACGGCTTCGACGGCTGAGACGAACCCGGCGACAGCATGGCGAAAGGTCGCTCGCACGTCCGTCCATCTCGCGCCATCAGCCATGCAACGGCTCATGATCGCACTTGGCACTCTGAGCGTCCAGGCCGTCGAGGTGGACGCTGGCGCAGAGCCGGTGGCTGCCGTCGGCGACCCAGAGGGGGTCGCTCCTCGGGAAGGTCCTTCCAGTCCATCGACGCGAACATCCTGTTCAGCGGTGTCGTCGTCTTCGGACGCTACGCGACCGGTCAACTCGTCCGCGGGAGCACCTCGAAGTACCCACCGTCGAGCGACCGCAGGACGCCGAAGTGCCGGCGGTCCAGGCTGGCGATCGTGCGCGTCCGATACCGCTCGGCCAAGACCACGATCGATGCGTCCGCCACGCCGATCTGCTGCTCCCGGTAGCTGGCGATGATCCCACGAGCGCGCCGAAGCCCATCCTCGTTGAAAGCCGCCAGATCCCACGCCCCGCCGGCGAGCTCGTCGAGCACGGCCAGTTCGTTGTCCACCCCGTGCCGGGTGCCGACGAGGTAGTCGAGCTCAGCCACTACGTACGGGGAGACGACCAAGACATCGGCTGCGGCAAGCACCTCCGACACCGCCGTGTGGTCGGGCTCGGAGGCATCGAAGAACGCCAGCAAGGCGCTCGTGTCCACGATGACCGGCGGCACCGTTCAGCGTTCGCCGAAGCCGGCAAGCATCTCCTCGGCGTTGCGGGCTATCGGCTGCCCGCTCGAGTACAGCCCACCACGGGGACGAGCGCGGACACGGCCGACCGACTCCCGGATCGACTCTCGGATGATCTCTGCCTCGGACACGCCGCGCTCCGCGGCAACCCGCTTGACCGCCACCTTCAGGTCCTCCGGCAGATACAGCGTCGTCTTCTGCACAAACGTATGGTACCACCGGTGGCGCACGCTTTCCCATGCCCTGCGCCCGGAGGAAGTGCCTCCCCCCGGGCCCGGCTGCGCCCCGCCTGCGGCACGGCGTAGCCGCCCGTTGGCGTCGCCAGACGCCGGACGGCGCGTCGTGGCCGAGGTGGGGCCGGGCACCGCCAGCGCGGCGGGGAAATCGTGACAGCCGGGGATGGCGAAAGCCGGCGGGTGAGCGGCCGGCGCGTCAGGCCGGACTTCCGAGAGGGCCGAGGGTGAGGCTGCGGAGGGCGCGGGGTCGGTGAGGGGTCGGTGAGGGGAGCGGCTACTCGCGCTCGATGAAGATGCACTCGCCGGGGCATTCCTCGGAAGCCTCGACGACCGCGTCCTCGAGGTCTTCGGGAACGAGCGCCATCCCTGCGGAGCCGCCCGGCTCGTTCTTCACGTCCTCGCCTTCTTTCACGTAGGCAAGACCGTCGTCGAGAAGGGTGAAGACCGCGGGCGCGATCTCCTCGCAGAGCCCATCGCCGGTGCACAGATCCTGGTCTATCCAGACCTTCATACTTCGCCTTTCTCCGTCGATGTCGGGGACACGCCCTGCCCCTGCTTGTCCGTCCTCTGTTGGTCCCTCTGTCCCTGGCCGACCGGCGCCTTCACCGCGAGCCCGTGCAAGGCTCTCCCTGCCCCGGACCCTCCTCGCCCCACGATCGCCCCGAAGCCGAGGCGCGCGGTGCACGGAGAGCCGGGCGTCGGCGCCGCCTAGATTACCCCTTCGTCCCCCAACCTTTGCATGATCGCGCTCCACCGAACGTGGCGGCGCGGCGGGGCAGCGGGGAACAGCCGTAGCAGCGGCACCGGACGGGCGATCCGCTTCCAGCTTCTCACCGCAACACTCGTCCCGGGAGATCCCGAGGCTGCCGCGCGCCGTGCGAGCGTCGCCGGTATGGTGAGCCGAGGCGGACCCGCGACGCGGTGGAAGAGATCGGGGAGGTGAGTCCGACGCCTGATCGAGCACACGATGGAAGCGGGGAGCCACGCGCGGACCTCGAGGCCATGCGCGCGCGGCTCGAAGCGGCAGAGGAGGAGGTGCGCGCCCTGCGGCGCCGGCTGCAGGAGAGCCCCGGGCGAGTCCAGGCGCTCGAGGAGCGGCTGCTCGAGTCCAAGGGCCAGCTCGCCCATGCCGTCTCGCAGAACGAGAAGCTGACCTTCACCCTCCAGCAGGCGAAGGAGCAGCTCGCCGCGCTCCGTGAGGAGGTGGAGAAGCTCACCCAGCCGCCGGCGGCCTACGGCACGTACCTCGGCACGAACGACGACGAGACCGTCGACGTCTTCTCAGGGGGCCGCAAGATGCGGGTCTCCGTGCACCCCGACATCCACCTCGACAGCCTGTCCAAGGGCGACGAGGTGGTCCTGAACGAGTCGCTCAATGTCGTGCTCGCGCGCCCCGGCGAGCTCGCCGGCGAGGTGGTCACGCTGAAGGAGGTGCTCGACCCCGGCCGGCGCGTCGCGGTCTTTGTGCGCGCCGACGAGGAGCGCGTGGTGGAGCTCTCCGACACCATGTCCGAAGTGCGCCTCCGGGCCGGCGACGCGCTCCTCATGGACGCGCGCAGCCAGCTCATCATCGAGAAGCTGCCGCGCCCCGAGGTCGAAGAGCTCGTGCTCGAAGAGGTGCCCGACATCACCTACGCCGACGTCGGCGGGCTCGATGCGCAGATCGAGGCGATCACCGATGCAGTCGAGCTGCCGTACCTGCACCGGGAGCTCTTCGGGCGCTACCGCCTCCCCGCGCCAAAGGGGATCCTCTTGTACGGGCCGCCGGGCTGCGGCAAGACGCTCATCGCCAAGGCGGTCGCGAACTCGCTCGCCAAGAAGGTCGCCGAGACCACCGGCAACGCCAACGTCCGCAGCTACTTCCTCAACATCAAGGGCCCCGAGCTCCTCAACAAGTACGTGGGGGAGACCGAGCGCCAGATCCGTCTCGTCTTCCAGCGAGCGCGTGAGAAGGCCGAGGAGGGGGTCCCGGTCATCGTGTTCTTCGACGAGATGGACTCCCTGTTCCGGACCCGGGGGACCGGGATCAGCTCGGACATGGAGTCGACGATCGTCCCGCAGCTCCTGGCGGAGATCGACGGCGTGGAGACCCTGCGCGACGTCATCGTGATCGGCGCGTCGAACCGCGAGGACCTCATCGACCCTGCGATCCTGCGACCGGGCCGCCTCGACGTGAAGATCAAGATCGAGCGGCCCGATGCAGAGGCTGCCGCGCAGATCTTCTCGAGGTACCTCCGCGCCGACCTGCCGCTCGACGGCGAGGAAGTCGAACGTCTCGGTGGCGGAGACCCCGAGAAGGCGGTGCAGGCGATGATCGAGTCCACCGTCTCCGAGATGTACCGGGCTGACGACGACAACCGCTTCCTCGAAGTCACCTACCAAAACGGCGACAAGGAGGTCCTCTACTACCGGGACTTCTCCTCGGGAGCCATGATCGAGAACATCGTGCGCCGGGCGAAGAAGCTGGCCCTCAAGCGGGAGATCGCAGGCGAGGGGCGCGGCATCAAGACCCAGGACCTCGTCGAGTCGATCCGCCAGGAGTACAAGGAGAACGAGGACCTGCCCAACACCACCAACCCCGACGACTGGGCGCGGATCTCGGGCAAGAAGGGCGAGCGGATCGTGTATGTGCGCACGCTGATGAGCGAGGACCGCGACGGCGGCCGGGGCGGGCGCGCGATCGAGCGGGTCGGGACCGGCCAGTACCTCTGATGAGCTGACCCGGGCCGAGGGGGCGGGCGCGGCTCGCGCAGGCGGCGCGGCGCGCGGTGGCCGCCCGAGGTCCGAGGACCAGGAACGACGCCCCGGACCGAAGATCCCGGCCGACGCCCCGGCCGACGCCCCGGACCGAAGACATCTCGGAGCGCCGGCGAACAGGTAGGGTCGCTCCGTGGCCATCCACAAGGTCTGCGGGATCGAGACCGAGTACGGCATCAACGTGGTCGGCGGCGACGGCAATCCGATCACGGCGTCGTCCGTCCTCGTCAACGCGTACGCGACCGAGGCCGAGCGGCGGACCGACTGGGACTTCGAGGACGAGACACCCGCCAACGACGCGAGGGGCTTCACCCGCGAGGGCTCGCTCGCCCCGGTGGTCGAGACGCACCTCGCCAACACGGTGCTCACCAACGGCGCCCGCTACTACGTCGACCACGCCCACCCCGAGTACTCCTCGCCCGAGTGCGCCGACCCGCTCACCCTCGTCCGCTACGACAAGGCGGGGGAGGAGGTGCTGCGCCGCTCGATGCGCGCCGCGGCGCACGTCTTCCCCGGCGCGCCCGCGGCCGTCGTCTACAAGAACAACTCCGACGGCAAGGGGAACTCCTACGGCTGCCATGAGAATTACCTCGTGGACCGCACCGTCCCGTTCGTCAAGGTCGCCGCAGCGGTCGTCCCGCACTTCGTCACGCGCCAGATCTACACGGGAGCGGGGAAGGTGGGCGCCGAGACCCCGGCGCTGGACAAGTCGCAGGTGCACTTCCAGATCTCCCAACGCGCCGAGTTCTTCGAGGAGATCATCGGCCTCGAGACGACGCTCAAGCGCCCGATCGTCAACACCCGTGACGAGCCGCACGCGGACCCCCGCCGGTTCCGCCGTCTCCACGTCATCGTCGGCGACGCCAACCTGTCGGAGGTCGCGACCTTCCTCAAGGTGGGGACCACCGCGCTCGTGCTCGCGATGGTCGAAGACGACGTCGCGCCGCCCCGGGAGCTCGCGCTGGCCGACCCAGTCCGGGCCCTGCACCGGGTCTCCACCGACCTCGCGCTGCGCCAGCCGCTCACCATGGCCGACGGCACCACCGCGACCGCGCTCGCCATCCAGTGGGAGCTCTACACCGCTGCCCGCAAGTACGCCGACCACAGCGGCCTGTGGTTCCTCGGCGGCGACGAGGTGGGCGAACAGGTGCTCCAACGTTGGGAGGCCGTGCTCCACGGCCTCGAGAGCGACCCCACAACGCTCGCCCGCCAGCTCGACTGGGTGGCGAAGCGCCGGATGGTCGAGGCCTACCGGGAGCGCCACGGCTGCGAGTGGGGCGACAGCAGGCTCTCGGCGCTCGACCTCCAGTACCACGACCTCCGCCCCGAGCGGTCTCTCTACGCCCGATTGGACATGGAGCGGCTGGTCGACGACGAGTCCGTGGCGAGGGCGGTCACAACGCCGCCCGCGGACACGAGAGCATGGTTCCGGGGGCAGTGCCTCGCCCGCTGGCCCGACGCGGTCGCCAGCGCGAACTGGGACTCCCTCGTGTTCGACCTGGGGACCGACCCCCTGCGGCGCGTTCCTATGATGGATCCGCTGAAGGGGACGGCGGCGCACACCGCGGCGCTCCTGGACGCGAGCGCGACGCCCGCGCAGCTCCTGGAGAAGCTGAGCGCATGAAAGGATCCACGGACGTGGTCACGCTTCCTGGCAAGGGCGCACACCGGCGCACACGGCGGCGCCGCCCGAGAGAGGACATCGAGGTGCAAGAGGGGATGAGCTGATGGCTGAGCGAGAACTCAAGCGCAAGAGCGCGCCAGCTCGCAGCGAGCCCGAGGTTGCCGACGAGACGCCGGCAACCTCCGAACGCGGCGAGAAGATCAAGGCAGAGCTCGACGACCTCATGGACGAGATCGACGAGGTCCTCGAGGACAACGCCGAGGAGTTCGTGCGGAACTACGTCCAGAAGGGCGGCCAGTAGCCCGAGTGGCGCTCCCGATCTTTTCGCCGACCGAGGACCCCGGACCGGACTTCTCGAGCCTGCTGCGGCGCAGCGGCGTGCCCGTCATGCCGCCGTCGCAGGGGTCCGAGGTCCCCCTCTCCGTACGCCACGCCACCACCGTGGTCGCGCTGCGCTTCGCCGACGGCATCGTGATGGCGGGCGACCGGCGTGCGACCGAGGGCCACTCCATCGCGCACCGCGCCATGGAGAAGGTCTTCCCCGCGGACCGCTACTCGGCGGTGGCGATCGCCGGCGCCGCCGGGTTCGCCGTCGAGATGGTCCGCCTCTTCCAGACCCAGCTCGAGCACTACGAGAAGGTGGAGGGCCTGACGCTCAGCCTCGAGGGCAAGGCGAACCAGCTCGCCCAGATGGTCCGCCAGCACCTGCCGCTCGCCATGCAGGGCCTGGCGGTCGTGCCGCTGTTCGCCGGGTACGACACCGCGCGCGGGACCGGACGCATCTTCACCTACGACGTCACGGGCGGCCACTACGAGGAGGCCGACTACCAGGCGACGGGCTCGGGCGGCCGGGACGCGCGCACGACGATCAAGCTCGGCTTCAGAGAGGGTCTCTCGCGCACCGAGGCCGTCGAGCTCGCCATCCAGGCGCTCTACGAGGCCGCGGACGAGGACGCCGGGACCGGCGGCCCGGACGTGGTCCGGGGGATCTACCCGACCGTCGCGGTCGTGACGTCCGACGGCTACGCCGAGGCGCCAGAGCAGGAGGTCGCGGACCGCTTCGGCGCGCTCATCGAGCGCAAGCGCGTCGAGCGTGAGGCGGGAGGCGGGGCCCCCGGGGGTGAGCCGGCATGACCATGCCCTTCTACGTCGCGCCCGAGCAAGTCATGAAGGACCGGGCGGAGTACGCGCAGAAGGGCATCGCCCGCGGCCGCTCCCTCATCGCCACCCGGTTCGCCGACGGGGTCCTCATCGTCGCCGAGAACCCTTCGCGCTCGCTCCACAAGATCAGCGAGATCTACGACCGGATCGCCTTCGCCGGCGTGGGCAAGTACAACGAGTACGACCAGCTCCGCGTGGCAGGCGTCCGTCACGCGGACACGAAGGGCTTCGCCTTCAGCCGCGAGGACGTCGACGCACGCTCCCTTGCCAACCTCTACGCGCAGTTCCTCGGGAACGTCTTCACCCACGAGATGAAGCCCCTCGAGGTGGAGATCCTCGTCGCGGAGCTGGGGTCCAACGGGAAGCCCGACCAGCTCTACCACATCGCCTACGAGGGCACGATCACCGACGAGGATCGTTTTGCGGTGCTCGGGGGAGACGCCGAGACCATCGCCGAGCGTGTCGCCGCCGACTGGACAGGGGACCGAGACCGGGCGGCAGCCGTCCGCGCCGCGGTGCAGGCCCTCGCCGGCCCCGACCGTGAGCTGGGCCCGGACGACCTCGAGGTGGCGGTCCTCAGCAGGCAGAACGGCCGCCGCGCCTTTCGGCGGATCACCGACCGCGAGCTGACCGAGATCCTCCAAGGGAGCGACGGCACCACGAGCACCGGCGAGGCCGGGGGGGCAGGCGGGCCGGAGGGCGGCGAGGCGGAGGGCGCAGGCGGGCCGGAGGGCGGCGAGGCCGGGGGGGCAGGCGGGCCCACCAAGCGCACCTCGGGCGGTCCCGACGACCAGGCCGCCGTCGAGGGAGGCGAAGGGACGCTGCCCCGGGACTGAGCCCCGGGATTGAGCCCCGGGGGCTGGACCCGCCGGGAGCGGAGCGCCGGGAGCGGAGCGCCGGCTGCGCTCGCCGGCAGCGGGCCCCGCAGTACCGTGGCGACGTGGAGCATCGGATCTTCGGGCTCGAGAACGAGTACGGGGTCACCTTCACCCTGCGCGGCCAGCGGCGGCTCAGCCCAGACGAGGTGGCGCGCTACCTCTTCCGCCGAGTCGTCAGCTGGGGGCGCTCGTCCAACGTGTTCTTGGAGAACGGCGCACGACTGTACCTGGACGTCGGCAGCCACCCGGAGTACGCGACGCCCGAGTGCGACCGCGTCAGCGACCTGGTGGTCCACGACAAGGCGGGGGAGTGGATCCTCTCCCAGCTCGTCGCAGGCGCCCAGGCGCGCCTTCGCGAGGAGGGGATCCGCGGCGACGTCTACCTGTTCAAGAACAACACCGATTCGGCCGGGAACTCCTACGGGTGCCACGAGAACTACCTGACCGAGCGCAACGACGATTTCAACCGCTACACCGAGGTGCTGATCCCCTTCCTCGTGAGCCGGCAGATCTTCGCCGGGGCGGGCAAGGTCCTCCAGACGGCGCGCGGCGCCGTGTACTGCATCAGCCAGCGCGCGGAGCACATCTGGGAGGGGGTCTCTTCGGCGACGACCCGCAGCCGTCCCATCATCAACACCCGCGACGAGCCCCACGCCGACGCGGAGCGCTACCGCAGGCTGCACGTCATCGTGGGCGACTCCAACATGAGCGAGTACGCGACCTACCTCAAGATCGGCTCGACCAGCATCCTGCTGGCGATGCTCGAGGACAACGGCACCGTGCTGCGGGACCTCACCCTCGAGAACCCGATCCGGGCGATCCGTGAGATCAGCCACGACATCACCTGCCAGCGGCGCGTCCGCCTCGCAAACGGCCGGGAGATGCGCGCCCTCGACATCCAGACCGAGTACTTCGAGCGCGCCCTGCGGTTCCGGGACCGCCACGGGCTCGGTCCCGAGGAGGAGCGGGCCCTCGAGATGTGGCAGCACTGCCTGAAGGGCCTCGAGTCGGACCCCCTGTCCTTGTGGCGGGAGTGCGACTGGGTCGCCAAGCACCGCCTCATCGAGGAGGTGCGGCGCCGCCAGGACATCCCGCTCTCGCACCCGAAGGCGGCGATGGTCGACCTCATGTACCACGACGTCGACCGGACGCGCGGGCTCTTCTACAAGCTCCAGGCACGGGACCAGGTGGAGCGAACGTGCCTCGACGCCGACATCGCCACTGCGATGACCGAGCCGCCCCAGACGACCCGGGCGAGGCTGCGTGGCGCCTTCGTGCGCCGTGCGAAGGAGCGCCGCCGCGACTTCACCGTCGACTGGGTCCACCTCAAGCTCAACGACCAGGCGCAGCGGACGGTGCTGCTGAAGGACCCGTTCCGCTCGCACGACGACCGCGTCGAGCGCCTGATCGCCTCGCTGTGATGCACCGCTGGCCCGAGGGCTGAGTACCGACTTGAGGGCCGACCCGAGGGCCGAGGGCCGAGGGCCGAGGGCCTCGAACCCCCACCTGCGCGGCGGCCGGAGCGGTGTGCTCCCCCTCCACCGGAGGCACCTTGTAGCCTCGGGAGCCCGTGAGCACCGAACCCCCCGCTTCTGGACGTCCCAGCGCCGGCCCGTCGGCCGGGAGCGCCGTCGAGCCGAGCCCGGGTGAGGTCATCGCCCGCCCGGGTGACGGCAGAACGTCGCCGGGTGACGGCAGTACGTCGCCGGTTGACGGCAGCAGGCCCTCGGGCGACGGCAGTGCTCCCTCGGGCGGCGGCCCCGGGGGCGCAGAGGACGGGGAGGGCCGGACGCCGCACCCTCGCCGCAGCGCACGCCGCTGGATCGTCGAATGGGTCGTCATCATCCTCGTGGCGGTGGGGGTCGCCTTCGGGGTGCGCACCTACGTCGCGCAGACCTACTACGTGCCGTCGACATCCATGTGGCCCACGCTCAAAGCCGGGGACCGGATCGTCGTGAACAAGCTGTACGGGACGATCCACGCGGGGGACATCATCGTGTTCCGGCGCCCGCCCGCCGAGAACTGCGGCGGCCCACCGGTCCCGGACCTCGTGAAGCGTGTGGTCGGCCTGCCCGGCCAGACGGTCTCGGCGCACGGGGGTCAGGTGTACATCACAGGCAAGCTGCTGAAAGAGCCGTGGCTGCCCAAGGACTCGCGCACCTACACGACCATGACGGGCTCGTACCACGTGCCCAAAGGGGACTACTTCGTGATGGGGGACAACCGCGTCAACTCCTGCGACAGCAGGATGTGGGGCCCGGTCAAGTCGTCCTACATCGTGGGCAAGGTCTTCCTCATCCTCTGGCCGCCCTCCCAGTTCCGGTTCTTCTGATGTTGATCTGAGTCGGAGCATCCTCCGGGACCGGGCCCCGCGCCCTGGGCCGGCAGACGGACGCCCCGGAGCAGGGGGAGGGGCGCCCTGGGCTGGGGCCGGGCCACGCGCCCCGGGGCAGGGGGAGGGCGCTTGGGGGCTCCTGTAGAATCGAACCCGCGTGCTGGACCTCAGCCCGACAAAGCTCCTCGTCATCTTCGTCGTCGTGGTGGTCCTCCTCGGGCCGAAGAGGCTGCCCGAGGTCGCCCGCCAGCTCGGCGCGGGGTGGCGCAAGCTCCGGGAGCTTCACATGCAGGTCGACCGGGAGCTCCGCCAGAGCCTCCCGGACCTTCCGAGCAGCCAGGACATCGTGCGGTTCGCCCGCTCCCCCGTGTCGCTCCTCAACGAGCTCGCCGACCGCCACGAGGACCAGCAGCAGATCACACGTGACGACGCGGGGACCGCACCGCCGGCGAACGGGGCAGCGGGCACTGGGGAGTCGGCGAACGGGGCATCGGCGAACGGGGCGTTCACGCCGCCTCGGGCCCCCGCGCCCGGCCTGCGACCCGCAGTCGGGGTCCCCACGATCTCCGGCCTCGACACCGACGACCCGAACCTGAACTAGCCGTGACCATGCCCCTCTCAGAGCGCATGTCGGCGCTTCGGCGCATGCGCGGGCGTCCCGACTCGATGACCCTCGGCGAGCACCTGGGGGAGCTTCGCCGCCGGCTCCTCGTGGCCGTGGTCGCCTTCGTCGTCCTCGCGTGCGTCTCGGTGTTCTTCTACAACTGGGAGTTCGCCGTGCTTCGTCACCCGTACTGCGAGATCCATCAAGGGGGCGCCTGCAACTTCTACGTCACCGCACCGCTGGACGCGCTCGGGCTGCGGGTGAAGCTCGCCGCGTTCGGCGGGCTCGTCCTCTCGTCGCCGGTCGTCTTGTGGGAGCTCTGGCGCTTCATCACGCCGGGGCTCCGCCCCACCGAGAAGCGGTACGCGATCCCGTTCGTCATCTCCTCGGTGGTGCTCTTCTTGTTCGGGTGCGCGGTCGTCTACGTTGTGCTCCCGCACACGCTCGGCTGGCTGATCGCCGTGGGCGGACCGCGCATCCACGCACTCTTGAACCCCAACGCGTACCTCACGCTCGTCCTGCTCTTGATGGTGCTGTTCGGGCTCACGTTCGAGTTCCCGGTCGTTCTCGTCGCCCTGGAACTTGCACACGTGGTGACGCCCGCCACCCTGCTGCGCCACTGGCGCTGGGCCGTGATCGGGATCACCGTCTGCGCGGCAGTCTTCACGCCGAGCTCGGACCCCTTCTCGATGATCGCGCTGGCGGCGCCGCTCGTGGTCTTCTACTTCGCGTCCATCGGCGTCGGCAAGCTGCTGCGACTTTGACCACGTCGCCGGAGCAGCCGGCACGCACGGACAGCGCGGCCCGGCGCGGGCAGCGAGCGAACGGCTGGCGCCGGGAGCGCTTCGTGCGCAAGCTCGACTTCGAGCCGGACCCGTTCCAGATCGAGGCGTTCGACGCGCTCGACGACGGCCGCTCGGTGCTCGTCTCAGCGCCGACGGGATCGGGCAAGACCCTCGTCGCCGCCTACGCGGTCGACCGGGCGGTCGCGGCGGGGGGGAAGGCCTTCTACACGACGCCCCTCAAGGCGCTCTCCAACCAGAAGTTCGGCGAGCTCTGCGCCGCGCACGGACCCGAGCGCGTGGGCCTCCTCACCGGCGACATCGCGTTGCGCCCGGATGCCCCGGTCGTCGTGATGACCACCGAGGTGCTCCGCAACATGCTCCTGGCTCGTTCCGACCTGCTCGCGGGGCTGCGAACGGTCGTGCTCGACGAGGTGCACTACCTCCAGGACCCCTACCGCGGCGGCGTGTGGGAGGAGGTGCTCGTGCTGTCGCCCCCGAGCGTGACGTTCGTCTGCCTGTCCGCGACCGTGTCCAACGCGTACGAGCTGGGGGAGTGGCTCACCTCCGTGCGGGGGCCGACGACCGTCGTCGTCGAGCGCCGACGTCCCGTCGTGCTCCGCCACCACCTGGCGGTCCACCGGCGCCCAACCGAGGGCGGCGGTCCACCGGAGACCGACCTGCTCCCGCTGCTCAGCGACGGGCGGCCTGGGGGCGAAGCGCTCCGGCTGGACCACGCGGCGCGACGGCTTGCCCAGTTCGACCCGGTGCCGCGCTGGCGCGGCGGCGACCGGCGCGGGCCGCGCCTGCCCTTCCGCGCACCGCGGCGAACCGAGCTCGTCGAGGCGCTCGAGGAACGCGACCTGCTGCCGGCGATCGTGTTCATCTTCAGCCGTGCCGCGTGCGACGACGCGGTCGGCCAGTGCCTGCGCGAGGGCATGCGCCTCACCGACCACCGCGAGCGTGCCCAGATCCGCGGCATCGCGGAGGCCCACGTCGAGGACCTGAGCGACGACGCCCTCGACGTCCTGGGCTATCCGCTGTGGCTCGAGGGGCTCACGTCGGGGATCGCGTCCCATCACGCGGGGCTCGTGCCGGCGTTTCGAGAGACCGTCGAAGAGTGCTTCGCCGCCGGCCTGCTCAAAGTGGTGTTCGCGACCGAGACCCTGTCGCTCGGCATCAACATGCCGGCCCGCACCGTCGCCATCGAGCGCTTCGACAAGTACGGCAGCGCGGGACGGGCGACGCTCACCTCCGGGGAGTACGCGCAGCTCACCGGACGCGCAGGGCGGCGAGGCCTCGACGAGGTCGGCCACGCCGTGGTGCTGTGGGCGCTCGACACCCCGGTCGCCGAGATGGCCAGGATCGCGCTCGCGCCACCGCCCGACCTCCGCTCGGCATTCCGCCCTACCTACAACCTCGCGGTCAACCTCGTTGGGCGCTTCGACCGGCAGACGGCGATCGCCGTCCTGCGGCGCTCCTTCGCGCAGTGGCAGGCAGACGCCGCGCCAGCGTCGGCCATGGCGTTCGACACGTCGCGCGAAGGCGCGGCGGGAGATCTGCGCCGCAGGGGGCGGGGCGGTGGGGATGGGCGTGGAGGTCGCGGTGCGGGTGGCGGTGGGGATGGGCGTGGGGGCCGCGGTGCGGGTGGCGCTCGCAGTGCGGGTGAGGGCGGTGCCAAGGCGCACAGCGCGCGGCACGGCGGCCGGCGCGACGTGCTCGTGGACCATCTCGGCCGGCGCTTGGCCGTGCTCGAGGAGCTCGGCTACGTCGACCAGTGGTCGCTCACCCCCCGCGGCTCGCGCCTTGCCCGCGTCTACCACGAGTGCGATCTCCTCGTGGCCGAGGCCATCGCCGAAGAGGTCCTGCGTGACGCAGAGCCGGCGGTCCTCGCGGGGGTCCTGTCGTCGCTCGTCTTCGAGCGTCGCCGGGCGCGACGACCTTCCGGCGGGCCGCCGCACGGGCGGGGCAGGGCGGCCCGGGACGCGCCGCGCTGGGGTGCCGGCGCG
>DAHWOV010000032.1:0-2097 GCA_027339205.1 Acidimicrobiaceae bacterium | reverse complement strand
CTCTACCTCCACCCGCCGATCGCGTGGGTCGCTCTCTACTGCGCCTTCGGCGTCGCCGCGCTGTCCAGCGTCCTCTACCTCTGGCACCGCACCCGGTCGCTGTTCTGGGACCGGCTCGGGGCGTCCGCGGTGGAGGTGGGAGTGGTGTTCACCGCGCTCACCCTCGTCACGGGCTCTTTGTGGGGCCGGCCGACGTGGGGCGTGTGGTGGACGTGGACAGCTCGGCTGACCTCGACCGCCTTGTTGCTCGTGCTCTTCCTCGGCTACCTGGCGCTCCGCCGTGTCCCTGCGGATCCCGAGGTGCGGGCACGCCGCTGCGCGGTCGCCGCGCTCGTCGCGTTCGTGGATGTGCCGATCGTGACGTTCTCGGTCGACTGGTGGCAGACGCTGCACCAGCGCGGGACGGTGCTGAACCCCGGCCTCACACTCAAGGTGCACGGATTGATGGCGTGGACGATGGGGCTCGGGTTCCTCGCCATGACGCTCGTCTTCGTATGGATGCTGCTCGTTCGCTACCGTGTCGAGGTCCTCGCGGACCGGATCGGCGACGGGGAGCTCGAGATCTCCTTGTCCGAGCGCTGGGCGGAGGGGTCGATGCCGGTCATCGGCGACGGGGCCGGTGCCGCCGGGGCGGGAGCGACCGCCGGCGTGACGGCGCTCGGCACGGCGCTCGACGCGACGCTCCGCCAGCCCGCAGGGGGAGGGCGATGACCGGGGGAGGGCGATGAGCTACGTCGACGCGGGGTACGCGATCGCGCTGGGCGTCCTCGCGCTCTACTCGCTCTCGCTGCTCCTGCGCCGTCGCCGGCTCGAACGTGCCGCGTCCCGGGCGGATGCGCCGGGGCGTGATGCCGTCGCCCTGAGAGGAGATGCGCGTTCCCCGGGACCCTCCAGGAGCCCTTCGCGGGGCCCCGATCGGTGAGCGTCACCACGTCTCCGGGAGCGCTGTCGGAGCCTCACGTCCGCCGTAGGCCCCACCAGCGGCGCGCGCGCCTGCTCGTCGTGTTCGCGTTGCTCGCCGGCGCGATCGCCTATCTCCTGGTCGAAGGCCTCGGCAGCTCGCTCGACTACTTCGACACGGTGAGCCAGGCGCTCGCGCACAGGACGACGATCGGGACGACGGTCTTCCGCCTCGAAGGGCTCGTGGTCCCGGGCTCGGTCCGCCGGACGGCGCGCGGCGCGGACTTCGAGGTGTCCGGAGGGGGTCGAGAGGTTGCCGTGCACAACGTCGGCTCTCCTCCGCAGCTCTTCCAGCCGGACATCCCCGTGGTCGTGGTCGGCCACTTCGCGTCGAAGAGCTCGGACCTCTTCGTGTCGGACCAGATCATGGTGAAGCACTCGCCGACATACATCGCCGAGCACCCGACACGCGTCCGGGCTCCCGACGGCACCGTGCACTGATGCTGCCCGCCGCGTTCGGAGCCGCGGGCCTCTGGCTTGCGTTCGTCGGGGCGCTCGTGGGCGGGGTCGTGTGCGCGGCGGGGCTCGTTCGTCGCTGGCGTGCCGGTGCCGCTCCTGGGCGGGCCGAGATCGCCGGCGACGGCTCGATCGCGCAGGGATCGAGCCGGCCCGACCGGTTCGACGCCCGGCTGCTGGCGCCCGTCGTGCTTTTCGGCGCGGCAGTCTCGGTGGCGGCGATGGAATTCGCCCTGATCACGCACGACTTCCACATCGTCTACGTCGCCGACAACAACGCGAAGGCGACGCCGCTCATCTACTCGATCACCGGGCTGTGGTCGGCGCTCGCCGGGTCGCTCCTTCTGTGGGGCTTCGTGCTCGCCGTCTTCTCCGCGCTCGTCGTCTGGCGGTACCGCCGGCGTGCCCACGACGAGGTGGTCCAGTGGGCCATGCTCGTCATGTACGCGGTCACGGCGTTCTTCTTCGGCCTGATGGTCAGCCCGGCGAACCCGTTCCTCACCAGCACGGGGGCGCTCAAGGGCGCGGGACCCAACGCGTTGCTGCAGGACAACCCGCTCGTCGCGATCCACCCGCCGCTCCTCTACATCGGGTTCGTCGGCTTCACGGTGCCGTTCGCCTTCGCCGTGGGCATGCTCGCGACCGGCCGCGTGGGGGAGCAGTGGCAGGCGGAGGTCCGGC
>DAHWOV010000130.1:0-32401 GCA_027339205.1 Acidimicrobiaceae bacterium | reverse complement strand
CGCGCTGGGGTGCCGGCGCGGGCGGACGCGGGGGTGCGGGCGCGGGCGCGCAGGGGGGCGCGCGCAAGCAGGGCCGCGGCAAGGGAGGGGGCGACCGGCTGGGGGAGGGGAGGCGCCAGGACATCTCCGCGCGGCTCGAGGCGCTCGACGACCTCGCCGAGCACATCCGGGCGGTGGAGGAGCTCCACCTCGTCCCGCGCACCCGACAACCTGAGCACGGGCTGGCTGCTGCCGTGGCCTCCTGGGCCAGGGGTGCATCCTTCGGCACGGTCCTGGAGATCGCGGCCCACGACGTGGGAGAGATCGCACCGGGCGACTTCGTGCGGACCGTGAAGCAGCTGGTGGACCTGGTTGGGCAGGTCGCCACGGTGGCCGCGGACCCGGCTACCGCAAAGGCCGCGGACGCCTCCGTGCGTCTCCTGCGGCGTGACGTCGTCGCGGCCGGAGGCGCGGCGGACCTCGGAGAGTAGGCGAGCAGGGGAGTCGGGGAGTCGGAGAGTCGGGGAGTCGGAGAGTAGGCAGGGGCGCATCGGGGGTCCCGTCACCCTGGGCCGGGTGTCCGCCACCTCCGTCGAGTGTCCGCCAACAGCGCAGGTCTCCGGGTGTCCGCCACTTCCGGCGGGTGCAGACGTAACGTTGGCCGGGCCATGGCGCCCTTGGTCCCCTACGTCCCAGAGGAGTTCACGCCAGAGGAGCAGGCGATCCTCCGGCGGTACGTGACCAACCTAAACCTCCCCGTGTTCGCCCTGGTGAACCTGCCGGAAGTCGTGAAGGGGGCGCTCTTCGCCCGCTACTCGCGCTCGGCAAAGAGCCTCCGGCGCCTCTTCCTCGACGAGTTCGTCGGCGAGCTGGACGTCTCGGGTGATTCCACGATCGACGCCACCGTGGGACTTCGCCGCGCCGAGCAGCTCTACGAGCGGGTGTTCTTCGAGTACGGCGACGACTCGGTCGCCCAGCTCGGCGGCGTCCACCTGGCCTGCGAGCAGGCTTCGAACGTGCTCACCAAGGTGCTCGAGCGCGGACGGCTCATGTCGTACCTCGAGCAATCGACCCGCTACATCGCCTACGACCAACGACTCCCGAACGGCCACTACCGCTACCACCGGCCACCCGAGATCCTCGAGTCGGCGCTCGGGGCCCGCTACGTCGGGGACATGGACCGCATGTTCGACAGCTACGGGGCGCTTCTCCAGCGCCTCGTCTCGTGGCTCGTCGCGCGCTACCCGCGTCAGCCCGGGGACTCGGACTTCGTCCATCGCCAGGCGGTGAAGGCCAAGGCGCTCGACGCAGCCCGGGGCCTGTTGCCGGCGGCCTGTCTGTCGAACGTGGGCATCTACGGCGACGGACAGGCGTACGAGGGCCTGCTCCTCAGGATGGCGGCCCATCCGCTGCCCGAAGTCCGCGCCTACGGCGCGATGATGCTCGGCGAGCTGCGCAAGGTGATCCCGTCGTTCCTCCAGCGCGTCGACGCTCCCGGCCGCGGCCTGGAATGGTCGGCGTACCTCGCGACCACGCGCGAGGACACTGCGGCGTTGGTGGAAGGGCTCTGGGGCAGCGCCTCGAGCGTCGGCCACACGGGCAGGGCCAGTACGCGCGCCGGGAGGGCCGGGAGCGGGGGGAGGGCCGGGAGCGCCGGGGCGGCGGGCCCGATCGACGGCGGCGGCCCCAGGGTCCAGCTCCTCGACTTCGACCCAGACGGCGAGGACAAGGTGCTCGCCGCGATCTGCTTCTCCTCGAGCGGCCTCTCGGAGCAAGACGCGCTCAGCCGCGTGCGCAGTCTCTCCGCGGACACTCGGCGGGCGCTCTTCGGCGCGTACGTCGGCGACCGCAAGAATAGGCGGCACCGCCCAGGCCGGGCGTTCGAGCGCACCGACTACCGGTTCGAGGTCGTCACCGACTACGGAGCGTTCCGGGACCTTCAACGCCATCGCATGCTCACCATCGAGTGGCAGCCGCTCACCACGCAGCTGGGTTTCGACGTCCCCGCTTTGGTGGTCGACGCGGGGGAGACCGACGCGTTCAGAGAGGCGATGGAACGCTCCCACGCGCTCTACGAGGTCCTCGTGCCGACGTTCCCGACCCAGGCCCAGTACGCGGTCGCGTTGGCGTTCAGGCTCCGCTACGTCATGCAGATGAACGCGCGTGAGGCGATGCACATGATCGAGCTCCGTTCGGGAACCCAGGGGCACCCTTCCTACCGGTGGGTCGCGCAGGAGATGCATCGGTTGATCGCCGAGGTTGCAGGCCACCAGCACCTCGCGGCGGCGATGACGCACGTCGACCGCACGCCCGCCGAGCTCGAGCGGCTCGACGCCGAGCGGCGCGCCGAAGCGCGACGTGCCCGTCGCAGCCGGCGTCCCCACGCCGCCGGCGCGGACGGGTGACGATGGAGGACGATGGAGGAAGACGGAGGAAATTGTCGCCGCAGCGCCATCCCCCTGACCAGGAGCTTTCGCAATCGTTGCTGGTCACAGTCACGGGGAAACCCTCCACGCCTCTTGAGCGCGCACCGAGAAGTGTCTAGTCTGCTGCCCAGTCCCAGACGCCCCGACGGGGCGGCCCGGCCTTTGGGCGCCGGAGCCGCGACGGGGGGGATGCTGTGAGAGGCGGAGCGAGGCCCTAGGAGTCGAGTAGAGAACGTCTCTTCCGGGGGGTGAGGACCCTGGCGGAGGTAGACGGCCCCAAAGACTCCCGGGCCCGACCGCCAGAACGCGACGTTTTCCCCCATCAACAGTCTGCAGGCTGCCCCGCACCACTCGCTCGATTCCGCGAAGCCAACGTCTATGCTCCCGCGGCACATTTGCAGCGAAAGGCGGCCATGCCAGACGACTTGGACGACGTCACCATCCCTGACGACCTCGACGACCTCGACGACCTGGACGAGGCGCTCGACATCGAGGATGGCGACGCAGACGACCTGGACGAGGTCCTCGACGAGGAGCTCGGCGAGGACCTGGACGAGGACGAGGACGACGACCTCGCCCTGGACGATGACACTGACGAGGTCGATGTCGACGACGCGGAGTCGGTCGACGCGGTGGAGCGACCTGTCGACGACATCGAAGACGAGGACGACGACGAGCTCGACGAGGAAGACGTCGAAGCGAGCCTCGACGTCATCTTGAAGGAGCGGCTCGTGGTCGTCGACGACGAGCCCGACGACGACGACGACGGGGCCGATGTCGAAGACCGCACCGAGGTGGGCGAGCGGGTCTTGCCGAAGCAGCCCGGCGAATTCGTGTGCAGGTCGTGCTTCCTCGTGAAGCACCCCGGTCAGCTCGCAGATGAGGAGAGGATGCTTTGCCGTGACTGCGTCTGAATCATCTGGATCATCGGGAGGATCGTCCTCGGCATCGTCTCGGGGATCGTCTCCTGAGCCCGACGACGTCCTTCGCTCCGTCGCTGAGCGTGTGCTCGACCTCCTCGTGTACCTACCGACCGGAGTGGTGCTGACCGCGCTGGAGGACATGCCCGAGACGGTGGCCAAGGGCCGGGCGCGCGTTGAGCAGGAGCTGCGCAACGCCGAGATCATCGGTCGCTTCGCCGTCGGCGTCGGCTGGCGGCAGGCGAAGGGACAGCTCGAGTGGCTCGCCGGGCAACGCCAGGCGGCAACCGATGCCGTGACCGCGACCGAACGCTCGCCTGGATCCCTACCGAACGCTGCCCCAGGTGGCAGGTCACGCGAGATGCGTCAGCCCAGCCCGCGTCCGAGTGCGCATCGGACGGAGAGGTCGGCCGGCACGCCGCCGCACGCTGAAGTGCCGCACACCGCGGAGCCGCACGCCGTGGCACCGTCTCGGGATCCCGAGGTCGACCGAGTGATCCCCGACTACGACATTCTCGCCGCCTCTCAGGTGGTGCGACGCCTCGACGGCCTCGATCCCGAGGAATTGCGCGCCGTGGTGCGTCACGAGCAAGAGACGCGCAGACGCCGCACGATCCTCCAACGCGCCGAGGAGCTGCTCGGTGGCGAGGAAGCCGGCACCGACAAGGCCCCTGACAAGGCCTCTACCGAGGCTGCAACGGATGGCTCTCCGCGCCCTTCCGACGCTTCATCGGGTCGCTCACCCGGCCGCTCACCGAGCCGCTCACCCGGCCGCTCACCGAGCCGCTCAGCCGGTCGCTCACCGAGCCGCTCACCGAGCCGCTCCTCAGACCGCCCATAGGGACCCGATCGGTCCACTGGAGAGCTGGTCTCACACGGTGGAGGGAGCCCGGCCCGCACGTCCCGGCGATCTCGCAGCCTGCGCCCGGCTCCTCGAAGAGGCACGGGCTCGTGCGAGCACGCTTCGCGGTGGGCCCGAGCTCCTCTCCACGTTGCCCCTGCCGACTCATCCGCAGGTCATCGACGAGCAGTGGCTCAGCACCCATTGGGGCGGCACGGACCGTGGCCTCTTCGCCGGCACGATCGACGAGGTCGTCGTCGGTGTCGCCGGCGGGCACATCGCGACACATGCTGCCCGGCGGGTCGGGACCGTCGACTGGTGCTACGTGGAGGCTGGGGCCCGGGGAGTCGGCGTCGGCACCGCGCTGGCCGAGGCGCTCGTGGAGTGGTTCTCGAGCGCAGGTTGCGTCGCCGTCGACGCGCCTGCACTACCGGGTGACAGGGGCACCAAGCGGCTCTTGGAGTCCCTCGGCCTCAGCGCGCGCCTGCTCGTCCTGCGCCGCCCGCTGCCATGACGCTCGGTCCGCTGCGCACCGGCCGGCGCGGCGGGGGAGGGGGGATCCGGAGGCCGAGGAGCTTGGCGAGCTCTGGCACGAAGCCTGCGGCGTGTCGAGCGGCGTCCTTCGCCTGCTCGTCGTCGGGGATCCCTCTGGGCTTGACGGTCCGCCGGACCGGCGACTCGACGACCATTTCGAGAAGCGAGATCCATTCGCCCGGAGCCATGTCGGCGGTCATGGCCTCGCCCGCGGACTCGGCAAGACGGACGGCGAGCTCCGCGGGCAGACGCGTCGCGGGCTCGGGGGCACGCGCCGAGACGCGCAGCGCATCAGCGACCCGGCCGCCGTCCAGCGCCTTCGTCATCCGGCCGACCCATTCCTCGCGTAACGCACGCACACGCTGGTCGAGGGTCTCTTGGAGCGCCCGTGCCATCGTCCTCGCCTCGTCATCGAGCGTCACCGTGCGGGCAGCCGTGACGACCGCTCGCAGCTCGCGAAGCCTCAGGTCCTTCCCCGCCACCTGTGCGGAGGCCGCGCGGTCCTTCCAGTTCGCGAGGTTGACGCGGGGGAGGAGCTGCTCGGCGCGCGCGAGCACCGCATCGCGATTGGCCGCGGCGGCCGGATCCCCCGGGCGGGCCGCGTGCTGCTCGGCGAGCGCCTGGCGCACCGCGGGGATCCCGCCTCGAAGCAGCTGCTCTGCGATGGGAAGCTCTTGAGGCCCGAGGGTCGCCAGCATCGCGTTGCGGTGCGCCGTCGAAACGGCCGGACGCCGTTCACGGCGTGCGACAGGGGAGTCGCGGCGCTCAGGACGTGCGGCCCGTCGATCGCTGGGCTCTCGGCGTTCTCCTCCCTCACGTGCCGAGCCGTTGCGCTCCGATCCATCCGCGTGCGCACGACGCGCATCGGGCCGGGGCCGCTCTGGCGCGCGATCTCCGTCCACTCGCTCGTGTCGACCACGATCCGGTCGCCGTTCGCCGGGCGCGTTGCTCGCGTCCCGACGAGCGCGCGGTCCACGGCCAGGCTCTGCACCGCGTCTTGCTCCGCCCCGGTCGGTCTCGTCCCTGCCGGGCCGCCCCGCGTCCCGACGGGGCCGTCCTGAGGCGTAGCTCACCAGGACGTCAGGACCCCGTCGCGGCGTGCCGAGCACCTCGATGCGGTTCGATGACCTCTCGCCAGACTTGTCTTGGGGGGGGAGCACCGCGACGATCTCCACCCCGTCGAGGCCGGTCTCGATCTCGGCGCGCACGACGTCACCGACGCCGACACCCGCGGGGACCAGGTCGGCCGCGACGACGCCCTTCGGGTGCTTGGCGCCAGCGGCCCGCCAGGTGAGCTCGCCCTCACCGGTACGGCTCGTCAGCTCGATCTCGATACGGCGAGGCATGCGGCGGTCACGCTATCGCTTCAGACGCACGGGGTGCGACGCAGCTCGCCGGGATGTCGTAGGAAGCGCGCGAGCAGCTCGCCGGGATGTCGCACGCCTCGTATCGGCCTCGCACGGGTCTCCTGGCGGACACCGTCTCTTCGCCGCTCGCGCCGTCGTCTTTGCGCCCCCGTCTCCCTGTCTCCGCGCCGCCCGCGCCAACGTCTCCAGGTCAGTCGTCTCCAGCACCACTTTGCGTCAGCGGCACCACCCTGCTTCAGTGACACCACCCTGCTTCAGTGACCGGACTTGGCCTGGAAGCGCTCACGCGACGCCCGCAGCTCCTCCAGCGCAGCGTCGCGGCCCTCGAACCCGATCGCCTGGGTGGCCTTCCCCGGCTCGAGCGCCTTGTAGACGGTGAAGAAGTGGGCGATCTCGTCCAAGAGCTGCACCTGCAGATCCGACACATCGTGCGTCTCCGCACGCGCCGGGTCGTGCGCGAGCACGGTGAGGAGCTTCGCGTCGGGACCGGCCTCGTCCTTCATCTGGAACACCCCGACCACCCTCACACGGACCAGGCATCCGGGGAAGGTCGGGTCCTCGAGGATGACCAGTGCATCCAGCGGGTCGCCGTCGAGCGCGAGCGTGTCGGGAACGAACCCGTAGTCCGTGGGGTAGGTCATGGCGGTCGCGAGCCGCCGGTCGAGGCGGATCAGGTGACGATCGTGGTCGTACTCGTACTTGTTGCGGCTGCCGGCGGGGATCTCCACGATGACGTCGATGACGCCCGTGACGTCCATGCCCTGGTCGGCTTCCGGCACGCTCCCATCTTTACCCCTTGCAGCCACCCGGACCAAGCGCCGTCGCGCAGCCTGCGCAGCTCAGTGGGTCTGCTGTCAGATCGGGCTGGCTAGCCGCTCACGCCCTTCAAGTCGACCACGAACACCAGGGTCTCTCCGGCCTTGATCGGCCCGTAGTTGTGGTCGCCGTAGCCGAGGCTCGGCGGGATCACGATCTCGCGGCGGCCACCCACCCTCATGCCGATCAGTCCCTCGGCGAAGCCGTGGACCACGCCGCTCAGCGGAAACGCGGTCGGACGCTTCGAGGTCCAGGTCGCCTGTGTGAAGTCCTTCCCAGTGCGGTAGTTCGCGCCCACGTAGATCACATCGACGGTGCTCGACCTCGTGACGGTCGCCCCGGTGCCCTTGACCAGGTTCCTCACCTCCAGCTTCTTCGGCGGCTTCCCCTTCGAAGCGCGGATCACCGGCTCGAGGTTGAGGTCCTTCGCGTGCTTGACGACCGGCAGCTTGGGGCCGTGGTGTCTGTGCGCGGCGCTGTGGCCTTTCTTCCCGTGGTCCCTCGCGCCAGCGCTCCTCGGTCCCGCCCAGGCGACGCTGCCGCCCCAGCCCGCTCCTGCAAGAACGACGGCCGTTCCCACAGCCGCTGCGAGAGCCCGGCGGGCACGCAGACGCCTCCGCCCACTCGATTGCATGGGAAGCGACGCTACCCAACATCCCATGGTCGGGGGGATCGGCGGGGTTCGGCGGGGACCGGCGAAGACGAGGGGATCGGCGGAAGTCGCCCCACGACGGGACCGGCCCGAGGGATCGCCCCACGAAGGAACCGGCCACGAAGGCAGCCCAACGCCCGATCCCTCCCTCGAAACCGCCGATAAGGTCCATTATGTCAAGTTAGGCAGGAAAGCCGGACGGGCCGACGTCGAGCTCCGGTCGCTGCGTCCCGCCCGATCAGGCGCCGACGGGCTCTACGAGGAGGCCCCGGAGGTCTTCAGCCGCCGTGCGCAGGTGCGCAAACGCCGCGTGGTAGGCGCGCAGGCGGGACCGCTCCGATGCGGACGCCGGAAGCTGAGACAGGTCGGCATCGACGTCGTCCAGCGCAGCCTCCAGCGCGTACAGCCGGTCGTGCAGACGGTCGAGGCTGGACACCTCGACCACGACCAGGCCGGCGGGCAGCGACGCACGCTCGGCGCGCCGGCGGGCTTCGTAGGCACGCTGGCGGTGGGATCGCTTGCAGTACTTGGCGGGGCGGCCCGGTCGCCTTCCTGCGCCGGTGCGCTCCCCGTCTCCACGGCTTTGGCTGCGGGCAGCTGTCAAGGGACGCCGGCAGTAGGCGCAACGACCTGCCTGTGTGCTGTTCGCTTGTTCCGTCACTGTGACGCAATAGTAGCGAACCCGTGAGGGCCGGCAACGCGCAGCTGAGCGGCCAAGCCGCTCGCCGCCGCTCGCCGCCGCGGACCGCCGCCGACCGGCGCTGCCGTGCTATGGCCGAACTCGCCTCTCACCCTGCGCGAGCGGCTCGGGCGAGCCCAGGAGAAAGCCCTGCGCCGCGTCACAACCCAAGAGCTCGAGCCGGTGGAGCTGCGCGTCCGTCTCCACTCCCTCGGCGACCACGACGAAGCCGAGCGTGTGCGCGAGGTAGATCATCGCGTCGACGATCGCCGATTGACGATCGGCATTGCTCATCACCGCGATGAAGCTCCGGTCGATCTTCACCACGTCGACGGGCAGACCGGCGAGCCAGGACAACGAGCAGTAGCCGGTGCCGAAGTCGTCGATCGCGACCCGGACCCCGAGCGACCGAACACGGTCCAGGCCCTCACGCGCGTCGTCACGATCTGCCATGAGCAGGCTCTCGGCGACCTCCACGGTGAGCGAATCCGGGGGCAGGCCCCTCTTCTTGAGAGCACTCTCCACTTCTGCGTGAAACTTTCCGCTCGCCAACTGCATCCCTGAGACGTTGATGGTCACGCCGATGTCGGGCTCGCCGGCGCTGCGCCAGGCCGCGCACTGTGCGCACGCCGTCGACAGCACCCACCTCCCGATGGCTGTGATGAGCCCGGCCGACTCGGCGAGGGGGATGATCTCTGCGGGCACGACGGTCCCGAAGGTCGGGTGGTCCCAGCGCAACAGCGCTTCGCGCGCGACCACCCTTCGGGTCGACACGTCGATGAGAGGCTGGTACACGAGGCGGAGCTGTGACTCGTCGACCGAGTGCGCCAGCGCGCCCTCCAGCTCCGCTCGCCGCGTCTCTTGGTGGTCGATCAGGGGGTCGTAGACCTCGACGCGCCCCCTCCCGAGCTGCTTCGCTCGGTACATGGCGCGGTCTGCCCGTCCGAGCAGCGCGTCGGCCGTGTCGTCCTTGCACGCAGGTGCGATGCCGATGCTGGCAGCCACCGTGATCTCGCGCTCTCCCACCACGAACGGGTCCTCGAACCGCTCGGCGATCCGCTCTGCGACGGCGACCCCCTCTGCGACCGGCTCGCGGAGGTCTTCGCAGAGGACCACGAACTCGTCGCCGCCGAGGCGGGCGATCGTGTCGTTGGGCCTCACTGCTGCATTGAGCCGCCTCGCCACGCCGAGGAGCAGCTGGTCGCCTACGGAGTGGCCGGATGCATCGTTGACCGCCTTGAAGTAGTCGAGGTCCATGAAGAGCACCGCGGCGCCGGCCTCGCGGCGCGCCAGGCTCTCGACTGCGTGCTGGATCCGGTCGAGGAGCAGGACTCGGTTCGCCAAGCCCGTCAGCGGATCGTGGAGCGCCTGGTGCTCGAGCCGCGCCTGGTGCTCCGCCAGTTGCTCCTCGAGCCCCCGCCGGGTCACCTCGAAGCGCCGGGCCATCCGGATGAGGCTCGCGTCGAAGCCGAGTTGCACCGCTCGCAGGGAGGCGTCGAGCGCCTCTTGATCGAGCCCCTGCGCCGACGCCTCCTCCCGGAGCACTTCCCCACACGCGGCACGCCAGCCCACGTAGAGCTTGGCGACGCTCGACAAGGCGATGCGCCCGGCCAGTGGGGCCTCGCCGGTCCAGTCCCATTCCTCGGACCGGTCCCGGGAGACCTTCTGCCCGCTGACCAGGTAGTCGGCCACGGCGAGCGTCCCCGCGCGGGTCGCTCGACAGATGTCTGTCTCCACTGTGCGCGCCTGGCGCGCGCCCTCACCCGATGCCCGCCAGCCCTCCACCAGACGCTCGCAGACCTCGTGCGCGCGTAGCCGCAGCGCGAGCCCCAATTCAGGAGCAGGGCCGCCCGACCCGGAACCGCCTTCCGTGCCTTCCCCTGTGGCCATTCCGACCATCCCCAATGCCCTTGCCGTGCGTGCCCCTGTTCCGCATCCCCGAACAGGGGCTCCCGCGTTCGCTCGAGTCACACCGCCGATGCAACACCCAGGTTACCGCGTCCCGGTCACTCGTTCACGCCGCTTTGGTGTCCGAGACGCGCCCCCTCGTGACCTGCCATGACGCGGTCCTGCTCGCTTCGCCACCACCGCACCGCCGTCGCGAGCTCCTCCCGGCTGAAGTCCGGCCAGTACGTGGGCGTCACATAGAAGGGGGCGCCGATCGCCTGCCACAGGAGGAAGTTGGACAACCGCTGCTCCCCTGACGTGCGCACGAGAAGGTCGACCGCGGGCATCGCAGGTTCGTACAGATACCGCGCGAATGCGTCCTCGTCGATCTCGGTCCCAGCCTCGCGATGCGCCTCGAGCACACCGCGCGTCGCATACACGAGCTCCTCACGGGCGCCGTAGTCGAAGGCCAGCGTGAAGTTGAGGCCGGTGTTGTCCTTGGTGAGCGCCACCGACTCCTCCATCTCCCGCAGGATCCGCCGAGGAAGGCGCGAGGTCCCCGAGACAGGCCGGCCGATGCAGCGGATCCGTACGTTGTTGCGGTGCATCTCGAGCCGTCTGGCGAAGATGTTCTTGTGGAGGCTGAGGATGAACTCGACCTCCATTCTCGGACGCCTCCAGTTCTCGGTCGAGAAGCCGTAGGCGGTGAACCACCTGATGCCGAGATCGTCGGCCGCTCGCACGACCTCGGCGAGCGTGGCCTCCCCCTGCCGGTGTCCCTCGGTGCGAGGAAGACCCTTCGACTCAGCCCAGCGCCCGTTGCCGTCCATGATCACGGCCACGTGCCTGGGCACCGCGCCGGACGCGGGGACTGGCACGGTCGCACGCTCGACGTCCGCGCTCACGCGCGAAGTCTACGGGCCGCTCGCGCCTCGAAAAGGGCCTTCCCACGTCTCCGGGTCACCGGCTGGCACTGCCACCGCGGACGCGCCCGGAGCACGGCGAGTCGTGCGTTGGCCATCGGCTCCGCCGGCGATCGCCTCCGGCCCGACGACGCTGCTGGGCCCGTCCCCTGCCCTCGGGGCACCGTCCCGTGTCCTCGGGGCATTGTCGTCGAACCCTCCGACCCGTCGGTAGACGTCCAGCGCGAAGCTCGTCGGCAGGGGCTCGGCCGCGACCAGCCTGAAGCTCGCGCGCCCGTCCAACGCGCGCTCGGCCCGAAGGAACCGGGTCGTCGACGATCTCGCGGTGACAAAGCCGTGCGCCAGGTCGTACTGGTGGGTCACGAAGAAGATCGACACGCCGCGCTCCAAGAGCGCCTCGGCGACCTGGCGACCGATCTCGGACCCCTCGCGCTCGTTCGTGCCCGAGAACGACTCGTTGAAGAGGACGAGGGCGTGCCTCTTCGCGGCGTCCCGGTCGCCGTCCACGGTGGCGTCCCGGTCGCCGTCCACGGTGGCGTCCGCATCGGCATCCACGGTGGCGTCCGCATCGGCATCCCCGGTGGCCTCCCGATCGGCATCCCGGTCGGCGTCCACGATCGCGTCCACGATCGCGTCCAGCCTGCAAAGCTCGTCCTCCAGCCTGCCGCTGCGCATCGACGCGTCCTCTTCGCGCCCGAAGTGGGTGAAGACGGCACTGTGGAGGCTCGAGCGGTACGAGGACGCGGTGACGAACATTCCGCACTGCAGCATCAGCTGCGCAAGGCCCACGCTACGAAGGAACGTGGTCTTGCCACCCGAGTTGGCACCGGTCACGACGACGAGCGGACGGCCGTCGGCCTCGACGTCGTTGCCCACGACGGTGGCTTCGGTCTGCAGCGTCAGCGACACGTCGCGAAGATCGGTGCACGAGAACCGGAACGAGTCGGACGCGAGCGGGACGGGAAAGGTGAGCGGTGCCCCCCGTGCACGGAGCGCTGCTCGCAGGTTCAGGCATGACACGTAGAACGCCAGCTCCGCGCGGAGCATCGAGAAGTAGCTCTCGATGTGGTCGGCCGCCTGCGCCGCGGCGTTGGCGACGTGGTTGAGCCCCCGATTCGTCAGGTCGCCGAGCTCGTTCATGCCCGCCTCGTCGCGCGGCGGAATCGCAAACGAGTAAGCGGTCCGCGGCCCGAGGCCGACCCGTTCCCGCCAGCGAGCTCGGCGTGTCCGAGGGGAGCGGAGCACGTAGTCCTCACCGGTGCCGTCTCGCCCGAGCCGAGCGCTCATGAGGACGCCGTCGCGGAACTGGAGCTGGCGCAGGTGCAGACGGAGGAGCTCGAGGTACCCGTCATCGAGATCGCGTCGAATGGACTCGAAGAGCATCCGGAACCCCGTAGAGCTGACCTCTTCGACGTGGTCGTCTGCGATCCGGCGAAGCTCGCGCAGGCGCGCTGCGAACGCCTCGAGCTGCGACACCGCGCCGTGCAGGGTGATCGATGACGTGGCGGAACGGAAGCTCCAGATGCCGCGCTTGTCCTCTAAGGCGGCGACCACGAGCGCGTACATCTCCCGGACCATGTCCTCGTGCGCGAGGCAGTCCTCCAGGACCGCCTGACGGTAGCGGACCATGGCGACGGCGCCCATGCTCGCCATCACCACCTTGCGCGAGACGTCGAAGAGGAAGCGGTCCCCCTGTGCCATCGTGCGAAGGACGATGCGGAGCTCGAGATCTTGGGCGAGGTCGTCGTGCAGGAGGCCTGGCTCGACCGAGAAGTCGAAGTCTCGGTCCGAGTAGAGAAGGTGCGCCTTCATGGGATGCGCTCGAGCAGCTGGGGGTACGTGAGCCGGTGCCTTTCGGCGATCGCCAGAGCGTAGGCGAGCCCGTTGGCCGGCCCCCGGACGACCTTGAAGGTCCGCGTCGCAGGGTCGTCGGGGACGACCGTGCTGATCAGGGAGACGACGGAGCGGCCGAGCGACGCGAGCTCGTCGACGAAGGTGACGTACACGCCAAGGCAGTCCAGCTCGATCAGCTTCCGCATCGCCTCGGCGCCCAGGAACCGCGCGTCTTCGAGCGAGGTGGAGGAGAACAGCTCGTTCATGATCACGACGCTTGTCGGCGTGGCGGATCGCAGGGTTCGCTGCATCGCGACCAGGTCGGTCTCGAGCTTGCCGGTCAATCCCGAGAGGGCCTCCTCGCGCTCGAAGTGCGTGAAGATCCGGTCGCACAAAAAGAGCCGCGCGCGCCGCCCAGGCACCGGCACCCCGAGCGCGCTCAGATGGTGCAGCTGACCGAAGGTTCGGGCGAAGGTGGTCTTCCCCCCCTGGTTCGGCCCGGAGACCACGAAGATCCGCTCACCGTGGTCGAGGCAGAAGTCGTTGGTCACGACCTGCTTGCCTTCCGCGACGAGCATGCAGGCGAGCGCGAGGTCGAAGGTGTCCTCTGCGAGCTCCTCCTTCGCCGCCACGTCCACTTCGGGGTAGCAGAACTCGAGGCCCGCCGCGCGCAGAGGATCGACGAGGTTGCGGTAGGACACGTAGAACTGCAGCTCTCGGTAGAAGCGGTGGACTCCGGCGTCGAGAAAGCCGCCGTGCCGCCCGGAATAGGTGGCGAGAAGTGCGAATTCATCGGGGAAGAGCCGCGCCACGCGGTCGAGCACCTGCTCCCCGATCCTCGTCATGCCGGGCCACAGACGGTAATTGGCGAGGTAGCTGCGCACTGCGCCTTGCCGGAACCGTTCGAACAGCGACTGGATCTCTTCGCTGTAGTCGTCCTCGCCGTCATAGCGCCTCACGGTCACTCGTCCCCCGTCGATGTGCACGCAGTAGGAGACGCGGGACAACGCCTCCTTGCACTCTCCGGTCTCCGCCTCGAGCCTCTTGAAGTCGTCGGAGCCCACATACGCCGCGAGGTACCGGCGAAAGCCCTGCATTCCTGCCGAGTGCAACGTTGCTTGGTGGAGCGCGCCTGTGAGCTTGCGGACCGCGGCGCAGTAGATCGCCGCACCGTCGAGCGTCCACGCCTGGCGCTGGTACACCACCCGCATCGCGCGGGCCTGCGAGAGGTGGGAAACGACGTCGGCCACCGACGTGCAGTACTGCCCGAGCGCGCTCCAGAGCGCCTGGTCCTCGAGATCCTTGAACACGTCGTGGCGGTGATGGACCGTCTCGACGTCACGAGTCCGTCGAAAGAAGGCCCTGGTGAGCTCCTCGGTGTCGGTCCGATCGCCCGCGATGCGCGAGACGATCTGGTCGAGGTTGAGGTCGGACGCGTGGTCGCGCTCCTCGCGCACCGCGGTCGATCGTCCGGGAGGCGCCAGAAGGCCGAAGCTCTCCGAGATCCCGCCATGCTCTGGGCCCATACGACCACTCCCCTTGTCGCCCTCAGGGACGTTCCCCATCAGGCGGTCAGTAGGAGCCATCAGCCCGAGGGCGGCGCAGCGAGCTCCATCGCCGTTCCTCCTTGCATCCTACCAACCGCCACAGCCCACCCCGGCCCACCTGCTGGTACTCTGGTCAAGACGCGATGAAGCCCGCGCGGTGCAGGGCAGCCTGCTGATGGCTTCTACCTGACAGCTTGGTACCGACCAGGGAGGTAGAGGCGCGTGGTGGCCGTGCGTGAGCGCTTCGAGCACATCTTCGGCATCTTTGTGACGCTCGTGCGACCGTATCCTCGGACCTCCTCGGTCGCGCGGCCCCGGCCTCCTTCGGGGAGCACCAGGACGTGACGAGAGCCACCGAGAAGACACCGGGCCCTTCGCACGCCGCGCAGAGCCGCTCGGCGGCGATTGTGTCGCTCGCGCACGAGCTGGCGGAGCTCGCGGACGGTCCCGCTGCGTTCGCCGAGCGGGCGCGCCGGCTCGTGGAGCGGCTGCAGGCGCAGCGCTATCACATCGCGGTGCTCGGCGAGTTCAAGCGCGGCAAGTCGACGCTCGTCAACGCGCTGATCGGGGCGCCCGTGCTCCCGACGGGGGTCATCCCAGTGACGACGGTCGCGACCGAGGTCCACTTCGCCGGCTCCCGATCCGAAGTCCTGGTGGTGTTCGAAGACGGAGCGACGCAGGCGGTCCCCCCCGAAGAGATCGACCGCTACGTGAGCGAGCGTCACAACTCTTTGAACAGGCTCGGCGTAGGCCGTGTCGAGGTGCACACCGACACCGTCCTCGGCGCGCCGGGCGTCGTGCTCGTCGACACGCCGGGCGTCGCGTCAATAAACGCGCACCAGACGCTCGCGGCCGAAGAGGCACTCGCCGACAGCGACGGCGCGGTGGTCGTCCTGTCCGCCGACGCCCCGCTGTCCGAGAGCGAGGAGCGCCTCCTCTCGGCGCTGGCCGAGCGCGGGGGGCGGATCTTCGTCGTCGTGAACAAGTCCGACCATCTGTCCGCTTCGGAGCTGAGCGAGCTCCGAGCCTTCCTTGCGCACCACCTCGAGAGGCTGCTCGGCGCCGGCGCTTGCCCCTACTTCGTCTCCGCGCGCCGCGCGCTGGACGCGTCGGGCGGGGGTGCCGGGCACGAGCAGGGCGACCCCGGCTTCGCCGCGTTCCGCGAGGACCTCGAGGCCTTCCTGCGGGACGATCTTGCCGCCGAGCGCGAGCGGGCGAGCGCGGCGGAGCTCGGCCGGCTGGCGTCAGCCCTTTCCCAAACCGTCACGATCGAGCGAGCGGCCGCCACCTTGGACCTGGCCGCCCTCTGTGACCGGCTCGACAAGTTCCGCGCGGCGGCAGCCGACGTGCGACGCGAGCTCGCCGCCGACCGCATCCTTCTCGAGCACGACGTCGCGGACATCTCCAAGTCCGTGGCCTCGGCGCTCGTGGCAGGTGCCGCGCACGCGGCGGCGCGCGCGTGGCCGCAGATCGAAGAGGCCATCGGCGACCTCCGCGGGCACGCGCTCGACCGCGCGCTCGACGACGCTGTCGCCGCCGCGGTGAGGGACACCTTCGAGCCGCTGCGGCGCGCCGCGGAGACGACGGCCGGCGAGGCGTGGGAGCGCGCCGCCCTGCGCTTTGCCGATCGGCTCCGCGAGCGGGTCCTGACCCTGCGCACCGCGGCCAACGCGCTCTTCGAGGTACACCTTCCCGAGCCGGTCCTGCCGACTGTCGCCGAGCAGCGTGAGCGCTTCTCCTACCACTTCTTGCAGGTGGAGACCCCCGGTGCTTCGCTTGCGCGAGCCGTGCGAACCGTGTTGCCCACGGAGCGGTCCCGGCGCAAGATGCTCGCGCGCGCACGACAGCACCTCGATTCCGAGCTCGACAAGCACGCGGGACGCGCACGTTTCGACATCGTGCAGCGTCTCGACGAGGTGTCGCGACGCTTCGTCACCGCGATGTCGGCCGAGCTCGAGGAGACTGAGTCGTCGATCCTGGCGGCGGCAGCGCGGGCCCAGCAGGCGCTCGAGTCGACCGAGTCCGAGCAGGCGGCTCTCGAGGCGCGCCGAATGCGTTGGATGACCTTGGCACACCGTGCAGAGCAACTCGTGCAGAGCAACTCGTGCAGACGGTAGCGACCGCGTCGCCACGCTGAAGGGAGGCGGGTCAGACCACGAGGACCGGGCAGGGGTGGTGGAGGAGCAGCGCCTCGAGGGACTGGCCGACTCCCCGGTGCGCCAGGTGCTCCCGACCGTGACATCCGACGACGACCATGTCGAATCCGTGCTCTTCGGCGTGCTCGGCGATGGCCCGCGCGGGGTCGTCGGCGAAGACCGCCCGGATGTCCGCCACCCGTCCCTCCTCGCGCTCGAGGAGCGCCTCGAGGCCCTGGGACAGGTTGTCGCGCTCCGCAGAGGCAGCGTTCGCAAGCTCTTGAGGGGTCTCGGCGTGGGGTCTTGGGCGGATCACGAGAAGCACCCGGACCTCGCCGTCGACCTCCGCTCCCAGCGCGACGGCGGTGCGCAGCGCCTCCTGGGCCTCCTTCGATCCGTCGTAGCCGACGAGGATGCGCCGAAAGGCACGCCCTCGTCCCTCGGTCGCTTCAGTCATGGTCGCCTCCCTCCCGGCGTGGCTTCCCGAGTCTCTTCCCGCGTGGCTCCCTTCCCCGCCCTGCCGAGTCCGGCACCGGGCACGCCGCTCTGCGCGGCACCCCCGCCCGCGTCACCGCAGCGCCGCCGCCACTGCGAGCGCCACGATGAGCGCCACCAGCATGTACGCAACGTATGCGTTGAGCGACCCCGACTGCAGCCGTCGGGCCGCGTCGGCCACCCACAGGACCGCCTTCCAAGCAGGACGGTAGAAGTACGCCTCGACCGGTTCGACGATGCTCGTCTGGGACTCGAGGTGTGCCGCGGCGGTCTCTGCTCCTGTGGCGACGGCACCTGTCGCCGAGAGGGATCCTGTCGCCGAGACGGCTCTTGCTCCCCCGTCGTCGGCGGCCACCGTCGGATGTGCCAGCGGTCGCAGACGGCGCGTCCGCTGGGTGGCGAGCACGTTGGCGAGCACGTGTCGGAGCGGGTTGGCGAACCCGAACGCCGTATACGACGACGGTCCCGCCACCCCCACGGTGGCGGAGTGCCACGCGGGGACCCGCCGAACCCGCAGGTAGCGCCCACCCGAGAGGAGCGCGGCCATCGCCAGGACGCCCAGGCACATGACAGGGAGCACGATCCAGAGCCACGACGGCGAGAGGATCGAGAAGCCCTGATAGACGGGCTGGAGGACCCAAGGTGACTTGAGCGCGTGCAGCACCGCGCCCTGTGCCACGAGGGGTGCCAGCCCTCGTGCGAGGAACCGGACCTCCCAGGGCGACACGGCGCCGAGCCCGAGGCAGCCGAGGGCGAGCACGACCAGCCCGGCGCGCCCGAGCGGTCCCGCCTCCCCCGTCACCGGTCTCCTGCTCGGCGTTTCCCCCGTCACCGGAGTCCTGCCGGGCGGACGGCCGAGGAAAGCGAGGCCCAGGACACGGACGAACGCGAGCGCGCCAAGCCCCGTCGTGAGGGCGACCAGCGCCCCCGCACCAGCGAGCCCGAGGCGGAGGGCGAGCCCGCCGAGGCGGAACTGCTGCATGAGTGCCTCGAGCACGAACCACTCCGAGACGAACCCGATCGTCGGTGGCAATCCAGCGAGCGCGAGGGCGCCGGCGCCGAACGCCGCGCCGCTCCATCGCAGACGGCGCGCGATGCCGCGAAGGGAGTCCAGGTCGTCGGTGCCGGCGTCCGCCTCGACGAAAGCGAGCGAGCAGAAGAGGGTGGACTTGGCGATCGCATGGGCGACGACTTGGAGCGATGCCGCGACCAACCCGACCACCTCGAGAGTCTGCGAGCCGACAGCCGCCCCGGTCAGCGCCACACCGTAAGCGACGAGGATGATCCCTGCGTTCTCGATGCTCGAGTAGGACACCACCCGGCTCAGACGTGACTGCACGCCCGCGAAGAGGATCCCGAGGAAGGCCGTCACGCCTCCGAGGAGCAGGACGACGACGACCAACCACACCGGCGGACGGCCGAGGACCCCGAGGAAGCGCCACAGACCGTAGACGCCGACGTTCGCGGCGACCCCGGCCATCGCCGCACGGGCGGGTCCTGGCGCTGCGGGGTAGCCGATGGGGATCCACACCTCGAACGGGACGACGCCGAGCTTGGCGGCGAACCCGGCCACGATGAGCAACCATGCGATCTCGTGCAGGCCCCCCGCCCGTACCGAGGACCAGTCCGCGATGGTGAAGCTGTGCGTATGCCCTGCCAAGAGCAGGAAGCCGACAAGCAGGCAGGCTCCGCTCACCTTCCCGATCCCGGCCGTCGCCCACGGCGCGCGGGGCCCGTCCACGCTCCCGCGCTGCGCGGACGTGAGCAGGTAGAAGGAGACCGTCAGGGCTTCCCATGCGAAGAGGAACACGAAGGCGTCCGCCGCGCAGATCACCACCGCGACCGCCGCCAACAGCGAGAGGTAGCCGGTCGCCACCGCGCGGCGGTGCTCCCTCCCCACCTCCGACCACGCCCACGAGGCGAAGCACAAGGAGACCGCGACGGAGATGCCGAACAGGAGCGTGAGGAACAGGCCGGCCAACGCGTCGACACGCAGAGCCCCTCGTCCGATGTCGAACAGCGGCGCGATGCCGACCTCGACCGGTGCCGACAAGGTCGCGTGGATGCCGAGCGCGAGCAGACAGGCGCTCCCGGCGGCTCCCAGCAGGTACGGCGCGGCGCGCACCCAGCGCGACCGGATGCCGAGCCCGAGGTCGACCAAGGCGCCAGCGAGCAGGCACGCGAGCGCCGCCGCCAAGAGCGAGCCGGTCACTTCGGGCTCCTCCGAGCCGGGCGCGAAGCGCCGGCGCCCCCACCACCGCCGGCACCGAGGATCCCCACGGCCGCCAAGATGCCGTGGAGGATGCCGAAGGGGCTCGGAGGCGAGCCCGGGACGTACACGTCCACCGGCACGAACGACGCCACCCCTCCGCGCGTGGCGTACGACTCACCGAGCATCCCCCCGCTCACGGCGTCCGTCCCCACCGCGATGACCACCTTTGGCTCCGGCATGACGTCGTAGGTGTGGCGCAGCGGTTTCTCCATGCCGGCCGAGCCCGCGCCCGTGACGAGGAGCACGTCGGCGTGTTTGGGGCTGGCGGTGAAGAAGACCCCGAGGCGCTGCACGTCGTAGACGGGGTTGGTCAGCGCCGCCACCTCCCACTCCTCGCTGCCGTCCGAGCCGGCGTCGACGTGGCGGACGTGGACTGAGCGGCGCAGGGCACGCACCCGACGGGCGAGCTGGGCGCGCGCCTTGGCGAGCTCAGCGTCCGCTTCGTCCGCCTCTTTGGGCGGCACGATCAGGGCCGAGCGGCTGAACGCGCCGGTCTCGAACCCCGGGTCCGCGCGGAACGTGCCCGGAGCGAGCGCGACGCAGCGGCCGCACAGGATGCAGCGGCCCCGGTCCACCTTGACACGTGCCGGCCACCCGACGGGCGCGCTCTTGCGGTCAGCTTCCCCTCGCAGGGCGATGGCGCCGGTCGGGCAGGCTCGGACCGCCGCCGAGATCGCCTCGGGGTCGTCCCCTGCGACCGGGCCGACCTCGACCCGTGCGAAGAAGCCCGGCCCGTAGCCGTCGGCTCGCCGGGGGTAGGGACTCGTCACGATGCCGTGACGCAGGCCGCGGGGGATCCAAGGCATCAGCCGGCGGCTCCGGCGATCGAGAGACCGAAGCTCGCCTCGATGAACGCGATGTCGGTGAACACGTCCTTGGGGAATGCCGCCGAGTACGCAGCGAGGTTGTGGAACCCTGCCGAGCGCTGGGTCACCTGGGTGAGGCGTCCGTGGTCTGCCTCGACGATGGACAGAAGCTCGCCCTGCGGAGATTCCGCCCACCCGAGCGCCCGCCCGGAGCCCGCAGGGACGCCGACGCGCCAGTCATCGGGCTCGTCCAGCCCGTCGAGGAGGTCGACCGCCTGGCGCACCAGGTGGAACGCCCCGGCGATCTCGTCGATGCGCACCCGCTGGCGGCAGAGCGCGTCGCCGCGGTCGTAGCGGTGCGCGATCCGATGCCCCAGCCGCTCGTACGCCCCGTACGGGCGGCTCGTCCGCACGTCCTCGTGCTGGCCGGACGCACGGCCCACCGGCCCGACGACGGCGAAGCGGCGCGCGTCATCGGGCGAGAGCACACCGGTTCCGCGGAGCCGGTCGACGAACGACGGGGTGTCCATGAGCCGAGATGCGTCCTCGTCGATCTCGTGTGACAGGACAGCAACCTCGTGCAGCACCTCTGCAGGCGCGAGCGCCAATCCACGGCTGACACCTCCCGGGACGACGACCCCGCGCCCGAAGCGGCTGCCGCACAAGCGCGCGCGCAGCCGCTGCACCCGCTCTTTGTGGTGCGAGAGCACCGCGTACGCCACGGCCTGGCCCGCGGCCTCGGTGTGCCGGATCATGGAGTCGAGGTGGTTGGCGACCCTCTCGAGCTCTGCGTGCACCACGCGCACGAGCTCCGAGGGGAACGGGACGGCGATCCCGGTCAGCCGCTCCACCGCGTGGCTGAACGCAAGGGCATGCGCGACGGACGCGGGACCCTCCTCGCGTTCGGCGAGCAGGACGCCGTCGTCGAACGCCATGCCCGCGAAGTGCGAGTCGACCCCACGGTGCTTGTAGAAGATGCGGGTCCGCAGGTGCGGAACGTCCTCCCCCGAGGTCTCCACGACGTACTCGACCGCCTCGAAGACGCCCGAGCGCACCGGACCGTAGGGGATCGTGAAGACGCCCTCGCCGTGCACGTGTGGGGGTAGCGGTCCCGCATGCACGCTCAGCGCCTCCTGCGGGTCGCCGCCGGGCCCGAGCGGCGCGACTGCTCCCGGCGCAAGCGGCAGCACGAGCGGGTCCGGGCGCGGGTGCCCGAGCGGCTCGACGCCGAAGAGGTCCCGTACCCTTCGCTCGTACCACGCGGCCGCGGGGATGTCGGGCGTGAGCGATGGGTACCGGCGCTCGCTCGCCGGGACCGCATGCTCCTCCACGGCGAGCGTCCCGTCCTTGGAGCAGATCGCCAGCAGCTGCACGCCGCACTCCGCACTCCCGTCTTCCCGCAGACCTCCCTGCTGGCTCGCGACCAGCGCGCAAAAGCGTGCGCCGTCGCGGACGCGCCGACGCGTCGCCGAGAAGGCAGCCGGTGCGACCAGCGCCTCAGGCGTCATGCCGGCCGCCTCAGCTGACGTGCCGCGTCATCGAGAAGCCTGCTCAGGTCCGCGGGGAGGTGGACGCCGAGGATGACCAGCGCAACGATGCCAAGCCCCATGGATGCGACGATCCATGGGCTCACCTCTCCCTTGGTGATCACGTTTCCCTTGGTGATCACGTTTGCGGGCCTGTGGGCGGGCTCCGACGTGCGCACGTCGACCGCCCCTGATGTCCGCTCCGGCGTCAGCGCCGCCGCCTGCACGCCGGGCACCGCCAGAGCGAGCGCGTCGGCCTCCGAGGGAGCGCCGGGGTCCGCGCTCCTGCGCCCCGTGGTCAGCATCGTCTGCGTGGTCGACCAGGCAAGACCGAGGAACGCAACCGCTGCGAGGGCAACCAGGACGGCGGCGACCCCGTAGCGAGGGTCCGACAACCCTCCCGCGACAATCAGGAATTCGCTGCGGAACAACCCGAAGGGCGGCATCGCCGAGAGTGCCAGCACCGCAGCGACGAGCATGGAGCCGCTCCACGGGAGCGCATTCACCCCGCCACGGAGCACTGCCATGTCCTTGCTCCCGAACTTTCGCAGGACCGAGCCGGCGCCGAAGAACGCCGTCCCCTTGGCCGCCGCGTGAGCGAGGACGTGCAGGAGGACGCCCACGAACGCCAGGGTCACCCCGAAGCTCATGCCGATGGCCAGGATCCCCATGTGCTCCACGCTCGAGTAGGCGAGCATGCGCTTCATGTCCCTTTGGCGCGTCAGGTACAGCGCTGCCAGCAGCAGCGAGGCCAGCCCCACCACCAGCAGCACGTTGCGGGGGTACGTCGAGCCGATCGCCGCCGACGTGAGCTGGTAGAAGCGCAAGATCGCGTAGAAGCTCGTCGCCAGCAGCGCGCCCGACAACAGCGCGGAGACCGGCGTGGGAGCCTCCGAGTGCGCATCGGGGAGCCACGTGTGGACCGGGACCAGGCCCATCTTCGTCCCGTAGCCGAGCACCGCCAGGACGAAGGCGAGCCGCATCACGTCCGGGGGGAGGTGCCGGGCCCCTTCGAGCATCTTGGCGTACGTGAGCTGGAAGCCCGCGCCGAAGACCGAGGTGCCTGCGTAGTAGAGGACGACGGTTGCGAAGAGGGCGATGCCAAGGCCCATCGACGCGATCAACACGTACTTCCACGCGGCCTCGGTCGCGGTGTCGGTGTCGTCGATCGCGACGAGCAGTGCCGAGACCACCGTGGTCACCTCGACCGCGACCCACAAGAGGGCCAGCCCGCTCACGAGCGGCGCCGCGAGCATCGCCCAGCAGAAGACGTGCAGGCCTGCGTAGAACCGGCGCCCGTACCGCTCCCCCGCCGCGCCGGGTTGCAGGTCCAGGTACCCCGCCGAGAAGAGAGCGGCCGAGAAGTAGAGGAACGACGTTGCGACGAGGAAGACCGTCGAGAGCGCATCCACCCGCAGCTCGCTGCCGGCCGCCACGTGCCCATGCGAGATGACCGCGGGGACCAGCGAGAGCACGAGCACGAAGGAAGCTGCCCCCGAGACCGGTGCGATCACCTTCGCTGCCTTCACCGGGAGCACGAGGGAGGCGGCTCCCACGAAGAACGGGGCGATCAACAGCGCGATGAGGACCCAGCCCATTGCCCCTATCCTCGTAGCCGGTCCAGCTCGTCGGTGGAGAGGGTCTTCGAGCGCCCGTGGTGCACGCGCATGATGATCCCGAACGCCACCACTGCGACGAGCAGGTCGAACAGGAACGTCAACTCCACGACCAGCGGCAGTCCCGCAGCGATCGCGAGGCTCGCGACGGACACGCCGTTCTCGAGCGAGAAGAAGCCCATCGCCTGGGACACCACGTCGGACCTCAGCACGATCAGCACGAAGCCGACGAGCACCACTGCCGACGCGACCGCCAGCGTCGTCGTAGGAAGGGCCGCGCCGCGCACGCGAAGGGACCCGACCGAGAAGAAACCGAAGATCGAGACCGCGAGAGCCACGAGCGTGGAGCTCGCGACACCGAGCTTGGAGCTGCCGACGAGGTCGACGTCCACGTCGCGCAGCAACCGCATGATCACGAGCGGCACGATGACCGCCTTGAGGAGGAAGGAGAGGCCCGCGAGCACGTAGATGTCGCCGACGTGCCGAGTGGCGGCGACCACCACCGCGAGCGCGCTCACCGCGAGGGACTGGAACGCGTAGAGCCGCACCTGGGACCGCAGGAGCGGCGCGCGGAGCATCGCGAACTCGCTGAGGAGCACGATCACGGCGACGACGTCCTCGACTCCCGCGGTCGTCGAGAGGACATGCGCGGACATCACGCTGGTCCGACGTAGAAGACCACGACCGCGAGCACTGCGATGCCGAATGCCGCCGCGAGGAACTCGGTGATCTTGAAGAGCCGCAATTTCGAGAAGAGGTTGTCGATCACCGCGAAGACGAGCCCGAGCAGCACTGCCTTGCCGAGAAGCGCACCGATCGCTCCGGCCACTGAGAGCGGCGTCCCGCTCGAGGAGAGGCCGAACGGAGCGACGAAGACGTTGATCAGGATCGTGTAGAGGACCAGCTGTTTGATCGCCGATCCCCACTTCAAGAGCGCGAGCGCCGGGCCCGAGTGCTCGAGCGTGCGGGCCTCGTCGATCATCCCGAATTCGAGCGTCCCGGTGTGCGTCTCGACCGGGATCCTCCCGGTGTCCACCAGCACGACCAGGAAGAAGGCCACCGCGGCAAGGACGTGTCCCGGTCTCACGATCTCCGAGGAGCTGCGGACCGTGCTCGCGAGCGCGTACGGGAGGTCGGTGCTCGTGATCAGTCCCACGGCGAAGACGACGAAGAGGATCGTCGGCTCCACCAGCGCGCCGAAGGTCATCGACCGGCTGCTCCCCAGCTGTGCGTAGGGCGCCCCGGACTCCGCGCCGGCGAGTGCGACGGAGAACGAGGCCAGCGCCAAGACGAAGCCGCCGCCGAGGATGTCACCCATGTAGCCGAGGGGCAGCGGGTACGTCGTGAGCACCGGGATGAGCAACGGGACGATCAGGTAGCAGGCGAACGCCACCACCGGAGCGGCCAGGAAGACCCAGCTCGCCTGGTCGGTGACGAGCGTCTCTTTTTGAAAGAGCTTCGCGATGTCGTAGTACGGCTGGAGGATCCGGGGACCCCGGCGGCCCTGGAGGCGCGCCTCGACGTGCGCGATGGCGCCGCTCACGAGCGGGGCGCCGAGCAGGATCGTCAGTACCTGGAGGGCTTGGACGCCCTCGGGTGCGACAACGGCTGATGCCAGGGTCAAGTCTCCTCCACGCAACAGGCAATTGCGTAGAGACCATCAGCCCGAGAGGGCGAGCCGCCCGCACGAGCAGTTCGGGCCGGCCGGCCCGCCAGGGACTCATCTGGCGCCGGCACTCTATCGCGGGCCGCGCCGTGGTGCCGCCGGGCTGGATGCACATGCCGAGCCTCACGGCCGCTATCGTCAAGGTCGGAGGGGTTCGCCAACCGATCTGTGCCGGAGGTTCGAGCCGGAGGATGTGGTCAGCAGTGAACCGTTCGCCCCGAGCTCTGCTCTTATCCGGGTCCCTCGGTCTCGGGCACGAGATGCTCGTCCGGAGTTGTGGCGAGTTGCTCGAATCCTCGGGCTGGCGTGTCGAGAGCCTCGACTGCATGCAACTTCTGGGGCGGGGACGCGGCTCGCCCGGCCAACACCTCTTCACGAGGACCGTCAGCACGCTCCCCGGTGTCTATGACGCGCTGCACTTCGCCCACCTGCGCACCGGGAGCCCTCTCGCCCGTGCCCTCGACGCCCGGGCGCGCACGAGGCTCGTCCCTGCCCTCCGCGAGCGGATCGAACGAGAGACGGTGGACCTGGTCCTGAGCGTCTTCGCGACCGGCGCCTCCGCGGCTGCCGAGCTGCGAGCCGACGGGACGCTCCGTGCCCCTGCCGTCGTACTGTGCACGGACGTGACGCTCCATCGCCTCTGGGTCCACCCTGGCACCGACCTGTTCCTCGCGACGTCCCCGGCCGCGGCAGCGTCGGTGCTGCGGTACCTCCCCCATGCCGACGTCGCCGTGGTTCCCCCGCCGGTACGCCCTTCGTTCTACAAGGCTCCTTCGAAGGGGAGGGCCCGCGCGGAGCTGGGCATTCCACGCGGCGAGCCCTGCGTGCTCATGATCGACAGCGGTTGGGGGCTCGGCCGGCTCGAGGCGCGCGTCGCCGCGCTCGGGAGAGCAGGCGTTCACGTGCTGGCGGTCGCCGGCCGCCGCCATCACCTCGAGCAGGGCTTCCGAGCGCTCGCAGCGGCCGACGAGCACATCCACCCCTTCGGCTTCGTCGACGACGTGCCGCTGCTCATGGCCGCCGCGGACGTTGTCGCAGCCCTGCCTGGCGCGACGACCTGCGGGGAGGCGAGGGTCGTCGGGCGGCCCCTCCTCCTGCTCGACGCCATGCCGGGCCACGGCCGGGAGAACCTGCTCCACGAGCTGGAGCTCGGCAACGCAGCCGCCTGCGGCCCAGACCCCTCAGACCTCGTCGAGGCGGTCTTCGCATTGCTCGAGCGGGGTCCGGTCAACCGCGGGTCGGCGCGCCCGGAGCCCTGGGAGCCTGCCTTCGCCGCCGCGCTGGCCCGAGTCGGGGTTTGCGTATCTGCCAAAGGTGCCGGGACCTCGCTCGCCGACGGTCAGGTCGCCGACGGTCAGGTCGCCGACGTACCGGCCGCGCGCCGCCAGGGAGGGGACGGCATCGTCGCGGACGGCATCGACCGGGACGGCCGTCGTGACGGCGCCCCCCGGGACGGCGTGATCGATTCTGCGAGAACGTGAGGTCGAAGAGATGCGCACCCTCTTTCTGAACCCGCCGTCGTACGAGGGGTTCGATGGCGGCGCGGGAGCCAGATATCAGGCAAAGCGGGAGATCCGCTCCTACTGGTACCCGACGTGGCTGGCACAGCCGGCGGCGATCGTCCCTGACAGCCTCCTCGTCGACGCCCCTCCCTCGGGTCTCACGCTCGACGACGTGGTGCCGCTCGCGCACCGGCACGACCTCGCAATCCTCCACACCTCTTCACCGAGCTTCCGGGGAGACGTCCAGGTCGCAGAGGCCATGAAGGAGGCGAACCCGGACCTCACGGTGGGCTTCGTCGGGGCGAAGGTGGCGGTCGAGCCCGAGCGGTCGCTCATGGCCTCCGGCGCCATCGACTTCGTCGCACGGGAGGAGTTCGACTTCACGATCGCCGAGATCGCCGAGGGGAGGCCCCTCGCCGACGTGCTCGGGGTCAGCTACCGCACTCCCACAGGCGGCGTCGCGCACAACCAGGACCGCCCGGTCCTCGAGGACATGGACAGGCTGCCGTTCGTGACGCCGGTCTACCGACGCGACCTCGACCCGAAGAACTACGCGATCGGCTACATGCTGCACCCCTACGTCTCCTTCTACACCGGGCGCGGCTGCCGCTCCCGGTGCACGTACTGCCTGTGGCCCCAGACCGTCGGCGGCCACCGGTACCGTACGAGGAGTGCCGGCCACGTGCTCGAGGAGGCCGCTCTCGCAAAGCAGCTCTTTCCGGAGATGAAGGAGCTCTTCTTCGACGACGACACCTTCACCGACGATCGTGACCGGGCCGAGGAGATCGCCCGCGGCCTCGGCCGTCTCGGGATCACCTGGTCGTGCAACGCGAAGGCCAATGTGCCGCGCGAGACCCTGCAGGTTCTCGTCGACAACGGCCTCCGGCTGCTCGTCGTCGGGTACGAGTCCGGCGACCAGCGCGTCCTCAACAACGTGAAGAAGGGGCTCAAGGTGGAGCGAGCCCGCCGTTTCGCCGCGGATTGCCGCGAGCTCGGGATCAAGGTCCACGGCACCTTCATCATCGGGCTCCCCGGCGAGACCAAGGAGACCATCCAGGCGACGATCCGCTTCGCGCGCGAGGTCAACCCTCACACCATCCAGGTCTCGGTCGCGGCCCCGTACCCGGGCACCGAGCTCTACAAGCAGGCGGTCGACAACGGGTGGCTCCCAGGCGACGAGGAGGGTGCGACCCTCGTGAGCGGCGAGGGGACCCAGCTCGCGACGCTTGATTACCCCCACCTCTCGCGAACCGAGATCCTGGACTCGCTCGACACGTTCTACAAGCGCTTCTACTTCCGGGCGGGGAAGCTCGCGGAGCTCTCCGCGGAGGTGCTCCGCCGGCCCGAGACACTGGGGCGACGCCTACGCGAGGGCGGAGAGTTCGTCCACTTCCTCGGACGCCGCCCACGCTCGTCGGCGGACGCGCGCTGACGTGCGCGGCGCCTGATCCAAGGCGGTGCTCTTCGCGATACTCGCCGCGCTGGGCGCGGCAGGGAGCTTCGCTGCGGGTGGGGTCCTCCAGCAGCGCGCAGCGAGCGAGCGCCCCGAGGGGGAGGCGCTCTCCTTCCGTCTGATCGCCGACCTTGCACGCGAGCCGATGTGGCTCCTCGGGATCGGGTTCGCGATCTTCTCCTACGTCCTCGAGGGGCTCGCCCTCAGCTACGGACCGCTCGTGCTCGTCCAGCCGCTCATCGTGACCGAGCTGCTCTTCGCCTTACCCATCTCGGTCCGCTGGCGCGGTATGCGGATGTCCGGGCGGGAGTGGGCTGGCACTCTCGCGGTCGCAGGGGGTCTGACGCTGGGCCTGCTCGCAGCCGAGCCTGGCGCGGGACGGCCCGAAGCCCCCATCGGCGAGTGGGCCATCGCGCTCGGGGTCGTCGCGGGTGCGACCCTTCTCGCCGTCTCCGGCGGGCGCCACCACCGCGGGCCGGCCCGCTCGTCGCTCTACGCGCTGGGTGCGGCGCTGGTGCTCGGTGCGCAGGCCGCGCTCTTCAAGGCATCCGTCGCCCGTTTCGCGCAGGGAGCCGTCCCGGCGCTCGCGAGCTGGCAGGTCTGGGCGATGTTCGCTGCGGCCATCCTCGGCCTTCTCCTCGTGCAGAGCGCCTACGAAGCCGGACCGCTCGCGACCAGCATGCCGGTTGTCGATGCCGTCGATCCCGCCGTCGCCATCGTCTTTGGCATCGTGCTCTTCCACGAGCACATCCGCACGGGGCTCTGGCTCGGAGGCATCGCCGCAGGCATCGTGATGCTCCTCGGCGGCATCCTCGTGCTCGACACCTCCCCGCTCATCCGCAGCCTCCAGCGAGTCCAGCACCAGCGGGCCGCCCTCGAGCGAGATGAAGTGCCCCGAGCGGCATCGGGAATCGAGCAGGTGCGTCCCAGTGGAGACGCGGACGTGTCGACCCCCTGAGACAGGTGGGGCGCGCCGCCTCCTCCGTCAGCGGCCAGAGCCGGCGCGTGCGTCGAACGTCGGGATGAGCACCCGCGCGGCTCGGGCCTCGTCGACCCGGCCGACCGGCGTCGTGCGAGGCGCGGCGCGCGCAGCCTCGACCCCCCCCTCCTGGCCGGCCTCCGACGCGATCCGCTCGAGCGCGTCGGCGAGCGCTTCGAGCGTCTGCAGGCTCTCGGTCTCGGTCGGCTCCACCATGAGCGCCTCGTCCACCACCAGCGGGAAGTAGACGGTGGGCGCGTGGAAGCCCTCTTCGAGGAGCCGCTTGGCGACGTCGAGCGCTCGCAGGCCGTAGCGCCGCTTGAGCGTGGACGCGGCGAGGACGACCTCGTGCATGCATGCCCGATCGAACGGCACGTCGTAGATCGAAGAGAGCCGGACGCGGAGCCAGTTCGCATTGAGCACGGCACGCTCGGCGACGCGGCGGAGCCCGTCGTCGCCGTGCACCCGAATGTAGGTGAGCGCGCGGGCGAGCACGAGCGCGTTGCCGTGCCAGGAGTGCACACGGCCGATCGAGCGCGGCGGCGTGGCCCAGCCGTAGCGCGGGGCCGTCCCGTGCGCCCCCTGCCCCCCTTGGCCCAGCCGGACCGGTCGGGGCCCGGGCAAAAAGTCCACCAGCCGTGAGGAGACCGCGACCGGCCCTGCGCCCGGTCCACCGCCGCCGTGCGGCGTCGCGAAGGTCTTGTGCAGGTTGAGGTGGACGATGTCGAAGCCCATGTCGCCGGGTCGCACGACACCCAAGATCGCATTGAGGTTGGCTCCGTCGTAGTAGAGGAGGCCGCCGACCTCGTGCACGGCGCCGGCGATCTCCTCGATGTCCTCTTCGAAGAGGCCGAGCGTGTTGGGGTTCGTCAGCATGATGCCCGCGACGTCGCGGTCGAGGACCGCGCGGAGGGCCTGCATGTCGACGCAACCCCGGCTGTCCGACGGCACGGTCGTGACCGCGTAGCCGCCGAGGGAGACCGACGCGGGGTTGGTGCCGTGCGCGGAGTCCGGGATGATCACCCGCCGCCGCTGCTCACCATGTGCGTCGTGGTAGGCGCGCATGAGGAGCAGTCCGGTCAACTCCCCCGCCGCGCCCGCCGCCGGCTGGAACGTGGTCGCCGCCATGCCGGTCACCGCGCACAACGCCTCTTCGAGCTCGACGAGAAGGGCGAGCCATCCCTGCGTCATGCTCGCGGGAGCGGCCGGGTGCACGTCGGCGAGGCCCGGCAGCGCCGCCACGGTGTCGCAGACCTTCGGGTTGTACTTCATCGTGCACGACCCGAGCGGGTATGCCCCGAGATCCACGGAGAACTGCCGGTGCGAGAGCCGCGTGAAGTGCGCGACGAGGTCCCTCTCGGACACCTCTGCCAGCTCGACGGGCTCGCGACGCCGGTGCGGCGCGGGCACGAGCTCCTCCACCCCCCATTCCGGCACCCCGGTCGTGCTCAGCTGCCAGCTCCTCCGGCCCGGCTCTGAGAGCTCGAAGATGGTCGGCTCTTCGGCCCTGCCCATGAGCGGGGCGCTCTGCGCCCGCCCGCCGGGGGCATGGACCGCCGACGTGCTGCGAGGGGAAGGCGCCCCACCCGGCTCCGGCGCCCCACCCGGCCCCGGCGCCCCCGTCACGGCCGCACCGCCTTGTCGAGCGCGACGAGGTAGGCGTTGATCTCGGCGACCGTGCGCCGCTCGGTCACCGCGACGAGCAACCCGTGCTGCGCCTCGTCCGCGTCCACAGACCCGTCGCCGTCGGCGCCGACGAGGTCCGCGAGGGCGACGCCGGCCAGGAACCCCTCCGCGGCCATCCTGTCGACGACCGTGCGCGCGGGCACCGGGGTGCGCAGCGCGAGCTCCCTGACCACGGGGGTGGTGCCGGTGAGCGGCGTGACGCCGTCGATGCCCAGTGCCGCGTCGCGCAGGTAGCGGGTGCCCCGCGCGCAGCGCAGCGCCACCTCTTCGAGCCCGCCGGTCCCGAGCCATCCCAGCTGCACGGCGGCGGTCACAGCCATGAGCGTCTGGTTGGTGCAGACGTTCGACGTGGCCTTCTCCCGCCGGATGTCCTGCTCACGGGCGCGCAGGGTCGTCACGTAGGCACGGCGTCCCTCGACGTCGACGGTCTCGCCGACGAGCCGCCCGGGAAGCCGGCGCACCTGGGAGAGCGTGCAGCAGAACAGGCCGAGATAGGGGCCGCCGAAGGAGAGCGCCGTGCCGAACGGCTGTCCTTCGCCGACCACGACGTCCGCGCCCCACTCCCCCGGCGAGCGCAGGATGCCCGAGGCGACGGGGTCCGCCGCGACGACCATGGTCGCCCCATGGGCGTCCGCGAGCCGCCGGACGGCGGCGAGGTCCTCGAGGCAGCCGAGGTAGTTCGGGTAGCCGGCGACGACGACTCCCGGCGGCGACCCGGTTCCTGCCCGGGCGGGGTCGTCCGGCCAGGCGGTGGTGCCGCCGGCGAGCGGGATCTCGACGATCTCGTGGCCCGAGCCGCGTGCGAAGGTCCCAAGGCACGCCCGCCAGTGCGGATGCACCCCCGAGGACACCCAGACCGTCTCCCGTCCGCTGGCCGCAGCACCCAGGTTGACGCCCTCGACGAGCGCGCTCGCCCCGTCGTAGAGCGAGGCGTTCGCCACCGGCAGCCCCGCGAGCCTCGCGACCATCGTCTGGTACTCGAAGATCGCTTGGAGGACGCCCTGGGCGACCTCGGGCTGGTAGGGCGTGTACGAGGTCACGAACTCGGATCGGCCCGCCAGCGCCCGCACAACCGGGGGGACCTCGTGGTCGTAGGAGCCGGCGCCGGCGAAGCACACGAGGTCCGCGGCGCTGTTGGCTCGAGCGAGGCCTTCCATGTGGGCGAGCGAGTCGGGCTCGGGCTCCCCGGGGGCGAGGCCGAGGCCCCCGGCGAGCCGCAGCGACTGGGGCACCGCCGCGAACAGCTCGTCGAGGTCGGACAGGCCGAGGAAGGCCAGCATCGAGGCGATCTCCTCGTCGGTGTGCGGCAGGTAGTCGCCCATCAGGCCGCCTCCCTCGGCGGCGGCCAGAAGCGGACCTTGCCCACCGTCACGGGCAGCTCACGTCCGCGCACGAGGACGTCGAGGCGCGCGCCGTCGGGGATCGCCGCCGCAGTGTCCACGAAGGCCAGTGCGATGCCGCGCTCGAGCATCGGCGAGAAGTTGCCGCTCGTCACACGCCCGACGTGCCGAGCACCTGTGCGCACGTCGGCCCCTTCACGGGGGGGCTGCCGCCCGTCCGCCACGAGGCCGCGGAGCCGCCGGCGCGGCCCTTCGGCGCGCTCGCGCTCGAGTGCCGCGCGCCCCTTGAAGTCGCCCTTGTCCCACCCGACGACCCAGCCGAGCCCGGCCTGCAGCGGCGTGATCCCCGGGCCGAGCTCGTGACCGTGCAGCGGGAGACCCGCTTCGAGCCGCAACGTGTCCCTCGCGCCGAGGCCGGCCGGGGCCACACCCGCGTCGAGCACCGCGACGAAGAAGTCAGGGGCGATCTCCGAGGGGACGGCGCACTCCACCCCGTCCTCGCCCGTGTAGCCCGTCCCTGC
>DAHWOV010000029.1:0-2837 GCA_027339205.1 Acidimicrobiaceae bacterium | reverse complement strand
TGCGGCCCGCACCGAGCGCTTCGTAGAGGAACGGCAAGAGCGCCTGGCCGTCGGCAGCGGCGAGGCCGACGAGGGAGGCGACTCGTTCCCCGCGGCAGACGAGCTTGTAGCGATCGGTCGACACCCGGGCGGTGCGGTCTGTCATCTCGAGGTAGATGCTGTCGGTCGCGATGCCGAGTCCGGCTCTTCCGACCACAGCGACGGCGATGCTCATAGGTAGGACTCGGCGAGTACCTACGACGAACTGCCCGACCGCGTTGAGCGTGGGGATCTGCTGCACGTGGTGCTTATCGGCCGGTGCCAAGAGCGCGGTCGGCGCGCGGCGCATGCCGCCGATCTGCCCCTCCTGCGGGAGCCTCATGCAGCGGACCGGCACGTGCTTCGCGTGCCCGGCCTGTGACACCTCGGGCGGCTGCTGAGCCTGGGTGCTCGCCCCGCCTCTGGCGGGGCCATCTCGATCTGGAGGGAGGGCGCTGCCCTCGCTCCTTTCGCGTCCGGCCTCCTCGTCCGGGAGAACATCTCCCGGGGAGACCTTCTCCGGCGAGGGCGCGAGGCCCTCCAAGGTCTCCCCGGGAGACCTTCTCTGATGGACCCAGTCGCCTGAGCTGGTCGTTCGCGCGGCCGTGGTGCCGGCGAGGGCTCATCGGGACCGGCGGAGGTGCTCGATCGCGCGCCCGAGGCGCAGCCGCAGGCTCGAGGCGAGGTGGTTGTCGGCCCCGGCGGCCCGCAGCTCGTCCATCGCCGCCTCGAGGGGCGAGTCCGCGCCGGTGACCTCGGCGGCGGTCAGGCGGCGGGCGTCGGCGACGATGCGCCGGGCGGCCTTGGTCGATCGCTTGCGTGCCTGGGCGAGCGAAGTGCCTGGAAGAGCAGCGGTCGCGTCGCTGTCGGTCGGCTGGTCGGTCTGGCACTCACCCGACCGTTTCGTCTACCCGCCCCACGCTCGCGAGCGGCCCGACGCGCTTGTCCTTGGGACGCAGCCCAGCGAAGCGCACGGGAGTCAGGGGCCCTGCAAGCTCGCTGACGTCATTCCCCTGCTCGAAGGCATCACGCGTATCTGTGTAGACGTGGGCGGCCGGAGGGTCACGCTGACGCAGTTTGCCGCATCACCACCGGACGTTCCAGGTGTCCCCCAGCCCATCCACCTCTTCCCCGCTGGTCGGCCTCAACGGCGCTGAGCCTCGGAGGACACCTCCTCGTGGTGCAACTCGCGATGGCGCAGCCACAGCCCGGCGGTGATCCACCGCGCTCTGCGATGGAGCAACTACGTTCTACTGATCGTGCGCACGCGCTCAGTCAACCGTCGTCCGGGGGGACGACGTGATCGCTGAGTCCACGTGCTCCGCGACAGCCCAGGCCGTCCTCGCTGCCCTCCCGGCGGACGGAAGCACGAGGGGCAACCTTGGCCCACGTCGCGCGCTCGGGCTCGACGAGGAGACCTATGGGGCCGCCGTGGAGGAGCTGGTCGGCGCCGGCCTCGTACGCAGGGGGCGAGGTCGCGGCGGCAGCCTCGCGCGACTCCTCGCAGTTGACGGCCTTCCGGTCCGCGACCCGCTACCTGGGACCTCGTCACCGGCCCACCAAGATCGCCCACGCAGGGGAGCGGATGGTCCGAGGCCCAATGAGAAGGGCGAGGAGCGGCCCTCGGGCACGTCGCTTGCCGGTCCGGGCGGACTGTTCGCGAAGATCCGCCGCCACGTGCCCACCGCAGTTGGCCAGGGCCAGGTCTTCGAGCGTCTCGTGAAGGCCTTCTTGTCCGAGGACCCGCTGTTCCACGAGCGCTTCGCGAACGTCCGGCTCTGGCAGGAGTGGCCAGGGCGGCGGGCGGGCGAGCCCGACACCGGCATCGACCTCGTCGCCGAGGAGCGCGGCGGCGGCGTATGCGCCATCCAGTGCAAGTTCTACGGCGAGGGCCAGCGCATCGGGCGAGAGGACATCGACCCCTTCCTCGTCGCCTCGGCCCGACGTCCTTTTACGGCGCGCCTGTTCGTCTCGACCACCGAGCGCTGGGGCGTGAACGCCGAGAAGGTCCTCGCCGATCAGGTCGTCCCCGTCCAGCGCATCGGCGTCGCCGAGCTGTCCGCCAGCCCCTTCGACTGGTCCCGCTACGACCCGTCCCATCCCGACCAGCTCGCCCGCAAGGTCCCGAAGACGGTCCGCCCGCACCAGCGCAAAGCGATCGACGACGTCGTGCAGGGCTTCGAGTCGTCCGACCGGGGCAAGCTCGTCATGGCCTGTGGGACGGGCAAGACCTTCACGGCGCTTCGCCTCGCGGAGGAGACGGTCCCCTCCGGTGAGGTCGTGCTGTTCTGTGTGCCGTCGATCTCGCTCATCTCCCAGAGCCTTCGCGCCTGGACGGCGGATGCGACGAGGCCGCTCCATGCCCTCGTGGTCTGCTCCGACGCCCAGGCGACCCGGGACAGCGAGGACGTCCACGTCTATGACCTGGCCCTCCCCGCGACGACCGACCCGCGCCAGATCGCCGAGCACCTCCGCCTCGCGAAACAGCAGGCCAAGGACGAGGAGAACCCCCTCCTCGTCGTCTTCTCGACCTACCAGTCCCTCGACCGGGTCGCAGAGGCCCAGGAGGTCGGCGTCGGAGCGTTCGACCTCGTCGTCGCGGACGAGGCGCACCGCACGACCGGCGCCTTCGAGCAGGACCTCGGCTACTCCGGCTTCACGATGGTGCATGACGCCCGGCGCCTTCGGGCCCGGCGCCGGCTCTACATGACCGCGACGCCGCGTCTGTACTCAGACCGAGTGAAGGAAAAGGCGCGCCGAGAGGACGTCGTGCTCTGCTCGATGGACGACGAGGCCCTCTACGGCCCGGTCTTCCACCA
>DAHWOV010000107.1:0-3983 GCA_027339205.1 Acidimicrobiaceae bacterium | reverse complement strand
CAGGACCGCGTAGAGCCCGTAGAGCAGCCCGCGAAGCTCGATGGTGTCCTCCTCGTCGAGACCCTCGGCACCGACCTCGTCCAAGAGCTGGCCAAGACGCCGTACTTGGTGCGCGATCTCCACGTGCTCACGGCTCATCGGTCCGGTCGGGTTCGCGCCGCCGATCGCTCGGTCGAGCACAGGGTAGAGCTGCCGGTCCTCTGCCTCCTCGTGGGGGAGGACCTCGTCGACCAGCAGCCGGTGGACCTGGCGCGCTTGCGCCAGGGCGGCGGAGGCGTCGACCGTTCCGAGCGTGTCGGCGACCGCCCGCAGGCGCTCGGTCACCGCCCTGATGGACGCGTGCTCCTGCCGAAAGCGGCGAGCCAATGCCGAGCCTTCCTCGTCGAGGCGTCCGAGCTCGGGTCCGGGCCGCAGCGTCCGGAGGGCGTTCAGGATCACCGCCACGTCGATTCCCTCTTGCAAGAGGGCTCCCCACACCGCCGGCAGCCGCCCCAGGGCGGCAGCGGCCATGGCCGCCAGCGACATCGCCATGCCGGCGCCGACGCTCTGGACGGCGATCCTCCGGGTCCGCGCGGCGATCGAGCGCACGTCGGCGAGCCGGTCGAGCCGGTCGGTCATGAGCACCATGTCGGCTGCTTCCGAGCTGACGGTCGCGCCGCGCGCTCCGATCGCCACCCCTACGTCGGCCAGCGCCAGCGCCGGGGCATCGTTGATGCCGTCGCCGACCATGACGGTCGGTGCGCGCCGTCGTTCCTCGCGCACCACGTCGAGCTTCTCGACCGGTGAGCGCTCGCCCATGACCTCGTCGACCCCGATCACGGCGCCGACCGTCTCGGCGACCTCGTGGCGGTCGCCGGTCACCATCACGATGCGATCGATGCCGGCTTGTCGCAGGGCCCGGACCGTCCGGGCCGCGTCGGTCCTGACCGGGTCCTCGAGGATGAGGACGCCGGCCGGTTCTTCGTCGACCGAGACGAAGACGGTCATGGTGCCGTCGAGCCGGGCTCGTCGGCGCGCAGCCTTGGCCCACGAGGGGTTGCCTGTGATCCCCACCCATGCGGCTTTGCCGACCGCGACCGCGCGGCCGTCGACCTTGCCTCGGATACCCTGCCCGGCCGCTTCCTCGACCGCCTCGGGGAGGACGAGCGGCAGCGCTCGCGCTTCGGCTGCCTTGACGACCGCGCTCGCCAGGACGTGGGGCGACATCTGATCGAGGGACGCGGCGAACCTCAGCACCTCCTCGGCGGTGTGGGTTTCCGCCACGACGACCGATGCCACCTCGGGCCGTCCGGCGGTGAGCGTGCCGGTCTTGTCGAACAGCAGGGTCGTGCACGACGCCAGCCGTTCGAGGACGCCGCCACCTTTCACGACCACGCCCCGACGTGCGGCCTGGGAGAGCCCTCCGACGAGGGCGACCGGTGCGGCCAGGATGAGCGGGCAGGGAGTGGCGACCACGAGGACCGCGACGGCTCGGACCGCACCCCCGACAGCCCAGGCGACCCCGGAGCCGGCCAGGGTGAGCCCGAGGAACCAGAGCGCATAGCGGTCGGCGAGCCGGACGAACGGCGGCTGCGCCGCCTCGGCCTGCTGCACCAGCCGGACGATCCCCGAGTACGTGCTCTCTGCGGCGGTCGCAGTTGCCCGGAGGTCGAAGGGCGGGCCTGCGTTGGCCGAGCCGCTGCGGACGGGCTCGCGCGCCTCGCGCTCGACGGGGATGGACTCGCCCGTCAGGGCCGATTCGTCCAGGACCGCGGCCGACTCGAGGTTCCCGTCGACGGGCACCAGCTCTCCGGAGCCGACCATGAGCCGGTCGCCGGGAGCGACCCGCTCGAGGGGCACCGTCTCGAGCCCCGAGCTCGTGTAGCGGTGGGCGATCCGCGGCGACCGCTCGAGCAGGTTCCGCAGGTCGTGCCGGGCCCGCCCCGCCGCCCAGGACTCCAAGGCTCGGCCGCTCACGAGCATGGTGCTCACCACCGCCGCTGCCAGTCCCTCCCCGGTCGCGAGGGTTCCGACGAGGGCGAGCAGGGCGATGAGGTCCACCCCGATCCTCGCTCGCCGGAGGCTGTCGATCATGGTCCACAGCGAGTAGACCGCGCCGACCGCACCCGTGGCGTCCCACGCCGCGTCGCCCCCTGCGGGAAGGCCGGCCAGGTGCAGCGCCCCGCCGACCGTCAGCCCGGCGAGAGCCGCCCCCAGGAGCGCGGCCGGGTAGCGCTGCACGAGCTCGGCGCACCGTTGCCCGATCGAAGGAGCGCTCACCTGCCCATCCTGGTCGAATCCGTCGACCTACACGAAGTGGGCGAGCGCTCCGGGCGCGGGCTGCGGCAACCGCGATCTCGGGCTCACGTCGTGTGGAGAGCCGCCGATGCGGCCAGCCCTCAATTCTGGCCCGTGGTGGTGCGCGTAGGCGTGCCCGTAGGGGTGTGCGGTGACCCCTCGAGGTCGACATGCTGGCGCACCCGGTCGGCGAGCGCCGAGGGGATGACGCTGTCGGGATCGTGCAGGGAGCCCAACGACGTCGTGGCCGCGACGAGAGACCGGTAGAGAGGCGGGCACGTGGCGCACCGGGCGAGATGGGCCTCGAGCGCGGCGCGCTCGGCCGAAGCGAGCTCGCCGTCGATGTAGCTCGACACCTGCTGTCGAGCCTCCCAGCAGCTGAGCGGAACGCCGGCGTTCGCCGTTCGCCGCTCTCCTCCTTGTGCCAGGGCACTCACGAGCATCATCCTTCCTCGCCGGATCCGCTGCTTGGCCGCAGCGACGGAGATGCCGAGCACGCGTGCAACCTCGTTCGCCGGCCAGCCTTCCGCGTCGTGGAGGACCACGGCGCTCCGGTAGTGCTGGGGGAGATGGATGAGCGCGTCCCGCAGATCGGCGGCGGACTCGGCGCGCTCGGCCACCGTCGCAGCGTCGACGCTGTAGGCCTCGTCACGCCAGCGAAGCTCCACGTCTTCGACGCTGAGCTCGTGCGCGTGGTGGCGAGCTCGGTCGATCGCCAGGTGGTAGAGGACCTGGTGCAGCCAGGTCCGGATCGTCGCCTCGCCCCTGTACTGCGCGCCTCGCTCGAGGGCTCGCACGACGGTGTCGCCGACAAGGTCCTCCGCCTCCGCCTCGTTGGCCGTGATCGAGCGTGCGTACCGGTAGAGCCCGGGGAGCTCCGCCGCCACTTGGGCGGCGAAGCTCCCGCTCGGCTCTGACGGTCCGTCGGCGACCACGCGGCCAGTCTCTCGCTCAGGCTGCCCGGTGCAGGTGCGAGATCCGATGTCCCTCGGCGTCGGTGTTTCGAGCCCCGGTCGTCTGGATCCGCAGAACGCTGTAGATGGGGCAGTACCCGCTCGCCGAGGTCAGTACCATCACGGCCGCCACTGCCAGCAGCACGATGCCCCACGCCGTCGTGAATCCGAGCACACCGCTCCCCGCAACCGCGCCGGCCGCCACGACCACCCGGAGGGCTCGGTCCGTCGTTCCCATGTTCTTCTTCATGGCTTGCTCCTTTGATCGAAACGCTCGAAACCAACACTTCACAGACGGACGAGCCGTGAAAAGGGATACATCCCCTGCCCCTATCGACAGGGTGTGCCCTTCGATGTTGGAGAAGATCAGCGCGTCGTTCAGGTCGCGCTCACCCGACGCCCGCCGCCGGACGGCTGGGACCCCTCGACCTCCAAGGCTTCACGCGGCGCGACGCAGCAGCGCGAGCTCGAACGGTGCCAGGACGAGCTCCGCTCCGGCCTCGAGGGGCTGGTCGCCGGGGTCCGGGCCCCCCGGCGCCGTGGTCCGCAGCTCCTCGATCCAGCTCCTTGCCCAGCGCTCGCCAGGTAGGACGAAGGTCACCTCGGCGTCGGCTGCGTTCAAGAGCACGTAGTAGGTGGCGTCACGGATCCGCTCGCCTCGTGGACCGGGATCGGGGATGGCGTCGCCGTCGAGGAGCATCCCGAGCGCACGCGCGTAGCCGACCGTCCAGTCGCTCTCCGCCATCTCCGCCC
>DAHWOV010000103.1:0-1755 GCA_027339205.1 Acidimicrobiaceae bacterium | reverse complement strand
GGTCGCGGGCGGGGCGGTCGCGGGCGGGGCGGTCGCGGCGTCGTACGGAAGCAGCCCCGAGCCCTCGGCGATCGCGATCACGTCGTCGGCGAGCTGCTCGGGCTCGTAGCCGCTGGTCGGCGCGTCCGAGAGCCCGTGCCCACGCAGGTCCATCGCCACGACGTGCGCCTGCCGGCGGAGGCGACGAGCGACCGGCAGCCACTCCCAGGCGGTGCCACCGAGCCCGTGGATGAGGAGGGCCCCGGGCGCCGAGTGTGGTTCGGCAGGTCCGCCCCAGTCGAGAAAGTGGATCCGCTCGGTGCCGAGGACGACGACGTACGCCTCCGGCTCGGTCGAGGCGTCGGGCGGCGGGACCGCGGCCAGGGGCAAGTCCATCTCGGGCACGTCCGTGTCGGGCAGGTCCATCTCGGCCGTAGGATACGGGTGCCATGCCGAAACGCCGCCGCGGGACACAGTCTCATCGGGCCCACCACCGGACGCCGCTCGGGCCGTCAAGAGGCCTCCATCGCCCGTTCGAGGTCCTCGTCGAGCAGGCCCTGGCCGCCATCCCGGAGCCGTTCGCGTCGGCGCTCGACGAGGTGGCGGTCGTCATCGAGGACGAACCAACCCTCGAGCAGCTCCGTGAGAGCGGACTCGACGACGACGAGACGCTCTACGGGCTCTACCAGGGCGTGCCTCGGACGGCGTGGGGCGCCGGCTCCGTGCCGATCCCGAACAAGATCAGTCTCTTCCGGCTACCGCTCGAGGAGGACTTCCCGGACCCGCGCAACCTCGAGGAGGAGGTGCGCCTGACCGTCATCCACGAGCTCGCCCATCACCTGGGCATCGACGACAATCGCCTCGACGAACTCGGCCTGTAGGCGGCGCTGATCCCGGCCTTGGCTGGCTCCGGGTCGGATCTGGCGCTGATCCCGGCCTTGGCTGGCTCCGGGTCGGATCCGGCGCGGCGTAGCACGAGAAGGATTACCGGACCGCCAGCGTGCTCAAGGACCGGCAACGAGCGAGCCACAGCTCCTCCGGGACAGCGATGTGGTCACTGGTAGCCCTTCTCATGCTGCCGTCGACGAGATCGGTGGCCTGAGAGGTCGGACGGCGGTCGATCAGCAGCCGCCGGCCGCCGGAAGGGCGCCCGATAGCCCTTCTCGTGCTGTGGGAGCCGGGGGCACGGTACGGCAAGCGGCGTCGGTGGGCCGGGGGCACGGTACGGCAAGCGGCGTCGGTGGGCCGGGGGCACGGTACGGCAAGCGGCGTCGGGGGGCCGGCGTCGGCCAGGGACGTGAGCCCCCGACGGCTTCCTGCGCCCCCTCTCAGCTCCCTGGGAGCGGGGCTGCGGCCTCAACCTCCTCGCCGATGCCGCCGAGGACGCGCTCAGCTCCTTGGGAGCGGGGCAGCGGTGCGGCTGCCTCGAGCAGCTCGCCCAGCCGCGACGTCTCGACGTTCCCGCCCGAGAGAACGACGCACACCCGCTCACCCTGGCACAACGGGATTCGACCATAGAGGACCGCCGCCAGCGCCGCAGCTCCGGCCGGTTCGAGCACCTGCTTCATTCGTTCGGCCGCGAACCGCAGCCCGCCCAGGATCGTCGGATCGTCGAGCAGGACGATGTCGTCGAGATAGCGCCGCCCCATCGTGAGCGTCCATTCGCCCGCGAACGGTGCGCCAAGGCCGTCGGCCACGCTCAGCGGATTGATCCGCACGATCTCGCCGGTCGTGATCGCGAGCGAGAGCGCGTTCGAGCGCTCCGGCTCGACGCCG
>DAHWOV010000039.1:0-4322 GCA_027339205.1 Acidimicrobiaceae bacterium | reverse complement strand
CATCGGTCTGCTCGGAGGCTCTTCCATGAGGACGGTCGTGGCGCTGGAGAACGCCAATTGCGCGCGCTGCCACAACGCGATGCTGGGCGCACTGCGCGGGAGGGAAGGCGTGCGACGCGTGTGGTCGGACTTCTCCTCGGGATGTCTCGTGATCGAGCACGAAGCCGACCCCGATGCGCTCGTCTCGTTGGTCACGAGCGCGGGGCGGGCCGTCGCCGTAGGCGGTAACGGCGAGAGGACGATGGTCTTTTTGGACGGCCACGAAGCCCTCGAGTGCCCGGTGTCGAAGGGCACCGACCATGTGCGGTCGGTCGAGAGGCTCGAGACGGCATCTGCGGCGAGCTCTCTCGGGGGCGGCGGTCGTGGGTACGCTGTCCCGTCCCCGTCCGGCACCCGGTCGCCAGCGGCGACGGTGTCTCGAGCGGCCCTCTCTGGCCCACCGGGAGACCTTCGACGTGGCGGGGGAGCGGGGGTACGGGTCCTTTCGCGCGAGCGACCTGCTCCGGGCCTGGTGCTACGGGCCGTACGGCTCGTCGCACGGATGTTCCGGATCGCCTTCCGACTGACCCCCGGGCCCCCGATGACGAGGGGCGCCGGTGTCGCGACCACCGGGCTCGCGACCCAGTTCCCCGGACGAGCCGCACCTACGAAGCTGGATGAGCTCGGATGAGCGCACGACAAGAGGAGCACCCCATGCCAGAGAACACCGCCGTCTACCCTCCAGGGACGCCCGAGATCGGCAGGCGCCGCAAGGAGCTCGCACCCGAGATCCACGACGCCTTCGAGAACTTCAGCCGCGCCGTCTTCCGTCCCGGCGCCCTCGACGAGAAGACCAAGCAGCTGATCGCCGTCGCCGTCGCGCACACGACCCAATGCCCCTACTGCATCGCCGGCCACACGAAGCTCGCGCGGCGCAAGGAGGCCACCGACCAAGAGATCATGGAGGCGATCTGGGTCGCAGCCGAGATGCGGGCCGGTGGCGCGTACGCCCACTCGACGGTGGCCTTGCACACCCTCGGGGTGCCGGAGCACGCCGACGTCCGCTGAGGGAGCGATCGAGCGTCGAGGACGAGAAGGGAGGCAGCCGATGAGCGTGCTCGTCGTCACTTGCGGCCACGGCCGGATCGAGCGGGTCGTCCACCGGATCGTCGCCCGCACCAGCCGCGGCGGCAAGGCCGGCCTGTACCGCATGCGCGCCGCGCCGCTCTCGATCGTGACGAGCTCGACGGGGGCGACCCAGGGCGTCAAGGGAGGTGCGCGATGACGATCGATGCCCACCTTGGTGACCCCGACCCCGGGGAGACCCAGGAGTGGATCGACTCGGTCGACGCCTTGATCGCCCACTGGGGGGCCGAGCGCGCCGGCCGGCTGCTCGGTCGCGTCCTCGGCCGGGCGAGGGCCTCGGGCGTCGGGATCGGGCCGGGGGTCACGACCGACTACCGCAACACGATCGAGCCACCAGCAGAGCCGCCGTTCCCAGGCGACGAGGCGATCGAGGCACGCATCCGCCACTTCGTGCGCTGGAACGCGGCGGTCATGGTGGCTCGGGCCAACCGCCGGGCCGACGGCATCGGCGGGCATCTCGCCACCTACGCTTCGGCGGCCACCCTCTACGAAGTGGGCTTCAACCACTTCTTCAGGGCCAAGGACGAGGCCGGTCCGGGCGACCAGGTGTTCTTCCAGGGGCATGCCGCCCCGGGCGTCTACGCCCGCGCCTTCCTCGAAGGCCGCCTCACCGAGGCACAGCTCGACGGCTTCCGCCGGGAGGTTTCGGGCGGCCTGCCCTCCTACCCGCACCCCCGCCGCTGCGACTTCTGGGAGTTCCCGACGGTCTCGATGGGGCTCGGACCGATCGAGGCCGCGTACCAGGCCCGCTTCAACCACTACCTGGCCGATCGCGGGCTCGCCGACACGACGGGGACGAAGGTGTGGTGCTTCGTCGGCGACGGCGAGATGGACGAGCCCGAGAGCCTTGCCGCGGTGGCGCTCGGAGGCCGCGAGCACCTCGACAACCTCGTCTTCGTCGTGAACTGCAACCTCCAGCGCCTCGACGGGCCGGTGCGCGGCAACGGGAAGATCATCCAAGAGCTCGAGGGCATCTTCGCCGGAGCTGGCTGGAACGTCATCAAGGTCGTCTGGGGGCGGGCGTGGGACCCGCTCCTCGCGGCCGACGTCGACGGCGTCCTCGTCGACAGGATGAACCGCACCGTCGACGGCCAGTACCAGAAGTTCCAGGTCGAGACCGGCGCCTACATCCGCGAGCACTTCTTCGGGCCCGACCCACGTCTCCGCCGTCTCGTCGCACGGCTGTCCGACGACGAGCTGCGCAAGCTCCGGCGCGGCGGGCACGACCCGGTCAAGGTCTACGCCGCCTATCGGGGAGCGGTGGAGCACCGCGGTGCCCCGACGGTGGTCCTCGCCAAGACGGTGAAGGGCTGGGCGCTCGGGCCGGACATCGAGGCCCGCAACGCCACCCACCAGATCAAGAAGATGACCGAGGCAGAGCTGCGCACCTTCCGAGACCGACTGGAGCTCCCCATCTCCGACGCCGTTCTCGCTGAGGACCTGCCGCCCTATGCCCACCCCGGTCGCGGCTCTCCCGAGCACGAGTACTTGATGGCGCGCCGCCACGCGCTGGGCGGACACCTCCCGCGCCGGGTGGTCCGGTCACGGCCGCTGGCGCTGCCAGGAGACGCTGCTTACCACGAGCTCCTGGCCGGCACCGGCGACAAGGTCGCGGCATCCACGACGGGCGCCTTCACCCGCCTCTTGCGCAACCTGCGGCGGGACCCCGAGCTCGGCCACCGGGTGGTGCCGATCATCCCCGACGAGGCCCGCACCTTCGGCATCGACGGCCTGTTCCGCGAGGCCAAGATCTACGCCCCCGGCGGCCAGCGCTACGACCCCGTGGACGCCGGGCTGCTCCTCAGCTACCAAGAGGCCGCCGACGGCCAGATCCTCGAAGAAGGCATCACCGAGGCCGGCTCGATGGCCTCGTTCCTCGCCGCGGCCACCTCGTACGCCACTTGGGGCGAGCCGACGGTGCCGTTCTTCGTCTACTACTCCATGTTCGGCTTCCAGCGCTTCGGGGATCTTTTGTGGGCGGCCGGTGACGTGCGGGCACGGGGGTTCCTGCTCGCCGCGACCGCCGGGCGGACCACGCTCCAAGGCGAAGGTCTCCAGCACTGCGACGGCCACAGCCTCCTCTTCGCGAGCGCCGTCCCGAACCTGCGGGCGTACGATCCTGCGTTTGCGTACGAGGTGGCGGTCATCGTGCGCGACGGGCTGCGCCGGATGTACGGCGCCCGGCCCGAGGACCTCGTCTACTACCTCACGTTGTACAACGAGCCGAGCATCCAGCCACCGATGCCCGCTGGGGCCGAACAGGGGATCGTGGCCGGGCTGTACCGCTGCCGCGAAGCGCCCGGGCAGGCCAAGCACCGCGCCCGCATCCTGGCGAGTGGCGCTGCCATGCCAGCAGCGCTGGAAGCCCAGCGCGAGCTCCTCGAGCGCTTCGACGTGGCCGCGGAAGTCTGGAGCGCGACCAGCTACAAGGCACTCCGTGACGACGCCATGTCGGTCGAGCGCTGGAACCGCCTCCACCCGGGCGCGCAGCCGCGGGTGCCCTACGTCCAACGGGTCCTCGGCCGAGGTGAAGGTCCGGTCGTTGCCGTCACCGACCACGTCAAGCTCGTCGCCGACCAGGTCGGCCGCTTCGTGTCGGAGCCCTACGTCCCCCTCGGCACCGACGGGTTCGGCTTCTCCGACACCCGCGCCGCGTTGCGACGTCACTTCGAGGTCGACGGAGCGCACGTCGTGGTGGCCGCGCTGTGGGGCCTGCTCCAGAAGGGAGAGGTCAAGGCGCAGGCAGTTCTCGACGCGCTGGCCGCGTACGGCCTCGATACCGACGCGCCGGATCCCCGCGACGGATGAGCGGTCTCCTCACCGCCTACGGGTCGGCGCGGCCTCGTCTCTGTGATTCGCGATGGTCACCTGGTCTTGTCCAACCAGCAAGGAGGTAGGCATGTCCGTCGAACACCACGAGAGGTTGTCGATCCACGACGTCGATCCCGGCGCGACCGAGGCCGTGCTCGGCATGGAGCGCTACGTGCGCAGCAGCGATCTGGAAAAGCCGCTCTACGAGCTGGTCAAGATCCGGGCCTCGCAGCTCAACGGCTGCGCGTTCTGCCTCGACATGCACTGCCGTGACGCCCGCGAGGGCGGTGAAGACCAGCGCCGCCTCGACGTGCTGTCCGCCTGGCGCGAGGCTCCCGACCTCTTCAGCGAGAAGGAGCAGGCAGCGCTTGCCCTCGCCGAGGCGA
>DAHWOV010000011.1:0-3636 GCA_027339205.1 Acidimicrobiaceae bacterium | reverse complement strand
GTCTCCGGACTGTGCGTGCAGTACCCGGACCGGGACCGCCTGGCTCTCGAGGGCGTCGACCTCCTGGTCGCGCCGGGTGAGCGGGTGGCGGTCGTCGGGGCGAGCGGGGCGGGCAAGTCGAGCCTGCTCGGCGCGCTGCTGGGGCTGGTGCCGGCGAGCGCCGGGTCGATCGCGCTCGGAGGGCTCGTGCAACGTGACGCCGACCCGGAGGCCTGGCGGGCCTGCTTCGCCTTCCTTCCCCAGCGCCCGTGGCTGTCCTCCGCGAGCCTCCGCGACAACCTCCGCCTCGGCGAGGAGGACGCTTCCGACGCCGTCGCCGAGGACGCCCGCCTTGCCGAGGCGCTGGCTCTCGCCGATCTGGCCGATCTGGTCGCCCGCCTCCCCGAGGGCCTCGACACGCCGCTGGGCGAAGGCGGCGCCAGGCTCAGCGCCGGAGAACGCCAGCGGGTCGGGCTCGCCCGGGCGATGCGCCGCACGGCGGCGACCGTCGTCCTGCTCGACGAGCCGACCTCCCATCTCGACGCCAGCAGCGAGGAGCGGGTCGTCGCCAACCTGGACCGCTGGCTCGGGGGGCGCATCCTGGTCGTGGCCAGCCACCGTCCGCGCCTCCTCGAGCTGGCCGACCGTGTCGTCACCCTCGACGGGGGACGGCTCGTCGCCCGCACCCGCCCCGTGACGCCCCGGGGCCGGCGGAGCGGCGAGGGAGCGCGCGGGAGGAGCGTGCGCGTGCAGGCGGCGCCATGACCCTGGTGGCCCCTACCCGCGACGTGGCCCGCGGGCTCCTCGCCGTGACCCTCGGCCTCGTCGGGCAGCTGAGCGGGCTCGGGCTGCTGGCGACCTCTGCGTGGCTCATCACCACCTCGTCGCTTCGGCCTCCGATCCTCACCCTGAGCGTGGCGATCGCCGCGGTGCGCCTGCTGGCGCTGCTGCGGGGTCTCGGTCGTTACGGCGAGCGCCTCGCCAGCCACGACCTGGCGCTGCGCCTGCTCGCCCGGCTGCGGGTCTGGGCGTACCGGCGGCTCGAGACGGTGGTGCCCGGCGGCCTGGGTGCCGGGACGACGGGCGACGTGCTGTCGCGGGTGGTGGCCGACGTGGACGGCGCCCAGGACCTCGTGGTGCGCGCGGGGGTGCCGCTCATGACCGGGATCGCCACCGCTGCGGCTGCGGTCGCGCTGACCGGGCTGCTGCTGGCCGACGCCTGGCCCGTTCTCGGCGCAGGGCTGCTGCTGGCCGGCGTCGCCGTCCCGCTCCTCGCCCGCCGGGCGGGGCGGCATGCGGCGGAGGCGCTCTCCGTCGAGCGAGGGCGGCTGGCGGGCACGATGGTCGAGACGATCGACGGCGCCGCCGACGTCGTGGCCTTCGGCGCGACCCGACAGGCCCTCGCAGCGCTCGCACACGGGGAAGCACGTCTCGCCGGCGCGCTGCGACGCAGCGCTGCGGTGGCCGGCGCCGCCACGGGGCTCGCCACGCTGGTCAGCGGGACGACCACCGCGGCAGTGGTCGCGCTCGGCGTCGAGGCCCTCGGGCGCGGCGCAGGCGGCGGGCACGTCTCGGCGGTGGCGGTAGCGGTGCTCGGGTTCGTCTCCCTCGCCGCCTTCGACGCCGTCGGGGCGTTGCCCGACGTCTTCACCCGGCTCGACGCGGCCGTGTCCTCGGCCCGGCGGGTGCAGGGTCTCGGCGCTCTGGTCCCCCCGGTCGCCGATCCGACGGCTCCTCGCTCCCTCCCGCCCGGTGACCCCGCGCTGGCCCTCGAGCGCGTGTCGGTCTCCTATGCGCCCGACGGCCCCGCGGCCCTCGAGCGCGTCGACCTCAGCCTCGCACCAGGTGAGACGGTGGCCGTCGTCGGGCCCAGCGGAGCGGGCAAGACCACCCTGGCGCTGGCGCTCCTGCGCTTCGTGGAGTGCGCATCGGGCCGTCTCAGCCTCGGCGGGGTCGACGTCCGGGACCTCTCGGCGGACGAGGTCAGGTCACGCATCGCCTGGGCGCCCCAGGACCCCCATGTGTTCGCCACGACCGTCGCGGCCAACCTGCGCCTGGCTCGTCCCGCGGCCACCGACGCCGAGCTCGCAGCGATCCTCGAAGCCCTCGGCCTGGGTGCCTGGCTCGCCGGGCTCCCAAAGGGGCTCTCGACCGAGCTGGGCGAGCGCGGGCTCAGCGTGTCGGGGGGCGAGCGCCAGCGCATCGGCCTCGCCCGAGCCCTGCTCGCCGACCGGCCGGTGCTCGTGCTCGACGAGCCGACCGCCCACCTCGACGAGCACACCGAGGTCCTCGTGCGCGACACGGTGCGAAGCTACGCCGAGGGGCGGACGCTCGTGTGGATCACCCACCGGCTCGCCGGTCTCGAGGACTTCGACCAGGTGGTGGTGCTCGAGGGCGGCAGGGTCGTCGAGCACGGACCCGCCCCGGTGCTCGCCCGGCGCGCCGGCCCCTACGCCGAGCTGCTCGCCAGCACGCCCTTTCCGCTCGCCGTGCCGAGCAGGGCATGATGTCTCGTGACCCTGAAGGAGGATCGTGAGCCCTGCCCGTCCGACCGTGGTCGTCCTCGGGGCCGGCTTCGCCGGCCTGCGCGCGCTCTACCGCCTGCGCGATCTGAGCGATCGCCTGGACCTGGTGCTCGTCGACGCGCGCACCACCAGCCTCGCCCGCCCGGCGCTGCCCGAGGTCGCCCTGGCCGGCAGGCCCGTCGAGCACGCCCGCTTCCCCATCCGTGACGCCGCCGCCCGCCACGGCGCCCGCTTCGTGAACCGCAGCGCCGAGCAGATCGACCTCGAGCGCTCCCGGGTGGTCTTCGGCGACGGCGACGGCGACCACCTGCGCTACGACGCGGTCCTGGTCGCGCTCGGCGCCCAGAAGGACTACGCCGCGATCGGGGGCTTCTCGGAATTCGGCTATTCGGTGTGCGACGACACCGAGGCGCCGCGCCTTGCGGAGGCTCTCGAGGCCTTCGGGGGCGGGCCCGTCGTGATCGGCTCTGCCGAGAGCACCTGGGGCAGCCGGGTCGAGGTGCCCCGGCTCGCCGCGCCCTGCGAGGGCCCGGTCGCCGAGATCATGTTCATGGTCGACCACGAGCTGCGCCGCCGGGGCCTGCGCGACCGCTCTTCCATCCGGGTGTTCAGCCCCGGAGGCGTCTTCTTCGAAGACGTCGGTGAGAAGGTCCGCACCGGGATCGCACAGCTCACGACCCGCCAGGGCATCGAGGTCGAGACCGGCAAGGTGCTCGACCACCTGAGCGCGGGCAAGGTGCACTTCGCGGATGGCACGGCCTGGGAGAGCGCCCTGTCGATCGTGCTCCCTCCCTATGCGGGGAACCCCGTGGTGCGGGCCTCTTCGGGGCTCGGCGACGAGCAGGGCTTCGTCCCGACCGACAGCGCCATGCGCCACCTCGACGCAGCGCGCGTCTACGCGGCCGGCGACGGGGCGTCGCTGTCGATGCCCAAGCTCGGCCACATCGCCGTCATGGAAGCCGACGTCGCCGCCGCGGCCATCCGCCGCGACCTGACCGGGAAGGGCGACCTCCCGCCGCACCGGCCCGAGGTCTTCTGCATCGCCAACCGCGGCGGTCACGACGCGACGCTCATCTACTCGGACACGCTCTTCGGCGGCACGACCGACCTCACCCTCGACGGCGCAGCCGCG
>DAHWOV010000076.1:0-26756 GCA_027339205.1 Acidimicrobiaceae bacterium | reverse complement strand
CGTCGAAGCCGTCGCCTGGGGCCCCGACACCGCGTCGCACGCGGCCACGCTCGCAGAGTACGGCGCGTCGCGCGTCTACGACGTGGGCGACCTCGCCGGTGCGCTCCCCGGTGCGCCGGTCGCCGCCGCCATCTCGGGGCTGATCTCGTCCGGCGAGCGGCCCGACGCCCTCTTCGTGCCCGCCTCCTACGACGGCCGGGACGTCGCCGGCCGCCTCTCGGCGCGCCTCGACCGACCGGTCCTCACCAACGTGACCGGGCTCGCCTCCCGCGACGGCACGCTCGTCACCGAGCACCCGATCTTCGGCGGCACCCAGATCCTGCACGCGCGCTTCACCGGGGACCCCCCGGGCATCTTCGTGGTCCGGGCCAAGTCGTTCGCCGCGGCGCCTGCGGGCGGAGGCAGCGCCGAGGTCGTGGCCGCGCCCCCCGGAGAGGTCGGCGCGACCGGCGCCGCCAGGATCGTCGCGCGCCACGCCGAGGCGGCGAGCGGCCCGAAGCTCGACGAGGCGGCCGTGGTCGTGTCCGGCGGGCGCGGGCTCGGCGGGCCCGAGCACTACGCGATGGTCGAGGAGCTCGCCAGGCTTCTGCACGGGGCGGCGGGGGCGAGCCGGGCGATCGTGGACGCTGGTTGGGTGCCGTACTCGCACCAGGTGGGGCAGACCGGCAAGACCGTGAAGCCGACACTCTACGTCGCATGCGGGATCTCGGGCGCCACGCAGCATCTCGTCGGGATGAAGGGCTCGAGGCACATCGTCGCGGTCAACAAGGATCGCGACGCCCCGATCTTCTCGGTCGCGGACCTCGGCATCGTCGGCGACGTCCACAAGGTGCTCCCCGCGTTGATCGAGGCGCTCGCGCAGCGCAGCTGAGGCGCGGCTGCCCCCTGCGACGGGGGTCGGACCGGGGGTCGTGGCGGGGTCAGACGAGCGGCCAGGGGTAGGGGCGGCCGGGTCCGGGTGCGGGGAGCGAGCGGGCCGCCAGGAGCGAGCGGGCACGGCGTACGAGCGCTGCCGCCTCGCCGGGGCCGAGGAGCTCGGCGAGGGCCGCGGGCAATGGCGTGCCGGCGAGCTTCCCGACGGCACAGAGGACCTCTTCGTCGAGGCTGTCCCCGGCGAAGTCCCAGATCACGGTCCGGAGCTTGGGCTCTGCGTGGAACGTGAGGCCGTGGTCGATCGCCCACAGCCGGTCGCCGGCGCGCAGGACGTGACCGCTCTTTCGGTCCGCGTTGTTGGCGAGGACGTCGAACGCCGCGATGCGCCGGAGCGCGGGGTGCCACCGGGGGTCGTCTCGCAGGGTGAAGTAGTGGGAGACCCCGTCTTCGTCCACCACGCGTTGGAGCGACCCTTCGCCGAACGGCGCGTCCGTCCGGAGCACGGTCTCGGGCACGATCCCCCAGCCGAGCCACTCCGAGAGCAGCCACGCCGCCACCTCGCGTCGGTGGAGCCCCGGTGGGAAGTCCCACAATTCGCGCTCGCCCGCGAGCGGCTTGTAGACGGCGAGGAGCTCCTCTCCTCCTCCTTCCCCTTCTTCTTCCCCGGTCGAGCAGGTGACGAGGAGCGTGACGTTGGAGCTGCCCGCGATCCGGCCGTGCACCTCGATGCGGCCCCGGGTCAGCACGTCCACCGCCGCCGCGGGCGTCACGTCGCCGGCGGGCGGTGGCCGTTCGTGCGCGGGCAGTCGTGCCCCGAGGGATCGAGGGGGTAGCCGCACAGCGGGCAGGGCGGACGTCCCGCCTCCACGAGCCCCGTCGCGCGGATGGCGAAGGCGGCCGCCTGCTCCCTCGTGATCGCGATCCGCGCGACCGAGCCACCGTCCCCCGCCTCCTCCACGATCACGACGAGCCGGTCGGCGTCCTCGTCGTAGGAGACCCCGATCGTGCCGACGATCCAGTCGGGGTCCACGTCGACGTCGAAGTCGAGGTCCTCGGGGAGGTGGCCGGGCCGTCCGAGCTGCCGCACGATCCGACCGAGGTAGGTCGCGAGCACCGCCACCTGCTGCTTCTCCACCTTCACGGTCGCGCGCACCGGTCCCTCGGAGAAGTGCAGGAGGAACAGGCGCTCCCCGACGGGGCCGCTCGTGCCGACGGAGAAGACGTCCGGGGCGTCGAGGTCGATCTCGCCGCTCACGCTCGCACCAGACCCTCGGCCGAGGCGTTCACGCAGAGCACGCGGGGCCCCTCGGGCGTGTAGCGCACGGCGGACACCGAGCACGTCGAGACCACCAGCCGCTGGAAGAGGTCGAGGGGCGCGCCGGCGGCCGTCGCGACCAGCGCCCGGATCGGATCCGCGTGCGAGACGGCCACGATCGTCTCGCCGGGGTGCGCGCTGACCAGGCGTCCCACCGCGTCGGTCGCGCGCGCGACGAGCGCCGTGAAGGACTCGCCCCCGGGGAACGAGAACCCGGCGGGCCAGCGCTGCACCGAGCCCCACTCGCGCCGGCGCGCCGCGCGCTTGAGCGACATGCCGGTCCAGTCGCCGATGTCCAGCTCGAGCAGGCCACGCTCGGTGCGGACGCGCACGCCGAGCGCGCGGGCGATCGGCGCCGCCGTCTCCCGCGCGCGTTCGAGGGGCGACGCGTAGACCGCGGCCGGCTGCGGGTCCAGTTCGGCGATCGCCGCCGCGACGCGCTCGGCCTGCGCGCGCCCGGTGGCGGACAGGTGCAGCCCGGGGGCTCTTCCAGGAAGGAGCCTGCCGGTCGTGGGGGTCGTGCCGTGACGGACGAGCAGCACCGTCGTCGGCTCGGCGGAGGGCACGAACGATGATCGTATGCTCCGAGCCCGTGACGTCCGATCGCTTGGCCGGGCTCTCGGCGGAGATCGTCTCCTGCCGGCGCTGCCCGCGCCTCGTCGCATGGCGTGAGCAGGTACCCGCACGAGCGGCCTTACGGGGGCAGCAGTACTGGCGCCGGCCGGTGCCCGGCTTCGGCGACCCCGGCGCGACCGTGGTCGTCGTGGGGCTCGCCCCCGCGGCGCACGGAGCGAACCGCACGGGGCGCATGTTCACCGGCGACCGATCGGGCGAGTGGCTCTACCGCTCCATGTGGCGAGCCGGCTTCGCCAGCCAGCCCGAGAGCCGCGACGCCGGCGACGGACTCGTCCTGCGCGGCGCGTGGGTCACCGCGTCGGTCCGCTGCGCGCCGCCCGCCAACAAGCCCACGCCCGCCGAGCGAGCCGCGTGCCTCGGGTACCTGCGAGAGGAGCTCTCCCTCCTCGTGCGCACGCGGGTGGTGGTGGCCCTCGGGAAGATGGCCTGCGACACGGTGTCGTCCCTCTGCGCGGTCTCGCCGAGGCCGCGTTTTGCGCATCTCGCCGAGCACGACCTGCCCGACGGCAGGGTGCTGGTCTGCTCCTACCACCCCAGCCAGCAGAACACGTTCACGGGCAGGCTCACCGAGCCGATGCTCGACGCGGTGTTCGCCCGCGCGAGGGCGCTGTCGGCGCGGCCTCAGGCGGGCTGATCTGCCGTCGGTCGACCTCTGCGTGCCATGGCTGCCCTCCGATCGTCGCAAGGCGAGTACAAGGGCAGTTACCGCGGCGCCTCTCCAGGCAAGTCAGGGACGAAGTAGCTGGCAGGCTCGAGACCGAGCTCCGCCCGTGCCCGGGTGAGGAGCCCGGCCACGAAGGGGGCCTTTGCAGCCACGTAGACGTCGATGTCGCCTTGTGCAAGCTCCACATTGGCCCGCTTGAGCTCGGCATACCGTCGGCGCGCGTCGGGATCCGCCCGGAGGAGGTCGCGCAGGAGGACGTGGTCGCGGTGCGCCTTGCTGCCCTCGACGACGAGGTAGAGGTGGTGGCGCGGCAGCGTTGGGTGCGTTGGCGTGTCGAATGCCTGCCGGCCGTCGACGCCCAGGTCACCCACCCATCGGTAGCCGAGTGGCGCGAGGGCGTCGATCACGGGGCGCACTCCCGCGTCATCGGCCACCACGATGTCCACATCGATGATCGGCTTGGCCGCGAGGCCGAAGACCGACGTCGACCCGACGTGGTCGATTCCACACGCCAGCTTCTCGACGGCGGGCCAGAGGTATGCCCGCACGTGCTCGAACCACTGGGGCCAGGCCGGGTCGTAGTCGACGACGACGATGTCCTTCGTGACCGCTACCGCCTGCATCTCGAAGGTGCCCTCGACGCAGAGGGCCACGAGGCCGTCGTCACTCCGCACGTCGTGCTCTTCGCCGGCTTCCCAGACCGCCGCCTGGCCCGCTCGGATCACTCGGTACGACCCGTCGTTCCCGCTCACTTGGCCGGAGCCAGATACCACAGCGAAGAGCTGCCGGAGCCCGGTCCGGTGTCGCCCCACCATCCCGCCGGGTCCGAGATGGAGGACCTGCACCCGACCCTTCGTGCCCTCCTCGGTGAGCCTCCCGATGCGGAAGTCGGAGCCGAAGTGGTCGATCGGGATGGACACCTCGGGATCGAATCGGAAGATCTGCACGGCGTCAACCTATCCCGGACCCTTTCGGTGGCCGGGTGGGACCATGCGAGCCGGTCGTGTCTCCCTTGAGCGTCTGGGGGGGACGCGGGGCTGCGGGGCGTCAGGCGGGCTGCGCGGCCGGGAGGCGGCCGGGCATCGGCACGGCGGTCGCCGGCCAGCGCTTCCGGCTGACCCTGCTCAGACGGCGCATCAACGCGACCGCGCCGGGGTCGTCCTCTCCCGGCCTGACGTCGATCGCGCCGCCGTCGGCCATCGCGGAGAAGAGCTCCTGGCCGCGGGGGGTGCGGACGACCGTGAGCGTCCAGTCGTTGAACGCGCCGATGCCTCCGGTCGAGATGTCCGCGTGCTCCGCGGCGAAGTCCGGGCACGACATGCAGCCCTCGCGCGTCCATGCGTGCGCTTCTTTGAGCGGGACCTCGTGGTAGGAGCCATCGCGCATCCACACCTGGAAGACGCCTTTGATGTTCATCTTCGCGATGTCCTCGCGCCGCAGTCCGTAGCGCGCCTCGAAGAGCTCCGGGAAGATCGCGTCGTCGAAGGTCTTCGAGCACATGAGGCCGATCGACAGCGTGAAGCGGCGGGCGACCTTGCCGGCCTTGCGCGCCGCCATCATCGCGGGCGCCGAGGCCTGGCAGCCCATGCCGACGAGGCCGATCCGCTCGCTTCCCCCCTCCACGGCCTCGCGGTACGCCATCGGGTTGGCCGAGTAGGTGTAGCGGGACCCCGCGGTCGCGAGCACCCCGGCGCGATCTCGGACGACGGCGGGCACCGCCTTCCAGCTGGTGCCGTCGCCCTCGAGCGCCGAGACCAGCGCCGCGTCGATGACGTCGTGCTCGAGCGCCCACACGAGGATCGCGGAGACGAGCCCGCCGTCCTGGCCGGCCTGGTGCAGCTCGGGGTCGGTGGCGCGGGCGAGCACCACGCTCGCAGCGACGCCCGCGACCTCCGAGTCGGTGCGCGCCCGGCCGAAGAGATGCTGGTCGATCTCGGGCTCCCACTCCCGAAAGCGCGGGCACGCCCTCGTGCACAGCGTGCAGCCCCGGTCGCCGTGGGTGCAGCCCTCCGCCCCGCCTGTCGCCTCGACGTGGAAGGGCCGGTACGTCGAGTCGTCGTCGTAGCCGAGCACGTCGTAGGGGCATGCGACGACGCACGCCGAGCAGCCCGTGCAGAGACCCGACGTCACGACCTCTCGGAACAGGTGGGTCCAGTGCGGCTTCTCAGGTGGCACGCCCCAAACGATAGGCGCAGCCGAGGGGCCGGGGCGGACGGGGCCCCCCCGACCGAACAGGTCAGGCCCCGAGCGACTCGAGCACCTTCGCCGCGTGCCCGTCGGCCCTGACGTTGTACCAGGCGCGGACGACCTTGCCGTCGCCGTCCACGACGAACGTCGAACGGATCGTGCCGACCGTCTTCTTCCCGTACATCGTCTTCTCGCCCCACGCGCCGTAGGCCTCCATCACCTCGTGCGCAGGGTCCGAGAGGAGCGGGAAGGCGAGGCCGTACTTCTCGCGGAACCGCACGTGCGTCGCCGCGGAGTCCGGGGAGATGCCCACGACCTTGGCGCCCGAGCGCTGGAACGCGGACAGGTTCTCGTTGAACTGGCACGCCTCCTTGGTGCAGCCGGGCGTGTCGTCCGCCGGATAGAAGTAGACGATCACCGTCGAGCCCGCGAAGTCCCGCAGGGAGACGGGGTTGCCGTCTTGGTCGGGAATCGTGAAGTTCGGTGCGAGGTCACCTGCAGCCAGACGCGCCATGGGCCGCAGCATCGCACATCGAGAACTGCCCGCGTGGACCGATCGGGGCCCGCGTGGACCGATCGGTGCCGAATGCGCTGATCCCGGGCGTATTGCTGGTAAGTTGCAGAAGACGGCAGCGGATGACGGCGACGTGATCCGGTCGTCCGGGCCCTTCTCCCTTCACGTTGGACGGCGCGGGCCCCGCCAAGGTGAGAGAGCAGGAATGACGACCGACATCTATGAGACCGTAGGGACGTTTGAGTCCCTCGGTGTCGCCCATCTTCTGGTCAAGGAGCTGGCCGACCAGGGGATCACCACCCCGTTCCCCATCCAGGCGCTGACGATCGCAGACGGGCTCGCCGGCCGGGACGTCTGCGGGAAGGCGAAGACCGGTTCGGGCAAGACCCTTGCCTTCGGGCTCCCCTTGTTGCAGCGCACGGCCGAACGGCTCGAGGAAGCCGGCCGCACGCGCCCTCCCGGGCGACCCGCGCGCCCTCGAGCGCTCGTGCTCCTGCCGACGCGTGAGCTCGCCGTCCAAGTGCACGACGTGCTGGCGCCGCTCGCCAAGGCCGTCGGGCTCCGCGTGGCGGCCATCTACGGCGGTGCGGACGCGGACCGGCAAGTCGCGAGGCTGCGCAACGGCGTCGACGTCGTCATCGCGACCCCCGGGAGGCTCATCGACATGGGGGAGCGCAAAGAGCTCTCGGTCGCCGACGTCGAGGGCCTGGTGCTCGACGAGGCAGACCGGATGGCCGACATGGGCTTCATGCCCCAGGTCGAGTGGGTGCTGCGGCGGCTCGAGCGACCGCACCAGACGCTGCTCTTCTCGGCGACGCTCGACGGCGCGGTCGACCGGCTCGTGCACCGCTACCTGCGAGAGCCCGTCTTCCACGAGGTGGCCTCGGAGACCCAGACCGTCTCGGCCATGGTCCACCGGTTCTTGCAGGTCCATCAGATGGACAAGGTGCGCGTCGCGGCGGCGATCGCCAGGGCGCACGACAAGACGCTGGTCTTCGTCCGGACCAAGCGCGGCGCCGATCGTCTGGTCCAGCACCTCGGCGACGAGCGAGTCCGCGCCGCGGCGATCCACGGCGACCTGCGACAGGTGAACCGCGAGCGTGCGCTGGCCGACTTCGCGTCCGGCAAGCTCCCCGTCTTGGTGGCGACCGACGTCGCGGCACGCGGCCTGGACATCGACGGCGTCGACGTCGTCGTCCACTACGACCCGCCGGAGGACCACAAGGCGTACCTCCATCGCTCGGGGAGGACGGCACGCGCGGGCTCTGCGGGCGTGGTCGTCACCTTGGTGCTGTGGAACCAGGTGATCGAAGCCGAGGTGATCCAGCGCCGGCTCGGGCTGCGGGTGCCGATCATCGAGATCTTCTCGAACGATCCCCGTCTGAAGGACCTGACCGGATGGGAGCCCAGCGACGAGGAGGCCGTCGTCTGACCGAGCGGTGGGCCGGGCGCGACGGGCTGCAGCGAGCCCTCGTCGTCGCCGCCCATCCCGACGACGTCGACTTCGGCGCTGCGGGCACCGTCGCCGTGTGGACGGACTCGGGTGTCGAGGTCGCGTACTGCATCGTGACCGACGGCGACGCAGGCGGGAGCGACCGGTCGATGCCGCGTGCCGAGATGGGGAACCTCCGACGCGGCGAGCAGCGGGCGGCGGCGGCGCACGTGGGCGTCGGGCAGGTGACCTTCCTCGGCTATCCCGACGGGCGGGTGGAGCCGGGGCAGGCGCTCCGTGGTGACCTGACCCGGTTGGTGCGCACCTTCCGACCCCAGCTCGTCCTCGCCCCCTCCCCCGAGCGCTGGTGGGACCGCATCGCAGCCAGCCACCCCGACCACCTGGCCGTCGGCGAGGCCGCGACCTGCACGGTGTACCCCGACGCCCGCAACCCCTTCGCGCACCCCGAGCTGCTCGACGAAGGGCTCGAACCGCACACCGTCGAGGAGCTCTGGCTCATGGCGTCCCCGACCCCCAACCTGGTGGTCGAGGTCACCGCGGCATTCGACCGCAAGGCCGCCGCCCTTCGCTGCCACCGCAGCCAGATGCCGGACCCCGCCGGGGTCGTCGAGCGGGTCCGCGCCTCGGCAGCGGAGGCCGCGCGCGCTGCTGGCATGCCCAAGGGTGCGCTGGCCGAAGTGTTCCAGCGGGTCTCGACGCGCTGAGCGGGTCGAGACCAGGCGCGGGGCGAGCTGCCGCAGCGCCGCGTCAGCGGGCGAGCTGCCGCAGCACGTAGCGCAGGATCCCCCCGTGGCGGAGGTACTCGGCCTCCATGGGCGTGTCGATCCGCACCAGCGCGCTGAAGGTGGTCGTGGGTCCGCCGTCGGCGGTCGCGTGCACCTCGAGCTCTTGGGGGACCGTGCCCTCGCCGATGCCGCGGATCCCCTCGATCGAGAACTGCTCGCGGCCGGTCAGCCCGAGCGAGGAGACCGAGTCGCCAGGCCGGAACTGCAGGGGGAGGATGCCCATGCCGATCAGGTTGGAGCGGTGGATGCGCTCGTAGGTCTGCGCGATGACCGCCCGCACCCCGAGGAGGAGCGGTCCCTTGGCCGCCCAGTCACGGCTGGACCCCGAGCCGTACTCCTGGCCCGCGAGCACGACGAGCGGCACCCCTTCGGACCGGTACCGCTCCGCTGCCTCGAAGATCGACATCTGCTCCCCGTCCGGCAGATGCACGGTGACCCCGCCCTCGACGCCGGGCACGAGCTGGTTGCGCAGCCGGATGTTGGCGAAGGTCCCGCGCACCATCACCTCGTGGTTGCCGCGACGTGCGCCGTAGGAGTTGAAGTCCTTGCGCTCGACCCCGTGCGCGGCGAGGTAGCGGCCCGCAGGCGATGTGGCCTTGATCGATCCGGCAGGGGAGATGTGGTCGGTCGTCACGCTGTCGCCGAGCAGCGCGAGCACTCGTGCGCCCGAGACGTCGACGAGCGGCTCGGGCTCCATCGCCATGCCGTCGAAGTAGGGAGGATGCAGCACGTAGGTCGATCGGTCGTCCCACGCGAACGTCTCGCCCCCGGCGACCGCCATCGACTGCCAGCGCGCGTCGCCTTCGAAGACCGACGCGTAGCGCGTGCGGAACTCGTCGGAGCTGAGCGATGACCGGATCGTGTCGGCGATCTCGTGATCGGACGGCCACAGGTCCGAGAGCATCACCGGGTGGCCCTCGTGGTCGGTCCCGAGGGGGTCGAGGGTGAGGTCCACGTCCATCGTCCCGGCGATCGCGTAGGCCACGACGAGGGGCGGCGAGGCCAGGTAGTTCATCCGGACGTCGGGGTGGATCCGTCCCTCGAAGTTGCGATTGCCCGAGAGGACCGACACGACCGAGAGGTCACCGGCCTGCACCGCTTCGGACACGCCCGGGAGCAGCGGTCCCGAGTTGCCGATGCAGGTCGTGCAGCCGAAGCCGACGAGCCAGAACCCGAGCTTCTCCAGCGGCTCGAGGAGCCCGGCCCTCTCCAGGTAGTCCATGACCACCCTGGAGCCCGGCGCGAGCGAGGTCTTCACCCAGGGCTTGGAGGTGAGCCCGCGCTCGACCGCGTTCTTCGCCACGAGCCCGGCGGCGACGAGGACCTGGGGATTGGACGTGTTGGTGCAGCTGGTGATCGCCGCGATGACGACGTCGCCGTCGGTGAGCGGCCTCGGGGCCACCCCGGTCGCCGCCACCCCGGTCGCTGCCGCGCCGGCGCCAGGTGCGGGTGACACCGGGGCATGCCGCGGCGTCCTGCCGAGCGCGGCGCGGAACGCCTTCCCGGCGCCGGCGAGCGCCACGTGGTCCTGAGGGCGCGCCGGCCCTGCCAGGCTCGGCACGACGGTCGAGAGGTCGAGATCGACGTTCTCGGAGTAGGAGGGGTGCGGGGCGGCCGGATCGTGCCAGAGACCCTGCTCCTTCGCGTAGGCCTCGACCACGGCGAGGTGGCCTTCCTGCCGGCCGGTGAACCGGAGGTAGTCGAGCGTGGCCTGGTCCACCGGGAAGACGGTGCAGGTCGCGCCGTACTCCGGCGACATGTTGCCGATGGTGGCGCGGGTCTCGACCGGCAGGGAGGCGACGCCGGATCCGTACGCCTCCACAAACTTGCCGACCACCCCGTGGCGTCGCAGCAGTTCGGTGATCGTGAGGACGAGGTCGGTCGCGGTCGTCCCCTCGGGCAGCTCCCCGTGCAGGTGGAGGCCGACCACCGGCGGCAGCAGCATCGACAGCGGCTGGCCGAGCATCGCGGCTTCGGCCTCGATCCCGCCGACGCCCCATCCGAGCACGCCGAGACCGTTGACCATGGTGGTGTGGGAGTCCGTCCCGACGATCGTGTCGGGGAACGCGACGCCGTCGTCGGTCTCGAACACCACGCGTGCGAGGTACTCGAGGTTGACCTGGTGGCAGATGCCGGTGCCGGGGGGCACGACCTGGAACCGGTCGAAGGACTGCTGCGCCCACCGGAGGAGCTGATAGCGCTCGAGGTTCCGCTCGTACTCGATCTCGACGTTGTCGTCGAACGCGCGAGGACCGCCGGAGCGCTCCGCGATGACCGAGTGGTCGATGACCAGCTCGCATGGAACGAGCGGGTCGACGCGCGAGGGGTCGCCGCCGAGCGCACGCATCGCGTCTCGCATGGCGGCGAGGTCGACGACCGCGGGGACCCCGGTGAAGTCCTGCATCAGCACCCGTTCGGGGCTGAACGCGATCTCCTTGGGCTCGGCCGCGCCTCTTGCATCCCACCTCGCCGTCGTCTCGATGTCCGCGGCGGTCACCCTGGTCCCGTCCTCGTGGCGAAGCAGGTTCTCGAGGAGGATCTTCACGGTGTAGGGGAGCCGCTCCGAGCCGGTCACCGCGGAGAGGCGGAAGATTTCGAGGCGGCGGTCGCCGACGTCGAGAGAGGACCGGGCGCGGAAGCTGTCGGGGTGTGCCATGCGGTCATTCTGCCGCTGCGGCGATCCCGGCGTGCGGGGCGGATGCCTTGCTGCGGGGGTGCCGCCTTGCTACGAGGGGTGCAGCTCCCCGAGCTCGCGCCGTCCGTCCTGGTGGCGAGGGAATCCTCGGGGACACGTGCATCGGCACGCGCTGGTTGGGATGATGGTGCCGTGGGGCGAAGGGGGTCTGGTGCCGCATCGGTCCTTGCGACGGCGCTGTCCTGCGTGCTCGTCTCGGGGGGGCTCGCCGGCGCGGGGCTTGCCGGCGTGGGGCCTGCAGGTGCTGCTCCCCGGACGCAACACGCCGTGGGTCGGCCCGCGGCGACCGACGCCGCCTCGAAGCCCGGCGCGCCGACAGCGCCCCGGCTGCCGAGCCGTGCCATGCGTGCACGCGCCGCCAGGTCCTTCCGGATCTATCCAGGCGGCGGGATCTACGAGTACGGCGACGCGGCACAGGCTGTGCCGGACCCCTTGACGCTCGGCGCGCCAGCGGTCGCGATGGTCGCGGTGCCGGGCACAGCCGGCGCCGCCGGCTCGGGTGGGGCAAGCGCCTCGACACCGGGCTCGTCGCCGAGCTCCTCCACACCGGGCGGCTCGACGCCGGGCTCCTCCACACCGGGCGCCTCGACACCGGGCTCGTCGCCGGGCTCCTCCACACCGGGCGGCTCGACATCGGGCTCCCCGACAGGCCCGCCGACGTCGGGCGGTTACTGGGTCGCCGCTGCCGACGGCGAGGTCGCGGCGGTCGACGGCGCCCCCTACTTTGGCTCCGCAGCCGAGCTGCACCTGTACGCGCCGATCGTCGGCATGGCGGCCACCCCCGACGGCCACGGCTACTGGCTCGTCGCGCTGGACGGAGGCGTCTTCACCTTCGGCGACGCGGCCTTCTACGGCTCGATGGGCGGCAAGCACCTCGCCCAGCCGATCGTCGGCATGGCGGCCACCCCCGACGGCCACGGCTACTGGCTCGTCGCCGCCGACGGGGGCGTCTTCACCTTCGGCGACGCGGCGTTCTACGGCTCGCTCGGGGCCAAGGACCTGCAGTCGGGCATCTCGGGGATGGCGGCGACACCGCACGGGACCGGCTACTGGCTGCTCGAGTGGAACGGGGCGGTCTTCCCCTTCGGCACGGCCAAGTCCTTCGGGGCGCCTTCGGGGAGCCCCACGGCCTCGCCCTTCAAGGCGATCGTGCCCACGCCGGACGGGGGCGGGTACGCGCTGCTCGAGCCCGACGGGTTCGACTACACCTTCGCCGACCCGACACCGGCGGGCGGGTACCCGAAGATCGTCGCCGCAGCCGCCTCCCAGATCCAGCCCGACCCCGACAGCGGCTACTTCTGCAGCCCCTACGGGCAGTGCGAGCCGTGGTGCGCGCTGTTCCTCACGTGGGCTTGGCAGCAGGGCGGGATCCCGATCCCCTCGTACGCGTTCGTGGGCGACATCTACTCCTGGGCTGCGACACACGGCCGGGTGCTGCCGCCGAGCGCGCACGCGCTGGCCGGGGACGCGGTGCTCTACGGGACGGGGCCCCAGACTGCGTCGACCGCCGTGCACGTCGGGGTCGTGGCCCAGGTGTGGCCCGACGGCGCGGTGGTGACGATCGAAGGCGACGCCGGCCCCGGGGTGACAGGCCACCTCGCCGTCGTGGTGAACGGGCCATTCCTCCCCTCGGACGCGACAGCGTCGGCCAACTTCCCGGTCTTCGCGCTCGCACAGCCCTAGACGCAGCCCCAACCGGACTCCGGAGCCCCGACCGGACTGCGGAGCCCCAACCGGACTCCGGAGCCCCAACCGGACTGCGGAGCCCTCGCCCCCGCTTCGGTCGCCGCCGGGGCTCCTGGGCCCTCCCCGGCGGCGCGCGCCCTTGGCGAGGCGGCGCGCGATCGGCGCGAAGATGGGCCATGCCAGATGTCGCCGCGCTGCTCGCAGGACGCCTCCGGGCCGCGTTCGACACGCTGGCGCCCGGCGCGGACCCGGTGCTCCGCCCCTCGGAGAGAGCGGACTTCCAGGCGAACGGCGCGCTCGCACTCGCCAAGCAGCTTGGACGTGACCCCCGCGACCTCGCCGCCGCGATCGCGGCTGCCGCCCAGCTCGACGACGTCTGCGAGCGGGTGGAGGTCAGCGGGCCGGGCTTCTTGAACCTCTTCCTCTCCACGCGCTACGTGGAAGCCCGCGTGCGTGAGCTCGCGGCCGACCCAAGGCTCGGCGTGGAGCCCGCCGCCGCCGGGGACCGGGTGGTCGTCACATACTCCCACCCCAATGTCGCCAAGGAGATGCACGTCGGCCACCTGCGGTCCACCGTGATCGGTGACGCCCTCTGCAGGGTGCTGGCGCACCTCGGCCACGACGTGGTTCGGGAAAACCACATCGGCGACTGGGGCACGCCCTTCGGCATGCTCATCGAGCACCTCCTCGACGTCGGCGAGGAGAAGGCGGTCGCCGAGCTCACCGTCGGCGACCTGACGGACTTCTACCAGGCAGCCCGGGCGTCGTTCGAGGGGGACGAGGACTTCAAGGAGCGGAGCCGCCGGCGGGTGGTGCTGCTCCAGCACGGCGACGTGGAGACCCTCAGGATGTGGAGGGTGCTCGTCGAGCACAGCATCGCGTACTTCGACGAGGTCTACGCCAAGCTCGGGGTGCTCCTCACCGACGACGACGTGAAGGGAGAGAGCTACTACAACGCGATGCTGCCGGATGTCGTGGCGGACCTCGACGCTGCGGGGCTCTTGGTGAGGGACGGGGGGGCGCTGTGCGTCTTCCCTCCCGGCTTCACCAACCGAGAGGGCGACCCGCTCCCGCTGATCGTCCAGAAGTCCGACGGCGGCTTCGGCTACGCCGCGACCGACCTCGCGTGCATCCGCGACCGCGTCGACACGCTGGGTGCGGCCCGGCTCCTCTACGTGGTCGGCGCGCCGCAGTCCCAGCACCTCCAGATGTGCTTCGCGGTGGCGAGGATTGCCGGCTGGCTCCCCGCCGGCGTGCGTGCCGAGCACGTCGCCTTCGGCAGCGTCCTCGGCACCGACCACAAGATGCTCCGCACCCGGGCCGGCACCTCGGTGAAGCTCGTCGACCTGCTCGACGAGGCGGTCGCACGGGCGGCCGACGCGATGGCCGAGCGCGGCCGGGACACGGCCGTCGGCCCCGCAGAGCGCGAGGCGGTGGCGCGTGCGCTCGGGATCGGCGCGGTGAAGTACGCAGATCTTTCGACCGACCGGGTGCGCGACTACGTCTTCGACTGGGACCGCATGCTCAGCTTCGAAGGCGACACCGGCCCGTACCTCCAGTACGCCCACGCGCGCATCCGCTCGATCTTCCGCCGCGCGGGCGACGAGGCGGGGCCGCCGGGCGCGGGGAAGAGCGACGCGGGGCTGGCGGGCGCGGGGGAGGGCGACGCGGACCCTGGGGCGATCGCACTCGAAGAGCCCGAAGAGCGCGCCCTCGGCATCTCGCTGCTCGGGTACGGCAGCGCCATCCGAGCCGCCGCCGACGAGTCGTCCCCGTCGAAGCTGTGCGCCTACCTGTTCCACCTCGCGACGACCTTCACGGTCTTCTACGAGCGCTGCCCCGTGCTCCGGGCACCCGACGCCCCCACGAGAAAGAGCCGTCTCGCGCTCGCGCAGACGACCGCGCGGGTGCTCGCCGAGGGGCTCGGGCTGCTCGGCATGGAGGCGCCCGAGCGCATGTGACCGTGACCGAGCGCATGTGCCCGAGCGCATGTGCCCGAGCGCATGTGACCGTGCCCGAGCGCATGTGACCGAGCGCATGTGCCCGAGCGCACGGAGCCGAGCGCATGTTGTGCCGGCACCCCGCGACCGCGACGGCGCAACCGCTGGCTAAGGTCGCGGTAGGCACCGTCGACGCGAGGGCGGTGCCGGCCGTGCCTCCTGGGCGGGAGCAAAGACGTGTTGGCGGGGCGACGGGATGCCGGGCGCTTGGCGTCCGGGGTCACCCGCCTCCTGACGCCGCTCCTCGGGAGCGCGGTGGAACGTGACCGCGCGGAGCGACGGGAGCAGTCGTGCAGGCACTCCGGGACCGGAGCACACGACACGGGCGGCGTTGGCTGTCCCCTTGGGCAGCGGCCGTCGCGGTCGCGCTCGTCGCAGCCGGCGGTGTCGCGTTCGCCGCCACCCGGACCACCCAGAGCGCTCTTACCTGCTCCGGGAGCTCGTGCAGCACCGGCACCGGCTCGGGCGGGGGGAACGGTAGTGCCACCACGTCCGTGAAGCACCACCGCACGCCGTTCCGGATCTCGTCGACGACACCGACCTCGGGCGCTTCCGGCATCGCGCCCAACGCGCAGCTCACCGTCTCCTTCGACGCGCCCGTCGCCAAGGGTGGGCCGACGCCGACCGTGTCGCCCGCGGTGTCGGGGACCTGGCACGCGGCGTCCAAGGACACCTTGGTCTTCACCCCCGCAGCACCGTTCGTGCCCTTCGAGAAGTACACGCTCACGATCCCGGGGGGTTCCGGCGGCATGGAGAGCGCCGCGGGCACCCGGCTCGGCGCGACCCGGACGGTCACATTCACGATCGCGAACGGCAGCGTGCTCCGCCTCCAGCAGCTCCTTGCCGAGCTGGGCTACCTCCCCGTGGCCTACGCGGCCTCGGCGACCCCCCCGAGCGCGTTGGCCACACCGCAGCCGGGCACATTCACGTGGCGCTGGGCGGGCCTTCCCTCCCAGCTCACGAGCCAGTGGGTGCCCGGCACAATGGGCCCCATCACCAAAGGGGCCGTGATGATGTTCGAGACAGAGAACGGCCTGCCGGTCGACGGCATCCCCGGCCCCGAGGTCTGGACCGCCTTGCTGCACGACGTGATGGTCCAGAAGCCCAACACCGAGCCGGTCACCTACGTGCTCGTCACAAAGGTGCTGCCGGAGCACCTCACAGCGTGGGTCGACGGGACCCTCAAGTTCCAGCACATCCTGGTGAACACCGGGGTGCCGGGGGCGAACACCCAGGACGGCACGTTCCAGGTCTTCGAGCACGTCCCCTTCTCGGACATGAAGGGCACCGACGTGACAGGCACCACCTACACAGACCCCCACGTGCCGTGGGCGAGCTACTTCAACGGGGGCGACGCGCTGCACGGGTTTCCACGGGCGACCTACGGATGGCCGCAGAGCAACGGATGCGTGGAGATGCAGATCAGCACAGCAGGGGCGCTCTGGCCCTACACCCCGATCGGGACGCTGGTCACGGTCCAGGGCCCCACCTCGTGAGCGAGGGCGCCGCCGGGCGCCACCGCGCACGCGGATCTTGCGCAGGATGACCGCGAGCAGCGGGGTGGCGAGCAGCAGAGCGGCGAGCACTGGGGCTGCGAGCACTGGGGCTGCGAGCAATGGGTCGCCCCCGCGAGAGCTCGCCGCAGGCTCTGTGACCCTGCGGGCCTTCCAGGGTGACGAGGGACCCGTCCTCAGCCGGCTGGTCGCCAAGAACCTCGAGCATCTCCGCCCCTGGATGCCCTGGGCGCAGGCCCCGCCGGGAGCCGACGCGCACAGCGGGTACGTGCGCGCCAGCATCGAGGAATGGGAGCGGGGCGAGGGCTTCGGCTACTGGCTCCGCGAGGAGGCGAGCGGCGAGATGGTGGGCTGCGCGGGGCTCCACCGCCGCATCGGGCCCGGGGGGCTCGAGATCGGCTACTGGGTCAGCGAGGACCGGGTGCGCCGTGGGTATGCCACGGCGTCGGCGCGGGCGCTCACGACGGCGGCCTTCGGGCTGCCCGGCGTGGAGCGGGTCGAGATCCACTGCGACGAGGCGAACCTGGCGAGCGCCGGGGTGCCCCGGCGTCTCGGCTACCGCCTCGAGCGCGTCGACGAGGTGGCCGTGCAGGCGCCCTCGGAGACTGGCCGTCACCAGGTGTGGGTCGTCGACGCCGCGTCCTGGCGAGCTGGGGGCCGGTGAGGCTCAGCGCACCGGCGTGAGGCCCAGCGCCGGTGTGAGGCCCAGCGCCGGTGTGAGGCGGCTCAGAGCATCTTCTTGAGGAGCCAGCCCTTCAGCTTCGTGTAGGGGGGGTACTGCACCGGGGGATCGACCCGGGTCGGCTTCGCCAGGACCGCACGCCGGTGGCTGAAGGTCTCGAAGCCCTGCCGGCCGTGGTACGCGCCCATCCCGCTCTGGCCGACGCCGCCGAACGGCAGCTGGGGGACCGCGACCTGCTGGAGGGTCAGGTTCACGCCGACGCTTCCCGACGACGTCCTCGAGACCACCAGGTCGACGGTGTCATTGGACGAGGAGAAGACGTAGAGCGCGAGGGGCTTGGGGCGAGACGACACGAACTTCACCGCCTCCTCCATGCCGGCGACGCGCAGGACCGGGAGGATCGGACCGAAGATCTCGTCGTCCATGAGCGGGTCGTCCCCCGAGACGCCGGTCACGACCGTCGGCGCGAGGTAGCGCTCGGTCTTGTCGTGCTCGCCGCCGAGCACGACCGTGCCGGAGGTCGCGGCGAGGAGGCCGGTGAGCCGCTCGAAGTGGCGGTCGCTCACGATGCGCGCGTAGTCGCCGCTCCTTTGCGGGTCGCTCCCGTAGAAGGTGCCGATCGTGCGGCGCAGGGCGTCCACGAGCGCGGGCTCCACGCGCTCGTCGACGAGGACGTAGTCGGGGGCGACGCAGGTCTGCCCCGCATTGAGGAACTTCCCCCACGCGATCCGCCGGGCGGCGACGTCGAGGTCCGCGTCGGCGCCGACGAGCACCGGGCTCTTGCCGCCGAGCTCGAGGGTCACCGGCGTGAGGTGCTTGGCTGCTGCCTCCATCACGATCCGGCCAACCCTGCCGTTGCCCGTGTAGAAGATCGTGTCGAAGCGCTGCTCGAGCAAGGCCCGGGTCTCGTCGGGACCGCCTTCTATGATCGAGACCGCCCGGTCGTCGAGGTGGCGTGGCACCAGCCGCGCGATCGCCGCGGACGTCGCCGCTGCGATCTCCGAGGGCTTGCCCACCACGCAGTTGCCGGCGGCGAGCGCCGCGGCCATGGGGACCAACAGGAGCTGCACCGGGTAGTTCCAGGGGGCCACCACGAGCGCGACGCCGAGGGGCTCGCGGATGATCGTCGCGCGGCCCGGCTGCTGCGCGAGCGGGACCCCCGCGCGCTCGGGGCGCGCCCAGCTCTCGAGGTGACGGAGCATGACGTCGATCTCGGCGTCCACGAAGGAGAGGTCCGTGAGCCGCGCCTCGACAGCCGGCTTTCCGAGGTCTGCACGCATGGCCGCGAGGAGCTCGTCCTCGCCGTCAGCGAGCATCCGCTTCAAGGCGAGAAGCTGCTGCCTCCTCCAGCTGAGGGGTCTCGTCAGCCCTGCGTCGAACGTCGCGCGGAGGGCGGCGACGACCGAGGGCGCGTCGTGCACCGTCGTGCTCATGAACCCACCTTAGGGCTCACGCTGGGGCGGAGGGCCCCCGGCGGCCCACGAAGTGCTCCATGGACACGTTCACGCCGAAGAGGTCCATCAACGCGTCGAAGACGTCCGGGGGCAGGATGCGCAGCACCGGGAGGAGCCGCACGATCGGGGGCAGGACGAGCATTCGCCGGTCCCGGGCGATCGCGTCCGCGATGCGCCGCGCCACGTCTTGTTGGCGGAGGATCGGCAGGAGGAGCGGCACCCTCGTGCGCACCCCCTCGAACATCCCGGTGTCCACGTAGTAGGGGCAGACCACCGTGGTCTGCACGCGCGGTGCGATCCTGCGGAGCTCGACGCGCAGCGACTCGTCGAAGCCGACCGCCGCGTGCTTCGACGCCGAGTAGTCCGTCTGGCGCGCGACCCCGACCAGTCCGGCGGCCGACGCCACCGTGACCACGTGTCCGCGGTTGGCGTCGACCATCGCCGGGAGGAACGCTTTGGTCACCCAGAAGAGCGCCAGCGCGTTGACGTCGAACGTCCGCCTGACGTCATCCGCCCGAAGATCGAGGAACCTCGCACCGCTCACGACCCCGGCGTTGTTGACGAGGATCATCGGGTCGCCCACCTCTCGGCGCACGTGCTCGGCCGCGGCACCTACCGCGTCGAGGTCGCGCACGTCGCAGGCGTAGCCTCGCGCCCGGCCCTCTGACAGCCGGTCGAGCTCTCCGACGGTGTCGGCGACGGCCGCCTCGTCGACGTCCCAGACGACCGGCACCGCGCCTCGGCGGGCAAGCTCTCGCGCGAGCAGCCGGCCGATGCCGGACCCCCCGCCGGTGACCAGCGCGATGCGGCCGCGCACGTCGGTCATCGATCGCGGCCTCCCCTGCGAGGCTCATGCCTCGGTCGTCGCGCGCGCGGCATGGCCGCAGTCTTGCAGCTCGCCCGCGCGGTCGGCGTCTGCCCAGAGGCCCGTCACACGCGGTCGGCACCCCCCGTGTCCGGTGCGCGCGCTGGGAAGTCGGCGCACGTGCTGTGGGTGCGCGCAGCGGGAGACGGCGCGCTGTTGGGCGGGTGCGATCCCTATCCGGGGAGTTATCGGAGCGGTCCGCGGCTCAACGGCCGGTCAACGGCGGCCAAACAGAGGGAAAAAACTTCCGGCTCTCCCGAAGAATTCCGGCGACATCGGTTGCACTTGCCCTTCGTCGCGTGTAGACCACCCATCGCAGGCATCGCGGTCTTCGGCAAGAGATCGGATCGGAACCCCCGGGGGCGTCGCTTGCTTCGGCGTCTGGGCTACCGGCGGGGACATGGACTCTGTTCTGACACATAGGCGAAGGTGGATCGTACGGACGGGCCGTATGACCTTCGCGGTCGTGCTCATGAACGTCGCCTTCGGGCTCGGCACGGTCGGCGCCGGAGCTCTCTCGAGCGCGACCAGGTCCTCACACCACCTGTCGGGTTCCCCGGTCGAGCCGGCGGCGACGTCTCCTTCTTCCCCTTCTTCTTCGTCTGCACCCTCCTCTGCACCTGTCACGTCGGCATCTGCGTCCGTCAAGATCGCCAGCACCGCGTCCGCGAACGCCGGCGCGTCGGCGTCCTCGGGCACCTCGTCCCCCACCACCACCTCCACGACCTCGACGGTTGGCTTCCAGCGCACCTCGACGGCGACCTCGCCCGGCTCGGCAACGACCGCAACCGTCACCGCGACGAGCGCGTCCACCCAGCCCAGCTCGGCGCGCACGTCGGCGACCAGGACACCGTCGCTGCCGCTCGTCGTCTACGGCGGCAGCGCGACGCATCTCCTCAAGACCTCGGCGTCCTCTGCGCCGGCGGCTGCGACCGCCCCGTCGTCGTCCACTTCGTCGTCCGCGTCGTCGTCCGCTTCGTCCTCCGCTTCGTCGTCCGCCGCCCCACCGCCCGCAGGGGGGACGGCACCCTCGACCTCGACCTCGACCACACCGGGCTCGACCTCGACCTCGACCACACGGGGCTCGACCTCGACCTCGACCACATCGAGCTCGACCTCGAGCTCGTCAAGCTCGCGGCCCTCTTCGAGCTCCTCGAAGACGACGACAAGCAATTGCAACTTCGGTCACAACGTCGTCATCGAAGCCAAGACGGTCAGCTGCCCGGTGACGGTGACCAACAACTCGACGACCACGACCACCTCGGCCACAGGCACGACCACCACGACGACGAGCAACACGACAACCAGTCAGAGCGTCAACCTCGGCACAACGTCGGGATCTCACAGTTCGTCAGGCACCTCGGGGTCGTCAGGCACGACGGGGACCTCAGGCACCTCAGGCACCTCAGGCACGACGGGGACCTCGGGCACCTCGGGCACGACGGGGACCTCGGGCACCGGCACGACGTCGGGCACAGCCTTGAACAACCCGGAGCTCTGTGTCGCCGCGTACGCACCCTCCGATCCGGTCCCTGCGAGCGATGCTGTGACCGCCGCCCAGCTCGCTGCAGCGACCAGTGAGGCGCTGAGCGAGTGGAGCGCGATCGCCCCGGCGACAGACGCCGCCCGCCTCACAGCGATCACCATCGACACCTTGACACTGCCGGGCCTCGAGCTCGGGATCACCAACGGGACCGCGATCCTCGTCAGCCCGGACGCGGCAGGGTGGGGCTGGAGCGTCGATTTCCCGACAGCCCCGGCGTCGACACTCCACATGGACCTCCTCACGGTCGTACGCCACGAGATCGGTCACGTCCTGGGACTGCCGGACGGCCCCGCCGGCAGCGGGCTGATGGCGGCGACATTGGCACCGGGCGTGGTCGAGCAGGTCCCCGCAACCTTCCCGAGCACCACCACGACGACGTTGGGGGCCGGCTCGACGTCGGGCACACCGAGCACCTCTACGACGACGTCGGGCACGACCACGACGTCTGGTACACCGAGCACCCCCACGGTCTCGGGCACACCTACGCCGGCATCCAACTGGACGGTGACAGGGACCACCGCCACCTATCAGGTGCCGGCCGGCCAGGTGCTCGTCGGTGATCTCGGCTACAACGCGACAACCAAGACCATCGAGCTCGTCGCTCCGAGCGGCGCGGTGGACGGGATCTCGGCGAGTGGCCTCACCGCAGTGGTGGTGAACGGGGGACCCGGCAACGACCAGTTGGGCATCACAGGCGGCGCCTTCCCGGTCCCCGTCACCTTGAACGGCGGAGGCGGGACCAACACCCTCTTCGGCCCTGCTGGGAGCTCGACCTGGACACTCACCGGTGCCGACTCCGGAACGGTCGCCGGGGTCGCGTTCAGCGGCTTCCAGGACCTCATCGGCGCGGCAGGGTACGCCGCAACGTTCGTCCTGCAACCCGGGGGGTCGGCCGGCTACGTCGACGGCGGCGGATCTGGGACCCTCGTCGTCAACGGCGGCCAGAGCTTCGCCGATGAGGCGACCGGACCCCACTCGGGCACCGTCGTCGTCGACGGCGTCCCTATCGGGTACGCCGGCATGGCCCCGATCACCGTCAGCAGGACCCCGACAGTGACCATCACAGGCACGGGGACAGACAGCCTCAGCGTCTCCCAGGCCGAGTCGACAGTCACCGTGAAGGCGGGGACAATCGAATCGGTGACGTTCTCGACGACCGGCCTCAGCAAGGTCACGATCAACGGCAACGGGAACAACGAGTCCATCAACTTCGCGACGGCGCTCACACTCTCCGGCGCCACCCTCGACGTCAACGTCGCAAAGATCACCGTCCTCAACGTCGCGATCACCACCGGCACCGGCGCGATCGACTTCACAGCGAGAGCGAGCGACAACGGCAGCTCGACCCTCACAGTCTTCACCCCAGCCAAGCCGAAGGCATCGATCACGCTCAGAAAGGCGACGCTTACCGCCGGGACAATCACCCTGGCGGCCAGCGCCGAGTCGGCACCGACGACATCAGGACACCTGAACGTGGTGGTCGTGACAGCGACAGCCACCGTCTTGGTCGCCAACTCGACCATCACGGCTACGGGGAACGTGACCGTCTCCAGCTCGTCGCACGTCACAGCCACCGCCACCTCGAGCGGGTCCACATACAAGGGTGCCTGGACAGCATCGACCACCTACGCCAAGACAGACACCGTCACAAAGACAACAGCGATCTACACCTCCCAGGCTGCGACAAACACGGGACACACACCCAAGTCCGCAACGACAGGGACGTACTGGAAGCTCGCATCGGCCGCGAAGGACGCCGCCGCCTCGGCCGTGGCCGTGACCTCCAACGCCTCGAGCACCCTCTCGGGCACCACCTCCTTCAAAGTCACGGGCACGTTCTCGCTCACGTCGACCAACGCCGTGACCATGAACGCGATCGGCGACGCCAGCGGCTCCGGTGCCGGGGCCGGGGTGGCGGTCGGCGTCCTCGTGGAGAGCACGACGTCCGAGATCACCGCCACCTCGTCGGGGAACAAGGCGGCGAGCCTCACAGTCAAGGCGACAGCCACCAACAACCTGAAGACGACAGCGCAGGCGAGCGTCGGGGGGGCGACGTCGGATACGAGCCTGAGCACAGGGAAGTCGACAGTGTCGCCTGACGCTCTGACGAACCCTCACTCCACCAACCCGAAGGCGCCGACAGTTCCGACCGGCAATGCCAACACCAGCACAGGCCCGATCTCCGTCGCGGGCGCCCTCGGCTTCAGCTACCTCAAGGACACAACCGTCGCGGCTATTGCCCCGACAAGCGGAACTTCGACGGCTGGCAGGTTCGGGCTCACGACGACGGCCTCCGGCGTCGGCGTCCATGCCAACACCTCCAACACGGTGGCGACGACCGGCGATGGGGCGACGAACAAGTCGGCCAAGACCGGGGTCGGGGTGGGCATCGCCGTCAACGTCGCCAAGGACACCACCAAGGCTTACCTCGCGGGGACACAGGCTCTGACAACCGCCGCTGTCGATGTCAGCACCGGCGGAAGCACCCAGCCGAGCACCGACACGATCGGGGCATCCGCCACCTCGGGACTGGGCGATGACCCGTCGGTTGCCTTCAAGGGGTCCTTCGCCCTCAACGTGGTGACAGTCGATCAGACAGCCTCGATCTCACCCTCGGCGTCCATCGCCGTCAGCGGAGCGACAGTGTCGCTGTCGAGCACCCACACCACCACGTCGGACACCAAGGCCGTCCCGAAGGAGAAGGTCTTCGACCCGCAGACCGCGGTCGGAACAGATCACAACACGATCACGCTGCCGTACAAGGTGGCAACACTGAAGACAGGGACCGCCCTCGTCTACTCCAACGGCGGGGGCACCGACATCGGCGGTCTGGCCACAGGCGGGACCTACTACGCCTTCACAGTCAAGACAGTCAAGACAGGCACGACAACATATCCGAGCTTCAAGCTGGCCGCCGCCCCCAAAAAGAAGACAAGCACAACACCGACAACCACGGCGCTGTACCTGACAACGACGACAACCACGGGGAACGAGCAGTCGCTCCTCCCTGCAAAGAAGGTCAGTGGGGTGGGCGTGGGGCTCGGGGTGGCGGTCAACGTGGTGAACGACACCGGCCAGGCGACGATCGGGACAGATGCCGCGCTGACCGGGGCGAAGAACCTGACCCTGAAGGCGACCACCGAGGACACGATGGGCACCGAGGCGGCTTCGGGCTCCGAGGGCGGCGTGGCGATCACGCCCGTGGTCGCCGTCTCCGTCTCGAACGTCCGGACCCATGCCGACCTCGGGACGGCCACCTCGGGAAGCTCGCCGCTGGTGCTCTCCGGGGCCCTCACCGCTACCGGCACACAGTCGTCCACGGTGACAACCAGCGCGAAGGGCAACACCACGGGCGCCACGGCCGCCATCGGCGCGTCGGTCGCCGTCACGGTCGCGACACATACCGTCACCGCGCAGACCCACCGCAGCGTGACAGCCCACGGTGCGGCGGCCTTCAGCGCCAACGGCTCGTCGTCCACGACCAGCGTCGCCCGGGCCGGTGTGGACGGGGCGGACAAGACAACAACGAGCAGTCCCAACACACAGGGCGACGCCCAGCTCACGCAGGCCAAGTCGGACGCGACGACCAACGGCGTCAACGGTCCGACGACCACGACCACCCCGTCTGCCTCCACCGGCTCGGGAGGGGTGAGCGTGGCTGCCGCTGCCGCGTTCAACCTCGTGACAAGCACGAGCGACGTATCACTTCCCTCCGGAACGTCGATCAGATCGACAGGCGCGGTCACGTTGGCTTCGACCAACAACACCCACGCATCGGCGGACGGGGACGGTGAGGCGGCGACGGAGGGCGGGTCGGCGGCCGTCGGCGTGGGCGTGGGCGTGAACCTCGCCAAGGTCCACAACACGGCGGATCTCACACCCGGCTCGTCCGTGGTGGCGGACGGGCTTTCGCTCGGGGCGACGACGAGGACAGTCACAGGGAACAAGACCTACACGTTCGGCGCGGAGTCGACGTCCGGGGCAGGGGGGGGCAGCGTCGCCAACGTGTCGGGATCCGTGGCGATCAACATCTTCGCCGTCACAACGAGCGCCCGACTGCTGAGCACAGGCTCCGCAGCGTCGAGTGCGACGGCGGGAGCAGGCACAGTGTCGCTCGCCGCCGGCTCATCGGTGGCCGCCACCGCGCACGCCGACCAGGCCCGCAACACCTTCGACCCGGCGACCGACGTCACCGGGACTACCACGACGACGCTGCACCCCTACAAGAACGCCATCTACCTCTCCCAGGCGCTGGTCAAGGGCACAGGAGCCCCGCTGAAGAGCGGGACAGCGATCGAATACCACACCGGTGGCGGCAAACCGATCGGCGGCCTCACCGACAGCAACCTCAAGACAACGCCGAAGTACTGCGCCATCGTCCTGAGCGCGACTGCCATTCAAGTTGCCAAGTGCACAGCCAAGACAACACCGATCAAGCTCACACCGTCGAAGGCGACGGGGACCGACCAGATGATCGAGATCCTCCCAACCCCGACAACACCGGCTCCGAAGCTCGGCCTGGGTGCATCCTTTGCAATGAACCTCGACAACGAGACAACGCTCGCGGGCCTGGAGAACGGCACCACGCTCACCGGCGGCAAGAACGTGACAGTGACCGCCACCGACGCCAACGCCGCAACCACCAAGGCTGACGGTGGTGTCGGTGTCGCCGGCGAGCTCACACTCGCGCCCACCGTCGCGTTGGTCATCACCAACGTGACCACCGATGCCGTCTTGGGAACCGGGACAGGGCTCGACGTCAGCGCCAACGGCGGGTCGGTCACGGTGAAGGCGACACAGGCGGCGACTACGACATCGACCGCCAAGGGCGACGTCGAGGGTGGGAACGTGGGAGTCGCCATCTCCCTCCCGATCGCCATCGTGACCGACCACGTCCGAGCCTCCACGGCCCGGAATATCGAAGCCTCGGGCTCCGTCCTCTTCGACGCGTCGGGGTCTTCCTTCAATACCGGGACGGCCTACGCGAGCGCCACAGGCGGCCCATCGACAAAGGGCACAGTCAACAGCCAGGTCACAGCCCAGCGGAATGCCGGCAACACCGCCGACCAGACCAACACGGGGCACACGCAGAGCGCTTCCAAGACGCCTACGGCAGGTGACAGCAGCACCACAGGCGCGTCGCTGTCGGCGGCCGGCGGCGTCGTTGTCTTGATCGTGACAACGACATCGCACGCCTCGCTCACAGGGGTCACCGTGACCTCGGCCAAGGGCTCCGTGGCCGTGGAGAGCTCGGCCAACACCCATTCGGTCGGGACAGGCAAGGGCACATCGGCCACCAAGGGGAAGGTCGGGATCGGCGCCGGGGTGGTCGTGAACGACGTGTCGATGTCCAACGAGGCGACGACCGGCGCCTCGAGCGTCACAGCCGACGGTCTGACGGTCGAAGCGACCGGCACGACAGTGACCGTGACAAAGACAAAGACGAAGACCAAGACAGCGACCGAGACCGAGAGCTCGACCGCCGTGTCGGGCGCGAGCAACGCGACAAAGGTCGTGATCGCTGGAGCGCTGGCGCTCAACATCGTGAGGGATCACACGGTCGCCGAGGTGACAGCCGGGTCGACGATCCACGCCGGGACGGGGAGCGTCACCGTCGAGGCGGTGCAGAAGGAGATCGACACCGCCACGGCCACCTCGAAGGCGTCAGGCGGGCCGACAGCCGTCGGAGTCGGGGCGTCCGTCGCCGTCCAGGTGCTCACCCCGACGGTGACCACCGCCGAGATCGGGACAACAGCAGCCGTGGTAGGCGGCTCCAACGTCGCGGTCACGGCCACATCCACCCGGACGATCAGCACCTCGGTGAGCGCCGGTACCTCGGGCGGCAAGGTCGCGGTGAGCCCGGCGGTCGCCCTGGTCGTCGACGTCG